>JADLDB010000053.1 GCA_020846875.1 Myxococcales bacterium | reverse complement strand
GGTGCCGGTGGTGCGCGGCGGCCGCAGCACCTCCACCAGCCGCGGCGCCAGCACCAGGTGCGCGCGCCGCATCGCGAACTCCGAGGCCGCGCCGAAGGTGAGGGTGGCGATGAGCCCGAGGCAGGTGGGCGGCGACTGCAACAGCCCGATGACGGACATGTGCACCAGCATCACCGCCATCGTCGCGCGGCTGGGCCACGGCGCCCTTCGCGAGCGCTTCGCCCACACCATGCACAGCAGCCCGCAGGCCACCAGCGAGCCCACCGCAGTCCCGACGCCGCTGCCCTGAGGCCGGGTGGCGAGCTTCAGCTCTTCCCCCGCTGGACAGGGTAGTCGCCGCGCGCCCCACCGTTGTAAAACCTCCTCAGGTGTCGGCGCAAACCCACAGACCCGTCGTCGTGCTCCCTTCCGACGGTCCCTTGCGCCCGCGGCTGACCGCGCTCCTGGGGGCGGCCCGGGTGCCGGTGCTGGACAAGCCCACGCACGACCTCGACGTGGCCATCGTCGACCTCGCCGCGCCGGGCGCGCCGTCCAGCCGTGACGCGCTGCTCGCCGCCGCGCCCCGGGCCGCCATCTTCGGCGTCGCGTCCCCCAACACCCCGATGGACCCGGTGGTGCTGGAGGTGGTGGCGCCGGCCGAGCTGGACGCGGAGCTGGTGCCGCGCCTGGGCCACCTGCGCGCGCGCCTGGCCACCCTGAAGGAAGCGCAGCAGCGCCAGCGCGACCTCAAGGTGCTGCTGGAGCTGACCGCCGCCTACGCCGAGGCCGCCGACGTGGACGAGCTGTTCCACGACGTCACCCGCCGCCTCGCCCAGGAGCTGCAGATAGACCGGGTGGCCCTGGTGGTGGTGGACGCCGAGCGTCAGGAAGGCACCATCGTCGCCGCCAGCGACGACGCCGCGCTGAAGGACCTGCGCATCGACCTCGCCCGCTACCCCGAGGTGCGGGAGGTGCTGCGCACCGGCAAGCCCGTCATTCTGGAGGACGCGCCCAGCCACCCGATGCTGGAGGACGTGAAGGACACCGTCGCCGCCCAGGGGATTCGCAACATCGCCGCGCTGCCGCTGGCGGTGCGCGGCCAGGTGGAAGGGGTGCTGCTGCTGCGCCGCTCCACGGTGGGCCCCTTCAACCCCCGAGAAGTGGAGTTCCTCACCACCGCCGCCCACGCCACCGCGGTGGCCTTCCGCAACCTGACCCGGCTGGAGCGGGTGCGCGGCCAGCGGGAGAAGGAGAAGTCGGCCCGCATCGCCGCCGAGGAGCGCGCCGCCGCCTTCAAGCGCTACCAGGCTTACTTCGATCACCTCTCCGACGGGGTGGCCATCCTCGACAGCCGGGCCTGCGTCGTGTCGCTCAACCCGGCGGGCCTCAAGCTGCTCGACGTGGAGGCCAAGCAGGCGGCGGGCCGGCACATCAACGCGCTCACCAACCCCACCGACGACGCGCTGCTCATCGACGTCCTCTACTCCGTGTCCCGCGGCGAGGTGCGGGGCGACGTGGACCTCCACGCGCGCACCCTGGCCGGGCGCAAGCTGACCCTGTCCGTCTCTGCGGCGCCCATGGCCGGCGACACCGGCGAAGGCGTGGCGGTGCTCACCCTGCGCGACGTCACCCGCCAGCGGGAGATGGCCGAGGAGCTCAAGCAGACCACCGACTTCCTCGAGCGCCTCATCGACTCCTCGGTGGACGCGGTGATCGCCGCGGACCTGAAGGGCAACCTCATGCTCTTCAACAAGGCCGCCGAGGTGATCTGCGGGTACACCGCCGCCGAGGTGGTGGGCAAGCTGCACGTCACCCAGCTCTACCCCGAGGGCGTGGCGAAGGAGCTGATGGCGAAGCTGCGCAGCGGCGACCACGGCGGCAAGGGGCGGCTCAACACCAGCCGGGTGGAGATCCTGAGCCGCGCTGGTGAGCGGATCCCCGTCAACATGACGGCCAGCATCATCTACGAGGGCACCCGCGAGACCGCCACGGTGGGCATCTTCACCGACCTGCGCGATCGGCTGAACCTCGAGCGCCGCCTCACTGACGCCGAGGCCCGGCTGCTGGAGAGCGAGAAGAACGCCGTCATCGTGGCCCTGGCCGGCACCGCCGCGCACGAGCTCAACCAGCCGCTCACCAGCGTGATGGGCTACGCCGAGCTGCTCAAGCGGAAGATCAAGGACACCGACCCCAGCTTCCGGGCGGTGGACATCATTCACCGGGAAGCCGAGCGCATGGCAGAGATCGTCAAGAAGATCGGAAAGATCACCCGCTTCGAGACCAAGGCGTACGTGGGCAGCGCGCAGATCGTAGACCTCGACAAGGCGGCGGGCCATGAAGACTGACGCCTCCGTGCGGCCCTTCGGCGCCCCCAGCGTCGCGGCGGACGCCTTCCAGGCCTTCTTTGACATGGTCGACGCGCCGGCCGCGCTGTGCGACGTGCGGCTGACGGTGGTGCTGGCCAACCCGCCGTTCGAGGTGCTGTGCGGCGCCCACGGGGTGACGGGCCGCCCGGTGGCGGACTTCTTCGGCAGCGCGGCCCTGGTGCTGCCGGACGACGGACACACCCTGGACGTCGACGTCGCCCTGAGGACGGGGCAGGAGGTGACGCTGACGGTGAGCCGCCGCGGGGACACGGTGGCGCTGGTGGCGCGGCGGCTGTCGCCCATGCTGGACAGCCTGGCGGCGGCGGGCCGGGCGCTCATCGAGCAGGCGCGGGTGGAGTCGGAGCTGCTCGACATCGGCCGGCACGTGGCGGGCGCCACCAGCGAAGAGGAGCTGGTGGCCACCGTGGCGCGCGGGGTGAAGAGCCTGTTCCCCCACCGGGCCTTCTGCGTGCGCATCGTCGACCCGCGCACCTGCGCG
Organism: Myxococcales bacterium; assembly: GCA_020846875.1. Lineage (GTDB taxonomy): Bacteria > Myxococcota > Myxococcia > Myxococcales > Myxococcaceae > JADLDB01. The sequence continues at coordinate 24,661 of JADLDB010000053.1, read as the reverse complement.
CTCACCAGCCTGTACGCGGAGGGGCGCCTGCGCGACGGGGCGCGCGACGTGTTCCACCTGCGCACCTCGATGGTGGAGAAGACCCACCTCGACCCTCGCGGCCTTCCTTCCGAGCGGGTGAAGGTGACCAGCGGGGAATTGCCGCTGCTCTTCCAGGGCAGCGTGCGGGGCATCTCGGCGCCGCTGGTGGCGTCGGGCCAGTTCTTCGGGGCGGTGAACCTGGAGTACCCGCCGGGGCTGTCGGCCGACCTGCTGTCCGACGAGCGCATTGTGATTCAGCTCGCCAACCAGGTGGCGGTGGCGGTGCGCAACGCCAAGCTGATCGACGAGCTGACCTTCGTGCGGAAGTACCTGGAAGAGCTGCTCGAGAACGCCAACGCGCTCATCCTGGTGGCCAACCGGGAAGGCCGGGTGGTGGTGTTCAACGGCGCCCTGGTGCGCCTCACCGGCTACGGGAAGGGCGAGGTGCTGGGCAGCGACGTGGCGAAGCTGGTGCCCGAGTCGGAGCGGCTCAAGCTGCTGCGGGTGCTGGACGCGTCGCTCAAGGGCGAGGCGGTGTCGGGCGTCGAGACGGCGCTGCTCGGCCGCGACGGGAAGGAGATGCGGGTGGCCTTCGCCACCAGCGCCGTCACCAGCCAGTCGGGCGAGGTAGAAGGGGTGATCGCCATCGGCCAGGACCTGACGAGGATGCGCGAGTTGGAGAAGAGAATCATCCAGGCCGAGAAGCTGGCGTCGCTGGGGCAGCTGGCGGCCAGCGTGGTGCACGAAATCAACAACCCGATGACGGCGGTGGCCACCTACGCGGACGCGCTGTTGAAGCGCAGCCTCATGTCGCCCACCGCGGACCCGTCCGACGTGGACAAGTACAAGCGCATCGTCGACAACTCCGAGCGGGTCCTCCGCTTCACCCGCGACCTGGTCAGCTACGCGCGGCCCGCGCAGGACAAGCCGGAAGACGTGGAGCTCAGCGCGCTGCTCGATCGCGCGGTGGGCTTCTGCGAGCACATCCTGGTGAAGTGCGGGGTGACCCTGCAGCGCGCCTACACCCCGCTGGAGCCCTTCCTGGCGGTGAAGCAGAACCTGGTGCAGGTCTTCGTCAACCTCATCACCAACGCCTGCCACGCCACGGCCGCGGGCGGGCGGATCGCGGTGGGGACCACGCGAGAAGAGGACTGGGTGGTGGTGACGGTGGCGGACTCGGGCGCGGGCATGAGCCCCGAGGTGCAGGCGCGCGTCTTCGAGCCGTTCTTCACCACCAAGCCGGACGGGAAGGGCACCGGCCTGGGCCTGTCCATCGTGCAGGGGATCATCGAGAACCACGGCGGGACGGTTAAGGTGACGAGCGCCCCCGGGCAGGGGACGACCTTCACCGTGCGCCTGCCCATGCTGCGCCGGCCGGGGTAGCGCTACTCCTCGCCGTCGACTTCCTTGAGGAACTCCTCGCGGGTGATGAGCCCCTTGCGGGCCATGATCCGCATCAGCGCCCAGAACTTCCGCTCCAGCTTCTCCACGCCTTCGTCCTCGGTGCCCGCGCCGCCGAAGAGGAAGTCGAGGTCCTTCGCCACGCCCCCGCCGGCCTTCTTCTTCGCCTGGGCCTGCGACTGCCGCTCCTTGATGAGCTTCTCCAGCGAGGGATCGGCCGCGCCCGGAAGCGGGTTCGACGCGGACACGATTTCTTCGCCCACCACCATCGGCGGCTCGTCCTCGGCAGGCTCGAGCCGCACCGTGCCCGTGGCCGCCACCGGCGCGCGCGCCTTCGCCTCCGCGTCCGACACCTTGTGGTAGTAGCGCAGGATCGCCGCGCGGATCTGCGAGTGGGTGGACACGTACGGCGCCACCTTGAGCCCGGTGGTGAACTCGATCTCCTCCAGCGCGTTCTGGTTGAGCGGATCCGACAGCGCCACCATCACCCGCTTGGTGGGCGTGCCCTTGCCCTCGATGGCGAAGGGGAACAGCTCGTGCGCCTCGCAGAAGCGCGCCCGCAGCATGTGCACCGCCGACCAGTCCACCTGCACCTGGGTGAGGTCCACCGTGGACAGGCCCAGGGACTGCCCCAGCACCTGCGCCAGCATCACCTCGGTGATGACGCCCTGCTGGATGAGCGTGATGCCCAGCCGCTGCCGCGTGCGCTGCTGCGCCTCGAGGCCGGCCTCCAACTGGACCTGGGTGATCGCCCGTCGCTCCACCAACAGCTCGCCGATCCGCTTCCGCGTCATCAGGGCTCCGACTACCACGCGGCCAGCGCTGTAGGAAAATTCAAGAATCGACGGACGCCTGCCGTTGTCTGGCTGGGCCGGTCGGTTGCCTTGACACCCTTTTCTGGCAGGGCCTATGGTGCGCCGGCTTTTCCGGGTTTCTGTGATCCGGAAACGAACAGCAAGGGACCCTTTGGAGGTACATCTGCAATGACGCTTGGACTTCTGACCATTCTGGCGAGTGAGGCGGCCGAGGGCGGAGAGGGCGGCACGTTCGCCAGCTTCGCGGCGGCCTGGAACGAGGGTGGCTGGGGTATGTACCCCATCGCCTTCTTCTTCGTGATCGGCATCGCCATCACCGTGGAGCGGCTGATCGTGCTGTTCTTCTCGGCGGCCATCAACAAGGACGGCTTCCTCCGCGGGCTGAAGAAGCACATCTACGCGGGCGACCTGGACAAGGCGATCAACTACGTCGCCGGCCAGAAGCCCACGCCGCTCACCAACGTCATCAAGTCCGGCCTGATGAACGTGCCGAAGGGCGAGGAAGAGGTGCAGGCGGCGCTCGACGAGGCCAGCCTGCGCGAGAACCCCAAGCTCGAGGCGCGCACCGGCTACCTGGCCATGCTCGGCAACGCGGCCATGCTCGCCGGTCTGCTCGGAACGGTGGACGGCCTCATCGGCTCCTTCAAGGCCGTGGCCCACGCCTCCCCCGCCGACCGCGCCACCATCCTCGCCGGCTCCATCGGTGAGGCCATGAACTGCACCCGCTTCGGCCTCATCGCCGCCATCCCGCTCCTCATCTTCTTCTCCGTCCTCAACGGCCGGACCCAGTCCCTCATCAACGACATCAACGAGACGTCGGTGTCGGTGCTGAACCTGGTCGTCCAGAACAAGGACAAGTTCAAGAACATGTCCGTCCCGGCCCAGGCCGAGGACTGACGGTTTCCAAAGGTCCCGGTTGGTCGGGCGGGGCGTTGAAACCCCACCCGGCCAGCCACTGTCAGGTGACGCAAGGGCCTGCCTTCGACGGGCGGCCAAGGGAGCACGACGATGGCCGGCGGTATGGATCTCGGCGGTGGCGGCAAGGGCAAGAAGCCGCTCGACACCACCATCAACCTGGTGCCCTTCATCGACCTCATGGCGGTCACGATCGTCTTCTTGATCATGACGGCGGTGTGGACGCAGCTGGGCCGCCTGCAGGTGTCTCAGTCCGGGCAGAACGCCTCGGAAGAGCAGCCGCAGGACCCCAACCAGCTCCAGCCGGTGACGCTGCTCATCACCGAGAAGGAGCTCAAGCTGTCCGTGGGCGGCGCGCAGCTCGAGCCCATCCCCATCGTGCACGACGCCAAGGGCAAGATGGACGTGCAGAAGCTGGTCGACAAGCTCAAGGAGCTCAAGACGCAGCAGCCCGAGCAGAACGCCATCACCCTCTCCACCGAGGACAACGTGAAGTACCAGGACCTGGTGCGGGTCATCGACACGTGCATCGGCGGCCAGTTCCCCTCCGTATCGGTGTCACCGGTTTCCTCGTAAGAGGGAAAGCGAGTTCACAAGACCATGGCCATCATCACGCCAGGCAAGCGGTTCGGTAAGCGGCTGATGCACTCGAAGATCTTCGGGCACCACGCGATGTTGGGGAAGAAGTCCGTCTTCACCGACCTGAACGTGACCCCGCTGGTCGACATGTTCGTCATCCTCGTGCTCTTCCTCATCGCCAACTTCTCCGCGACGGGCGAAATCCTCTCGATGTCGAAGGACATCACGCTGCCCGAGGCGGCCAACACCGACGAGCTGCAGCTCGCCCCGGTGGTGATGGTGTCCAAGGAAGCGGTGATCGTCTCCGGCACGATGATCGGCCGCGTCGACGACCTCACCCGCGAGGAGTACCTGAACATTCCCGCGTTGGAGGAGAAGCTGCGGGAGATGAAGAAGCAGTTCGAGGATCTGCACAACGCGGCCAACGACTCCGGCGCCTTCAAGGGCGACGTGAACATCCAGGCGGACGTGGAGGTGCAGTTCCGCATCATCAAGCGCGTCATGTTCAGCTGCGCCTCGGCCGGCTACGGCAACATCGCCTTCGCCACCATGGCCGCGAGCGGCGAGGGCGGCGAGAAGAAGAAGGACGAGACCGCTTCGCGCGAGTGACGCCAGACGCTTCGAGCAGAAGGAGCCCCGGGGCCGCAGACGTCCCGGGGCTTTTTCGTTAAGAGGCGTGGGTGATGGCGTCCGAGGCGTGCCATGGGTGAAGCGCTTGACCGGGTGAAGTCCACCATCCGGAAGCTGAAGGTCTTCCCCCTGCCCTCGGTGGTCATGCTGCCCGGCACGGTGCAGCCGCTCCACATCTTCGAGCAGCGCTACCGCGACCTGGTGAAGGACGCGCTGGCCGGCGACGGCGTCTTCGCCCTGGCCCAGGTGGTGCCCGGGCAGGAAGGGCGGCTGCCGGGCTCCCCCGAGCTCGAGTCCATGCTGTGCGCCGGTGTCATCGGCGTGCACGAGCTGCTGGAGGACGGCCGCTACAACCTGGTGCTGGTGGGCGTGTGCCGGGCCCGGGTGGTGAAGGAGCTGCCCCAGCGGGCGCCTTACCGGGAGGTGGAGGCCGAGCTGGTGGAGGACGCGACCATCGAGTCCGAAGAGGAGCTCCCCCTGCGCCAGGCGGTGCTGGAGCTGATGGCCCGCGTCCCCGACGAGGTGGGCGACAAGGTGGCCCAGGTGACGGGGCGCCTGCACGGGGGGCTGTTGGCCGACGTGGTGGCCGGCACCGTGCTGCACGACGTCGCCGCCCGCTTCGAGGTGCTGACGCAGACGGACGTGCGGGTCCGCCTCCGGGAGGTCACCGACGAGGTGATGCAGTTGGTGGCCCGCCTGAAGCCCCGGAAACCAGAAGGCCTGCTCAACTAGAGGAACGCCACCTTGAATGCTCCCCCGTTTTCAGGCGTTGATCGCCCCGTGACGCATCGGTTTCGACAGGTGGGTGGCCGGGTCCCTCGGTGGGTGCCGGCGCTGCTGCTGGTGTCCTTCCCGGGCCTGGCCGCCGACGGCGACTGGGAAACCATCCTGGAAGGGCCCATCACCATCAAGAATCGCTCGGTGCCCGGCACCTCGGTGAAGGAGATCTGGGCCGAGGGGGACATGAGCGCCCCGGTGGCGGACCTCCAGGACACGCTGATGCACCCCGAGCGCTTCCGCAGCTTCATGCCGTACCTCAAGGACTCGCGCGAAATCAGCAAGAAGCAGGACGACGGCAGCGTGTACGTCTACACGCTCATCGACCTCCCGGTGGTGGGCAAGCGCGACTACGTCGTCAAGGTGTGGCTGCACGAGTCGGTGAAGCCCGACGGCACCGGCACCTTCCGCAACGAGTGGAAGGCCGAACCCGACTACCTGCCCGCGCGCTCCAACATCACCCGCGTGCGCCTCAACACCGGCGGCTGGACCATCACCCCCAAAGGGGACGGCTCCACCAGCCACGCCGTCTACAAGTTCGCCATCGACCCCGGCGGCTGGGTGCCGTCCTTCGCCGTCAACATGGGCAACGAGAAGGGCGTCGGCGAGACCTTCAAGGCGGTGGAGAAGGAAGCCTTGAAGCGCAAGGAAGAGCGCCTGGCCAAGGCCGCCAAGGACGCGAAGGACGCCGCGAAGGTGGTGGAAGCACCCCAGGGCACCACCGCCGCGCCTCCCGCCTCGTCGTCACCCTGACGGCCGATTGCCTTCGAGCAATTGGAGTGATGCAGCCCGGCCACCCCGGCGGGGCCCGTCCTTGAACCAGGGGGACGCGCGCGGTAAGGGGCACGGGCGAGGCACTTCCATCCACTCTCACCGCAGGGACGGCTACCGGCCATGATCAAGGACTACCTCTTCACCTCCGAATCGGTCACCGAGGGGCACCCGGACAAGATCTGCGATCAGATCTCCGACGGCGTGGTGGACGCGCTGATCGCCAAGGATCCGCGGGCCCGCGTCGCCGTGGAGACGCTGGTGAAGACGGGCCTGGCCATCGTCGCCGGCGAGGTGACCACCAACGGGTGGATCGACATTCCGAGAATCGTCCGCAGCACCATCACCGGCATCGGGTACACCGACTCGGCGATGGGCTTCGACGGCCACACCTGCGGGGTGATGGTGGCCATCGAGGGCCAGTCGCAGGACATCGCGCGCGGCGTGGACGAGAAGGGCGCCAAGGAGCAGGGCGCCGGCGACCAGGGGATGATGTTCGGCTACGCCTGCAACGAGACCGCCGAGCTGATGCCCGCGCCCATCCAGTACGCGCACCAGTTGACCCGCAGGCTGGCCGAGGTGCGCCGGAAGAAGCACGACTGGCTGCGGCCCGACGGCAAGTCGCAGGTCACCGTGGAGTACAAGAATGACAAGCCGGTGCGCATCGACGCGGTGGTGGTGTCCACCCAGCACGCGGAAGAGGTCAACAACAAGAAGATCCGCGACGTGGTGATGGAGGAGGTCATCAAGGCCGCGCTCCCTGCGAAGCTGCTGGACAAGAAGACCAAGTTCTTCATCAACCCCACCGGGCGCTTCGTGGTGGGCGGGCCGATGGGTGACTCGGGCGTCACCGGCCGGAAGATCATCGTCGACACCTACGGCGGCATGGGCCGGCACGGCGGCGGCGCCTTCTCGGGGAAGGACCCGTCGAAGGTGGACCGCTCGGCCGCGTACATGGGCCGCTACATCGCCAAGAACGTGGTGGCCGCGGGCCTGGCGTCGCGCTGCGAGGTGCAGGTGTCCTACGCCATCGGCGTGGCCGAGCCGGTCAGCGTGATGGTGGAGACCTTCGGCACCGCCACCGCGTCGGAGGCGCGGATTGCCCGCGCGGTGCGCGAGGTGTTCGGCCTCAAGCCGCGGCAGATCATCGAGCACCTCGATCTGCTGAGGCCCATCTACCAGCGGACCGCGGCGTACGGGCACTTCGGCCGCGCCGAGTTCAGCTGGGAGCGCACGGACAAGAAGGACGCCCTGCGCGACGCGGTCAGCGCCAAGGTGAAGGCGGCCTGAAGGGCGGCCCGATGACGAAGTCCCGGCGCGGAGGAGGACCGCGAAGCGGCTCGCTGACGGCGCTGGCGGCTTCCCTCGACACCCGCAAGCGGGCCCTGCCTGCCTCGGCGGGCCCAGGCGACCGGCTCCGCTCGGCCCTGCGCGAGAAGTCCGCGGCCGGGACCACGTCTTCGCGGGAGCCTGCAGGTGGCCAGAGCGCCGGGGCGCCGCCCGCAGCGCCTTCGACTCGGAGCGCCGGCTCTGCGCTCGGCAGGAGCGCCGGCCCGGTGAAGGCCACGTCGTCCGGCTCCGCGAGCGGCAGGAGCGCTGCCCCGGTGAGGGCCACGTCGTCCGGCTCCACGAGCGGCAGGCGCGTCGGCCCGGTGAGCGGCGTGTCCTCCGGCTCCGCGAGCCGCAGGAGCGCCGGCCCGGTGAAGGGTGCGTCGCCCGGCTCCGCGAGCAGCCCGGCCGGCAGCGCGGCGCGCCGTGAGTCGTCCCCGTCCGGCGGCCGTAGCGGCGCTGCCTCGCCGCGCTCGTCCCCTTCGCGCGGGGGCCGCGCGCGCCCGCCCACCCTCTCTCCGCCGGTGCCGGTGCCACGCGGCGCGCCCGCCTCCTCCCTGCTGCGCAGCACCGCCCTGGCGTCGCTCAGCCGCGCCCCCAGCCCCGCGCCGGGCCGCACTCCCCTGGCCCGCCCGGGCACGCCGCCGCTGGCCGACTCACGGCGCCGCTACCCGCGCGCGGACATCGCCGTGAAGGCCCGCCTCTCGCTGGCGGACGAGCCTTCACGCGTCTTCGAGGCCGCCCTGCCCACCGTCAACCTGTCGGTGGGCGGGCTGTTCCTCCAGTCCAGCTTCTTCCTCAAGCTGGGGACGAAGCTGCTGGTGCACCTGGCGCTCCCGCCGAAGGGCCGCGAGGTGACGGTGAAGGGCGAGGTGGTGCGGGTGGAGACGAAGGGCGACGGGCACTCCGGCTTCGCGCTGCGTTTCACCGAGTACCTCGACGGCAGCGAGGTGGCCCTGGCCACCCACTTCCTCTCGCCGGTGCTGCGCGAGTTCATCGCCGCCTACGCCCGGCAGCACCGCTTCGACGCCAGCCCCGAGTACCTGGCCCACACCGCCGACGTGCTGGCGGCCTGGGAGCTGAAGAAGGCCGAGCTGGGCGGCGACGTGTGGCAGATGACCTGGCACGGGTCATGACGCTCTGGCAGGCCATCGTGCTGGGCGTGGTGCAGGGCCTCACCGAGTTCTTGCCCATCTCCTCCACCGCGCACCTCAAGATCGTCCCCGCGCTGCTGGGCTGGGGCGACCCGGGCGCGGCCTACTCCGCCGTCATCCAATTGGGCACGGTGGGCGCGGTGCTGGTCTATTTCGCCGGCGACCTGGGGCGCCTCGCCCGCGGCTTCTGGAAGGGGCTCGTCGACAGGAAGCCCTGGGACACCCTGGAGTCCCGCCTCGCCTGGTTCGTCGGGGTGGGCACCCTTCCCATCGGCGTGGCCGGCCTGCTGTTCAAGAAGGCCATCGAGACGACGCTGCGCTCGCTGTACGTCATCTCCGCCTCGCTCATCCTCCTCGCGGTGGTGCTGTTCATCGTGGAGCGCGTCGCGAAGCACGTGCGCACGCTCGAGGACATGACGTTGCGCGACGGCGTCGTCATCGGCCTGTGGCAGGCGCTGGCGCTCATCCCCGGAAGCTCGCGCTCGGGCACCACCATCACCGGCGGCCTGTCCTTGGGCTTCACCCGCGAGGACGCGGCGCGCTACTCCTTTCTCCTCTCCATCCCCGCCACCACCCTCGCCGGGCTGTTCGAGCTCAAGCACCTGCTCGAGGCCGCCCAGCGCCCCTCCACGCTGGTGCTGGTGGTGGGCACGGCGGTGTCCTTCGGCGCGGGGCTGCTGGCCATTCACGGGCTCTTGCGCTTCCTCCGCACCCGCTCCACCCTGGTCTTCATCGTCTACCGGCTGGCGCTGGGCGCCTTCCTGCTGGGCCTGTTGTCCGCCGGGGTGCTGCAGCCGTGACGGACGGCGCCGCCGCCGGGCGCGCCTTCTTCGAGCGCCTGCGCACGCGCCTGCGCACCGTCCCCTCGAAGACGCTGGAGGCCCCCGGCCTGTCTCTGCGCGAGGCCGCGGTGCTGGCGCCGCTCTTCTGGCGGGCGGGCGAGCCGTGGACGTACCTCACCCAGCGCCCGATGACGCTGCGCAAGCACCCGGGGCAGATTTCCTTCCCCGGCGGCGCGCGCGACTCCACCGACTTGACGCCCCTGCACACCGCGCTGCGAGAGACGCACGAAGAGCTGGGCCTCCCCGGCGACTGCGTTGACGTGCTGGGCATGCTGGGCGCCATGCCCACCATCACCGCCTACTGGGTGACGCCCTTCGTGGGGGTGGTGCCCGCCGACGCGCCGCTGACTCCCAACCCGGTGGAGATTGAGGCGGTGCTGGAAGCGCCCCTCTGGCGCCTGCGCCGCGAGAGGCGCCGCCTCTACGAGGCCGAGCGCGACGTCTTCGTGTGGGACGACGGCCGCCATGTGGTGTGGGGCGCCACCTGGCGCATGCTGAACCAGCTCCTGGAGCACGCGCTGGCGGTGGGGCGTTAGCGCCGCGGCTGTGGTCAACTGACGAAGGTCCTGGGGGGTGCCTTGCGACACGCAGCGCTCATCGAACAGTACGAGCGCGCCGTCAGCGAGCGGTGCGTGCGCGTGACGGTGCTGCACTCGCCGCGCGGCCTGGGGCGCAGTTGGACGCTCGCGGCCTTCGCCGAGGAACTCCAGGGGCGCGGGGAGCGGGTCGACCTGGCGGACGCGCAGCGCTGCGGGATGGTGGAGGGCGGCTGCCTCGACGCGCTGCTGCGCCGGCGCCTGGAGCTGGCCGCCGATGCCCCGCCCGGCGAGGTGAGCCAGGCGCTGGCGGCCCGGGCGGCGGACGTGGATCCCCTGTCGCGCGAGTTCCTCGCCTTCGTCCTGGGCGCCGAGGAGCCCTTCTTCGAGACGGCCCGCCTCGACCCGGCCGCGCGCTGGGAAGGCGCGGTCGCCGAGCTGGCCCGCTTCCTCACCGCCGGGGACGGCGCCTGGGTGTGGTGCCTGGACGACGCGTCCTTCGTCGACGCGCGCACCGTGCAGGTGCTGGAGCTGCTGGGCCAGTCCTGGGGCGTGCCCGGGCTGGTGGTGCTGGGCTGCGCCGAGGAGGAGCTGGCCGGCCTCGAGGTGAAGCTGAAGGCGCTCATCGCCGCGGACCGCTGCAGCCGGGTGGCGCTGCCCTTGCCCGCGCTGGACGGCCTGGCGCGGGACTTCACCCAGGGCGTCGTGGCCGCGGCGCGGGGGGTGCCTTTGACCGCCGCGCTGCTCAAGGCCTCGGCCGCGCCGCCGGTGGCCTCGACGCTCGAGTCGGCGGTGCGGGCGGTGGTGGCCGGCCTGGACGACGCGGAGCGCGCCGCGCTGGACGTGCTGTGCGTGGCCGGCGGGCGGTTGCCCGAGAGCGCGCTCGACGCCACGCTGGGCGGCTCCTTCGCCCACGCGGCGGAGGCGCTGCAGCACAAGTGGCTGTGCGGCCGAGGGGCGACGCGGCGCTTCCCGGGCACCCGCGAGCTCTTCGTCCGCTTCCCGTGGCTGGTGGAGGAGCGGCGCGCGGCCAGCGCCAGCCTCGCCCGCGGGTGGCTGGGCACGCTCGGCAGGTGGGCCGAGCAGGAGCTCAAGCGCGAGGGCGTGCGGCACGAGCACCTCGCCCTGGCGTTGCCGCTGCTCATCCGCGGGGCGGAGGTGATGGGCGACGGCGATCGCGCCAGCCTGGGCTTCGAGCTGTGGCACCGCTTCGACCGCGTCCCCGACGCCCTGCCTCGGGCCATGGCCGGCGCCCGGGGGGTGCGGCGGCTGGTGCTGGCCCGGCGCGCGGTGGAGGAGCGCGTCTTCAGGGGCGAGGTGCCCCAGGCCGTCGCGGACGCGGCCGCCGCGCTGCGCGCCGTGCCCCAGGGCGCCGCCACGCCTCCGCCCGGCTGGCACGCGCTGCTCTTCGAGGGCGTCGACGACGAGCTGGAGCGGTGGGATCGCCTGACGCTGGACGAGGCCACCGCCGGCGTGGAGCTGGCCCGCGCCGAGGCCCTGTCCCAGTTGGGCCGGGCCTCCGAGACGGTGCAGGCCTTCCAGTGGGTGGAGAGCCGGCTCGCCCGGCTGGGCACCGGCGCCGGCGTCGACGCGCTCTGGCTGCGGTGGGCGCGCACCTGGTCCTGGGTCCAGGCAGAGATGCTGGCGGACGGGCCCGCGGCGCGCGCGGTGTGCGAGCGGGTGCGGCGCGCGGTGCCTTCCGACGCGCTCGCTACGTCCTTTCATGCGCTCGGCTTCCTGCGCGCCGAGCAGATCGCCCACTCCCGCGGGGGAGACAGGGCCCGCGCCGAGGTGCTGGCCGACGAGCTCATCCTGGTGTCGCGGCAGCGCGGCTCTCAGCGCGAGGAGTGCGTGGCCTGGAACGCGCGGGCCCTGTTGTACCTGCGGGAGGGCGAGCTGTCGAAGGCGAGGGCGGGCTTCGAGCGCTCGTTGGACCTGGCGCGGCGGGTGGGCTTCCGCCGGCGCGAGGCGATCGCCCTGCACAACCTGGGGCTGACGCTGTGCCAACTGGGGGAGTACGGCGCGTCGCTGGCCTGCCAGGACCGCTACCTGGCGCTGTCCGAACGCATCGGCAACCTCGCGGCGCGCGCCTACGCGCCGGCGGCCATGGCCCAGGTGCTGGTCCAGCAGCACGAGGTGGCGCTGGCCGAGGAGAAGGTGGCGGTGGCCCGCAGGGCCGCGGAGGAGAACGGCTGGCCGGGCCTGGTGGCGTGGACCAGGCACCTCGCGGGGCTGCTCAAGCTGGGGCGGCACTGCGAGAAGCGCGACACGCTGCAGTTGTCTCTGGCGCGCGCGGACTTCATGGCCTGCCTGGACCTGCTGGAGGACCGCAAGGCCGGGTGGTCGGAAGAGCTGGCGCCGGCGGAGGTGGCCGGGTGCCTGGTGCTGTCGTGGCTGATGGCGGGCAACGAGGCCAGCGCGCTGGCGGCGCTGCCGCGGGCCGAGCGCTTCGCCGAGGAGAGCCCCGTGTCGTCCCGCTTCCTGGCCGCGGTGCGCGACGTGCTGGCCGCGCGCGAGCCCACCCTTGCCCTGCAGTGGTTCGAGGAAGGCGGCCACGCGCGGGAGCGGGAGCTGTGGCGGCGCTTCCTCCCGGCGCTGCAACTGGAGCGGCGGCGCGCGGCGAAGGAGCGGGCACCCCGGCCGGCCTGAAGCGGCAGCGAACCGCGCTCTCAAGGGCGCTTTGTCCGCTACCATGGGGTGCGCGATGAACGACTTCGACCTGGTGGTGGTCGGCGGGGGGGCCGCCGGCGAGAAGGGCGCGGTGCAGGCGGCCTTCTTCGGCAAGAAGGTGGCGGTGGTGGAGCGCGCCGAGGCGCTGGGCGGCGCGATGGTGAACACCGGCACGCTGCCTTCCAAGACGCTGCGCGAGTCCGCCCTCTACCTGTCGGGCTTCCGCCAGCGCGGGCTGCACGGGGTGGAGATGGGCCTGGCCCGCGAGGCGAAGGTGGGCGATCTGCTGCACCGCCTGGAGGCGGTGGTGGCCACGGAGCGGACGCGCATCGCCGACAACCTGGAGCGGCACGGGGTGCGCCGCTTTCACGGAGCCGGCCGCTTCGTCGACTCCCACACCATCGCGGTGGAGGCACCTACCGGCCAGACGCGCCTCACCGGCCGGCACATCCTCATCGCCACCGGCAGCACCCCCCACCGCCCGGCCGCCTTCCCCTTCGAGCACCCGCACGTCTACGACTCGGACGAAATCGTCCGCGTCCACACCATCCCCAGGACGATGCTGGTCATCGGCGGGGGCGTCATCGGCTGCGAGTACGCCTGCCTCTTCGCCGCCCTGGGCACGAAGGTGACCATCGTGGAGTCCCGGCCGTCCATCCTCGGCTTCCTCGACGGCGAGGTGGTGGGCTGGCTCACCGAGCGGATGCGGGCCCTGGGCATCACCCTGCGCATGCCGGCGCAGGTGGCGCGCTGCGAGGCGCCCGAGGTGGGGGTGGCGGTGACGCTGGACGACGGCGCGAAGCTGGAAGCGGACCTGGTGCTGGTGTGCGCGGGCCGGGAAGCCAACACCGCGAAGCTGAACCTGGCGGCGGCGGGGCTCACCGCGGGCAAGCGCGGGCAGTTGGAGGTGGACGCGCAGTTCAAGACGAAGGTGCCGCACATCGCCGCGGTGGGCGACGTGATTGGCTTTCCCGCGCTGGCCTCCACCTCGATGGAGCAGGCCCGGGTGGCCGTCGTCCACTTCTTCGACTTGAAGTACAAGACGGCGCTGGCCTCCATCTTCCCCTACGGCCTCTTCACCATCCCCGAGGTGTCGATGGTGGGCGAGACGGAAGAGTCGCTGGCGAAGGCCCGGGTGCCCTTCGTGAAGGGCGTGGCCCACCTGGGGCAGAACGCGCGCGGGGCGATGATCGGCGAGACGGGGAAGCTGAAGCTGCTCTTCCACCGGGAAGACCTCAGGCTGCTGGGCGTGCACTGCCTGGCGGAAGGGGCCACCGAGTTGGTCCACGTGGGGATGACGGCGATGCTGGCCGGCGCGAAGGCCGACCTCTTCATCGACGCCTGCTTCAACTACCCCACGTTGTCCGAGGCCTACAAGTACGCCACCTACGACGCGCTGGGCCGGCGCGTGAAGGGCGGGTGAGGCATGTGGAGCGCGGACCTCTTCGCCCGGGCGCTGGACTTTGCGGCGAAGGCGCACGGGGAGCAGAAGGTGCCCGGCAGCGGCTTCCCCTACGTCACCCACGTCACCAAGGTGGCGCTGGAGGCCCTGCGCGCCTGCGTGGAGGAGCCGTCGCTGGACGCCAACCTGGCGCTGGCCTGCGCGGTGCTGCACGACTCGCTGGAGGACGCCGGCGTCACCCGCGCGCAGGTGGAACTGGAGTTCGGCGCGGCCGTGGCGGCCGGCGTGCAGGCGCTGACCAAGGACGCGACGCTGCCAAAGGACAAGCAGCTGGCGGACAGCCTGGCGCGCATCCGCAGGGAGCCGCGTGAGGTGTGGCTGGTGAAGCTGGCGGATCGCATCACCAACCTGGAGGCGCCGCCGCACTACTGGAGCCTGGAGAAGCGCAGGAAATACCGGGCCGAGGCGCTGGAAATCCACGCCGCGCTCGGCGCCGCGCACGCCGCGCTGGCGGCCCGGCTGGAGGCGCGCGCGGAGGCGTACCTGGCGTACTGCCGGGAGCCGGGGGATGGCTGAGGCCTGCCGCGGGGCGCGTCAGTACTTGAGGCCCCGCACCAGCCCGCCGTCCTCGAAGCGGTTGCCGATGGTGCCGATGCGTACGCCGTACTTGCTGCCCATGGCCTCGATGGTGTGCACCCCGTCGCCCACGCTGATGGCCACGTGGTGCCCGTTGAAGAGGAGCGCACCGGGGGTGCGGGCCGCTTCGGCCACGCTGATGCGCTGCGTGGCGCGGCGCTGGTTCTGCGAGCCGTCGGGGATGGAGCCGCCCGCCTGGTGGACGGCCCACTGGACCAACTCGGAGCAGTCGAAGGTGTTGGGGTCCTTGTCGTTCAGCTTCACCTCGGCGCCGAAGACGTAGCGGTCGCCGTTCTGCTTGAGGGCCAGGCGCAGCATCTCCGCGGCGGTGCCCGGGCCGCTGGCGCCCGACGTCTGCACCGGCAGCTCCGCCTGGCCGGTGAGGTTCACCCCCGCGCGGCGCTCGTCGAAGCCCTCGCCGGTGATCTTCTGGAAGAAGCCCTTGAGCTGGTTGAAGCTGCCGAGCTCCAGCGAGCCGTCCGCCTGGGCCCCGTACGCCTTCTGGTACCGCTTCACCGCCGCCTCGGTGCGCGGGCCGAACAGCCCGTCGAGGGGGCCTGGGTCGAACCCGGCGGCCTTCAGCATCTTCTGCATTTCCTTCACCTTCGTGCCCTTGTGGCCGAAGTGCAGCCCGTTGGTCTCCGAGAGGCGGCCGGTGAAGGCCTTGTACGTGGTGCGCGTGGGGCGGATGGCAGTCATGCCTCCATTCTCGTCCGTCGAGAGAAAAAGTGTCGTGCCATGTGGGGCGGGGTGTCTCGCTGCGCGCCGCGGGTGGTGGTACCTTGTCCGACATGCCCGTGAGCCTGTCCGCCACCGTCCGGCGTGCGCTGTCCGACGCGCGCCTCACCAAAGAAGAAGTGAGCCAGTTGAAGGAGGCCGTGTCGCGCGGCGAGGTGAAGGGCGCCGAGCTGCAGCAGTTGGCGCAGCGCTACGGCGACCTCTTCCAGGCGGGCGCGGGGCAGGAGCTCTTGGCCATCGCCCCGCCGCAGACGCACGTGGCCAACGCGCCGCCGGTGCGCTCCATCGGTGACAGCCGGGCCGCCGCCGAGGTGCTGTGCGGCACGCGCACCCTCGAGCAGGGGCGAGGCGCGCCGAAGGAGGCGACGCTCGTCTTCCAGCGCGCGCTCAACGCGCTGGCCAACCGCATGGAGAAGCCCGGCTGGGGGCTGCTGGGCGCGGGCGCGGACGGTGGCTTCGGCAACGAGACGGCGGCGGCGGTGAAGGCCTTCCAGGCGGACAACGCGCTGCCGGTGACGGGGGCCATCGACCAACTGACGGCGCTGAAGCTGGAGGCGCTGCTGATGAAGAATGCCCCGCCCGACATCGGGGGCATCCTGGGGCCGGCGCTGCCGGTGCCCAACGGCGATCGCATCGCGCAGGCCGCGAGGGACCTCATCAGCGCGCGCGCCGAGAGCTACGGGGTGCCCGGCACCTGGCGCAGCCCCAACCCGGCGGTGCCCGGCAACCGGGTGCCCAACGAGACGAACATCGGCGCGACGGGGCGGTGGAAGTGCAACCTCTTCGGCATGGACTCGCTGTACGCCGGCGGCGCGCAGACGCCTCACTACGGCGGCGGCAACTACCCCATCGCCATCGAGATCCCCAACTTCTCGCGCGGGCCCAACGCGCCCCTCATCAAGCTGGGCGAGGTGTGGACGGGCCGCGGCACGCCGGAGGAGGCGAAGGCGAAGATTGAGGCGCTGATGGCCATCGCCCGGCCCGGTGACGTCATCATCGTCAACCACCCGGGCACCGACACGTCGGACGGCGGGCACACCCGCATCGTGGTGGGCAACAACATGGCCACCGACGGCACAGTGGACTGCGCGCAGGCCGGCAGCGACAAGGCGCACATCCGCGCCGAGTCGTTGGGCAGCTTCACCGGTGAAGAGGCCTTCTACCTCTTGCGGCCGGCGCTCTCCCGGTAGCCGTCAACGTTGAGGCGCGGGCGCCAGGGCTGTGCTCTACAGCGGCGCCCATATGGCCTCTTCTGGAGTCTTCCCCGTCATCATGGCCGGCGGCAGCGGCACCCGCTTCTGGCCCCTGTCCCGCGCCGCGAAGCCCAAGCAGTTCCTCGCGCTGGCCACGAAGCGGCCGCTCCTCACCGAGACGCTGGCGCGCGTGGCGGGCGTCGCCCCGGTGAAGTCCACCTTCGTGGTGTGCGGGGCGGCGCACGCGAAGGCGGTGCAGCAGGCGCTGCCCAGGCTGCCCAGGCGCAACGTGCTGGTCGAGCCCATCGCCCGGAACACCGCGCCGGCGATCGCCCTGGCCACCGCGCACGTGGCGCGCGTGTCGCCGGAAGGGGTGGTGGTGGTGCTGCCGTCGGACCAGCACGTGGCCAACGTGAGGGCCTTCGAGGCGTCGGTGGCGCACGCGGTGGAGGCGGCGCGCGGCGGCCGCATCGTCACCCTGGGGATTCGGCCCACCCGGCCCGAGACGGGGTACGGCTACATTCGCCTCGGGGCGCCTCTGTCCAGCACGGCGCGGCAGGTGGCGGCCTTCGTAGAGAAGCCGGATCTCCCCACCGCGCAGACGTACCTGGTGTCGGGCGAGTACCTGTGGAACGCCGGCCTCTTCGTCTTCCGGGCGGACGTGATGCTGAAGGCCTTCGCGCAGCACCTGCCGGAAGTGTCGGCGCGCCTCGACGTCATCCGGGCGGCGCTGGGGACGAAGCGCGAGCAGGCGGTGGTGGCGCGGGAATTCCCGAAGCTGCCGTCCATCTCCATCGACTACGGGGTGGCGGAGAAGGCCGACAACATCGCCGTGGTGCCGTCCGACTGCGGGTGGAGCGACGTGGGCAGCTTCAACGCGCTGCCCGAGGTGCGGCCCGCCGACGCGTCCGGCAACGTGGCGGAAGGGAAGCTGCCGCTGCTCCTCGACTGCGAGGGCTGCGTGGTGTGGGGCGGCGAGCGGCCGGTGGCGGTGGTGGGGATGAAGGACGTGGTGGTGGTGGACGCCGGCGACGCGGTGCTGGTGCTGCCCAAAGAGAAGTCGCAGGACGTGCGCAAGGTGGTGGAGGCGCTCAAGGCGAAGAAGCTGTCGCGCTACCTCTAACGGTCAAAGATGGTGCGCTGCTCTTCCAGCGCGCGCTCGACGGCGGCGTCCTTCACCACGTGTCGCTCAGGTCGCGCCACACGCAGCCGGGGAGGTGCTTCACCAACTGGGCCGCGTACCCCCGCGCCTCGTCGAGGCTGGAGGAGGAGAAGACGTGCGCCTCGGGCAGCGCGCGCTGCAGCTTCCGCACACGCTCGGGCGTGACGTGCCTGGCGCGTCCGTTGAACCAGGCGGCGACGTGGGCACCCCGGCCGAGGCTCTCGACGGCGGACATCGAAGCGGGGATTGTGGCCGGAAAGCGCCTCCGAATGCACGAGCGAGGCGTGCGGCGGGCCCCGCTGGTTGCTAGTCAAGGGGCCCCATGAAGGTCCTCGCATTCTCCGGCAGCCTGCGCACCGGCTCGTGGAACACGAAGTTGCTCGCGCTGGCGGTGGACGGCCTGCGCGCGCGCGGCGTCACCGTCGACGTGTGGGACTTCCGCGCCGCCAACGTGCCCGTCTACGACCCGGACACCTCCGACGCCCACCCGTGGCCCGCGGTCCTCGACGTCAAGGAGCGGATCCGCGCGGCGAAGGGCCTCGTCATCGTCTCGCCCGAGTACAACTACAGCATCCCCGGGGCGCTGAAGAACCTGCTCGACTACGTCTCGCGCCCGCCGAAGGACAGCCCGTTCCGCGGAAAGCTGGCGGGGCAGCTCGGCGCCACGTCGGGCCCGGGCGGCACCCTGCAGGGGCAAGTCATGCTGCGCCACGTCCTCTCCGGCCTGGGGATGACCAGCGTCGCTGGCGCCTTCACCCTCTCCCGCGCGGCCGAGGCCTTCGATGAGGCGGGGCAGCTCAAGGACGCGGCGCAGCGCGCGAGCCTCGACGGCTTCCTCGACCGCTACGTCGCGGAGCTGAAGCTGCGGCCCTGAGCCTCAGGGCTTCGGGTGCGCCAGGAGCCAGTCGTACAGGGCGCCCGCCCACGAGGAGTTGAAGGTGGGCAGGTGGCTCCCGCCGGCCAGCCGCCACAGCTCGGCCGCCCCACCCGCCGGGCAGGCGTCGTGCGCGGTGCGCGTCGTCTCGGCGCCCAGCAGGTCCACCACCAGGTCCAGGTCCGGCTGGAGCGCCAGGGTGGTGGCCGAGCAGCCATTCCTGGCCGCCCAGGTGGCCACCGTCTCCACCGCGCCCGGGTACTCGATGGTGGCGTTGAAGCCCCCGCCGTAGAGGACGAGCGCGTCCAGCGTGCCGTGGACCTGCAGCACGTTGACAGGCTGGCTGGGCGTGCACTTCGCCTCGTCCTTCCACACCGCGCCGGCCAGCGACACGATGGCCGCGATGCGATCCGCGCGCTCGCAGGCCATGCGGTGGCTCATGAAGCCGCCGTTGGAGTGGCCGGTGAAGTACACGCGCTTGGGGTCGACGCGGAAGCGCCGCTGCATGTCGTCCATCACCGCGGTGAGGTAGGCCACGTCGTCCACGGGCTCCCCGAAGGCGCAGCAGGCGTCGGTGGCGTTCCAGAAGCGCAAGAGCGACGCGTTCCGGGTCCCGTTGGGGAGCACCACGAAGAAGCCGCGCTGGCGGGCGAGGGCGGACAGGCCGAAGTACAGGTCCTGCGACGCCGCGTCGGCGCTGTAGCCGTGCAGCAGCACCACCATCGGCAGCGCGGCGCCGCCGTCGTACTGCGGGGGGACGGTGACGTCGTACGGCCGAGCCGCGATGAGCGCGTCGCCCCCGTCCGGAAGGCCGGCGTCCCCCGGGCCCGCGTCGCCCGCGCCCGCGTCCTGCGCACCGGCGTCCGGCAGCGTGCCCCCATCGTCCGGGCCGCCGTCCTGGGTGGCACCCCCATCGCCGCCGCCCGCGTCGTGCGCGCCCGCGTCGGAGCCCCCGTCACTCGTGGTGGGGGGCGTCGAGTCACAGGCGGACAACAGGGCGAGGAGGACGAGCAGCGGGCGGCGCATGGCCCGCCCCTGTACACGCCCCCAGCCCGCTGGAGAAGAGGCCCCGGGAATCCGCCGCTGCCCGGGGACTGGACTGTGGCTTAAGCTGGACGCCCTGCATGTCGCGTGCGTTTTTCATGGGGCTCGTCCTCGGAGTCGCCGCCGCCAGTTGTGGCGGCACCAGCCCGAAGTGCCTTCCCAGCAACTGCAGCGGGTGCTGCGCGTCCGATGGAAGCTGCGTGTTGAGCCCCACCGTCAACGCGTGTGGGCGCAGCGGCGTGGAGTGCGTAGCCTGCGCGCCCGGCGACGAATGCGTCGCTGGGCGGTGCCTGGGGACGGGAGTCGGCGGAGGAGACGGAGGCGGCGTCGGCGGCGGAAGTGGCGGAGGCACTGGCGGGGGCACTGGCGGAGGCACTGGCGGCGGCACCGGTGGCGGCACCGGAGGCGGACTCGGCGGCGGCACTGGCGGCGGCACCGGTGGCGGCACCGGAGGCGGACTCGGCGGCGGCACTGGCGGCGGCACCGGAGGCGGACTCGGCGGCGGCACTGGCGGCGGCACCGGTGGCGGACTCGGCGGCGGCACCGGTGGCGGACTCGGCGGCGGCACTGGGGGCGGCACTGGCGGCACCGGCGGAGGCACCGGCGGAGCTACCGGCGGTGGAGTCGGTGGTGGAGGAGGCCTCTCTGGTCCGGGGCGCGTGGTGATCAACGAGGTCGACTACGACAACCCCGGCACCGACACGGCCGAGTTCCTCGAGCTCTACAATCCGGGCACCACGTCCTTCAGCCTGAGCAACGTCTCGGTGGTGCTGGTGAACGGCGCCAACTCGAGCTCGTACCTCACCACCAGCCTCGCCTCCCTCACCTCCCTGGCGCCGGGCGAGTACGTGGTGATGGGCACCACGCCGGTGGTGTCCGCGCTGCCGCCGGCGGTGCGCTCCCTCACCTTCTCGATGGCGTCGGACAACATTCAAAACGGCGCGCCCGACGGCGTCGCGGTCGTCTCCGGCGCGACGACGGTGCTGGACTCGCTGTCCTGGGAAGGCGCCACCACCTGGGACGCGGGGACCATATCCATCCCGCTCCAGGAAGGCGCCGCCAGCACCGCCATGCTGGCCGACAGCGCCACCGACGGCGGCTCCATCGCCCGCGTCCCCAACGGCAGCGACACCAACGTCAACGCGACCGACTTCGTCTTCGTCGGCACGCCCACGCCCGGCGCCCGCAACCCATGAAGCTGACCCTCGGCGTGGACATCGGCGGGACCAACGCGCGCGCGGCGGTGGTGGAGCGCGCCACCGGGCGGGTGCTGGTCTCGGCGAAGGAGTCCTGGACGGAGCGCCAACCCGAGAAGGTCGTCGCCGAGGTGGCCCGCCTGCTGGCGAAGGTCATGGCCGGGCGGGACACCGGCGACTGTCCCGTCGGGGTGGGCCTCGCCGGCATGCTGAATGGCCCGGTGGTGGTGAACGCGCCCAACCTCGGCTGGCGCGGCGTCGACTTCGGCACGGCGCTCGCTGGCGCGGCGGGGCGGCGCGTGCTGCTCTTCAATGATCTCTCGGCGGCGGCGTGGGGCGAGCGCTCCGCGGGCGCGGCGAAGGGCTCGCAGCACGTCCTCACCGTCTTCGTGGGCACCGGCGTGGGCAGCGCGATCATCACCGGCGGCCGGCTCGTCGAGGGCGCGACCGGCGTGGCCGCCGAGTTTGGCCACACCAAGGTGGAGCTCGAGGGAGGGCGCCGGTGTGGCTGCGGCGACCAGGGCTGCCTCGAGGCGTACGTGGGCGGGGCGCGCCTCACCGAGTGGATGAAGGAGGAAGGCCTGACCGGCACCCCCTCCGACCTCGAGCACCTGGCGGGGAAGGGCGACCCGGTGGCGCGGCGCCTCTACGACTTCGCGGTGGGGCACCTGGCCCTGGGCATCGCCAACCTGGTGACGGTGCTGAACCCCGAGGTGCTGGTGCTGGGTGGTGGGGTGCTGAGCCACTGCCCGGGAATGGTCGACCGCATCCGCGACGTGGTGGGCCACCGCGCGGGGGTGGCAGCGCGCCGCGCGGTGCGGGTGGAGCTGGCCCGGCTGGGCGACGACAGCGGCCTGGTCGGCGCGGCGCTCCTCGCGGCCGAGCGGGCGCAGGCTGGCGCTCCTCCCGGCTGACTCCGACGGCTCCCAACGAGGGTGACTGGATCGCTTCGCGCAGTCGTGGCAACTATGCCCGGCCATGCGCCTCCTCTCTCTTCTCCTCCTCGTCGCGCTCCTCGCCGGCTGTCCTCCTCCCAGCGGCACGGACGCCGGCTCCGGCGGAGGCGCGGGCGGTGGCGCGGCGGGAGGCGGCAGCGGCGGCAGCGACGGCGGCGAGAGCGACGGGGGCACCTCCGACGGCGGCACCTCGGACGGAGGAGTGGCCGGCCTCTCGCTGATGACGCGGCTCTCGGGGCTGTGGGTGGGCGCCGCGCGGATGACGCCGCTGGGCGACTACCCGGTGATGTTCATGGACTTCCGCAACGTGGGCCCGGGCTTCCTCTTCGCGCAGGCGGACGTGGACGCCTCCAACAACCTGCGCTTCGGCTTCTCCATCGAGACGTACGGCGGCGCCGACGTGCTGGCCTACCGCAACGGGGGCTACTTCCAGGGGGTGCTGCGCGACTCCCGCACGCGCCTGGTCGAGGTGGACGAGGCCGCCGGCCGCTACCGCTTCTGCTCGGTGACGCAGGGCTGCGGCTACATCGACGCCACCTTCCGCTTCACCGGCCCGGACGACCTCGTCTTCGACACGCTGGTGCGCGGGACGCAGCACCTTCTGTGGACTGCCCGAAGGCGTGAGGCGCGCGCCGTGCCCACGCCGTTCCCGGCCACGCAGGCCTCGATGGGCGACGGGACGGCGCCCTGGCCGGTGATGGCCTCGGTGCAGGCCACCGTGCGCTGGACGACGCCCCTCACGCAGGCCGGCGTGGTGTGGGTGCTGTTGACCACCACCCCCTGCGCGCCCACCTTCTCCTGTGTGGCCAGCCGCTCGCTGCGGGTTGACGCCGCGCCGGGCGCCACCAGCGCGACGCTCACCATCCCCTCGGTGCACGCGGGCGACTACCGGCTCACCGCGGTGGTGGATCGCGACGGCACCTTCGGTGCGACGCTGGCGCCGTCCTCGGGGGACTCCCTGGCCGTCGACCAACCGCTCACCGTCCCCGTGGCGGGCATGGCCAGCCCCGACGTGCTGGCGGGCTACACGGTGCCCTGACTCTCACGGCACCACGAAGGTGGCCTTCACCCGCTTCGAGTTGAGGAAGTAGGCCAGCCACACGGCGGCGCTGATGAGGGTGCGGGGGAACTCCACGCCGGTGGACTGGGCCGGCCGCCCGCTCAGCGACGCCACCCACGCCTCGAGGCCCAGCGAGAGGAAGCCCGAGAGGAACTGCATCGAGTAGAAGGCGATCATCAGCCGGACGGTGCGCCGCTTCTTCTGGAAGAAGGCCACCGCCGCGGTGAGGACCAGCGCCACGTAGCCCAGCCCGAAGAGGAGCTCGATGACGATGGGCGGGTAGAAGCGCGGATCCGTCGCGCGCAGGGCCTGTACGTCCTGGAGGATCCAATAGCCCTGGATGAAGGGCGCGAGGAGGACGTGCAGCGCCGGGAGCACCAGCCACCCGCCGATGCCCTGCGCCACCGGCGCGCGCGCCTCGCAGTCCGGGCACTGGCCCGACTCCGGGACCCGCAAGAGCTCCGCCTCCCGCAGGCAGCGCGCACAGAAGAAGCGGCCACAGCGGACACAGGTGGCCCGCACCGGCCACTCGGCGTGCCGGGGACAGGGGTGGGCGGGCGGCCCCTCCGGCGGGAGCGCCGCCTGGGCCGACTCGCCGGCTGGCTCCGGGCCTCCTCCGGCCTCGCCCCGCCCCGCGCGCGCCGCGACGCGGGCCTCCGTCGCGTCCAGCCCCCGCGCCACCAGCGCCGCCTCTACCTGCTCCGCCGAGAAGCCCTCGACGTGCATGCGGCGGGCGAGCGCGAACGGGGTCTCCTCCTTGCCGGCGGGAACGTCGCTCACCACGAGCCATCTCACCACACTCGGGCCTCGTACTGGGCCACGGACGACACCGCGTGTCGGCCCTCCGCCGGGGCGCGGGGAGCGTCGTTTCTCGACGGCTCTGGTCGTGGATTTGCCGGCAAGAGCACAGCCAGGACGAGCTACCGCACGCCGCGCACCGCCAGGCGACGCCGTCAACGGCCGGGCGAAGGCAGTCGACCCGCCCCGAGGCCACTCTGAGCGTGGTGGCTGGAATCGACGTGACGCGGTAGGTCCCGGGGCCCATGGCCCCTCGCCTCGGCACCCAGTGGGACTGCGTCGGCAACACGCCGCTCTTGCGCATCCAGTCCCTCTCGCAGCGCACCGGCAACACCATCCTCGGCAAGGCCGAGTTCCTGAACCCGGGCGGCAGCATCAAGGACCGCGCCGCGAAGGGGATGATGCTCGACGCCGAGAAGAAGGGGCTGCTTCAGCCCGGGTCCACCATCGTGGAGGGCACCGCGGGCAACACCGGCATTGGGCTGGCGCTGCTGGGCCGTGAGCGCGGCTACCAGGTGGTGGTGTCGATGCCCGACAACCAGGCGAAGGAGAAGTACGAGCTCCTGGAGGCGATGGGCGCCGAGGTCAAGAAGGTGCCGCCGGTGCCGTTCGCCAACGAGAACCACTTCTTCCACCAGGCGCGCAAGCTGGCCGAGGCCCACGGCTGGTGGTGGGCCAACCAGTTCGAGAACGTGTCCAACGGCGACTACCACTACGAGACGACGGGCGCGGAGATCTGGGAGCAGTGCGAGGGCAAGGTGGACGTGCTGGTGAGCGCGGTGGGGACCGGCGGCACCCTCTCGGGCGTGTCGCGCTACCTGAAGGAGCGGAACCCGAAGCTGCGCGTGGTGCTGGTCGACCCGCTCGGCTCGGGCCTCTACTGCTGGGTGCGCGAGGGGAAGGTGGAGACGACCGGCAGCTCCATCACCGAAGGCATCGGCATCATGCGGCTCACCGAGAACTTCAAGCGCGCGCGCGTGGACGAGGCGATTCGCCTGTCAGATCAACAGATGATCGACACGCTGTACCACCTGGCCCGCGTGGACGCGCTGGTGGTGGGCACCTCGGCGGCGCTCAACGTGCGCGCGGCGTACGAGGTAGCGAAGCAGCAGCCCCAGGCGGGGCTGAACATCGTCACCTTCCTGTGCGACCACGGCAGCCG
>JADLDB010000052.1 GCA_020846875.1 Myxococcales bacterium | reverse complement strand
TCAGTCCGCCAGGCGGTGGTGCAGCCACACCGCCAGGGTGCTCATCGCGAAGACGGCGGCCAGGGGGAAGATCAGCACCGTCTCGACGATCGAGCCGCCGAAGGCGCCGTAGATGGTGAGGGCCAGCAGCGAGGCGTCCAGCAGCAGATCCCGGTACTCGGGAGCGGAGGCCCCGTCGGTCGCGTGGCGGGGCCAGCGCGGCACCCGCGACTCGTCGCCCCAGCGCCGCCGGCCCAGCCACTGGGCCCAGCCGAGGCGGCGGGATCCCACCGCGCCCGCCAGCACGCCGCAGATGATCGGCGTGAGCGAGCGCGTCACCCCGCCCACCATCAGCAGCCCGAGGCAGACGGGCCCCAGGGCGATGGACGCGGCGTAGAGGGACCAGGCCAGCGCGCCCGCG
This sequence comes from Myxococcales bacterium, assembly GCA_020846875.1. Classification (GTDB taxonomy): domain Bacteria; phylum Myxococcota; class Myxococcia; order Myxococcales; family Myxococcaceae; genus JADLDB01. The sequence continues at coordinate 83,490 of JADLDB010000052.1, read as the reverse complement.
AGCCCCAGGACCCAGGGGGCCACCTCCTCTCCGCCTGCCGTCGTCGCCCGGCGTGAGGCGCTCAGCGGGCGGGACAGCTCGTGCGGCGCCTCGTCCAGTTGCTCGACCATCGCCACCGCCAGGGGCAGCAGATCGATGCCCAGGGTGGGCTCGTCCAGCTCCTCGGGAGTCAGCTTGCGCTGGCGCACCCGAGCATCGGGCGGCAGGCCGGCGCCGCAGGTGTCCAGAAGCTGCCCCAGCGTCTGCAGGCCCCGGCCCGGCGTCGCCTGCGCCGACACGTCGTCGATCGCGCTGGCCCGCAGCAGCACCGGGCGGCTCCCGTCGCGAAAGCGCAAGAGGATCGCGCGATCCACCGGGCGCTCGGCCGGGCGCCAGTCGATGATCGTGATGGTCGTCAACAGCGCAGGATCGATCGCCGTCACGACGCCCGCCTCGGTCGCCGCGCGCCACTGGCCGGCGAAGAGCTCGAGCGAGCGAGCCACGGCCCAGCCTTCCTCGACGGGAGGCTGCTCGGGCCCCGCCACCATCGCGCCGATCCTCAGCCGCTGCAGTCCCGCCGCCACCCGCTCCGCCTCCGAGGCGTTGTCGAAGATCCCCAGCAGCCTGGGCGCGACCGCGGGCAGATCGGACTGGGGCGAGCCGGTGCGCCGGGCGATCACCGAGCGCAGCTCCTCCGGGAGCTTCCCGGGACCGGCGAAGACGAGGTGGCGGGGAGCGTACATGTGCGAAGGAGGAGCCTACCCATTCGCGGCGCGACGAGGGCGTTGCAGGCTGTAGCGGATTTCTTGCCGAGCCGCGACCCACTGGTACCTTGCTTTTCGGGTCATGGCGCGTCGTCGACAAGTCGTCTGGGCTTCGGTGGTGGTCGCGCTGGTGCTGGCCGTCGGATCCGCCGCGGCCGAAGGGGGCTTTCGCCGGTACTGGCGCCTCGAGAAGGACGTGAAGACGCTGGAGGCCCGCAACGCGAAGCTGGCGCAGGACAACGCCCGGCTGCGGCGCGAGGTGGAGGCGCTGCGCGACGATTCGCGGGCCCTGGAGCGCGCGGCGCGGGAAGAGCTGGGGTACGTGCGGCCCGGCGAGCTGGTCTTCGACGTGGAGGAGCGATGACGCCGTCGACGTCGATGCCGCCGCGGGCGAGGGTGCTGCGCCCCATGGGCTTCACTCCCGGCCGCTGGCTGCAGTCGGGGCTGCGGCTCGTCCCCGGGCTCTCGGTGCTGCTCGTCTTCGGCCTGCTGGCGCGGGGCCGCTTCGCGGAGCTGGGCGCCCTGGGGTGGGGTGAGGCCGCGGCCCTGGGGGCGCTCCTGGCAGGCGGCGCCCTCTCGATCGTCCGGAGGATCCGGCGGACGATGAGCGGGGCGGCGATCCTGCTGCGCGACGAGCTGGAGTTCGGGGGCACGCTGCTGGCCGCGGCGTACGTGGCGGTGGCCCTGGGCGGAGAGCTGCTCTTCCCCGTCGTCTACGTGCTGATGGCCTTCCTGGTGACGTTCCTCTCGCGGCCTGCGGGGGCGACGCTGCTGGGCGCCGCGGTGCTGTTCGACGCGCTGATCACCCTGCCGGATCGCTGGGGCGTCTTCCTGGTGCGCACCGCCTTCCTCGGCCTGTTCTCCGCGCTGTACCACGCGGTGCTCTCGGCTCGCCTCGCCGCCGCCCGCCGCGCCGAAGAGGACGCGGTGAAGAACAAGATCAGGGAGATCGAGGAGCGCGCCCGCACCTTCCGGCTGGTCTCCAGCGGCGCCGACAGCTTCCCCGGCATCAAGGATCACGAGAAGTGGCTGGTGGCGGCGGTGAAGGAGATCGAAGGCGCCACCGGCAGCGTGCTCGAGGTGGCTGAGACGGTGCTTAAGTCCCACACCGTCGGAGTGTTCATGCTGGCGTCGGACGATCGATCGCTCAAGCTGCACGACTGCCGCTCCACCTCGGAGCAGGTGCAGCGCGAGCGCTTCTCCGCCGGGGAAGGGATCTTCGGCGCGCTGCTCAAGCGGGGGGTGCCCCTGCGCATGGCTTCCGCGTCGGGCCTCAAGGGCGTGACGCACTACGAGCCGGGCGGGCCGGCGGTGAAGGCGATCGTCGCGGTGCCGATCCTCGAGGGCGGCGGGCTGGTGCGCGGGGTGCTGGTGGCCGATCGCCTGGAGGCGCGCGAGTTCTCAGAGGACGACGAGAAGCTGCTTCAGGTGATCGCCGGCGAGGTGCTGCGCGCCATCGAGGTGGAGCGGGTGATGTCGTACATCCGGCGATCGCGCGACGAGAAGGACCGGTTCTTCCGCGCCATCGAGGAGCTGAACCGCGCCGGATCCCCCGAGCAGGTCTTCCTCGCGGTGCTGGAGAGCGCGCGCCAGGTGGCCCCGCTGGACTTCTGCGCCGTCACCCTGGTGAGCGAGCAGAACAACCAGCGCGCGCACCGGATCGTCCGGATGAGCGGCGTCACCTCGACCGGCCGCGCGCTGGAGGGCCGCACCTTCCCCGACAACAACGGGCTGGTGGCCAATGTGGTGCGCTATGGGGCGCCCTTGCCCGGCCGCGACGTGGGCGCGATGGACCGGCAGATCATCTTCGACGACGACACGCAGATCCGCGGGCTGCAGTCGCTCAAGATCTTCCCCCTGGTGGCCGGCAGCCGGATCCTCGGGACGGTGGTCGCGGGCAGCCGGAAGAAGGCGGCCTTCGACTCGGACGAGCTGCGGATGCTGGAGGTGATCGCCATTCAGGCCGCTCAGGCGGTGCTGCGCGCGCAGCTCTACGAGCAGATGGAGCGCATGGCCACCACCGACGGCCTCACCGGGCTGACCAACCACCGCACCTTCCAGAGCCGCTTCGACGAGGCGCTGGCCACCGCCCGCCGCTACGGCCGCAAGCTGTCGCTGATCCTCACCGACGTCGATCACTTCAAGTCGGTCAACGACACCTACGGGCACCCCACCGGCGACCAGGTCTTGAGGGGCGTGGCGCGGATCCTCAAGGAGACGGCGCGCGACACGGACGTAGTGGCCCGCTACGGCGGCGAGGAGTTCGCCATCGTCATGCCGGAGACGGACGCGAAGGGCGCCCTGGTGATCGCCGAGCGGATCCGCGAGCGGGTGATGCAGGAGCTCTTCCAGACCGAGCAGGGGCCGCTCAAGGTGACGCTGTCGTTGGGTGTCGCCACCTGCCCCGAGTCCAGTCAGGAGAAGCAGGGGCTCATCGAGCTCGCCGATCAGTGCCTGTACTTCGCCAAGCGGCACGGGCGGAACCAGTCCGTCACCGTGGCGCAGATGCAGGCGAAGGCCCCGCGGGTCGCCGGAGCAGAGTAGGGCGCCGTCACACACGGGCCACAGGAGCGCGAAAAACCTGTCACGCGTGCGCCGACGTGAGACGGTTGGGGTGATGGGCATTCGTGGACAGCTGACGCTGCTGGTGGCGGCGCTGGTCGCGATTGCGCTGGCGGTAGGGGCGTGGGTCGAGGTGCGGCGGGAGCGTCGGGAGGAGCTCGCCGAGTTCCGCTCGCGTCATGAGAAGACGCTGCAGGCGATAGGCGTGACGGTGGCGGTCTACGTGGCGCAGAACGATCTGGGCGGGCTGGACACGCTGGTGGCGCAGTTGACCGAGGCGATGGCCGCGCGCGATCTCACCGAGCTCGTGGTGCTGGACGACGAAGGGCGGGTGCTGGCCCACAGCACGCCCGAGCTCTTCAACACCGTGCTGACGGACGACTTCACGCGAGAGGCGCTGGACTCGGACGGGCCGGTGTGGGCGCGGGAAGGGCGCACCTACCGCATCGCCGTTCCGGCCGTGTCGGGCATCCGCTGGGCGACGGTGAGCGCCCGCTTCAGCGTGGATCGGCTGGAGGCCAGCTTCGTGCGCGCGCGCCTGCGGCTGGCGCTGGCGATCCTGGCGCTCTTCGGGACGCTCACCCTCATGCTGTACGTGGGGCTGGATCGGCTGGTGGTCAGGCCGGTGCGCGCGCTGCAGCAGGCGGCCCGCCGGATGGGGGAAGGCCACCTGGCCACGCGCGCGCCGGCGCTGCGCAGCGTCGAGCTGGCGGAGCTCTCGGAGACGATGAACAAGATGGCCGCCGCGCTGCAGCACGAGCGGGAGAACCTCGAGCACGTGGTGGCCGAGCGCACCCGCGAGCTACAGGAGCTCAACGCGCGCCTCGGGCGCCTCGCCGTCACCGACGGCCTGACCGGCGTCTACAACCACCGCCGCTTCCAGGAGGCGATCAGCGCCGAGCTCTTGCGCAGCGAGCGCCACAAGCGGCCCATGGGCGTGCTGATGATCGACGTGGACTTCTTCAAGAAGGTAAACGACGCGATGGGGCACCCGGCGGGTGACGAGCTGTTGCGCCGCATGGCCGAGGTGCTCTCTTCCGATCTGCGGCAGACGGATCTGATCGCCCGCTACGGCGGCGAGGAGTTCGCGGTGGTGCTGCCCGAGACGACCAAGAGCGAGGCGCTGCAGGTGGGCGAGCGGATGCGCGTGGCCGTGGAGGAGCGGATCAACCAGGGGACGCCGTGGCCGACGAAGGTGACGGTGAGCATCGGCGTGGCCACCTACCCGGAGGACGGGAAGACGACGGAGCAGCTCATCGCCTCGGCGGATCAGGCGATGTACATCGCCAAGCGCCAGGGCCGGAACCGCGTCGTGGGCGCCAGGGGAGTGATCGGATGAGGGCCTTCGCGGTCGCGGCCGTGCTGGTGGCTGTGTTCGGCTGCGCGGAGCCGCCGGAGCGCTCGCCTCCGCTGCCGCGCCGGGTCCCCGCGATGCGGCCGGTGTTCTCGCCCCCCGCGGGCTTCACCCGGCTGCGCCTGGGGCTGGTGCCGTTCCTCTCCCCGGAGACGATGAGCGCCGCGCACCAGGAGTTGGCCGAGTACCTGTCGAAGACTCTGGGGGTGCCGGTAGAGATCGTCGTGGGCGACACCTACGGCAACGCGATCGATCGCCTCGCCGCGGGGGAGTTTGATCTGGTGGAGCTGAGCCCCCTCGCCTACGCCCACGCCACCCGGCGGGTGAAGCTGAACTGCCTGGTGCAGACGATCGCCGACGGCTCCGCCACCGCGTCGGGCTACATCTTCGTGCGAGACGACAGCAGCCGCAGGACGCTCGAGGATCTGCGCGGTGGGACGATCGCCTTCGTCGAACCGATGTCGACGACCGGGTACCTCTACCCGCGGAAGCTCCTGCGCGATCGCGGCATCGACGTGGACAAGGACTTCGCGAAGGTGGAATTCCTGGGCAACCACGAGGCGGTGCTGCTCGCGGTGGCGGAGGGGCGGGTGGACGCAGGATCCACCTACCAGGGCGCGTTCGCGGCCCTCAAGCGCTCGAAGGGGATCGATCCGCTCACCTTCCGGGTGGTGGCCAAGACGCTGCGTACGCCGCGCGACATCCTCTGCGTGCGCCCGGAGGTGCCCGAGGAGGTGGCGCAGGCGATCAGCGAGGCCCTGCTGGTGCTCACCGCGCGCGATCGCGCTGGCCGGGAGATCCTGGGGCCGTTGAACGTCAACGGCTTCCGCACGGTGGACGACTCGGCCTACGACGAGGTGCGCCGGGTGGCCGCCGAGCTCCTCCCGGCGCCGTGACTCCGCTGGCCGTCACCGTGGGCGCGCACGCGGATCGCTTCGCCGAGGAGGCCCGGCGGAAGGCAGCGGAGTGGGGCCTGCCGTTCCTCAAGCGGCCGGCGAAGGGCGGCGTGGCAGCGCTGCTGGCTGGCTCGGCCCGCGCGTGCCTGGTGCGCTCGGCGGACGGGTGGGCGCTGCGGGACGCGCAGGGCAGCCTGGCCTTCACGCCGGGGATCGCCCAGCTGCGGCTCAAGCGCCTGGCGAAGGGCCACCGGGACGACGTGCTGCTGCGCCTGGCGGAGCTCAGGCCGGGTGACAGCGTTCTCGACGCGACGGCGGGCCTCGCGGCCGACGCGCTGGTGTGTGCGCGGGCGGTGGGGCCGTCGGGGCGCGTGCTGGGCGTGGAAGCAGCGCTGCCGCTGTGGATCCTCGTGTCGGAGGGGTTGGCCCGACTGCCGGTCGATCCAGGATCGTCCCGGATCGAGCTCGTCCACGGCCGGGCGCGCGACGTGCTCAAGGGCCAGGCCTCGCGCAGCGTCGACGTCGTCCTCTTCGATCCCATGTTCGATCGCCCCAGGAGGTCGTCACCGAGCTTCGAGCTGTTACGCGCGCACGCGCTCCACGAGCCGCTGGACGAAGAGACGCTGGCGCAGGCCCAGCGGGTGGCCCGCCGGTGGGTGGTGCTGAAGGCCGGCCGCTACGGGAAGGACTTCAGGCGCCTGGGCCTCAAAGCCATGGAACTCGGCCGCGCCGGCCCGGTGATGTGGACGCGCGTCGAGCCGGCCTGACCTTCTACGGAATGTCCGCCGCGCGCAGCGTCGCCTTGGGCAGGCTGTCCCCGCCCAGCATCGACAGCCGGAAAGCGCCGGCCTGCTCGTGCGGCATCACCTCGCGCGGCGATCGGAACACGTGGAGCGGCGAGTAAAAGATGAAGTTCGACACCCGCGAGGTGTACACGCAGGCGTACTGCTCGACCTGCTCACCGAAGCGGGAGTTTTCATTCCCTTCCTTGAAGTGCAGGCCCCAGTACGGGTTGAAGCCGGAGTCGATGAGCTGCTCCAGCGTCTTCACCAGCTCCACCGTCTCGCGCATCCCCCGGCGCAGGCGGTCCAGCTCGGCCTTCACCCGCTTGAACTCGGACTCCAGCGCCGCCGCCTCCACCTGTGAGGGGTGGCCCTTCTCCAGCGCCTTCTCGATCTGGTTGAGCCGCGCCTTCCGGGGGCCGATCTCGTCGTCGAGCCGTGCGCGCAGTTGCTCCAGCTCGTCGAGGCGGCCGAGCTCCTTCCGGCGGCTGTCCAGCCACGAGATCTCGTCCTCGATCTCCTGGACGATCATGCAGGTGCGCCACATCGACGTCTTCTTGGACTTGAGGATGTCGCCGTAGATGTGATCGCCCACGTACAGCACCGTCTCGCCTGCGTGATCCGTGAGCCGCTCGAAGTCGCCGAGGTTTCCGCCCTGGTACACCTTGTTGCGCTCCAGCGTGGACGCCTCGCCCAGCGTGGTGTTCGCCTCGGTGGTGGTGTCCACCTCGAGGAACGGCTTCGCCTCGCTGAAGAAGCCCGGCTTGCTGCCCCCGGTGATCACGTAGTCGAAGTAGTTCCGCCAGCTCGGGTACTCGGGCAGCACCCCGTCCAGCAGGTACGCCATCACCGCGTTGGTGTAGTCCCACAGCGAGTTGGTCAGCAGGAACAGCTTCTTCCCGCCGGATCTCAGCTTGTGCAGCGCCGGCCCCAGCTCCGGATCCTTGAAGATGTACCGGCCGATGTCCTCGCGGATCAGCGTCTTGAGCGAGTTGTCCCGGTGGACCGTGTCGATCGCCTCGCGGATGTCGTCGTACAGCTTCGAGAAGTCCAGGGGCGCCTTGAGCTTCTGCTCGAAGAGGTCGACGATCCCCGCCAGCAGGCACGCCTCGGGCAGGGCGAAGAGCGTGTCGATCCACGCGTACTCGGGGTTCTTCAGGCGGATCCGCTCATTGCGGTACAGGCGGTTCAGCTCGCCTTCCGGCAGCGGCGAGCGCCCGTGGTAGGCGCGCCCCACGTGCCCGAAGCGATCGATCTTCAGCAGGTTGCCCGCCTTCTTGTCGACGAACAGGCCGCGCATCACGAACTGGTGATCGTACGGGATGCCGCGGATCGCCTCCGGGTAGCCGTAGGCCTTCACCAGCTTGTCGACGGTCAGATCGTACGAAAGCTGCTCCAGCCGGCGCAGGTGGTAGATCGCCAGCGTGTAGTCCATGTCGAAGCCGATCAGCTCGATCTTCGCCAGGTTCAGGTTCCGGTTGACGAAGATCTGCCGCTGCACCGGCGTGTCGTTCTTCGAGGGCTGGGAGAGGATCTGCGAGAGCGCGGCGTCGGCCAGCAGCACCTGCGTGCGCTCGATGGCCTCGAGGGTGGCCTGATCGTCGATCGGCCCGCGGACGATTCCGTGAATGGGGACCAAGGTGTTCCTTTGTTGCTCGCTGAAGCGAAGGCCTTCAGTCATAGCGCCGGTGGGGCGCGCTTAGCATCAGCCACGGAAGGCGGCCTGGTTTTTCCCCTGGGGCGCTCCTCGTGGCACGATCCCTCACGGAGTTTCGCCCGTGACGACGCCCCCGAAGATCCGCAGCGAGATGGAGCGCGAGCTGTACCTGCGGGTGATCGATCTCGAGGCGCGCGTGCGCGAGCTGGAGAAGCGGCTCAAGTCCACGCGGGCGGCGGCGAAGACGGCCGCCGAGAGGAAGGCGCTGGCAGTCGAGAAGAAGCACAAGCCGCGCCCCCGCTGTCCTGGGTGCACCCTGGAGCTCCCGCCGGGCCGCCGCGGCGTGTCCTGCGTGTGGTGCGGGTTCCGCTTCGACGCGGTGCCTCCCTGGCCCGCCAAACGCCGCCGCCGCTAAGCGCCCGCGGGCGGCTATAACCACGTTGTGTACCGGCTGATGGGACGCCTCGAGCAGGGGGAGCTGGCGGATCTCTTCCGGGCAGAGGAGTCCCAGGCGCCGGTGGTGGTGAAGCTGTTCCACCCGAAGACGACGGACGCGGCCTACGCGAAGGTGGTGGCGGACACGGCGAGGCGGCTCAAGGCCGTGTCCCGCCCCGGCATCGCGCACGTGCTGGACGTGGGCCTGGTGAAGGGACGCCTGGCGATCGTCCGCGAGGACGTGGGGCGCTACCCCCTGGGCCTGGTGCTGCAGCGCCTGCACACCCGCGAGGTCCACCTGCCGCCGGTGCTGGCCCTGACGATCACGCTCGAGCTGCTCGCGCTGGTGGGCGAGGCCAACGCGGCGGGCGTGGTGCACGGCGCGCTCACCCCGGGCAACGTGCACCTGGCGGACGACGGCCGGGTGGGTGTGTCGGAGTTCGGCGCGCTGGCGGCGCTCCAGGCCAGCGCGGCGCTCAAGAAGGCCTTCGCGTCTCACGGCCGCAACAGCTACCGCGCGCCTGAAGGCGTCAACGGCGAGCCGCAGGTGGCGCTGGACGTCTACGCGCTGGGCGCGATCGCCTACGAGCTGCTCACCCTGCGCGAAGCCGCGCTGGGCAAGTCCAACGTCAGCACCCGGTCCGATCGCCTACCTCCGCCCTCGCGCCTGGTGCGGAGGCTCAACGCGCGGGTGGATCCGGTGATCATGCGGGCGCTCGAGTCCTCGCCCTCGCGGCGCTACCGGAGCTGCGCGGACTTCGCCGAGGCCCTGCGCGACTTCCTCTCCGGCCAGGGAGGCGTGGCCGGCCAGGCCGAGCTGCAGAAGTTCGTCCGCGAGCTCTTCCCCAACGAGGTGCAGGTGACCCAGCTGGGGCCAGTGCCCTTCGACGCGCCCTTCAGGCTCGAGGACATCGCCGGGGTGGGCACGCTGGACGAGGGGCCCGCCGAGGCGACCGATCGCGCGCCCTTCTCCGGGGGCCTCGTCGACGATCGCGCGCCCACCAGCGACGGCCTGCCTGTCTTCACCCTGGACGACCTTCCCACCCAGGCGGGTGAGAAGACCGAGCCCGGCGGCCAGCCAGGGGTGGCGCGCAAGGAGGAGCCGCAGCCGCCCGCCACCTGGGACGCGAGCGCCGCGCAGCAACAGGAGCCGAAGCCGCCCACGTCCTGGGTGGCGCCGCCCGCCGAGCTCCCCACGCTCAAGGACGACACCGCGCCCACCCAGGGCGACGCGGTGAACCAGCGCGTGCGCGTGAGGGAGGACTTCGCGCCGGGGCCCACGCCGGCCGCGCCGCCCACCCCGCGTCAGGCTCACAAGAAGCAGAGCGTGGCCAAGACGATCATGACCTTCGTGGTGCCCTTCAAGCGCGAGGGGGATCCGGAGATCCCCGACTTCGAGAAGCTGCGCCTCAAGGGGCGGCGGCAGGCCAGGGTGGTGGCCTTCATCGCCACGGTGATCCTCTTCTCCGTCGTCACCGGGCTGGCCGTCGGCTGGTACCAGTCCACGCCGGACCCGAAATCCACGCTGCTCTCCTACCTGCCGGACCCCATCGAGCGCGAGGTGGCCCCCGACAACCGGCCGCCGCCGCCCTCCCTCGGCAAGCCCCTCAAGCTGCCCGACTTCGACAAGCAGCACCCCGAGAAGGCCTTCGTCCCGCCACCTCCCGACAAGCCTGAGGTGAAGGCGGTGAAACCGAAGGCGCCTCCGCCGCCCGCCGCCGACTGCTACGCCCCGCCGAAGGGGAAGAACGCCGTGCTGACGATCGCGGTGTCCCGCCCGGTGCGCGTGGAGATCGACGGGCAGCGCGTCTGCGGCTCGCTGGCCAAGGTGCCGGTGGAGCCCGGCGTACGCAAGGTCCGCGTCGTCGACACCAGGTCGAAGCAGGAGTACGTCGCTGCCACCCGTTTCCAGGCCGGCAAGCAGGTCAAGCTGCTGCCGAACTTCAAATGAGCTCCGAGCGCACCCGCGTCTTCGTCGTCGAGGATCAGCCGCAGTTGATGAAGAACCTGCTCAAGGTGCTCGGCACCTTCGAGGAGCTGGAGGTCGTCGGGTCGGCGATGGAGGGCGAGGCCGCGGTGGATGAGATCGTCCGCCTCAAGCCGCACCTCGTCCTGCTCGATCTCGAGCTGCCCGGCATCGACGGGATCGAGGTGACGAAGCGGGTGAAGAAGCAGGCCTGCGAGGTAGAGCTCCTGATCCTCACCTCCTTCGACGATGAGCAGAAGGTGTACGAGGCGATGCAGGCGGGCGCCTCGGGGTACCTGGTCAAGCGCGTGGGCCCGGAGAAGATCCGCGCGGGCATCCACGAGGTGATGGCCGGCGGCACCGTGCTGGAGGCGATCATCGCCAGGCGCTTCTGGAACTACTTCCACTCGGTGCAGGCGAAGAAGGCGCAGCCGGACAACCCGTGGAACCTGACGCCCACGGAGTTCGACGTCCTCCGGTACGTGGCCAAGGGCCTGTCCAACGCCGAGGTGGGCAGCGTGATGAGCCTGGAGCGCCGCACCGTGCGCACCCACCTCTCGCACGTCTACAAGAAGATGGGCGTCAACTCGCACGTGGAGGCGGTGGTGCTGGCGCTCAAGGCGGGGATCGTCGAGCTGTGACGGCGTTGGTGGTGGCGCTGCTCTTCGCCTCGGCGCCGGAGCCCACGGTGTCCCATCGCCGGGTGGTGGCCTCCGACGGCGCGTCGCTCGCGCTCTACCGCTACCTCCCGCCGGGCAAGGGTGAAGGCCGTTCCCCGGTGCTGCTGGTGGGAGAGATCGGCTTCGGCCGTCCGCTCTTCGATCTCCACCGGGAGGGGCTGGCCCGCTGGCTCGCCGCGCGGGGGTACGCCGTCTACGTGGCCGAGCTGCGGGGGCAGGGCAAGGCGAACGCGGGGGCGAGCCTGCGGGCGTGGATCCACCTCGATCTCCCGGCGATCGCCCGGGTGATCGCCGCGGAGCAGAGTGAGCCCATCGACCTCGTGGCGCATGGGTGGGGCGGAACGCTGGCGCTGGCGGCAGCGGGGCGGGAGCTGCCGGTCCGCCGCGTGGTGGCCTTGAGCACGCCGGTGGAGGCCGAGGTGCCCAGCGCGCTGGCCGGGGCCTTCCTCGCCGAAGGCGGCCACTTCTCGGACTTCGCGGCCTCGCCGGGCGGCGCATGGGACTTCGAGCTCCTCTTCGCCATGGAGACGAAGTTCCCGCCGCAGACCCTGGAGGCGCTGCGGGCGCTGGGGACGCGCGATCTCTCCTCTGGGCAGGCGGCGGAGTGGCTGGCCTGGATGCGGCTGGGCGATCTCCCGCTGGACGACGGCACCACCGTGCGCTCGCGCCTCCTGGACTTCGATCGCCCGACGCTGCTCTTCCTCGCGCTGGGCGACGGCTTCGCCGGGCCCGAGTTGTGCGCGCCGCTGCGGGACACCTCGAAGGCAGCCGTGCGCCTGCGCACCTTCAGCCGCTTCGAGACGGGCGACGACTTCTCCCACGTGTCGCTGCTGCTGGGCGCGAAGGCGCCGTCGCGCGTCTTCCCCGAACTCGAGGCCTTCTTGCGGGGAGAGGGGAAGACCCCATGAGATGGATCGCGCTTGCCTGTGCGCTGGCGATCTCCTCCTGCGCCGCCACGCGCTTCGTCCCTCTGCCACCCGAAGCTGAAACGCACCGCGCGAAGACCGACGACGGCTGGGAGATCTCCCTCACCCGCTACCGCCCTTCCGGAGCGCCCACCGGCCTCCCCGTCATCCTCTGCCACGGCATTTCCGCCAACGCGCGCAACCTGGATCTCGACGAGCGCCACTCGCTGGCCCGCTGGCTGGCGGCGCACGGCCGGGAGGCGTGGACCATGTCGGTGCGCGGCGCGGGCGACTCGGACGGCATCGACGAAGAGAAGGGCCGCCACCCGCCGATCACCTTCGACTCCTACTGGCGCTTCGATCTGCCCGGGGTGATCCGCCACGTGCGCGAGGTCAGCGGCGCGCCGGCGGTGGACTACGTGGGCCACTCGATGGGCGGCCTGGTGGCCTACGCGTACCTCTCGCAGGGCGGGCAGGGGCTGAACGCGGTGGCGACGTTGGGCTCGCCCACGCGCCTCGACTGGGGCACGGGGCTGGAGACGTGGCTGCACTCCATAGCCCCGAAGCTGGTGAGCCCCGACCTGATGATCCCCAGCGCGCTCGGCGCCCACGCCGCGGCGCCCTTCCAGGCGCTGGTGGACGACGGCCCATTCCAGCGCTTCTTCTACAACCCGCAGTCCAGCACCACGGCCTCCTGGCAGCGGCTGCTGGCCTATGGGACCGCCGACGTGGCGGGCGGGGTGGCGCTCCAGCTCATCGGGATGCTGGACGGAGGCCGCTTCCAGTCGCTCGACTGCACGCTGGACTTCAAGAAGGACATGGCGCGCATCACCACGCCGGTGCTGGTGGTGGCGGCGCGGTTGGATCGCGTGGCCCTGGCGCCCGGCGTGAAGGACGGCTACCGGGCCCTCGGGGGACCCAAGGAGTGGCTGGTGATCACCCGGGCCAACGGCGCGAAGGGCGAGTACGGCCACATGGATCTGCTGATCGCCGAGCGGGCGGCCGACGAGGTGTGGGCGTCGGTGCTGCGCTTCCTCGATGGGCACGCCCCCCGCTGACGGCGCCTTTTTACGCAGGCCAACGGCGCCCCCGCTGAGTACGTTCCAGAAGAAGCTGAACACCCCGCCAGGAGTCCCGATGCCCCGCCCCCAACCCCGCGCCAAGGCGCCGCCCTTCCCGATCCTCCCCGCGCTCCAGCCGATCGCCGACTCGGTGATCGAAGCCAAGCTGCCCAACGGGCTGACGGTGCGCCTCCTGCCGTCGCACGAGGTGCCCACCTGCAGCTTCTACACCTTCTTCCGGGTCGGCTCGCGAAACGAGCGGCCGGGGATCACCGGCATCAGCCACCTCTTCGAGCACATGATGTTCAACGGCGCGAAGAAGTTCGGTCCGGGGCAGTTCGACAAGGTGCTCGAGTCCAACGGCGGCACCTCCAACGCGTACACCTCGACCGATCTCACCGTGTACTACGAGGACTTCATGGCCGAGGCGCTCGAGACGGTCATCGATCTCGAGTCGGATCGCATGAGAAGCCTGCAGGTCACGCCGAAGATGCTCGAGAGCGAGCGCCAGGTGGTGATGGAGGAGCGCCGGCTGCGCGTCGACAACGAGATCGCCGGGATGGTGGACGAAGAGCTGTCCACGCTGGTGTGGAAGGCGCACCCGTACCGCTGGCCGGTGATCGGCTGGATGAAGGACATCGAGAACATCCGCCGCGAGGACTGCCTGGACTACTTCCGCACCTACTACGCGCCCAACAACGCGACCGTCTACGTGTCGGGCGACTTCGAGCCGAAGGAGGCGCTGCGGCTGCTCAAGAAGTACTACGGCGCGATCAAGCCCGGGCCCTCGCCGGCGAAGGTGATCGACGCCGAGCCGGAGCAGAAGGGGGAGCGCCGCGCCGAGGTCCGCCACCCCGCCCAGGCGCCCATGCTGATGATCGCCTGGCGCGGGCCCGCCTCCACCCACCCGGACACGCTGACCCTCGACGTGTTGCAGTACGCGCTCTCGGTGGGGCAGTCGAGCCGGCTGACGAGGTCGCTCGTCTTCGAGCAGGAGCTGGCGGTCGGCATCTCGGTGGACTGGACGTGGCGGCTCGATCCCGGCGCCTTCACCGTGGTGCTGGAGCTCAAGCCGGGCGCGGATCCGCTGCGCACCGAGGCGGCGCTCTACGCCGAGCTGGAGAAGGTGGCGAAGGAAGGCATCTCGGCGCGCGAGCTGGAGAAGGCGAAGAACAACCTGTCCGCGCACCTGCTGCGCGAGCTGGCCACCAACAACGGGCGGGCGCACGCGCTGGGGACCTACGAGCTGATGCTGGGCCACTGGCGGGAAGGGCTCGCCCTGGCCTCGCGCTACGAGGCGATCACCACCGAGCAGGTGCGCGCGGCGGCGGCGAGGTACCTGTCGGCGGAGCGGCGCTCCGTGGTGACGCTCGCCCCCACGCCGGGAGCCCAGGCGTGAAGACCTTTCGGACCCAGACGCCGAAGCTGCGCCCGTTGCACCTGCCGCCCCACGAGGTGCGGGTGCTGGCCAACGGCCTCACGGTGCACGTGGTGAAGCGCTCCTCGCTGCCCCTGGTGGCGGTGCGGCTGGTGGTGCGCGCGGGCTCGGCCTTCGACGCTGCCGACCAACGGGGCGTGGCGGACTTCGCCTCGAGGATCCTCCGGCGCGGCGCGGGCGGACAGTCGGCGGACGAGATCAGCGAAGCGGTCGATCTGGTGGGCGCGGCGCTGGGCGGCTACGCCAACGAAGAGAACGCGGTGATCTCCCTGTCCACGCCGTCGAAGCACCTCGACGCGATGCTGGGGGTGATGGGGCAGGTCGTCCTCGCCCCCGACTTCCCGGAGCAGGAGGTCGAGCTCAACCGCCGCCGCACCCTCGCGCAGTTGGCGAACGAGCTGGATGATCCGGGCACGCTGGCGGATCGCGCCCTGACGCGCGCGGTGTGGGGGCAGCACCCGTACGCCTTCGAGTCCTGCGGCGGGAAGGTCGACGTGGAGCGGCTCACCCGCGCCCAGCTTCAGGCCTTCCACCGGGAGCGGCTGGGCCCGAAGGTGGCGCACCTCTTCGTGGTGGGCGACGTGGACGTGGAGGCCGTCACCGAGGTGATCCAGCGCACCCTGGGCGGCTGGCGCGGCGGCCCGAAGTTCGCCCCCGAGGTGCCGGCCTGGCCGGGGCTCCAGAAGCCCGGCGACGTGGTGATCGTCGACAAGCCCGAGCAGACGCAGGCGCAGGTCCGGATCGCCGCGGCGGGCGTGAAGCGCGGGCACCCCGATCACTTTCCGCTGGTGGTGATGAACGCGGTGCTGGGAGGCGGCTTCACCTCGCGGCTGGTGACGGAGATCCGCGTCAAGCGGGGGCTGTCCTACGGCGCCGGCTCGTCCTTCGACATGCTGAGCGCGGGCGGCAGCTTCACCGTGTCGTCCTTCACCCGGACCGAGAGCGTCAACACGCTGGTGGACGTGGCCCTGGCCGAGGTCGAGAAGATGCGCCTCAAGGGGCCGTCCGCGAAGGAGCTGGCCACGGTGCAGCGCTACATCTGCGGGCTGTACCCGGGCCGGCTGGAGACGAACGAGGCGGTGGCCGGGGCGATCGCCGACGTCGTGCACTACGGCCTGCCCCCGGACTGGATCGCCGGCTACCGGGAGCGGATCAGCGCGGTGTCGGTGAAGCAAGCGGCCGAGGCGGCCCACCGCCACCTCTTCAAGGGTGAGCGCGTGCTGGCGCTGGTGGGCAACGCCGAGGCCCTCAAGCCCATGGTCAGCCGGTACGGACCGATCACCGTGCTGCGCCCGACGGATCTCGAGTAGCGCGTGCACTTGCAGGTCCTCGCCACGGTTGGTGGGCTGGTCGCCATCGACAAGCCGGCGGGGCTCCTGGTGATCCCGGGGCGGGCGCCAGGCGACGCCGGCTGCGCGCGCGAGCTGCTCGCCGCGCAACTGGGCACGCGGATCTGGGTGTGCCACCGGATCGATCGTGACACCTCCGGGGTGCTCGTCTTCGCCACCTCCGCCGAGGCGCACCGGGCGGCCAACCAGGCCTTCGAAGGCGCTGGGGTGAAGAAGCGCTACCTGGCGCTGGTGGAGGGAAGGGTGGAGGCGCCGCTCGAGCTCGACGTCGCGCTCACCGAGGCACGGAAGGGCAGGATGCGGCCGGTGCGGCCCGGAGAAGCGGGGAAGCCGTCGCGCACCCTGGTGCGGCCGCGGGAGATCTTCTCCTCCGCCACGCTGGTCGAGGCCGAGCCCCTCACCGGCCGGCAGCACCAGATCCGCGTGCACCTCAAGGCGGCCGGGCACCCGCTGCTCGTCGATCACCAGTACGGGCGGAAGGCGCCCCTCACCGCGAGGGAGCTGGGCGGGCAGGGTGACGAGGTGGTGCTCGAGCGCACGCCGCTGCACGCGGAGTCGTTGGAGGTGCCTGCGCTGGGGCTGGCCGTCACCGCGCCGCTCCCGGAAGATCTCCGCCGCTGCGTGGAGTTGCTCAGGGCGGGGGCTGCGGCGCCCACAGCGACGTGAGATCGAGCTCGATCGCGTCGAACGGCGCGACGCGCAGCAGGCGATCCTCGTCACCGCCCCAGGTACCGAGTTCCCGGAAGTCCGCACCATCCAGGGCGTAGGCGGTGAGGACGCGCTCGAGTGGGTCGATGATCCACAGGTAGCCGACCTTCTCGCGTGCGTAGACCCGCCGCTTCTGCACGCGGTCGACCGAGGCGGTGCGGGGCGAGAGCACCTCGCACACCCAGTCCGGAGCGAGCGTGAGGAACGGGGTGCTGGCGGTTGGCAGCTCCGGCATGCGCTCGCGCCGCCAGGCGGCGATGTCGGGGACGAGGACGTTGCGGTCGAAGTGCAGCTCGGGCTCGTCGAGGAAGATCCAGCCCCCAGGCCCTCCACGGCCGCGTCCGAAGGGGCCATGGAGATCGGCCCCCAACGTCGACGTCACGAAGGCATGGCCCACAGCGGGCCGCGGCATCGCGATCAGCACGCCTTCGACGATCTGCCCCACCATGTTCTCGGGCAGGGCCTTCAGGTCCTCGTACGTGGCGTCCCTGGTCTGCGGATCCCGCATCGAAAGAGAGTATGGCGCAACCGCTGGGCCCTCGCGAGCCGGTGGAGCGGCTCCATCAGCGCTGAGGCGCGAAGTCCGCCGGGGGCGGCGCTACGGGTGTCTCGGTGGGCTCTTCCTTCTCGGGCCGGTGATCCTCCGGCGCCGACGGCGGCGGCCGGTGCGGGGGATGCGGGAGCGGCGCGGCCGGCGCGCCCTTGCCGTGCACCAGCACCTTCTCTTCCTGCTTGAAGGACACCTCCACCTTGTCCTGCCGCACCGCGGTCACCAGGCCCAGCCCGAAGGTGGGGTGATCGATCACGTCGTCCAGCGCGTAGGTGTCCTTCACGCTGTACTTCCGCGCGCGGGACAGATCCTTGCCCTTGAACTTGTCTTCCCAGGCGACGTGGGCGCGGCTGGGCTTCGGCCCGGCCGACGAGGAGGACCCCGCGCGCTTCTTCGGGTTGGCGAAGGACTGGGACTTCACCAGCGGCTGCTCGCCGCGGTACTGGTGATCATTCCCGCAGGTGTTGCACTTCACCTTCACCACCTTGGGGCCCACCATGGCGATGATGGTGTGCGCGAGGTTGAGCTCGCACTTGCTGCAGAAGGCGTCGATCTCCCCGCCGGTCCGGATGGTGCTCATGCCCGACGGGCTAGCACGACTTGTCGCAAGGGCGAAGTGACGTAGAGTCCTGCGCACCCGCATGTCGCCGCCCGCCGAATCTACGCCCCAGCCCCCGCGGCCCGGCCCGCTCTACACGGCCATCGAAGGGCTGGGCACCGGCCTCTACAAGCTGGTGGAGGAGCTGGGAGGCCTGGCCACCTTGTTGATCGACGTGCTGCGCTGGGCGGTGCGCCCCCCCTTCCGGGTGCAGAACCTGTTCGCGCAGCTCGACTTCGTGGGCGTGGGCTCGATCTTCATCGTGGGGCTCACCGGGATCTTCTCGGGCATGGTGTTCGCCCACCAGAGCTGGCGCGCCTTCGACATGTTCAACGCCGAGAGCCTCGTCGGGCCCACGGTGTCGCTGACCATCACCCGCGAGCTGGCCCCGGTGTTCTCGGCGCTGATGGTGACGATGCGCGCCGGCAGCGCCATGTGCACCGAGCTGGGCACCATGCGGGTCACCGAGCAGGTGGACGCGCTGGAGACGATGGCCGTCAACCCGGTGCAGTACCTGCTGGTGCCGCGGGTGCTGGCCGGGCTGATCATGGTCCCGATGCTGGTGATGATCTTCGACATCGTCGGCATGACGGGCGGCTACTTCGTTGCCGTCCTGGTGAAGGGCCTGTCGGCGGGCACCTTCATCACCCGCACCCAGCAGTGGCTCGATCCAGAGGACATCGCCGAGGGGCTGATCAAGGGCGCGGTGTTCGGCCTCTTCGTGGCCCTGGTGGCCTGCTACAAGGGCTACAACGCGTCGGGCGGCGCCAAGGGCGTGGGCAAGGCCACCACCGAGGCGATGGTGGCGTCGGCCCTGGGGATCTTCATCCTCGACTACTTCGTGGGCGTGCTCCTGCACTGATGGCCGCGCCCGCTCCAGCCGCGGCCGCCGCGCCGCCGATCATCCAGATCGTCGATCTGCACAAGTCCTTCGGTGATCACCAGGTGCTCACCGGGATCAACGTGGAGGTGCCCCCCGGCAGCACCCTGGTGATCCTCGGCGGCTCGGGCAGCGGCAAGACGGTGCTGATGAAGCACATGATCGGCCTGCTCAAGCCGGACTCGGGGCAGGTGATCGTCGACGGCGAGGACATCGTGCCCTTCGGCCCGGAGGCGCTGGAGCGGGTGCGCCGGAAGTTCGGCATGGTCTTTCAGGCCGCGGCGCTGTTCGACTCGATGAACGTGTACGAGAACGTGTCCTTCCCCCTGCGCGAGCACCGCAAGGAGCTGGGCGAGGAAGAGATGCGGGCGCTGGTGAAGGAGAAGCTGTCGATCGTCGGCCTCAAGAACGTGGAGCACAAGTTCCCGGCGGATCTCTCGGGCGGCATGCGCAAGCGCGTGGGCCTGGCGCGGGCGATCGTCCTCGATCCGAAGATCGTCCTCTACGACGAGCCCACCACCGGCCTCGATCCGATCACCACCGACTACGTGGACGAGATGATCCTCGACGCCAAGCGCGAGCTGGGTGTGACCAGCGTGGTGATCAGCCACGACATCGCCTCGGCCTTCAAGGTCGCGGACAACATCGCCTTTCTCTCGCAGGGGGTGATCGTCGACCAGGGCCCCCCGGCGAAGCTGCGCCACTCCGAGCACCCGGCGGTCAAGGTGTTCCTCCAGACCTGGTTCGGGAAGAACTGACACTGGCGGGGCCGGGGAATGCGGCTAGAGTCCTCTTCCTCTGTGAAGAAGATCCTCACGCCCTTCCGGGTGGGCCTCCTCGTCATCGCTGCCGGGGTGATCCTCTTCTTCTTCCTCACCTTCGTGAAGAAGGGCGGGATGAAGGAAGACGAGTCTATTCGTGCGCACGCGTTCTTCCGCGACGCGTCGGGCCTGGGGGCGCGCAGCCGGGTGCAGATCGCCGGCATCCCGGTGGGAGAGATCGTCGGGATCAGCCTGGAGGGGACCCGCGCGCGCGTGGACATGCGCCTGCGCCGGGACGTGGGCGTGCGGGAGAACGCCACCCTCACCAAGCGCTCGGAGTCGCTGCTCGGCGACTACATGCTCGATCTCACGCCCGGCACCGAGGATCAGCCGCTCTTGAAGGACGACGGCGAGATCACCCGCGTCATCGACGCGCAGGGCATGGAGCAGATCTTCAACTCGCTGGCCGCCATCACCAAGGACATCGAGGCGGTGACGGGCGCGCTGCGCGCGGTGCTGGGAGGCCCGCAGGGGCAGGGCTCGATCGAGGCCATCGTGCAGAACCTGGTCAAGCTGTCCGAGGCGGTGGAGAAGACGGTGCGCGAGAACGCCACCCGGCTCGATCAGATCCTCGCCAACGTCGAGGCGGTGTCCGGCGACGTGCGGAAGGTGACCGAGGCCGAGCGCGCCTCCGTGCACAACATCGTCCAGAACATCGACACCATCTCCGCCGACGTCCGCGACGTGGTCGCCAGCGTGAAGAAGATGGTGGGCGAGAACGAGGGCGAGGTGGCGGGCACCATGTCGTCGCTCAAGGAGACGCTGGCCAAGCTCGATCGCTCGCTGGCCAACGTCGAGCAGATCACCAACGACATCAAGGAAGGGAAGGGCGCCGCCGGCGCGCTGCTCCAGGACGAGCGGCTGCAGCAGAAGGTCACCGACACGGTGGAAGACGTGGCCGACTTCGCCGGGCGCCTCACCAACCTGCAGCTCGAGGTGGGCCTCAAGGTGGACTACCTCACCCAGCAGGGCGCGGCGAAGACCTTCCTCGGCGTGCGGCTGATCCCCAAGCCCGACAAGTACTACCTGATCGAGGTGATCGACGATCCCCGCGGGACGGTAGAGACGGTGTACGTGCAGCAGAACCCGCCGGCCGCGGGTGAGCCGGTGGTGCAGAAGAACACGGTGACGAAGGAGACGGTGAAGTTCTCCGCGCAGTTCGCCAAGCGCTACAGCTTCCTCACCCTGCGCTTCGGCGTGATCGAATCCACCGGCGGGCTGGGCGCGGACTTCACGCTGCCCATCAAGTTCCCCTACTACACGCGCTGGCTGGAAGACGCGCTGGCGCTGAAGGTGGACGTGTTCAACTTCTCCATCGAGGCGCTGCGGCTGCCGCGGTTGCGCGCTACGTTGCGCTTCACGCCCTTCGAGCACGTCTACATCAACCTCGGCATCGACGACGCGCTCAATAGCCCCAACCGGGACTCGCTCACCAACCGCCTCGTCAGCGGGCGCGACTTCTTCGTGGGCGCGGGGATCTACTTCACCGACGCGGATCTCAAGTCGCTGCTCCCGGTGGTGCCGACGCCGTAGCCGACGTCTACAGCGCGCCGGCGGGCAGCTCGGTGCCGAAGCTGGCGTGGTAGCGCCGCGCGAAGGCTGGCCGCTCGAAGGAGTGCTCCTGGCAGCCGCGCTTCTCGATCGCGTAGGTGGCGGTGAGCGCCGCCAGCCGCCCGCACACCTCGTAGGGCAGGCCCTTCGCCAGGCCGAAGGCCAGGCCGGCGAGGTAGGCGTCACCGGCGCCGGTGGGGTCGACCACCTCCTCCACCTTCGCCACGGGGATCTCCGCGGCCACCTTGCCCTTGACGTAGAAGCGGCTGCCTTCGTGACCGCGCGTCATCACCGTCAGCGGCGCCATGGCGATCAACTCGGCTTCCGGCACGCCGGTGGTGCGGGCCATCATCCCGAACTCGTAGTCGTTGCCCACCAGCGCGGCGCACCCGTCGATCCCGCCGAGGATCTGCTGCTTGTCGAGGCGCGGCGTCTGCTTGCCGGGATCGAAGATGTAGCTGACGGACGCCTGCTTGCACTCTGCGGTGTGCCGCAGCATGGACTCGGGATCCGTGGGGCTGATGATCACCCAGTCGCCCTTCGTCAGGCCCACCGACTGCAGCGTCACCTCACGGGCGTGCACCACCGCGCCCGGGTAGAAGGCGACGATCTGGTTGTTCACCTGATCGGTGTTGATGAAGCAGGAGGCGGTGAACTCGTGGGGCACCTCCTTGACGCCCTTCAAGTCCACGCCCGACCTCGCCAGCACGTCCTTGTACTCGGCGAAGTCCTGGCCGGCGGCCGAGACCAGCACCGCCTTCGCACCGAGGATCCCCAGGTTGTAGGCGATGTTCCCCGCGGTCCCACCGCGCAGGCGCTTCATCGAGTCCACCAGGAAGCTGACCGTCAGCATGTGGACCTTGTCCGGGAGGATGTGGTCCGAGAACTTCCCGGGGAAGTTCATGATGTAGTCGTAGGCCAACGAGCCGGTGACGATGATGCGCACGGTGAAGCTCCTCCTGAGCGTGACTGCGACAGCGCTTAGCCCATCGCCGCCGCCGGGGAAAAGGACGAGGGCCTACTTCGCCTGGGCCTTCAAGAGATCGCGGTTGAACTCGGCGATCACCCGCACGCTGATCTCCTTGGGACACACCGCCTCGCACGACGAGTAGTTGGAGCAGGTGCCGAAGCCCTCGGCGTCCATCTGCGCGGCCATCTTCTTCACCCGCTCGTACCGCTCGGGCTCGCCCTGGGGCAGGTGATTCAGGTGCGACGCCTTGGCCGCCACGAAGAGCATCGCCGAGGCATTCTTGCAGGCCGCCACGCACGCCCCGCAGCCGATGCAGGCCGCCGCATCCATGGACAGATCGGCTTCCTTCTTGGAGATCGGCAGGGCGTTGGCGTCGGGCGCGCCGCCGGTGTTGATCGACACGTAGCCGCCGGCCGCGACGATGCGATCGAAGGCCTGGCGATCCACCACCAGGTCGCGCAGCACCGGGAAGGCCCGCGCGCGCCAGGGCTCGACGAAGATCTCATCGCCGTCCTTGAAGTGGCGCATGTGCAACTGGCAGGCGGTGACGCCGCGGTGGCCGCCGTGCGGGATCCCGTTGATCACCATCGAGCACATGCCGCAGATCCCCTCGCGGCAGTCGTGATCGAAGGCGATCGGCTCCTCGCCCTTGTTCATCAACTGCTCGTTCAAGTGATCCATCATCTCGAGGAAGGACATGTGCTCGGACACGTCCTCCACCACGTACTCCTTCATCGCGCCGGCCGCGTCCTTCGAGGCCTGCCGGTACACGTGGAGCTTCAGCTTCATCTTCTTGTCGCTCATTACTTGTAGCTCCGGATCGACGGCTTGAAGGACTCGAACACCAGCGGCTCCTTGTGGCGGACGGGCGCCTGGCCTTCGCCCTTCCACTCCCAGACGCTGACGTGCTGGAACTTCTCGTCGTCGCGTTTGGCCTCTCCTTGATCCTCGTGCTCCTCGCGGAAGTGGCCGCCGCAGGACTCGTCGCGATCGAGCGCGTCCAGCACCAGCACCTCGGCGAACTCGAAGAAGTCGGCCACGCGGCCGGCCTTCTCCAGCGCCTGGTTCAGGCTCTCGGCGCTGCCGGGCACGTTGACGTTGCGCCAGAACTCCTCGCGCAGCCTGGGGATCTCGATCAGCAGCTCCTTGAGGCCCTTCTCGGTGCGCCCCATGCCGCACTTGTTCCACAGCAGCACGCCCAGCTCGCGGTGAAAGCTGTCCACGGTGCGCTTGCCCTTGACGTTGAGCAGCTTCGTCATCCGGGCGCGCGCGTCGTCTACGGCCTTCTTGAACTCGGGGTGATCGCTGGTCAGCTTCGGCTGCTTGGCCGTCGCGAGGTAGGCGCTGATCGTGTACGGCAGCACGAAGTAGCCGTCGGCCAGGCCCTGCATCAGCGCGGACGCGCCCAGCCGGTTGGCCCCGTGATCCGAGAAGTTCGCCTCGCCGATCACGTGCAGGCCGGGGAGGTTGGACATCAGGTTGTAGTCCACCCACAGCCCGCCCATCGTGTAGTGGACGGCGGGGTAGATGCGCATCGGCACGGTGTACGGATCGTCACCGGTGATGGTGGCGTACATGTCGAACAGGTTGCCGTAGCGCTCGCTGATCACCTGCTTGCCCACGCGCTTGATGGCGTCGGCGAAGTCCAGGTACACGCCGCGGCCGCCCGGGCCCACCCCGCGCCCCTCGTCGCACACCTGCTTGGCCGCGCGACTGGAGATGTCGCGGGGCGCCAGGTTGCCGAAGGAGGGGTACTTGCGCTCGAGGTAGTAGTCGCGCTCTTCCTCGGGGATCTGCGCCGGCTTGCGCGCGTCGCCCGCCTTCTTGGGTACCCACACCCGGCCGTCGTTGCGCAGGGACTCGCTCATCAGGGTGAGCTTCGACTGGTAGTCGCCCGCCTGAGGGATGCAGGTGGGGTGGATCTGCGTGTAGCAGGGGTTGGCGAACCCGGCGCCCTTCTTCGCCGCGCGCCAGGTGGCGGTGACGTTCGAGCCCTTGGCGTTGGTGGACAGGTAGAAGACGTTGCCGTAGCCGCCGGTGGCCAGCACCACCGTGTCACCGGCCCAGGCCTCGAGCTTCCCGGTCACCAGGTCGCGGGTGACGATGCCGCGCGCGTGGCCGTCCACCACCACCAGCTCCAGCATCTCGTGGCGGCTGTGCATCTTCACCGCGCCCGCGTTCACCTGCTTCTCCAGCGCCTGGTACGCGCCGAGCAGCAGTTGCTGGCCCGTCTGGCCCCGGGCGTAGAAGGTGCGCGACACCTGCGCGCCGCCGAAGCTGCGGTTGGCCAGGTGGCCGCCGTACTCGCGGGCGAAGGGCACGCCCTGGGCCACGCACTGATCGATGATGTTCGCCGACACCTCGGCGAGCCGGTACACGTTGGCCTCGCGGCTGCGGTAGTCGCCGCCCTTCACCGTGTCGTAGGCCAGGCGCCGCACCGAGTCGCCGTCGTTCTGGTAGTTCTTCGCGGCGTTGATCCCGCCCTGCGCGGCGATGGAGTGCGCGCGCCGCGGCGAGTCCTGGAAGCAGAAGACCTCGACCTGGTAGCCGAGCTCCGACAGGGTGGCCGCCGCCGATGCGCCGGCGAGCCCGGTGCCGACGATGATCACCTTGTGCTTGCGCTTGTTGGCCGGGTTCACCAGCGGGAGCGCCAGCTTGTGCTTGCTCCACTTCTGCTCGATCGGCCCTTCGGGGATCTTCGCGTCGAGGTTCATGGCTTGATGATCCCCAGGAGGACGGCGAGGGGAATGGAGGCGAAGGCGATGCACAGCCCGTAGCCGACGACGAGGGCCGCGCTCTGGAGCCACGGCGTCCACCTGCGGCCCCACAGGCCGAGGTGCTGGAACATGCTGTACAGCCCGTGCGAGAGGTGCGCGGCCAGCAGCACCTGGCCCAGCACGTAGAAGCCGGCGATCAGCGGCCGCTGGAAGCCCATCACCAGCATCGAGTACGCGTCCCAGTCGCCCGAGGGCAGCGGCGCCGCGGGCATCGGCCCGGTCACCCGCCAGGTGAAGTGCGCCAGGTGGTAGAGGAGGAAGGCCAGCACCACCGCGCCGGACAGCATCATCGTCTTGGCCGCGGCCCGCGCGGGGGACTTGTTGGCCCAGGCGTACTCGACGGGCCGGGCGGCGCGGTTGAGGGCCACCGTCCTCGCCGCGGTGAGGATGTGCAGCGGGAAGCCGATGAGGAGCGCCAGGCGCATTCCCCACAGCAGCGGCTGGTTGTGGTGCAGCGCCGCGGCGTACCCGTTGAAGATCTCGCGGCCGAGGAAGGCCGTCAGGTTGCCCGCCAGATGGGCCGTGATGAAGAGCCACAGGCCGATCCCGGTGACGGCCATCACCACCTTCGAGCCCACCGAGCTCATCGCGAAGGTCGCGAGGCTTCCGAACAAGGGCTCCGACGCGGCCTCCCGGCGGAGTTCCGATGCTTCTGCCATGTGGCTTCTCTCCTGGTGAGGGGTGCTCCTGACGGTCCTCTACGGGCCGAAACCCACGAAGACCAGCGCAGCATTTGCCGGCAGAGGCCCTGAACGACAAGAAAAATCGTGGGCGCGAAGAGTCTGCGTGATGAGCGCGCGGGAGTTCTCGGGTAAGTGAGGCGGCGTGGCCCACGCTTCTGAGAGCGCACCGATGTCGTCCCGGCGCGTAGGGGTGGCGTCAGGCCTCGTCTTCGGGGCGATGCTGCCGGCGACGATCGTGATCCCCGTGGTGCGGCGCTTCGTGGAGGTGGGCTGGCCGGGCGCGGAGTGGGTGATGCACGCCTTCATCGCCGTCAACCTGCTGGGCGCCTGCGCGGGCGGGCCGCTGTTGGCGGTGCGGGCGGAGCGCCTGTCCCAACGCAGGCTGATGGCGGCGGTGTCGGCGGCCTTCGACGGCGCGCTGTTGCTCCTGGTGACGCTGGTGCCACCGCTGGCGGTGCTGCTGCTGCTGCGCTTCGTGCAGGGCGCCTTCTACATCGCGGCGGTGTCGATCCTCATGGGCTCGATCCGCCGGCAAGCGAAGACGGGCGCGGCGATGGGGCTGGTGGGCGGCGCGGTGGTGCTGTCGATCCTCGTCGGGATCCCGCTGGGGGCGATCCTCGGGAAGGCGTCGGCGACGCTGCCGCTGGTGGTGGGCGGGGCCGTCGGCGTCTTGACGGGGCTGCTCACGCCGCTGCTCTTGCCTGCGGAGACGGACGCGCGGCGCTCGGCGGTGACCTTCCGGGAGCTGTTGCGGGCGCCTGCGCTCAAGGGGCCGACGGTGGTGGTGGCGCTGGAGCGCTTCGCGGTGGGCGCCTTCGTGGTGACGCTGCAGCTCTACGGGCACGTCCTGGGAGTGGGGGACGATCGGGTGTCGGCGTGGTTCTCCGTGTTCCTCACGGTGTTCGCGCTGGCGACGTGGCCCTTCGCGCGGCTGGGCGATCGCGTGGACCGCTGGAAGCTCGTCGCGCTGGGCGCGGCGGTCTACGGAGTGACCTTCTTCGCGCTGCCGCTGGCTCCGGTCAAAGGCCTGTCCGTGGTGCTGGCGGTGGGAGGCCTGGCCTCGGCGGCGATCTACGGGCCCAGCCTGGGGCTGGCCGCGGGGGCGGTGCCGGCGAACAGCCGCGCGTCGGCGATGGCGGTGCTGAACGCCGCGGGCACGCTGGGGATGTTCCTCGGCTCGACGCTGGCGGGAGCGTTGTCGGGCGCGCTGATCCACGGAGGGGTGGCGCGCGCCACGGCGTACGGCGTGGTGTTCGCGGTCGCGGGCCTCGCGCAGCTGGGCAGCGTGGCGATGGCGCTCTTCCCGGCCCGCGCGGCCACCTCCGTGCCGGCCGACGCGGGCTAACCCCAACTCGCGTGCCAACGGTCTTCACGGCGACGCCCGAACAGGCGCGTCGCGAAGAAGCTCCCGGCGGGGGTCGAACCCGCATCACTCGGCGTGAAGCAGGCCTTTCGGGCAACGCGCTTCCCTGACGGAACGTTCGCCACACCCCGCCCGGTGCATCCGCAACCGTGCCTGCTACCCACACCCGCTCGTCTCGACGCGGTAGCAGGTCGCCATGTGCCCTGGTGGGGGCCGGTCGTACCGTTTTCCGGTGCTCTTCCAATTTGAGCTACGGGAGCATGGGGAGGCGACGGCCTGGGCCACTAGGGCCTGACAGCTCGGCTTGTCGCCCGGCTCAGCCTACGGCACGTCCACGACGACGGCCCGGCTCTCCACGTCGGCGCGATTGACCGCGGCGATCGCCCACTGCCCGCTCGCCAGCGTGACGGCTCCGGGCTGAGCCGGGACAACCCGCTGGAGGCGCCACAGGCCCAGCTCGCGCTTGTAGATCGTGAACGCCCGCAGCTCGGAGGGAGCCGGGTGACTCAACGCCACGGCGGCGCCATTCACCTGCGCGCTCGGCGCGGCCACCGTCGCCATCCGCAGCTTTGCCACCGGAGGCGGCAAGGCGGGCCGCGGGTAGAAGTCGGTGTCGAACACCGTCTGCACCCCGCCCAGGTTGTCGCGCAGGTTGGCGTGCCGGAACCAGATGCTCCCGGCCGCGTTCGGGTACTGCGCGCGCGTCAAGGCCACCTGATCGCGCAGCTCCTGCAGGGTCCACGCGCCCGTCGAGCCCAGGCGGAACAGCGCGTGCCCCGCGAAGATGCTCTGCCCGTTGGACACCTGCTGCGCCCACCAGGCGATCAACAAGTCGAACTCCTGGCCGCTCTGCGTGGTCGGCCAGTACAACTGCGGCGCCAGGTAGTCGAGCCAGCCGTTCGACAGCCACGCCAGCGTGTCGCAGGAGATGTCGTCGTACGAGTTGAGCCCCGTGATCCCCGGCGGCATGCCCGGCCGGTAGATGCCGAAGGGGCTGATCCCGAAGCGCACGTGCGGTTTGCGCGCCGCCACCGCCTGCGACACGCCTTGTACCAGTTGGTTCACGTTCTCCCGCCGCCAGGCCAGCCGCGTCATCGTGCCGCCGTCAGCCTGGTACGCCGCGTACTGCTGGTTGTCCGGGAACGGCGTGCCGGAGACCGGGTAGGGGTAGAAGTAGTCGTCGAAGTGCACCCCGTCGACGTCGTAGTCGCGGACCATGTCGGCGATCTCACTGATCACCCAGGTCCGCACGGCCGGCGCGGATGGATCCATCACCGTCGCGGTGCCGTAGTTGATCGCGTGCTGCGACAACACCTGGCTGATGTGCGTCGCCGCCACTGCGCTCCCCGACGACACCTTCGCCCGGTAGGGGTTCACCCAGGCGTGCACCTCGATCGCCCGCGCATGCGCCAGGGTGATCAGCTCGCCCAGCGGATCGTACCCGGGGTCGCGGCCCTGGGTGCCGGTGAGGAAGCGACTCCAGGGCTCTCGCGACGACTGGTACAGCGCGTCGGCCTCCGGGCGCACCTGGAAGACGAGCGCGTTGATCCCGTGCGCCGCCGCGACGTCGACGATCCGCCCCAGCTCGGCGATGCCCGCGTCCCTGTTGCCCGCCACCGACGCGGGGAAGTCCAGGTTCGACACCGTCGCCACCCACATCCCGCGGAACTCCCGCGTGTGCGAGACGGCCACCGTCACCCCTCCGTCGCCGCCGCCGCCGTCCGGAGTCCCGGAGTCGGGAGCTCCTGAGTCGGGCGTGCCCGCATCCGGCCCTCCGGCGTCTGCGCTGCCTCCATCCTGCGTGCCCGAGTCGGTGCCCGGCGACGCGTCGAAGCCCGAGTCCTCCACGCCCACCGCCCCTCCGCAGGCCGCGAGGGACAGCACCATCACCACGGCCAGGACGCGGGCAGGGCTCATGCGAGGATCGCGAATTACCCGCAGGGCGGCACCGCTGCCAAGCCCGTCCCCGAAGGCGCCGTCATCCGCGCGCGTCGGTCACGAAGAGGCAGACATCGACCGGCAAAGTCGCTACAGAGACAGCGGCTTCAGCCGCCCCACCCGAGAGACGAGCCGACATGAAAATCCACGAGTATCAGGGCAAGCAGATCTTCAGGAAGTACGGTGTCCCGGTGCCCCGCGGCATCGTCGCCCGCTCCCCTCACGAGGCCGAGCTGGCCGCCAAGGAGCTGGGCACGAAGGTGACGGTGGTGAAGGCGCAGATCCACGCCGGCGGTCGCGGCAAGGGCGGCGGCGTGAAGATCGCGAAGAGCCCCGCCGAGGCGGGCGAGCTGGCCAAGGCCATGCTCGGGATGATGCTGAAGACGGCGCAGACCGGCCCCGAGGGCCAGAAGGTCCAGACGCTCTACATCGAGGAAGGCCTCGACCTCGACAAGGAGTACTACCTGGGCGTCACGCTCGATCGCGCCACCAGCCGGATCACCTTCATGGCCTCCACCGAGGGCGGTGTGGAGATCGAAGAGGTGGCGGCGAAGCACCCGGAGAAGATCCTGCGCGAGTCCGTCGATCCCGCCGTCGGCTTCCTCGACTTCCAGGGCCGGAAGATGGCGTACGGCCTGGGCCTGACGGGCGACTCGGTGGGCAAGTTCGTGAAGTTCTGCCGGGCGCTCTACCAGGCCTACGTGGACACGGACGCGTCGCTGGCTGAGATCAACCCGCTGGTGCGGCTCAAGGACGGCTCGATCCTCGCGCTCGACGCCAAGATGAACTTCGACGACAACGCGCTCTACCGGCACCAGGACATCGTCGAGATGCGCGACGTGGCCGAGGAGGATCCCCGCGAGGCGAAGGCCAAGGAGTTCGACCTCGCCTACATCGCCCTGGAAGGCAACATCGGCTGCATGGTGAACGGCGCCGGCCTGGCGATGGCCACCATGGACACCATCAAGCTGGTGGGCGGACAGCCGGCCAACTTCCTCGACGTGGGTGGCGGCGCGAGCAAGGAGAAGGTGACCGCCGCCTTCAAGCTGATCCTCCAGGACGCGAACGTGAAGGCGGTGCTGGTGAACATCTTCGGCGGGATCATGAAGTGCGACGTGATCGCCGAAGGCATCATCGCCGCGGCCAAGGAAATGCGCCTCACCCTGCCGGTGGTGGTGCGGCTCGAGGGCACCAACGTGGAGCTGGGCAAGCAGTTGCTCGAGAAGTCCGGCCTCGCGCTGATCCCCGCCGACAACCTGCGCCAGGCGGCCGAGAAGGCGGTCGCCGCGGTGTCCAGGAAGTGATCCCCACGAGACTCTTCACAGAGAGACAGCCATGAGCATCTTCGTCAACAAGGACACCAGAGTCGTCGTGCAGGGCATCACCGGCTCCGCGGGCTCGTTCCACGCGAAGCAGTGCCTGGAGTACGGCACCAACATCGTCGCCGGCGTCACCCCCGGGAAGGGCGGCCAGAAGTTCGAAGGCAAGGTGCCCATCTTCGACACCGTCGAGCAGGCGGTGAAGGCCACCGGCTGCAACGCCTCGGCCGTCTTCGTGCCGCCCCCGTTCGCGGGCGACTCGATCATGGAGGCGGTGGACGCGAAGCTGCCGCTGGTGATCACCATCACCGAGGGCATCCCGGTGAATGACATGGTGAAGGCCAAGCGCTTCCTCGCCGGCGCCGGCACCCGGCTGGTCGGCCCCAACTGCCCTGGCGTGATCACCCCCGGCGCGAAGTGCAAGATCGGGATCATGCCCGGCCACATCCACAAGCCGGGCCGGATCGGCGTGGTGTCGCGCTCGGGTACGTTGACCTATGAGGCGGTGTTCCAGTTGACGCAGCTGGGCCTGGGCCAGTCCACCGCGGTGGGTATCGGCGGCGATCCGGTGAACGGCACCAACTTCATCGACTGCCTCAAGGAGTTCAACGCGGACCCGGAGACGGACGCGGTGATCATGATCGGCGAGATCGGCGGCAGCGCCGAGGAAGAAGCCGCCGCCTGGGTGAAGGCCAACATGAAGAAGCCGATGGCCGGCTTCATCGCGGGCGTGTCCGCGCCTCCGGGCAAGCGCATGGGCCACGCCGGCGCGATCATCTCCGGCGGCAAGGGCACCGCCGGCGACAAGATCAAGGCGATGACCGACGCGGGGATCCTCATGGCGGCGTCCCCCGCCGAGCTCGGCACCACCCTGGTGGCCGCGGCGAAGAAGGCCGGCCTCAAGGTCTGACGAAGCCGTCCTCGCCGCGAGCTACTTCGGCTTCGGGATTGGGATCCGCTCGGCCACCAGCTCCGCCGCGCTCGGAGGGGGCGTGGCCGTCTCAGCCGCTCTCGTGAACATCCGCTCGAGGAAGGCCGACGGCTCGGTGGTATGGAACAGCCGGCGGGCCTCCGCGCGCGCCAGGTTCGCCTGCGCCGGGCGCCCTGAGGCCTCGAAGATCTCCGCGTTCGTCCACAGCCGGCGCGCGTACAGGCGCCGCTTCTCCGGCGTGAGGAACTCCCGGGCAAGGGCCGCCGCCCGGTGCGCGAGCTGCTCCGCCTTCTGGGCGTCGGTGAGGGCCAGCGGGCTGGAGCGGATCTCTTTGACGAGCTCCCCCAGCCTCGCCAGGCCCGCCTCCGACGGCATCCACTGGCCGAGCTCGGGCTCCTGCTGGAGGGACGCGCCGCTCCGCGCCTCGCGCTCGTCGAAAGCCTCGGGCGCGGGGATCGAGAAGTCCGGATCCTCCGGGGAGACGCCCAGCTTGCGAAGCGACGCCTCCCACTCCTCGGGCAGCCGCGTGGCGGAGCGCTCGTTCAGCGTCATGGCGCGCCCCAGCTCCAGCTTCATCCGCGCCAGGGGCACCTTCAGCACCTTGAGCAGCCCGTCCCGCTCCAGGGCGTTCATCTGGGCCCGGTAGGTGTTTCGATTGGTGTTCCCCGCGCCGAACTGCACCAGGCCGAACTCGTCGCTGATCACCCCCTGGAAGATCTCCAGGCCGCCGCCGCGCACCGGCGTGGCGAAGAGGATCGCGCGCTCCCCGGTGCCCACCACTGGCGACAGCACCGCGGGCAGCCCGGCAGGCCCCGCGCCCTCGGGCGCCTTCGTCGTCTCAGCCGGCGCGGCGTCCTTCACCTCGAGGCCCATCGACTTGAGCTGGTAGAGCGCCTTCTTGGCCAGCTTCGCCAGCGGCTTGGACTTCGAGCCCGCCAGCGCCTCAGGCAGCTCGAGCCGCTTCGCCTTGACCCATGCCGCCAGGACGGCCTCCACCTGATCCGGCGCCAGTCCCTCCACCTGCTCGGGCGTCATCGCGAGAAAGTCACTCATGGAGCGGAACATGGCCCACCTCGCGCGGATCGTCATCACCGGCCTTGGGGTGTCCGGCTGCGCCGCGGGTGTGGTGCGAGAGGGCGCCGCGGCTGGACCGTGATCAACGCCTGCGCACCAGCACCCAGTCGCCCACCTGCCCGGCGACGAAGAGCTCAGCCTGCATCCGCGCGCCGAAGATCTGCTCGGGCCTGACGCCGCGCAGGACGAAGTGATCGTAGTAGCGGCCCTGCTCTTCCCAGCGCATCTCGTTGGGGCGCCACTCGCTGGGGAAGGTGGGCGGCGGCGGCACCTTGTACATGAGCGGCGAGTGCGGCGTCAGCGCGAAGGAGAAGTTGGTGAGGCCTCCGCGCTCGCGGGCGATCACCGCCGCCGCGTGCAGGTAGACGGGGTGCGCCACCGCGCGCGATCCGGTGTTGAACACCAGGCCCATCACCTTCGGCTTCGGGGCGGCGAAGGCCGCGAGGTCCTCGAGCGCTCGCTCCTCTTCGCCGAACTCCAGGAAGGCGGAACGGAGCGGCAGCATGAGCACGATCGCCGCCAGCGCCCCGGCCCACGCCAGGCGGTTCGCCCACGCCTCCTTCAGCGGAGGTACCGCCGCCACCAGGAGCGCCGCCGCCAGGTGCGCGTAGCGCATGTTCAGCGCGTACATGTACCCACGGATGTCGAAGGGCAGCGCGAAGTAGAGGACGAAGGCCAGCGCGGCCAGCGCGACGATGCGCCAGCGGGCGACGGGCCCTTCCTTCGTGTCCCGCCCCTTCGCCGCCGCGAGGACGACGCCCGCGAGCGCGAGGAGGAAGACGAGCCGCACCGCGCGCTGCTCCTCGGGGCGCCCCGTGGTGCCCGCGAGCAGGGGAAACCGCACCTCCGACAGCGCCGCGCCGCCCTGCGGATCCTTCGGCACGGTGATCAGCTGGCTCACGTTCTGCTCGAAGGTGCGCCACGCCAGGTTCTGCTCCGAGAGCAGCGGGCCCCACGCCTTCCAGGGTTGGCCGGGCGCGATCTCTGCGGGCTGGCTGAGGCGAATGCCGACCCACACCAGGAAGAGCACCACGGCGGGCGTGACGCCGGCCAGCGCGTGCCGTCTCGCGCGCCACGTCCTCCCTTCGGGCGCGGGCGTCGTCAAGAGCAGCGAGGGCAGCGCCAGGCCCAGCCACGCGAAGACCTGCACGTGGAAGAGGAGCACCAGCGCCAGCGTGACGGCCAACGCGATCGCCCAGGCCTTCCGCCGCTGCGCGTCCTCGATCGCCCGCACGAAGAAGCCGCAGGTGAGGAAGGCCAGGGGCAGCGCGGCGCAGTAGTTGATGAAGCCCCAGGCCAGGCTGTCGCCATAGGCGAAGGGGAGCGCCAGGAGCGCCGGCCACGTCGGCCGCTTGAGGCTCTTGAGGAGGAAGCCCAGGGACAGGGGCAGCCCGGCCACGTACGCGGACAGGAAGAGCCGGTTGGCCAGCTCCAACGGCATCAACCAGTTCAGCAGGCTGACCGTGTAGTAGTACCCGAGGTACGGTGTGAGCTGCGGCCGACGCGCGAAGTACTCGGGGTACAGCGTCGACGGATCGTCCAGCCGGTGCAGCACCGAGATCAGGTGCAGGTGCTGGGGCAGATCCACCAGCGGCAGCGCCTGGCTGGCCCACAGGGGCGCAACCCCGCAGATCAAGGCCACAATCCACGCGAGCTGCACCGAGGTCGGCCGCCAGGGGTGGGGAGGGGTGCCAGTCACGAAGAGGGCGCGGACCATGAAGCGAGGCCGGGCGCTTGGCAAGCACCGACACAATTGCTAGGTCGCGTGTCGGACAAAGGAGCACTCCATGGGCCTGATGACTTTCCGGACGATCGCGTTTGGCGCGCTGCTGGTGGGTTCGACGGCCGGGGCCACGGGCCTCGAGAAGGCGCTCCTGTCCACCAACGCCACCTGCAACTGCAAGGGCCCGGGCGACTGCACGTGCCCCAAGGGGCAGTGCAAGTGCAAGAAGTGCGGAAATGGCGCGAAGCCGGGGACGATCATCAAGACGCTCCAGGGCTCGTCCGAGACGACCCGCCTGCCGGACACCGCCCGCCACGACGCCCACGGCGGCGTGTTCATCTGATCCGCTGAAAGACCCTCTCAGGGCAGCTCGACCTTCCAGATCAGGAAGGGCGCCACCTTCATGCGCTCGAAGTGGATGAGGCCCGCCTTCGCGGCGCTCTCGCGCAGGGCTGTTTCTCCGCGCGGGTGCAGGCCAGCGCTCTCGTGCATCCCCTTCGCCAGCCCGGCGGCCTCGTAGGTGGTGGCGATGAAGCGGCCCCGGGGCTTGAGCTCGCGGGCCACGTCGGCCAGCAGCGCGTCGAGATCGGCCACGTAGTGCACGAAGCTGGTGGCGACGATGGCCGCGACGGAGTGATCGACGAAGGGCAGCGGCGGCACCTCGGCGCGCACGAAGTCGGCGGCCTGCGCGTTCTCGCGGACCTGCGCCATGGCCTCTTCGATCATCGGTCGGGAGACGTCGACGCCGATCACCGGCACGCCCTTGAAGTCGCGGATCAACCGGCGGAGGTAGGTGCCGGAGCCGCAGCCCAGGTCCACCACCGGGCCGTCGGGCGCGCCCACCATGT
Organism: Myxococcales bacterium; assembly: GCA_020846875.1. Classification (GTDB taxonomy): domain Bacteria; phylum Myxococcota; class Myxococcia; order Myxococcales; family Myxococcaceae; genus JADLDB01. The sequence continues at coordinate 48,928 of JADLDB010000052.1, read as the reverse complement.
TGTGGAGGACGGCGTACTCGCTGTCTTGATCGAGGCGGCCGCGGGTCAGCACCGCGTCCATGGCCGGGCGCACGTAGCGCTCCCAGGATCGCGCCACCCAGGGCAGCTCCATCGCCTGCTGGACGCCGCGGGGTCTGGGGCGATCGTGGACGAGATCGATGAGCCCCTCGTGCACCGGGTAGCGGAACGAGCAGCCCAGGCAGCGGGCGGGGCCGAAGAGGAGCGCGGGCTCGGGCGTGGCGCCGTCGGGCACCAGGCTGGCCGCGTGACACCGCGGGCACCGGAGCAGATCGAGCGTGGCGCGGCGCATTCAGCTCCTGGCCACCATCACCGGCCACCCGCGCGCCATGGCCTCGCGGAAGAAGTCGGCCAGCGCCTGGCGGGACGAGTTGATCTGCGCCAGCTCGGGGCCGGTGAGGTGCGAGACGCCAGCGCTGCGCGCGGGATCCAGATCGACCATGCGGCCGCAGCGCTCGCAGCGGATGGTGACGGGGCGGAGCAGGGTGACGGGCACGGCGAAGCGGGTGCCGCACTCGCAGCGCCACACCAGGGCGCGCTCGCCGGCCTCCCGGTGGGTGAAGAGGAGCAGTTGATCGGCGGTGCGCAACAGCGCCGGAAGATCCTTCGGCGGGCGGGCGTAGACGGCAGGCCCCTTCGCCTCGGCCACCAGGCGTTGGGCGCGCGCCAGGGCGCGCTCTCCCCGGTACTCGGCGGTGTCGAGGATGCGCTCCATCGGCGCGTCCAGCTTCGGCGACAGCGGGTCGGCTGGCTCCCCCTGGGACTTCTTCGGATCTGCGCCCAGCGCCTGCCACGACGGGACTGCGTAGAAACGGAACATTCAGCTCCACTCCAGCATCAGCTTCAGCGGCTTCGCGGCAGCTTCGCCAAGGCCGGGGGGGAGCTCCAGCTTCGGCGTCCTGTCCCGCATGCACAGGTACAGCTTCTCCATGGTGTTCAGCTTCATGTGCGGGCACTCGTTGCACGAGCAGCCGTTGGTGGGCGGCGCGGGGATGAAGGTCTTCTCGGGCGACGCCTTCTCCATCTGGTGCATGATCCCCGCCTCGGTCACCACGATGAACGCCTTCTTCGGCGACGTCTTGGTGCGCTCCAGCAACTGCTTGGTGGAGCCGATGAAGTCCGCGTGGTTGAGCACCGCCTCCTCGCACTCGGGGTGGGCGATCACCTCGGCGCCCGGGTGCTCCACCTTGAGCTGGACGACCCGCTTCTCGCTGAAGATCTCGTGCACCATGCAGCTGCCCGGCCAGAGGATCATGTCCCGGCCGGTCTGCTTCATCACGTAGCGGCCGAGGTGCTGATCGGGCGCGAAGAGGATGGGCCGGTCCCCGGGGATCTTCGACACCACCTTCACGGCGTTGGAGCTGGTGCAGATCACGTCGCTCATCGCCTTCACCGCGGCGGACGAGTTGACGTAGGTGACGACGAAGTGCTGGGGGTGGCGATCCCGGAACTGCTTGAAGAGGCCGGGCGGGCAGCGATCGGACAGGCTGCAGCCGGCGGCGAGATCGGGCAGCAGCACCAGCTTCGTCGGGTTGAGCAGCTTCGCGGTCTCGGCCATGAAGTGGACGCCGCAGAAGACGATCACGTCCGCCTGGGTCTTCTCCGCCTGCTGGGCCAGCGCCAGCGAGTCGCCCACGAAGTCGGCTACGTCCTGGATCTCACTCTCCTGGTAGTAGTGGGCCAGGATCACGGCGTTGAGCTCCTGCTTGAGCCGCCCGATCTCCTTCTCGTAGTCCATGGTCGGAAATTAGCGCCGAATGGGGCGCGGCGCCTGCACCGCGTGTCAGCCACCTGCCAGTTTGGCGATCGTCAGGTGCGCCACCGTCAGGTAGATGAACAGGCCCGAGGCGTCGACGAGCGTGGTGATCATCGGCCCGCTGACCACCGTGGGATCGATCTTCAGCGCGTGCGCTCCGAGGGGGATCATCGAGCCGACGAAGTTGGCCCACACGCAGACCACGAAGATGGTGATCGCCACGCACAGGGCGAGATCGGCGCCGACGCCCCAGAGCTGAGCGCGCCCGAAGGCGATGCCGCCCAGGAGCGTCCCGAGCATGACGCCGGCGGACAGTTCCCTGGCGATCACTCGCCCCACGTCGCGCACCCGCACCTCTCCCAGGGCCAGCGCGCGGATGATGGTGGAGACCGTCTGCGAGCCCGCGTTGCCTCCGGTGCCGATGATCAGCGGCACGAAGAAGGACAGGGCCACCACCTTCGCCAGCTCGTCCTCGAAGGCGCGCAGGACGGTGCCGGTGAGCGTCTCGGCGACGAAGAGCAGGATGAGCCAGGTGATGCGGGCGCGCACCACGCGGTGGAGCGGTACCAGGAAGTAGGGGACGGCGCCTGCCACCTTCCCGGCCACGCCGCCCTGGTTGAGCACGGCGGTGCCGGCCCTCTCCAGCGCGGCGTCGAGCAGATCGTCCACCCGCACCGCGCCCAGCAGCTTCCCTTCGGCGTCGGTGGCGGGCAGTGAGAGGAAGTCGTGCGTCTGGATGATCTCCGCGGCGGCGGACAGCTCGGTGTCGGGCCGCACGGAGATCGGGTCCCGCACCATGATCGCGTCGAGCCGCGCGTCCGGGTTGGCGACGGCAATCTCCCGCAGGGGCACCACGCCCACCAGCTTGCCCGCGGCGATGACGTACAGGTTGGGGGCGACCTCGATCCGCTCGCCACCCTGCTGGAGCGCCTGGAGCGCGTCGCGGACGGTGGCGGACTCCTCGAGCTGCCAGACGGACGGGGAGAGGTGGCGGGCGACGGATCCCTCGGGGAAGGACAGGGTCCACTGGATGAACCGCTGGTCCTCGGGCGACAGGCCCTGCTCGAGCGCTTCGCGCTGCTTCGGCTCGAGCTGGGAGAGGATCTCGATGCGACGATCGGTGGTGAGGCGAGCCAGCAGGGCGCCGGCCCGAGGAGGATCCAGCTCGGTGATGAGGCGGGCGGCGACGCCGTGGTGGGTGGCGCGGAGGATGGCCGCGGCTCGCCGGTCGTCGGCGGCACGGAGGACCGCCACGCCTTCCTTCACGGTGCGGCGCGAGAGATCCCTCCCCACGTCGGCGGGGCGGAGCGTCTTGAGGACCTGGGCGAGCTGTGGGCCGCGGGGCCGCAGCGCGCGGTCGAGCTCCGAGAGATCAGCGAGGGGGAGGGCGGACTTTGGGGCGTCGTCTTCCGTCGGCGCGGACATCGGCGTCTCACTCCCCTTCGTCGACGGTGAGCTGGTAGCTGTCCTGGAAGTTGGCCTCGCGGGACCTCGAGTCGCGCACCTCGAAGACGTAGAGGCCTGGCTCGGCGGAGAAGCGGATCGTCTCGGGCTTGTCGCCCTTGGCGGAGTCGGCGGTCTGCACCAGGGTCAGCTTGCCGTCGTCCTCGACGCGGTGGAGGTAGAGGCCCACGTCCACCTTGAGCACGCCCAGCAGGGTGGCCTTGAGCGGCGTCTTCACCTGCTCGCCGCGCAGATCGAGGGAGAAGTAGTCCACGTCCTTCTTCGGGAAGACGGTGCCGCGCACGGGGCGGCCGGTGGCGAGCGGCGTGGCGGTGGCGGCGGTGCCGTTGGGCTCGCGCTCCTCGGAGCCGTCGTCGGGCACCACGTCGGCGGAGAGGCGGTAGGCCTGATCGCCGTTCTCGTCGTCCTTCACCCACTTGCCGTCCACCTTGCGAGGGGCGGCCTCGACGCGCAGGACGCAGGACTTGTCGCAGAAGACGTTGTTGAGGCGCTCGGGCTCCTTCACCGCGCCTTCGTTGGCCTTGATCGACTGCTCTTCCTTCCCGTCGGCGCCGACGGTGACGAGGGAGAGGACCAGGTCGACCTTCTCCACGCCGGTGACCTGCACCTTGGCGATCGACGGGCCGTCGGTGACGAGGCGAAAGTAGTCCACGTCACCCTTGGGGGAGATGAAGCCTTCGCGGTAGCTGTTGGCGGGGACGTCGGTGGCCTTGTCGCGCTCGTCGTTGGGCTCGTACTCGGCGCTGCCGCCGGCCTCCTCGGGCGCGACGGTCAAGGTGTAGCTGGTGGACGGGTTGAAGCCGCGCTTGGCGTCCTTGCCGGTGCCGATCGGGTTGGAGCGGAGCACCACGTAGATCACCCGGTCGCTCTCGCGGACGCCGACGTTGCGCAACGACAGGGGGCCGCCCTCGCGGGACTTCGCGGCGAAGAGGACGGCCTCGGCCTCGGTCATCACCTGGACGTCGAAGGACACGCCCTCCACCTGGCTCACGTCGACGCGCAGGGCGAGGCGGCGCTCGGGCAAAGGAGGGCCTGCGTCCACCGGCTCGGCGGGGCCCGCGTCCTGAGCCTCCCCCGCGTCTTCGGGGGCGCCGGCGTCGTCCTCAGCGGGCGCGCCAGCGGAGGAAGGGAGCTCGAAGCGGAACCAGTCGACGTCGCCGCCGTGGGCGACGGTGCCGGAGACGGCCTGGCCCAGGGCGACCTGGGTGGCGTCGACGCGGCGATCGTTGGGCTCGAGCTCGTACCCGGGGGCGCGCTCGGAGAAGGTGGTGGTGAGGGTGTACGCCCCGCCCGCGCCCTTCTTGAGGCCGACGACGCGGACGAAGGCCCTGCCGGACACGTCGAGGTTGGGGAAGCGCTCGGAGGCGCCGGGCCCGCCGGTGTTGACGGAGGCGAGGACGGAGCCTGTCTCGTCGACGATCTCCAGGGCGACGTCGGCGCCGGGCGGGCAGGAGACGGTGAAGTCGGCGGTGCGAGGCAGGCTGGAGGTGAAGGCGTACCAGTCGGAGTCGGGCTTGCCGGGATCGGCGCCCAGGTTGGCCTCGACGATGGAGGAGCGGTCGATCGCCAGCGCGGCGGCGGCGGAGTCGTTGGGCTCCTTCTCGGCGAGGACGGGCGGGCCGGCGTCGGCGGGGGCCTCCACGACGGGCTGCTTGTCGCACTCGCAGGCGAGGAGGAGGGCGCAGGAGGCCAGGGCGAGGAGTCGGCGATTCATGAGGAGCGTCATGCCACGCACGTGGAACCTCGCAAACGGCGAAATCTTCCGTGGCATAGTGCGTCGCATGCGCATGCGTGACTCGGGGTGGACGCGACGCGTGGTGGCGGGAGTGCTGCTGACGGCCGTGCCGGCGCTGGCCGGAGGGGTGGTCGGCTACGCCCAGGCGACGGGCTACTTCAAGCAGGACAGCCGGCCGACGCTGTACCAGCCGTTGGGGTTGCTGGACGCGCGCGACGCCACGGCGTGGTGCAGCACCTCGTCGGATCCGCTGAACGATCTGCTGTCTTTCGGCTTCGACGGGCCGGTGACGGTGGAAGAGCTGAAGATCACCACGGGCAACAACTTCGACGACGGGACGTTCCAGGCGTTCGCGCGGGCGAGGAAGTTCCGGTTGAAGAGCGGGAAGCAGTCGAAGACCTTCGACCTGGAGGACTCGCGGGGGCCGCAGACGGTGTCGTTGAGCCCGCCGATGGTGGGCGCGCGCTTCACCCTGGAGGTACTCGATCAATACCCGGCGGACGACCCGGACCAGCCGGTGTGCGTGAGCGACGTGGTCTTCGTGGACGCGGGCAAGCCGCTCAACGGCGCGTGGATGACGACGAAGCTGAAGTACGACAAGCACGTCTCGCTGGTGATGGGCACCTGGTACTCGGGGTACGACAAGACGCCGGACCGGTTCCTGTCCTTCAACTACGACGGCACCTTTCGCTACAGCTTCGAGCCGTTCGACTCGGCGCGCGCGAAGGAGAAGGTAGTCGAAGGGAAGTACGACGTGGGCGCGGGCCGCCTGACGGTGACGGTTGGCGGGAAGAAGCACGCGCTCAAGTGGTCGAAGGATCCGGCGAAGAAGGGCTTCGTGCTGAAGCTCGAGGGGGACTTGCCGGAGGACTTGAAGGGCGAGTGGCGCAGTCAGCCGTGAGGGTATGCCTATGACGGCCTACCTCTCGCCGGAGCCGATGCTGCAGGACCCCAGCTGGGTGCAGGAAGAGGCCTCAGCGGGCTTCACGACGCCGACCTACGCCTACGCTGTCAACGCCCCATTGAGGTACGTCGACCTCGACGGGCTTCGAATATCCGCAACTGTCGTGAACGATTCCTACGGCTGGATTCCTGGCTGTACGCCCAAGCCCGGCGGCGGGAAGACGTGCGCCCGCGTCGCCCGGGACGGTGCGTTAGGGCAGTGCAGACCTTCATCAAGCGGCTGTGGCTACGGCTTCGACGTCAGCGTCAACTCCTACATCGCGTCGCACTTCTCACCACAGACCGACCCCAAGGGCCAGTCGGTCGGAGATCCGCCGGGCTTCACCCTTGAGAACCACGAGTTCGGCCATCGACTCGACCTGCAGTTCGACTTCGCCGAGCCGGCTCTCAACCAGTCCATTCAGACCGAGGGCTTTGCTAGTCAGGCGGAGTGCGAACGGGCCCGCGCATCGTTTGATGCCAATCTGGACGCGTACAAGTTCAATTCCATGCTGGATTCGGTGATGCGTCGTGATCGCTACTAGCGTCCGCTGGTTGGTCACCGCGGCGCTGCTGCTCGCTGCCTGCGCGACGCCGCAGGGAGCGCAGATCCAGCCTCCGCCGCCACCCCTGCGGGCCGGGGACGAAGACGCAGATACGAGTGCTGACGACCCCGCCCTTCCACGCAACGTGGCGACGGCGGGCGCACAGCCCGTTCGCAGCCGCCTTGTGTTGCTTGAACGCGACGCTTGGGCCGCTCGAACAGTGTGCGAGCTCCAGCTCCGCGATGCTGCACCTTCTCTCGTTGAGTGGCGCGCTCTGCCCGTTGCGGTGTTCAACGACATTCGCTCAGGCAAGGTCCCTGACGCGCTGCGCGCGTACGTCGATGGCGAGGGGATCGTGGATTGTGGTCGACCCGGCTGCTGGGTCGCCCTGCGCGCTGATGCCCGCGGATGCGGGCTGGTCTGCGACTCGCAGCAACAGGTATGCGCGCTTCCACCCGCGACCGAAGCCAAGCCGTGACCGGCGCTGCAAGGCCTCATGGCCTTGGGAAGTACCTCTCGCCAGAGCCGCTCCTCCAGTCGCCCGCGTACATGACTACGATGGCCGCGCGTGGGATGCAGGTGCCGATCTACGCCTACGCCGCCAACAACCCCTTGAGGTACGTCGACCCGGACGGTCGCGAACTCACCGATCTGCCGTTCGTCATGGGCATGATGAAGAACTGCCTTCAGATGTTCAGTCCGTAGCCCGCGGTGAGGTTGCTGATCCAATAGCGCGAGCCGTTGGCCACGGTGAAGTGCACCGGCCAGGCGCTGGGCACGAAGACGGTGCCCATCACGTCGCCTCCTCCGCCGCCAGTGCCGCCACCGCCAGTGCCGCCACCGGTTCCGCCGCCGCCGGTGCCCCCGCTCGCTCCGCCTCCGCCACCGGTACCGCTGCTGGGGCCTCCCGAGCAGTTCGACGCGCACACCAAGACCGCGACGCACAGCGACAGCAGGTACTTCTGCCGGTGAAGGGTCTCCCCGATGAGTGGAGCGCCGAACTCTGGCAGGGCCGCCCACATGAACGAGGGCAGGCGGCGAAAACCCAGGAGCAAGCCGCCGGCCGCGTCACGGCACGCAGCCGAGCTGCCGCCGGGCGACCGAGACTTCTTCCTCGTACCGCCCGCTCGGGAACTCACGCGCGTGGCTCCGCCAGTGCGCGCAGGCCCGCACTGGATCCTGCAGTTGCGTGGAGAGGATCGCGCTGAGCTCGAAGCTCAGCCGCTCTCGCGTGGACGGGTGGCGCTCCTCACGCAGCGCCTCGAGTAGCCGGGCCACCGCCTCGTCGTACCGCCCGCGGCTGCGGAGCCTGGCGAGCTCTTCGAGCAGCGCCTCCGACGACGGCAGCGCGGGAGGCGGCGTGATCACGCGCGGCGCGCGCGGCCTCGGTGGGCGCACGGGCGCCTCGACTTCAGCCGGCGGCTCCTCCCGGCGCGCCTCGACCGGGGCAGGCTCCGGCAGGGGGAGTTCGAGCCTTCGGTCCGGCTCCAGACGCACCTCCCGCCCGTCGCTCGCGCGGAACACCGCCGATCCCTCGTGCAGGGTGACGCTCCCCGTGTCGCCGTCGATGCTCACAGTCACCCGCGCGCCGAGCACTTCGACGCGGCCCCACGCGACCTCGATGCCGTACGAGCCGCTCGTGTCCACCTCGACGCTGCCAGAGCGCAGCACCAGCGCCCCCGGGAGCTGCTGGTACGAGGCGAAGCGCGAGGCCGTCACCCTCGTGCGATCCTCCTCGTGGGCCAGGGGAAGGACGACGAGCGCCGCTGCTGCCGCCGTTGCCGCGACGAGGGCCACGCTGACGAGCCAGCGCGGAGCCCCTGGGGCGTCGAGCCGCGCGCGGATCCTCCGCGCCGCCGCGTCGGGCAGCCGTAACGCTTCGAACGCCGCCGACGCCTCGCGCGCCGCCTGGAAGAGTTCAGGCCCCGGCATGCGCCACCTCCCAGCCCGCCGCCCGCACCTGCTGCCACGCGCGGGCGATGAGCTTCGACACGTACCCCTCGGACATGCCCAGCGCGTCGGCGATCTCCCGCTGGCTCTTGCCGTCCATCACCTTCATCGTCAGCACCATCGACTCCTTCGGCGGCAGCGCGCGGAACGTCCTCAAGGCGTTCTGCGCGGCCTCTCTCAGCTCGAGCCCTTGGTCAGGGCCGTCGCTCGTCTCGTCCTCTCCGGTGAGAATTCGGCCGAGCTTCCGCACCAAAGAGCGCTCGCGGCGCAACTGGCTTAAGGCGAGGTTCGCCGTCACGCGGTACAGCCAACCGCCGAGCTCCCCGGCGCGCTCCAGGTGGCCGATGCGCTCGAGCAGCTTGACGAAGACGTCGTGCGTGAGGTCCTCCGCGAGCGCCGCGCGGCCGGTGAAGCGCAACGCCCAGCGATACACCTCGTGCCGGTGCGCTCTCCAGGCGGCCTCGAAGACCTCCTCGCGACCGACGCTGAGCGCGTCCAAGGTGTGGGTGGCTGCCTGCATTCGTCCGGCATCACGCACGGCGCGTCCCCGCCTTTCCTCACCACCGAACTTGAAGCGCCACCACCGCCTCGATGGACCACGGCCCGCGCGCCCACCCCGGGTGCTCGAGCGCCTGCGTGGTCGCGCCCGGCGTCACCTCCAGCGTGAAGCCCGCGCTCCGGTGAGGCCACCAGGTGATTGAGAGCGGCAGGCCGGCCGTGAAGTCGACCTTCAGCCCGGGCTGCGTCGCGTCGAACCAGGTGTGGAAGCGGCCTCCGATCAGCGCGCCCGCCTCCAGATCGATGCGCTCGTGAGGGCGGAAGCGGTAGCCGATGCCGGCCAGCGCCCGCACCTCGAGCACGGTGATGTCCGTGCCTCGCGAGACGTAGAGCGTGACCGCGCCACGAAACCCGAGCGCCCTGCCGATCCGGGCCCGCGCGCCCAGGGCGAGATCGGTGCCCCCGGATCGCGGGAGGACCCCTGCATGGACCCCGAGCAAATACCGAGGCGCCTGCGCCGGACGCAGGGGCTCTGTGAGGTTCGGCGGCGGCGCGACGACGACGAGCTCGGGACTCGGCCGGGCCGCGGGGGCCGGCCTCGCGTCGAGGACCGCGCGGGCCAGGGACACCGTCTTCTGCGCGATCTCGAGGTGCAGCTCGGCCAGCGGCTCCTCTCGCAGCTCGACCTCGCGCCGCGCGGTCTTCCAGGCGGCCGACCCTTCGAGCTCGAGCGCGTGGGGCGTCACCGTGACGCGCAGGAGCAGCTCGGGGCTCGCCGACGGCGTAACCACCGCGAAGCCTTCCTGCATCAGGCGGAGCACCACGTGCTTCTCGAGGTTGAGCGCGTCCAGCCGCGCCCAGTCCTTCGCGTCGAGCGCGGAGAGATCGAACGCGGCGCTCGGCGGGGCGGCGAAGGCAGGCGCCGCGAGGATGATCGGAATCAACCACCACGGTCTCGTCCCTGAGCAGCGCCGGCCGGTGGAAGCGAGACGTTTGCAGCGCACGCGCCGTCAGTGGTCGGCTCACCCGGTTTCATTCACGGCCGGGCGCACCGCACGCCGTGCTGCGCGAGGTCGCTGTAGCAGACGAGCGGAGTCGTACCCGACAGCGCGAGCGCCACGCCCCACGCCGCCTCCCGGACGCCCTCGACGTTCACGCTGGTCCAGGCGCCCGCCGTGCGCTGCAGGTACTTGAGCGCTCCGCCGGGCTCCTGCACGCCGACGTGCAGCCCGCCACCCGGATCGATCGCCAGCGAGGTGCGCAGCCCGGCGCCGACCTGGAGCACCGGCTCGGTGGTCCACAGGCGCGCGTCCCACCAGGCGTGCTTGAGGACGTCGCGGCGGCGATCGAGCCAGGTGATGTGGGCTCTGCCCTTCGCGTCGAGCGCCAGCGAGGGGCCGGCGGCGTTCCCCGACGTGTCCACCGTCACGCGTTCCCAGCCGGCAGTCGTCCGGTGCGCGTAGCGGACGCGACGCGAGAGGCGCTCGAGGTAGGCGATGTGCACTCGCCCCGACGCGCCCACCGCGATCGACGTCTCGATCCCCACGTCGCCCAGCGCGTCCACCGTCTCAACCTTCCACGTCGCGCCGGCGCGCTGCGCGTGCTTCAAGGCCCGGTTCGCGAGATCGTAGTAGGCGACATGCGGCGCGCCCGACGCGTCGAACGCCAGCGAGCTGTCGAGCCCGACGGCCTCTTCTCCGTCGACGATCTCCACGCGCCACGACGAGCCGGAGTAGCGCGCCAGCTTGAGGCTCTGGTGGGCGAAGTCGAAGTAGGTGATCCACGGGCGCCCCTGCGCGTCGAGGGCGAGCGATCCGGCGCCACCGACGTCCCCGGAAGCATCGACGGTCTCCGTGTGCCAGCCATCGCCGGTCCACCGCGCGTGCTTGAGCTGGCGGCGGGGGCCGACGAACTCGTAGTAGGCGAGGTGCGCGCGGCCTTCGCGATCGAGCGCGAGCGACACGTGCTGGCCCATCTGCCCGCTCGCGTCGATGGTGGCTTCGCTCCAGCGGGCCGAGACGAGGCCGGGCGACTCGCTGGCCGCCGCCATCATCAGGGGCGGCCAGGTGGTGCCCGGCTCCATCGAGGCGGCCTCGGCGCTGGCGATGAGGCAGGGGATGAGGAACGACAGCGGGAATGAGCGCATCGGTGCAGCTCCTGTGGTGAGCGGTTTGCGGCCTCACGCACGACGCGTTCTCAGGTTTCCACCGGGCGCTCAGGAAAGTTCGCCGGGCGCGGAGCGTGAGGTCCGCGTGCAACGACCATTTCGAGTCAAGGTGGTGGGAGGCGGCCCCGCGGGGCTCGCCGCGGCAGCGCGCCTGCTGGAGCGCGGCGGCGATCGCGTGCGCGTTCAACTGCTCAACCTCGGCCACCACCTCGGCGGCAAGGCGGCGTCGTGGCGAGACAGCGAGGGCCGGCTCATCGATCACGGCCAGCACGTCGTCGTCGGCTTCTACCGCGAGATGAAGGCGCTGCTGCGCCGCGCCGGCGTCGATCCCGCCGCGCACCTGTGGAGCAACAAGGGCCTCACGCACATCTACGAGGACCGCGATCAGCGCGTCCACGATCTCGAACTCCACCGGAACCCGCTGCACACGCTGAAGTCCTCGATGGGCTACACCGGCTTCACGCGCTCGGAACTCGTCGAGATCACGCGCTTCGTCGCGCGCACCGCCGCGGCCTGGGGCGGCGCGCAGGGCCTCGAGCAGTTCGACGACGTCTGCTTCACGGCGTGGTGCTGGAAGAACGGCCTGCCGCCGAGCGTGATCGCCACCAACGCGTTCCGCATGTCGCGCGACGGCCAGCTCAACTACCCAGGGCAGGTCAGCGCGCACCAGTTGATGCTCGCCGCCGGCACGCTCGATCGCGGGTACGCCACCTGCGAGTACGGCTTCCCCGACGGCGGCATGACCGATCGCTTCTGGGATCCCATCGGCGTGTACGTGCGGCGCCTCGGCGGACAGCTTCGCTTCTTCCAGCAGCTCACCGGGGTGAAGCTGCGCGACCGGCGCGCCGTAGGGCTGGAGATCGCCGAGCCCGACTCTGCCGGGCACCACCACCAGGATCACCGCGGGCCGCAGGCGCCGCTGGAGCCGAAGGCCGGGAGCGTGCGTGTCGACTCCGACTTCGACGCGGTCGTGCTGGCGATCCCCGAGGGCTGCTTCCGCCGGCTCAACGCGGGCGACTCGGAGTTCTGGTCGCTGCCCGACTTCGCGCGCATGCGGAAGCTGCGCAGCGTCCCTCCGCTCGGCATGCAGATCTGGCACCGCGCGCCCGTCACGCGCCGCTACGCGAGCGTCATCGCCGGCCTGCCGCCGCCCCTGTCCTTCGTGATCGACAACAAGCCGGTGGTGCGCGAGTTCCGCGACGATCCGCGCTACGGCTCGGTGCTGTACTTCGTCGGCCAGGAGATTGGCTACGAGCACCTGGACGACGAGGCGCTGCTCGCCCGCTGCCTCGAGGCGGTGAAGCCGCTGCCCGGCTACGAGCGGATCGATCGCGCCGGCGTCGAGCACTACGTCGTGGTGCGCAACCGGGGGCCGCAGGGGCGCTACTGGTACACCGAGCCGGGGACGCTCGAGCTGCGGCCGCGCACCGTCACGCCTATTGCGAACCTCTTCCTCGCCGGCGACTGGATCCGCAACGAGCTCGACTTCCCCTGCATGGAGGCCGCGATCCGCAGCGGGCTGTCGGCCGCGAACGCGGCGCTCGACTGGCTGGAGCAGGGGGTGCCGCGATGAGGTGGGCGCTGCTCTTCGTCTCGCTGTGCTCCTGTGCGCACCAACTCGAGGGCGCTCCGGCGGTCGCGAACATCACCTTGCCCGCGGACCACGGCGCCCACCTCGCGCAGACCGAGTGGTGGCACTTCCACGGGCACCTGCTTGATGCGCGCGGGAGGAAGTACGACTTCTTCCTCGGCTTCGTGCGCTGGCACACCGACGGCGATCGCTTCCTCGGCGTCCCGGTTCGCCTCGCGGTGGATCCAGGGCAGGTGGCCGTCTTCTGCGTCACCGACGAGCACGGTCGCCGCTACTTCGGCCGTGAGAAGTACGCGTTCCCCGACGTGTGGGCAGCGTCGGCGGCGACCGGGCGACTCGAGCTCTCGCATGACGACTGGACAGCGAAGGGGACTGCGCGCGGCATGGCGCTCAGCGCGTCGACGCGGGACGCGGAGCTCTCGCTGACGCTCGGTGAAGGCAAGCCCGTGGTGCTCGAAGGCGAGGGCGGCCGCTTCGTGGCCGACGGCACGGCCCACCTCTTCTATACGCTGCCGCGGCTGCCAGCCTCGGGCGCGCTGACACTGGATGGCGAGCGCGTCGCGGTGACGGGCGAGGCGTGGGTGAAGCACGAGTGGGGCTTCCTCTATTCCGAGCGCATCGCAGGGTGGACGTGGTTCGGCGCGCAGCTCGACGACGGGACCGAGCTGCAGATCGGCCTCATCCGCGACCGCGAGTGGCGCGAGGTGGACGGCTCCTTCGCGGAGCTGATCGAGGCGGATGGAGCCGTGCGCAGGCTCGAGCTCACCCGCGTTGGGGTCATGCAGACCGGCGAGGCGTGGACGAGCCCGAGGACGAGCATCACCTGGCCGGTGCGCTGGCGCCTCGAGCTGCCTGAGGAGCGGGGCGTGCTGGAGCTGACCACCGACGTCCCGCAGCAGGAGCTCGACGCATTCCCTGCCGCGATCTGGGCGGGCTCCTTCGCCGTGCGCGGCGAGCTTCGCGGGCGGGCGGTGCGCGGCCGCGCCATGGTCGAGGTGTTCGGGCTGTCGCAGCCGCACCTGCGCCGCTTCTTTTCGTCAGGGCCACCACCAGAGGAGACACAGCGATGAATTTCTGCTTCCTGCACCGGCGCGCCCCCAGGCGGCGCCGAAGGCCGTCACGAGGGGACGTCCGATGAGGCGCCGTGAGCTTCTCTTCGCGGCCGGCGCCTTCGTGTGCGGCTGCGCGACCATGCCCGCGCGCGGCTCTCTTGAGGACGCGGCGCGCTCGGGGATCGGCCGCGCCTGCGATCACGACCTGTGCCGCTACTTCGTGCGTGCTGCCGGAGGTGAGGCGGGGCGCTGCTCGCTCGGCGTGCCGGAGGACGCGGCCCTGCCGGCGCTCGGCGCTCGCCCCTCGACCCCGCAGCGGGATGAGGCGACGGAGCCGCCCGGGGTGAGAGAATGAGGCGCCTCTTGCTGGTGTTCGTCGTGCTCGCCTCCACAGCGGCTTCCGCGGAGCGAGGGCTCTTCGCCTTCTCGCTCGTCGCGGGGCCGACCTTCGAAGCCACGAGCCATGGGGCGGCGCTCACCGCCGCGGCCGAGTACGGCGTCTCCGAGCGCTGGGGCGTCTCGCTGGCGATCGGCGGCGACTTCAACGCCGAGCCCTCCGCGCTCCTCGGCCTCGGGCCACGCGTCGGGCTCTACCAGGGGGACTGGCTGACGCTGCAGCTCTTCCTGCTCCCTGAGTTGATGCTGGTGCCCTCCAGCGCGCCGCGGCTCGACCTCGGCCTCGAGCTGGGGATCTCGCTGCGCTACCAGCTCCTCTGGGGGCTCGGTGTCGCCGTCCAGGCGGGGGCGCGTGGCCGGACGCCGGCGCTCGATTGGTCCCACCCGCAGCTCCAGGCCGTCGTGCTGGTCGGCCTGTTCATCGAGGCCTGACATGCGCGTCTGCTTCCTCCTTCTCCTTTGCGGCTGCAGTGCCGCGTTTCCCCCGCCCACCACCACCCGCGTCGTCGGGCCGAGCCAGGTGCAGAGCCTGCTCAACCAGCACGAGTGCCACACCTGCCACTCGCTGGAGGCGGTCTTCGGCGCCACCTCGCGAGCGAATGGCGAGCGCGTCGAGGCGCCCCGCCGCGCCGCGCCCACGCTCGCCTCGATGGAGCGCTTCCGGGCGCAGTGGCTGCGGCGCTTCCTCGCGGATCCTTCACCGGTGCGCCCGAGGCTCGCCCAGCGCATGCCGCGCCCCGAGCGCCTCGGCGTGCTCGACATCGAGGTGCTGATCGAGGGGTGGGGTGCAGAGGAGGACGCGCGAGGGGAGGGGCCCGGGCCGTCCAGCCCCTCGGGTGCGCGGCTGGCCCAGGGCGCCGCGCGCTTCGCCGCGAGCGGGTGCGGGAGCTGTCACGGCCCTGACGGGACGGACGAGCTCGCGCCCGACCTACGCCACGCACGAGAGCGCCTCTCGCGAGTGACGCTCGCGCGGTGGATCCGTGACCCCGCGGCGGTGAAGCCCACCACGACGATGCCGCCCACCGGGCTCGACGAAGCCGACGCCGAGCTGCTCGCCGACTTCGTGTACTTCGCAGGCGCTGGCGCGCTTCCCGCGCCCGATGGCGCTCCCCGCGCTGGCCTGGCCGAGTGAGCTGGCCGCGGTGCGTCGCGCCATCGGGACCGCCCCGCTGCTCAGCGACCGAGGTGTCTGTACCAGAGCTCACGGAAGGGACCGCTGATCTCCCCATCCGCGCTGACTCGACAGACCGTCTGGGACATGTGCCCGAGTGGACTCCTCGGCAAGCGCTTCGGCGCGTACAACCCTGACTGTGTCGGCCTCAGCCGCCGGCGACCTTCTTCTTCGTCCTGGGCGAGAAGCGCTTGAAGAACTCGATGATGATCTTCTCCGCGGCCGCGAAGTCCTGCGCGTCCTTGAACTCCTCTTCGAGGAAGACGCCGCCGCAGGCCTCGCAGGTGTCGTAGCCGAGCGGCTCAGTCTTCTCGCCGCCCTCCACCCGGACCAGATCGACGAGGCACTCGGGGCACTGGCCGCTCATGGCGTCGGCGTTCATCTTCCCGCCGAGCGTCTCCAGGCCGGGGAGGTTCCTGTGCAGGAGCATCCGGTTCAAGTCCGCGATGTCCAGCCAGAGTCCTCCGCACTCGCCGCACTTGCGTAGCGTCTGATCGTCACCGGCCAGGTCGACCATTTCGACGCCGCAGCTGGGGCACTCCATTGTGGTTTTCGGCTCCTGTTGGGGTGGATGGGCGAAAGCGTAGGGGCGGCCGATCGCTTTAGGCAACGGCCCTTTGTTCGGCGCGAAGCGTAGTTGACTCAGCGGTCCTTGACTCTTCGAATCTTCGCCCCGAGCGCCCGCAGCTTCTTCTCCAGCCGCTCGTACCCGCGGTCCAGGTGGTAGACGCGCGCCACCTTCGTCTTCCCCGCGGCGTGCAGCCCGGCCAGCACCAACGACGCCGAGGCCCGCAGGTCCGTCGCCATCACCGGCGCCCCCGACAGCCGCGCCACCCCCCGCACCACCGCCGTGTGCCCGTCCACCGCGATGTCCGCCCCCATTCGCCGCAGCTCGGCCACGTGCATGAAGCGGTTCTCGAAGATCGTCTCCGCCACCACGCTGGTCCCGTGCGCCGTCGCCAGCAGCGCCATCAACTGCGCCTGCATGTCGGTGGGGAAGCCCGGGTGCTCCTGCGTCTTCACGTCCACCGCGTGCACCCGGCTGCCGGCCACCAGGCGGATCCCGTCGCCCTCCACGGTCACCTTGCAGCCCGCCTCCCGCAGCTTCTGGATCACCGGCTCCAGCGCCTCGGGCGCCGCCCGCTTCACCAGCACGTCCCCGCCGGTGATCGCCGCCGCTACCAGCAGCGTGCCCGTCTCGATCCGATCCGGGATGATCGCGTGATCCACGGGCTTGAGCTCGTCCACCCCGTCCACGGTGATCACGTCGCTGCCCGCGCCGCTGATCCGCGCTCCCATCTTGTTGAGCACCCGCGCCAGCTCCTCCACCTCCGGCTCGCGCGCGGCGTTCTCGATCAGCGTCCGCCCCTTCGCCAGCACCGCCGCCATCAGCAAGTTCTCGGTGCCCGTCACGGTGATCAAGTCGAACGTCACCGGCGCGCCCTTGAGCCGCTTCGCCCGGGTCTCCACGTAGCCTTCCTGCAGGTCGACCTCGGCGCCCAGCGCCTCCAGCCCCTTGAGGTGCTGATCGATCGGCCGCGCGCCGATCGCGCACCCGCCGGGCATCGACACTCGGGCCCGCCCGTACCGCGCCGTCAAGGGCCCCAGCACCAGCACCGACGCTCGCATCGTCTTCACCAATTCGTAGGGCGCCTCGGGGTGCACCCGCTGCGGCACCTTGATGAGGACGGTGTCCTGCTTCTTGCCTTTGAGCCGCTGGGACTCGCAGCCCATGGTGTCCAGCACCTTCAGCATCGTGCGCACGTCGGCCAGGTCCGGCACGTTGCGGAAGGTGTGCTCGCCCGGGGCCAGCAGGGCGGAGGCGAGGATCGGCAGCGCCGCGTTCTTCGCGCCCGAGGCGTACGTCTCTCCGTGCAGCGGGCCGTTCCCCTCGATGACGATCGCGTCCATGTCAGCTGTCCTTCGCCGCGGCTCCGAACGCCAGTCGATCGTGCCGCGCCAGATCCTTCTCGATTCGCACTCCGTGGTAGCCCGCCCGCACCAGCAGCTCGTTCAAGGCCGCGCCCTGCTCGTCGCCGATCTCCAGTGCAAGCAGGCCGCCAGCCTTCAAGCGGGGCAGGGCGGCGTCGACGATCCGCCGGATCACCTCCAGCCCGTCTGCGCCTCCGTCCAGGGCCGCCACCGGCTCCTTCTGCACTTCCTTCTGCAGCCCCGGGAGGTCTCCCCGCTTCACGTATGGCGGGTTGGAGACGATCAGGTCGAACTTCGCGTCGGCCGGCGCGGCACCGAAGAGATCGCCCTCGAAGAAGCTCACCCGCGCGTCCACCTGGTGTCTGGCCGCGTTGGCCTTCGCCACCTCCAGGGCCCCCGGCATGAGGTCCGTCGCCCACACCGAGGCCTGTGGCCGCTCGGCCGCGATCGACACCGCGATGCAGCCGGAGCCGGTGCACAGATCCAGCACCCGCGACGCCGCGTCCTTCGGCAGCGCGCGCAGCGCGGCCTCCACCAGCAGCTCCGTCTCGGATCGGGGGATCAGCACGCGGGGATCGACGAGGAACCGCCGCCCGTAGAACTCCTTCGCGCCGATCAGGTACTGGGTGGGCTCGCCGCCCAGACGGCGCTGGATGAGCGCCCGGTAGGCCGCCAGCTCTTCTTTCGAGAGCGGCCGCTCGAGATCCATGTACAGCTTCACCCGCTCCACCTCGAGGAGAGCGGCCAGGAGCAGCTCGGCGGTGAGGCGCGGCGCGTCCACCTCGTGCTTCTCGAAGTGGCCGCGGGTCCAGTCCAGCACCTTGCGGATCGTCCAGGACTCGGCGGCCGGTTGGCTCAACTCGCGGCTCCCTGGTTCTTCAGCGCCTCCGCCTGGAAGAACGTGCGCAGCTGAGAGAGCACGTCTTCGATGTTGCCGGCCATCGCCGCGGGGAGGTTGTGCCGGGTGTAGCCGATCCGGTGATCGGTGAGGCGGTCCTGGGGAAAGTTGTAGGTGCGGATCTTCTCGCTGCGATCGCCGGTGCCCACGTGCCCCTTGCGCAGCGCTTCGCGCTCGGCCCGCAGCTTCTCCTGCTCCAGCTCATACAGCTTGGCGCGCAGCAGCTTCATCGCCATCGCGCGGTTCTTGATCTGGCTCTTCTCCTGCTGGCACTTCACGACGATGCCGGTGGGCTTGTGGATCAGCCGCACCGCCGAGTCGGTGGTGTTGACCGACTGGCCGCCCGCGCCGGTGGAGCGCATCACCTGCAGCTCCACGTCCGACTCCTTGACCTGCACGTCGGCGTCCTCGGCTTCGGGCAGCACCGCCACGGTGATGGTGGAGGTGTGAATGCGTCCCTGCGCCTCGGTGGCCGGCACCCGCTGCACCCGGTGCACGCCCGACTCGTACTTCAAGATCGAATACACCGCGTCGCCGGACAGGGTGATGGTGGCGTCCTTCACGCCGCCCTGGTTGCCGCCGGAGAGATCGACGACCTCCGCCTTCCACCCGCGCGAGGCCGCGTAGCGCAGGTACATCTGCATCACTTCCTCGGCGAACAGCGCCGCCTCGTCTCCGCCCGCGGCCGCGCGGATCTCGATCAGGACGTCCTTGTCGTCCATCGGATCCTTCGGCAGCAGCAGCAGCTTGAGCTCTTCGGTGAGCTGCTCGAGGCGGGCCCTCAGGGCGGGCAGCTCTTCCTTGGCCAGCGCCTTCAGCTCCGCGTCCGGGCCTTCGAGCAGCTCCTCGTTGCCGCGCACCTCGTCGCGCACCTTCTTCCAGGCGCGGTAGGTGTCCACGAGCTGCTCGAGCTGCGCGCGCTCCTTCGACACCCTCTGCAGCCGCGCGGTGTCGGCGATCACCGCGGGGCTCGACAGCTCGGCGGTGAGGCGCTCGAACCTCTGCTCGACTTCGTCCAGCTTCTCGATCACGGCGGCCCGCTGTGTACCTCTTCTTGCCTGTCCTTCGCACCGTGAAATGGTACAGAGCGCGCGCGTTTCCCGCGCAATACCGAAAGAGAGAGACACCCATGGCCAAGCCCGTGAAGTCGAACCGCAGCAAGAGGAAGCTGAAGAACCGCGCCAAGACGCGCAAGGCCGTGCTCAAGCGCCGCCGCGTCCGCGCGCGCAAGGCCAAGGGCAAGTACTAGCAGCGACGCTTCACGGGGAGCCGGCGTCGGGACTTGCGTCCTTCGCCGGCTTCTTCCGTTTCAGCACCGGCACCGTGGCGGGGAACTTCGCGCTGATCGTCGCCAGGTGATCCAGCACCGCGTCCGCCTTCTCTCCCGTGGCCAGGTAGGGCTGCACCGGCACGTCCGGGTACGCGTCGGAGTACGCGGGGACGATGCCGATCTTCCTCACGCCCTGCTTGTCGAAGAGGAGCTCCAGGAGCGCGGTGCGCTTGTCGCGCGGGTTCCAGTTGCCGCCGAAGACGAAGTTCCCCAGGGAGTAGGCGATCGGCTTGCCCTGGTAGAGTTCGATGCCCTGCAGCACGTGCGGGTGGCTGCCCACCACCGCCGAGGCGCCCGCGTCGATCGCCGCGCGCCCCAGCTCCACCTGGTACGGCTCCGGCTGCGTCGTGCCCTCGCGACCCCAGTGGAAGAAGGGGATCACGTGATCGGCCCTCTGCTTCGCGGCGCGCACGTCGGCCTCCACCATCCTCTTCAAGGCCGCCAGGTCCGAGAAGTGCCCCGCCACGCCCGGCTGGGCGTCGGTGGCGATCACCTCCTTGGGCTCGATGTTCTTCTCCCCGAGGAAGAAGTAGCCGAGGAACGCGAAGGTGACGCCGTGCTTCTCGACGAGCGCCGGCGCGCGGGCCTCGGCCAGCGTGCGGCCCGCCCCGAAGTACTTCACGCCCAGGGTGTCCAGCGCCGTCATGGTGTCGAAGAGGCCTTCCGGCCCGTAGTCCAGCATGTGGTTGTTGGCGATCGACGCCACGTCCACGCCGCCCACCGCCAGCGCCGCCGCCAGCTCCGGCCGCGCCCGGAAGTTGAAGTTCTTGGGGATCTTCGCGCCGCGATCCGTGAAGGGGCACTCCAGGTTGACGACGAACAGATCCGCCTTCGTGGTGACGGGCGCCACCTTCTGGAAGCCCCAGCCGAGCAGCTCGTCCTGACGGCCGCCCTTCTTCACCTGCTCGTCTACGTACTCCTCGTAGTGGTAGCCGAGCGTGACGTCGCCCGAGAAGAGGACCGAGACCGTGGGCGCCGGCACAGCGGCGAGGATCGCGTGAAGGAGGGGAAGCATCGCGTCGGGACTATAGAGGGTGCATCTGCTATTGCATTCACATGCCTCGCGAGAGGGACAGCATCGGCGCGTCCGACGAGCACAACAGCCGGGGGATCGAGCTGGCCGATCGCGGCTGGCTGGACGAGGCGATCAAGGAATTCCAGAAGGCGATCGATCTCGATCCCAACTCCGCCCACGCCCACGACAACCTGGCCACCGTGTACGCGGAGAAGAAGCGCTACCGCGAGGCGCTCGAGGAGTACCTCACCGCGCTGCGCCTCGAGCCCGACAGCGCCACCGCCCACTACAACCTGGCCTGCTTCCTGTCCGCCCACGGCCACGAGTTCGCCGTCGCCGAGTACAAGGGGGCGATCGAGCTCGAGCCCGACTACCCCGACGCCCACCTGAACCTGGGCCTCACCTACGCGGATCTGGGGCAGAACGAGGACGCGGCGAAGGAGCTGCGCACCGCGGTTGAGCTCGATCCTTCCGACGCGCTGCCGAGGCAGGAGCTGGCCAGCGTGCTGATGGACTCGGGCGACTTCCGCACCGCGATCACCCAGCTCAAGGAGGTCGCCCGCCTCGAGCCCGACAACTTCGACGCCTGGCTCGACCTGGGCATCTGCTACGCCCAGAAGGGCTTCTACGCGGAAGCGGAGCGCGCCTACGAGGCGGCCAAGGCGCTGGACGCCGAGGATCTGCTCCTCACCTACAACCTGGGCGCGCTGTATGCCCTGTGGGATCGCCCGAAGGAGGCGCTCTTGCAGCTCAAGAAGGCGCTCTCGCTCGATCGGCCCAAGGTGTCCGGGTGGCTGGCAGCCGATCCGATGTTCGACGCGCTCAAGGGCGACCCCGAGTTCGAGGCGCTGCTGTAGCGATGGAAGCCGCCGCGCTCCTCCTGGCCTTCGGCCTCGTGCTGGCCAACGCCTTCTTCGTGGCGGTGGAGTTCGCGCTGGTCAAGGTGCGCCCGACGCAGCTCGAGGCGATGATCGAGCAGGGCCGCCCGGGCGCGCAGGCCGCGCTCAAGATGCGCCGGTCGCTCGACGTGTGGCTGTCCGCCTCGCAGGTGGGCATCACGCTCGCTTCCCTCGCGCTGGGCTGGGTCGGTGAGCCCGCCTTCGCGCACCTGGTCGAGCCGCTCGCGCGGCGCGTGGCCGCCGACACCGCCGCCTCTCAGGCCATCGCCCGCACCGTCTCGATCGTCTTCGCCTTCACGGTGATCACCTTCCTTCACATCGTGGTGGGCGAGCAGGTCCCCAAGACCCTGGCCATCGCCAACTCTCAGCGGACGGTGTTGATCCTCGGCTGGCCGATGCGGGTCTTCCACTTCGTCTTCTTCCCGGTGATCTGGACGCTGAACGCCGCGACCAGGCTGGTGCTGAAGGTGCTGGGACTGGACGGCAAGCACTCCGAGGCGTCGGAGGCCCTGGGCGAGGACGAGCTGCGCATGGTCTTCACCAGCTCCGCCGAGGCCGGGCAGTTGGCCGAGTCTCGCGCCGAGCTGCTCGATCGCGCCCTGGGGATGATGGAGAAGACGGCCCGCCAGGTGCTGGTGCCGCGCTCGCAGATGAAGGCCCTCGATCTGGAGATGACGCTGGAAGAGAACCTGGCCGCCGCCTGGTCCTCGCAGCACACCTGGCTACCGGTGGTGCGCGGCACGCTCGATCGCGTCGAGGGCCTGGTCAACGTGAAGGACCTCTTCTACCTGCAGGCGCGCGACGAGCTCAAGTCGATAGGCCAGGTGCAGCGGCCGGTGCTCTTCGTCCCCGAGACGGTGACGCTCGAGCAACTGCTCGCCGAGTTCAAGCGCCGCAACAAGCAGATCGCCGTGGTGGTGGACGAGCACGGGGGCACTTCGGGGCTGGTGACGCTGGCAGACGTGGTCGCCGAGCTGGTGGGGAACGTGGCCGTGCTGGGGCGCAAGCTGGAGCAGGTGCAGACCTTGCCCGGCGGCAAGCTGGAGCTGCCCGGCACCGCGCAGCTCGACGATCTGGAGCACACCCTCGAGCTCGAGTTCGACGTGGACAAGACGCAGATCACCACCATCGCGGGCTTCCTGATGGCCAAGCTGGGCCGGGTGCCCACCGCCAACGACTCCTGGGTGGCGGGCGACTTCCGAATCAACGTGGTGAAGACGGAAGGCCCCCGCGTGGTGACGGTGCGCATCGAGCCGAGGAGCGCGCCGCCTCCCAAGCCGTCGGCCTGATCACCCGAGCGGGATCCCCGCGCGCTTGAGCACCTCCAGCGCGTTGGTGGTCTGCACCACGCCGTCCTTGAGCCGGTAGTCGAAGGTCATCTCGCCGTCGATGATCTGATCGCGGAAGTGCACGTTCTTCACCTGGGCTGGGCGCTCGGTGGCCAATTCGCAGAGGGAGAGATCGTGCGTGGTGACCGCGCCCGACGCGCCCTGATCCAGCAGCAGGAGCAGCAGTTGCCGCGAGGCCACCTGCCGCTCCTTCGTGTTGGTGCCCATGAACAGCTCGTCCAGGAGGAAGAAGCAGCGCTCGCGGTGCGCCTTCGCCGTCTCCAGCAGCGTCTTGATCCGCTGCACCTCGGCGTAGAAATACGAGACGCCGCGCTCCAGCGAGTCCTTGAGCCGCATGCTGGTCATCACCTGCACCCGCGACACCCGGAAGGACGACGCGTGCACCGGCAGGCCCGCCAGCGCCATCACCGTGTTGAGGCCCACGGTGCGCATCAGCGTCGTCTTCCCGCTCATGTTCGAGCCGGTGATCACCCAGGCGTGCCCCGGCGACGGCAGCGAGACGTCGTTGGTCACCGGCGCCTCGAGCAGGGGGTGGCCCAGCTCCTTCGCCTCCACGTGCACCGGGCCGTCATCCACCTGGGGCCAGGCGTCCTCGGGCCGCTCGAAGGGCCAGGAGGCGAAGGAAGCCAGCGCCTCCAACTGCGCGAGCGCCTCGAACCACTTGCGCACCCCGCGCCCGTGCTCGGCCCGCCACGCGTCGAGGCGGAAGAGGAACAGCACGTCCCACAGGGTGAGCGCGTTGATGATCGGGTGCAGCTGGCCCGAGGAGCGCAGCTCGGCGAAGCCCATCAGTCGCGCGAAGGCCTTGAGCCGCGCCGACACCGGGGGCCCGCCCGACAGGCCGGCCTTGAGCGCCCGGAGGAGCGGCGAGGAGAGCTGCTGCGCGTCGATCGCCTGAAAGGTCTGCTCGAAGCGGATGAAGCCGCGCTCCCCCAGCATCAGCGCCTCCCACATTCGCCCCAGCGGGATCCGCGTGGCGAAGACGATCCCCACCTGCGCCGCGAGGCCCACCCAGAAGGGCAGGGCGGTGATGACGTCGTTCGCCGCCAACAGCCCGCTGGAGATGGTGACGATGGGCAGCACGTGCGCGAGGGGAAACGCCCAGCGGACGCCGTCCAGCGGAGAAGGGCCTTCCGCCCAGGCGATGAAGCGCGCCGGATCGGCCTTGTCCTTGCCCGCCAGCCTCGCCTCGGCGATCAGCGCCTGCCGGAAGCCAAGCTGCGGGGCGAGCTCTTTGAGCGCCTCCTGCCGCGCGCGCACCGTGGCCGCGTCGGGCGCCGCGGTGAGCAGCCAGTCCGCCAACTGCCGCTCGCCGGCCTTCGTCCCCGTGTCGTCGAGGCGCTGGAAGAGCGAGCCCTGGCCCACCACGTCGAGATCGCCGCCGTAGAGGTGGCCTTCCGGAAGCAGCTCCGAGCCGCGCTCGGGGAAGTCGTGCCACTTGCCGTCCAGCCGGGCCAGGCCGCGCCGGTTGAGCGCGAGCAGCACCTTCGCCATCGCCTCGTCCCGCAGCACCCGCGCGTGGACGATCGCCAGCCCCACGTAGCCCGCGAGGCAGGCCAAGGCCCCCAGCAGGCCCACCCGCGACACCTTCTCGAAGATCACCAGCAGCACCAGCCCAGCGAACGCCAGGAAGGCCACTGTCCTGAAGTGGGCCAGGAGCGCGCCCTGCCGATCGAGCGCCTTCAGTGCCTCCGTCCGGCGCCGTACTCCCGCTTCGTAGGCGGCCCGCGCCCCTTCTGCGCCCGTGCTCGTCATCGCCGTGCCCAACAGCGCTACTTATCTTGAAAATCGACAGCTCACGTCTGACTTTTCGCAGTCTCGGCATGCCCGAGTCCCTGCGCGGGTTGCGCGAGGGTGGGCAGGACCATATTCATCTGCAACTCTCCCCGCTTCCAGCGTCCGTCAGGGTCCTTCACATTGAGGTGGGAGAACCGCGCTTGATGTCGTACCGAAAATTCCAGCGCGGGGTTGACCGCGGTTTCGAGGATGTGTCAAGAGGCCGATTTATCTCAGGAATGTGACCGGACGCGCCGGTTCCGGTCCACGCAGTATCGCCGTCACGCTGGAGAAATCACCATGACCAAGTCTCTGAAGCTGTTCACGGTGGCGATCGCCACCGCCCTGGTGGCCGTGTCTGGGTGTCGGTGTAGTGGGACGACGCCTCCGCGCTCGATGGGCGAGATCCGCATCGTGTACACCGACGAGACGGGCGCTACCCTGGCCGGTGAGAACGGCACGTACACCTTCGGCCAGGTCTCCATGGGCAAGACGGAGCACCTGCAGTTGGTCGTCACCAACTCCGGCCTCGGCACGCTGACGCTGACGGGCTTCGAGAAGTTCGAAGGCGACGCGGTGCTGGCTACTCCGGGCGTCACGGAGGCCAACCCGATCTTCACCGTCACCCTCGGTGAGGTGACCCAGGTGGACATTCCTTCGGGCGCCACCCAGGAGTTCGACATCACCTTCACGCCGCCCCTGCACCCCACCGAGAAGCAGGTCGACCACCGCTCGGTGGTGACGCTCAAGGCGCTCAACACCGAGCCCGGCAAGGAGTCGGCGCAGATCACCCTGCTGGGCACCGGCGTGTCCGGCCAGTGCGACCTGCCCAATGAGATCGACTTCGGCGCGGTGGCGCGCGGCGACACCTACTCGCACACCGAGACCTTCACCAACACCCAGCCCATCGACACCCGCGCCTACGTGGGGGACATCGAGTCTGCGCAGGGCACCGGCATCTTCACCTTCACCCCTGACTCTCCCCGAGGGGAGTTCACCGTCCTCGCCGGGCGCTCCAAGGACGTGACGATCGTCTTCGCCCCCACCGAGGCGCGCGACTACTTCGGCAACGTCCGCATGCGGAAGGCCGAGGGTTGCCCCGAGAAGCAGGTGCGGCTGATCGGCACCGGCGTCGATCAGGTCCTCACCTGGGCCCCGGCCACCGTCGAGTTCGGCTACGTGACGCCCGGCCTCACCGTGGAGAGCGAGGTCACCTTCTCCAACCAGGGCCTGCGCGCGGTGGAGCTGTCCACCCTGGCCACCTTCGAGGGCACCGTGCCCAGCTCGGTCTTCAAGGTGACCGAGGCGTCCATGGGGGATCTGACGAAGCTGACCGTCCCGGCCGCGACCCGCAACGCCAGCCGGGTGATCGTCCCCGGCACGGCCAAGGTGAAGATGAGCTTCAAGCCGCTGGTGCTCGGCCCCCGCCCCGGCACCCTGCGCGCCAACACCGACCTGCGCAACCAGGCCAGCATCGTGGTGCCGCTGCGGGGCGTCGGCGGCGGCCCGGACATCGACGTCCGGCCTTCGCCCACGCTCAACTTCGGCCGCATCGCCTTCTTCTCCGGCGCCAACCCGCCGTCCTTCGCCACCCGCAAGCTGACGGTGCAGAACTCCGGCACCCGGCCCACCCCGCCGGACCCGAGGGCCAACCTGAAGCTCGGCAAGCCGGACGGTGCGGGCGGCTTCGCCAAGCCCTATTGGGAGGTGACGGCGAAGAACGCGAACTCCAGCCTGTCAGAGATCTGCCTGGGCACCTTCGACAGCGGGACCAACATGTGCCTCGACGATCTGCCCGCCACGGGCCCCGGCCGGTACGATCCGGCGATCGGGCTGGAGGCCAGCGGCGCGGCGGCGCTCCTCGACATCCCCATCCGCATCACGCCCAACGGCCTGATGAATAAGGAGTGGGAGGTGAAGATCTTCTCCAACGATCCCGACGAGCCGGTCACCACCATCACCGTTACCGCCAACGCGGTGATGCTGCCCCCCTGCAACTTCACCGTCTCGCCGACCGGCCTCAACTTCGGCGTCGTCTCGCCGCCGTCCACCAAGGACCTGGGCTTCACCATCACCAACAACGGCACGGGGACTGGCGACATCTGCCTCGTCACCAACGTTCAGCTTCAGCCTGAGACGGGCACGCCCGCGGGCATGCCGGCGGTCTTCTCGCTGCCGGCCGGCGACGTGAACGAGAAGGAGCTGATGCCCGGCGAGTCGATGCAGGTGCTGGTGCGCGCCTGGCCGCAGGGCCAACTGCCCGCCAACCCGGCGGTGGTCACCGGGCGGGTGCAGTTCAACGTCTCCAACCCGACCACGCCCCAGGGGCAGGTCAACTTGACCGCGACGATCGCCCCGAGCTGCCTGGCGATTTCCCCGACCGATCTCGACTTCGGCACCGTGCAGAAGGACTGCAACAGCCCCGGCCGGGAGTTCTCGATCTACAACACCTGCGCGGTAGACGTGACGATCAACTCCTCGGCCATGCTTGCGGCCGCGGGCGAGCCGCCGGGCGGGCCGAACTGCGCGGGCGCCAGCCCCTGCCCTGAGTTCTTCGCCGTCACCAACCCGCCGAACGGCGTCTTGAGCCCCGGCGGCAACACCCCGTTGACCTTCCAGCTCAAGTACCGGCCGATCAACTACGGTCCTGACACGGGGGCCTTCGTGGTGCGCGCCACGCAGGGCGGGCAGCAGGTCGACTACGTGGTGACGCTGCGCGGCCAGGGCGACACCATGGGCCTCAACACCGACACCTTCCGGCAGGACTCCAAGCCCAAGGCCGACATCTTGATCGTCGTGGACGAC
This sequence comes from Myxococcales bacterium, assembly GCA_020846875.1. Taxonomy (GTDB): domain Bacteria; phylum Myxococcota; class Myxococcia; order Myxococcales; family Myxococcaceae; genus JADLDB01. Next base: position 21,639 of record JADLDB010000052.1, on the reverse strand, counting down.
TCGTGCTCCATGAGCGAGGAGCAGGCCTACCTGGGCTCCAACTTCAACGCGTTCATCAAGTACGCGCAGTCCAGCCAGGTCGACTTCCAGATCGGCCTGACGACCACGGACTTCTCATCGCCGTCCATCACCGGGCGGCTGCGCGCCTCGCCGGCTGGCGTGAAGATCTTCAAGCCGACGACGCCCAACATCGAGCAGCAGTTCGCCGCCCTGGTGAACGTCGGCACCAGCGGCTCGGCGATTGAGTCGTGCATGCAGCCGGCCGTCGCCGCGCTGACACCTCCGCTCATCACCGATCCCGCGGCCAACCTGGGGTTGCTCCGGCAGGACGCGGTGCTCGCGGTGGTGTGCGTCACCGACGCGCCAGACCAGGCCGTTCAGGCGCCGGCCTTCTATTTGAACCAGCTCGTGAACATCAAGGGTGCGCAGCGCCCGGGTATGTTCACGTACAACGTGGTCGGCCCCTTCGCGCCCAACCCGCCGAGCGGCTGTTACTACGACGGCTCACCCGACGACGGGGCCCACGCCTACATGGTCAACAGCACCAACGGCGTGCGCGAGGAGATCTGCTCGCCCGACTGGGCCAAGGCGCTGGAGAACATCGGCAAGAACGCCTTCGGTTTCCGCACCAACTTCTACCTCACCGCCCGGCCGGATCTGACGGCGATGCGCGGCATCGAGGTGGGCATCGACTCGGTGCCCTGCGGCACGGGCTGCCCGCAGGGACAGACGTGCAGCATGAACAGCAACATGTGCATCCTTCCCCCCACCGACTCGCGTGGCGCGAAGGTGTGGGAGTACGACCCGACCAACAACTCGATCAACTTCGAGCCGCTGTATGTGCCGGAGCCGGGCAAGACGTTGACCGTCACCTACCAGGTGGCCTGTATCCCGTGACCAGGGACTGAAAAAGAGAGGCCGAACTGGCGTGCAGGGAGGAAGCCTTCCCGCGCGCCTTCGCACGCAGGAGAACAGACGTGAAGACGACCATCCTTGCCCTCCTCGCCGGGGCCCTCCTGGCGGTCCCCGCGTCCGCACAGACTCCTGTATTCATCGAGAGCACCCAGCCTTACACGCCGCTCACCACGGGCACGCCGATCACCTTCAGCAGCGACGATGAAGGCTTCGTGGTGTTGCCGCTCCAGTTCCCGTTCCCCTGGTTCGGCCAGACGTACAACTCGATCTTCATCCACGTCGATGGCCTCGCGTTGATCGGGGGGCCGCCCACGGGCTGCACCGGCACCAGCGGCTATTGCGCGCTCTACGGCGACGTCACCAACGTCCCCAACGCGGCCAAGCCCAACAACCTCATCGCCCCCTTCTATGACGACCTGGAGATCGGCGGCGGCGTGGTGCGCTACACCTCCACGCCCGGGGAGTTCGTGGTCGAGTGGTACCAGATCGAGGAGTGGCTCACGGGCACCTATTCGATCACCGCTCAGGTGAGGTTGAGCCCCTCCGGCTCGGTGGTAGTGCACTACGGGCCGAAGACGGGGACCGCCGGAGCCGGAGCGGCGGGGTTCGAGGGGCCGACGGGCGCGCTGGGGGCTTCGTTCCTCTCGACCGCCGGCACGGGCACCTGCAACAGCGCCACTCAGAGCGGCTGCTGCTCCACCACCGCGCCCAACTGCACGATGAACGACATCATCCCCAACAAGGTGATCACCATCGGCGAGCCCAACGAGGCCGATCTGGGGGTGCCGTCGGTGACCATCTCCAACCTGCAGCTCGTGAGCGGCGGGAACCTCACCTTCGACGTGCAGGCGCAGATCCGCAACTACGGGAAGACGGCGGCGAGCGACTTCCTCTGGCGGGCGTACCTGTCCACGGATCGAGTGAAGGACGCGGGCGATCAGTTGGTGGCGTCGGGGGGACCGGTGAGCGTGGGGATCACCACGGTGGTCACCGTGAACGGCCCAGCGGCCACCACCACGCCTCCGGCGCCGGGCGCCTACTACGTACTGGTCGAGGCGGATCCCACCGGCGTGGTGATGGAGGCGTCCGAGGCCAACAACGTCGGCGCCACGGCGGACAGCTTCGTCCAGGGGCTGGACCTGGTGGCCACCAACATCAACGGCGTGGCCTCCACCGGCGGCGGCAACGTCGACCCGATCCAGGTGAGCTTCTACAACCGCGGCACCAACGCGCCGGGGCCGGTGACGTTCCGGATCCTGCTCAGCAACGACGCCACGCCCAGCATGGACGACTTCCTCATCCACGAGGACACGCGGACGATGAGCGGCGGGCAGACGATCAACGAGACGATCAACGTCACCATGCCGGCGAACTCGCCCAACGGCGACTACTTCTACGTGCTGGTGGTGGACCCGGCCGGCGCGCTCAGCGAGCTGAGCGAGACCAACAACGCCGCGGTCTCGGGTGGACGGGTGTCGGTGCGACGGGCGGACCTGGTGGCGGAGATCGCGGACATCCTCGACGCGACCACGGGGCTGTCCACCCGGAACGGCAAGTTCGGCGAGCCGATCAAGGCCACCGTGCGGCTGAGCAACCAGGGTGGGGCCAACGCCTCGAACTTCAGCGTGGCGCTGGTGCTGTCCAACGACGCCACCGTGTCGCTGCTCTCGGACCTGCTGGTCTGCGAGCAGGTGGTCACCTCGCTGCCCTCAGGCGGGGCGGCGGTGACGGTCGAGCTGACGTGCACGCTCCCGGTCAACAACTCCAGCATGATGCCGCTGCCCACCGGCCAGTACTTCTTCTTCCTGGTGGTGGACTCGACCAGCGCCATCTACGAGTCCAACAAGGGCAACAACAACATCCCCGTGGGGCCGGTGCGGGTGACCGCCCCCGGCGCCGATCTCACGACTGCCTCGGTGACCGCGCCGGCCGCCGCCGGAGTGGGGGAGGTGCTGCCCGTCGTCCGGACCCTGCGCAACATCGGCAATGTGGACGCGCCGGCGGTGGCCTACCGCTACTACGTCTCCGCCAACGACATCATCACCCGGGAAGACGTGGCGCTGGAGTTGATCGATCCTGCCACCGGGACGCCCAGCGGCGGCGGCATGGTGACCCTGGCGAAGGGGGCTGCGGACAGCGCCACCGAGCTGGTGCGCCTGCCGCCCACGCTGCCCGCCGGCGCTTACTACCTGGGGTGCATCATCGATCCCGAGGCCACCGTCGCCGAGCTGGAGCGCGGCAACAACGCGGGCGCCTCGCGGCCGATGCAGGTCGCGCCGTCGTCGCTGCGCATCGCCACCGCCCAGCTCCCCGACGCCACCGTGGGCAAGCCATATTCCTTCAGGCTGGCGGCCATGGGCGAGCAGGGGGCTTCCCGCTGGACGATCGACGAGTCCCAGGGCGCAAAGCCCACCTGGCTCAGCCTCGACGAGACCAACGGCAGCTTGAGCGGTGAGCCCAGCGGGGCCATGGGCGCCCAGGTGCTGGCCTTCACCGTGGTGCTCGAGAACAACAACCGGAAGGCGGCCCAGCGGCTCGCCCTGCGCGTCCTGCCGCCCACCACCCAGGTAGAGATCACCACGACCGGTCTGCCGGCGATCGTCAACAGCGCCAGCAGCGTCTTCTCGTACTCGCTGGGGGCCGCGGGCGGGGTGCGGCCCTACGCGTGGCGGGTGGCCGGCGGGACCTTGCCCAGCGGCCTCACGCTCACCAGCGAGGGCGTGCTGGCGGGCGCGCCGCGCGGCGTGCCCAACGGGAACACCCAGGTGACCTTCGAGGTGACGGACGCCTCGGGGGGGCGCGCCAGGAAGGCGCTCGTCCTGCGGCTGGTGGCGCCCGGATCGATCGTCTTCCGCACCATCTCCCTCGCCGACGCGCTGATGGGGCAGGAGTACCTGCAGGACATCGCCGTGGAGAACTCGGACGGCTCTCCGCTGGTGACTCCGCTGCTCTGGCGCCTCGACGGCACTTTGCCCGACGGCCTGTCGATGACGGAGCAGTCAGAGATCGTCACCCTGTCGGGTCGTCCGACGGTGGCGGGCGTCTTCTCGTTTGGCATCTCGGTGGAGGACGCCAACGGGCGCGCCGACACCATGGACTACACGCTGGTGGTGTACCCGCCGCGCTACAAGATTGGCGCGCCGGTTCTGCCCGACCCGTTGCGGCCGGGCGAGGAGGTCAACGTGAGCTTGACGGTGAGCCCCGCGGGCTCGGTGACGTGGAAGGTCGTCTCGGGGGCCCTGCCGCCCGGGCTGACGCTGAGCGAGCAAGGGGTGTTGTCGGGGACGGTGGCCGAAGAGCACAGCGAGGGCACCTGGAGCTTCGTGGTCGAGGCCCGCGACGCGCGCAACTCCACGGGCCTGTCGCCCCTGGCGGCCCGCGTAGAGCGTGAGCAGCCCAAGGGGGGCTGCAGCGCCGCCGGTGGTGGCCTGTCCGGCGCATGGCTGGCCCTGGTCGGCCTGCTGCTGGGTCTGCGCCGCCGGTGGTCCCTGCGCCTGCCTCGTGCGGCGGGCCTGGTGGCGGCGGTGGTGCTCCTGGCGCCGGCGGTGGCTTCGGCCCAGACGTACCAGGTGGTCGGGCCCCAGACGATCACCTTCCAGGCGCTGGGCACCGGCGGGCTGCCGGCGGGTCAGAACGTGACGGCGGCGTCGAACGTCGCCCTGCCGTTCGACTTTCCCTTCTACACGTCGTCCTTCAGCTCGGTGGCGATCTCCGCGCACGGCTACCTGGCGGTGGGGGGCTCCACGGCCACCGACAGCTCCAACGAGACCGTGCCCCACAGCTCGAGCTCGAGCCTGTCGGCCCGGGCCTTCATCGCGCCCTGGTGGGATTCGATGACCACCAGCACCGTGACGTACAAGTACGCCATCACCGGGGTTGCGCCCAACCGGGTGGCGATCTTCGAGTGGAACAACATCGCCCCTTCGATCGCCACCACCCCGCGAATCGTCTTCCAGGCGCTGCTGTACGAGACGACAGGACGCATCCGCTTCGCCTACAGCTCGGCGGTGCCTGGCACCTCGTCCGCCTCGGTGGGCGTACAGAGCGAGCTGGGGAACGGGGTGGCGGGGCTCACCTGCGGCTCCACGGCCAACTGCGCGTCGGTCAACTACCCGGCGTCGTCGGCCATCGACTACTTTCTCCCGCCCGATCTGGACTTCGTCTCGCTGTCCGTCCCGCAGACGGGGTTCGCTGGAGTGGCCTTCCCGGTGACCGCGTCGGTGCGCAACCGCGGGGGGCGCGACGCCGCCTCCGTGGACGTGCGCTTCTACCTGTCGACCGACGCCGCCTGGGACGCCGCCGACCAGGTGATCGGCACCCAGACCGCCGCCAACGTCCCCGCGGGCGCGACGGTGCAGGTCACCTCGAGCCAGCCGCTGCCCATGGCCGCCGCCTCCGGCTCCTACTACGTGATCGCGAAGGTCGATCCTGACGCGGTGTTGCCCGAGCAGAACGAGCTGAATAACACCTCCACGCCGATCCCGATGACGATCGGCATGCCGACCGCCGACCTGGTGGTCTCGGCCTTCTCGTCGCCCTCCACCGCTGAGCCCGGCGCCATGCTGCAGGTGACGCGCTCCTTCCAGAACGTGGGCAACGCGGCGTCCTCCGCCGCGAAGTTCACCTACTTCCTCTCGGACAACTCGGTGGTGAGCGTGTCGGATCGCGCGCTGTCGCCGGTGGGCAACCTGGGGGCCCTCACGGCCGGCCAGGTGGACCTGGGCATGGACACCGTGGCCCTACCCGGCGATCTGATCGCCGGCCCGTACTGGCTGGGCGTGTGCGTCAACTACGACGGCGCCACCGGCGCCTTCGGCGGCGGGGAGATCACCATCGTCAACAACTGCGTCACTGGCCCCGAGGTGCGGGTGTCCACCTCGCAGCTGGCGATCACCACCACCGCGCTGCCGGCGGCGACCCAGTACGCCCCCTACGGGCTGCGGCTGCAGGCCTCGGGCGGCACCGGCCAGTACGTGTGGGAGGTGAACCCGGGCAGCTCGCTGCCTGTGGGACTGTCGCTGTCGCCGCTGGGGGATCTCACCGGCGCGCCGGCCACCACCGGCACGTTTGCCTTCGACGTGAAGGTGACCAGCGGCACGCTGACCCAGACGGGCAGCCTCAGCCTGACGGTCGCGCAGGGGAACCTGCCCCTGGTGATCGTCGACCAGGCGCTGCCCGCGGCGGAGTTTGGCCGCGCCTACAACACCCCGCTGATCGCCGTGGGCGGAAAGCCGCCGTACACCTGGACGGTGACCCCGGACACCCAGTTGCCCGACGGGCTGGCCCTGTCCACCGACGGCCGCATCGAGGGCCGCGGCTCCTCGGCCGGGGACTTCACCTTCGGCGTGGAGGTGAAGGACTCGGCGGGGACCACCGCGTCCAAGGAGCTGTCGGTGCGGGTGGTGACGCCCACTGCGCTGGCGGTCGCCACCACCGCGCTGGAGACGGGCTTCGTGGGCCGGGAGTACCTGCAGCCGCTGGTGGCGGTGGGCGGCCGGGCCCCCTACGCCTGGACGGTGGTGCGGATGCAGCAACTGCCGGAGAACCCCACCGAGCAGCCAGGGCAGGAGCTGGCGGCCATCCCCGATGACTTCGGCCTCGTGATCGAGGACGGCGCCAACGACGACTTCCTCCGTGGGGCACCGCGGAAGGCGGGCCTGTACACGCTGACCCTCAAGGTGACCGACGGCACCGGCACCGAGGACACCTCTACGGTGATGCTCTACGTCACCTACCGTGACGGCCTCGCCATCACCTCCACGGTGCTGCCCGACGCCTTCATCAACAACCAGTACACGGCACGCCTGTCCCACAACGGTGGGCGCGACGCGGAAGGCATCACCTTCGCCCTCCCGTGCGTGAAGCAGGCCATTCGCCCCGGGGAGTTCGTCTGCACCGGCGCGGATCCCAACCAGATCCTCCCCATGGGGCTCCTCCTGGGAGCCGACGGGCTGATCGCCGGCACCCCCACCGGCCCCGAAGGCATCTACAGCTTCCTGGTGAAGCTGACCGACGCCTCCGGCCGCCAGGACGTGCGCGGCATGTCGATTCGCGTGCGAGCCGACTTCACGCAGCAGAAGTCCGGTGGGTGCTCGGGCACCGGGCTCGATCCCTCGGCCCTGGCCGTGCTGGGCCTGGCGGTGTCCCTGTGGCGCCGCCGGCGCCGCTGAAGAGCGAGCCGTTGGAATTCAAGGCCTTGAATCCACCTGGAGGACGTCTCCCCACCATGCTGAAGAACATTGTCCTGGCGGCCCTGGCCGCGCTCCTCGTCGGCGCGGTCACCGCGTCGTGCGGCGGCGGTAGCAACAACCTCTGCGTCGATCGCAACGTCAGCTGCGAAGCGCCGCTCACCTGCGATCCGTCCGACGGGGTGTGCAAGTGCGGAGGCCGCGGCGGCGTCGTCTGCTCCGAGGGCTTCTCGTGCGATCCGGTGTCCAACACCTGCCTGTCCACCCGCTGCTCGCGGGTGGACTGCACCGACAAGCCGGGCACCAGTTGCGACGTGCTGGACGGGCTGTGCAAATGCGGCGGCACCGGCGGCACGGTGTGCACCGACACCGAGGAGTGCAACCCCAACGCCAAGGCTTGCGTGCCGCGCGTCAACTGCGGCCAGGTGGCGTGCCCGGTGAACCAGGCCTGTGATCAGCTGACGGGCCGCTGCAAGTGCGGCGGCGCGGAGTGCAGCGCCGGGCAGAGCTGCTCGGTGGACATGGGCGGGGCGAAGACGTGCGTGGCCAACGCGTGCACCGGGGTGAGCTGCACCGGCAACAACGTGTGCGACGGCGCCGACGGCCTGTGCAAATGCAGCGGCGTGGTGTGCCAGAGCGGAGAGGCCTGCGCGTGTCCCCCTGGCTCCGACGCGGGCTGCGCGGCCAACCAGTTGGCCTGCCGGCCGGGCAACGCCTGCGCTTCCGTAACCTGCACCAACAACACCACCTGCGATCCGGTGGACGGGCTGTGCAAGTGCGGCGGGCCCGGCGGCCCGGTGTGCGCCAGCAACCAGATCTGCAACCTGGGGCCTCCGCCGCAGTGCCAGGGCGGCCAGCAGTGCACCCAGCCCGACGGCGGCCCGAAGAGCTGTACCGGCGGCACCAGCTGCGATCCCGAGGACGGCAAGTGCAAGTGCGGTGGGCGTGGCGGGCTGGTGTGCGCCCCGGCCAACACGGACGGGGGCGTGAGCCCCGCTGAGATCTGCGTGCAGAACCCCGTACAGCAGGCCTGCCGGCGGCCCTGCGACATCCGCACCCCGGACTGCCCGTCGGGCGCCTACTGCTATTACGACTCCTCCGCCGCCACGCCGGCCGCGTACTGCGCGGCGCCCACCGACACCAAGAAGGAAGACGACGCCTGCACCGTGGCCACCGCCTGCTTCTCCACCAACCCCGCGCCGCGGTCCATCCACTGCCTGGGGCTGGTGCTGGGCCAGACGGGCATCTGCCGGGCCTACTGTGACGTGGCCGCCGGCACCGCGGGCTGCATTCAGGTGCCGCGCCCGCAGACGTGCCTGCAGATCACCGGCGCGCCGGCCGGCTTCGGCTACTGCAACCCGATGTAGCCGCGCTCGCCTTTGCGTCACCCGCGCGTGTCGGGGGGGCTCGCCTCAGGGCGGGTCCCCCGTTGCGTTTCTGGAGCCGTCTGGTATTGATTTCGGAATCAATTCCCGGCGCCTTCCAGGGCGCCGCGTTCAGGGAGCACACATGCCGAACTTCTTCACGCCCGAGCACGAAGCCTTCCGCAAGTCCGTTCGCCAGTGGGTGGAGCGCGAGCTGACGCCGCACGCGCTGGAGTGGGATCGAGCCGGCATCTTCCCGCGCGAGGTGTTCAAGCAGGCGGGCGAGCTGGGCTTTCTGGGCATCAACCACGATCCGAAGTACGGCGGCAGCGGGCTGGACTACTGGTACGTCACCGCCTTCTGCGAGGCGCTCACCTACAGCCACAACGCAGGCGTGAACATGGCGCTGTTGGTGCAGAGCCAGATGGCGACGCCGATCATCAACGAGATCGGCACCGACGAGCAGAAGCGCACCTTCCTCGAGCCGGCGCTCAAAGGGGAGAAGGTTGCCGCGCTGGGCGTGTCCGAGCCGGGCGCGGGCAGCGACGTGGCCAACCTGAAGACGACGGCGCGCAAGGTGGGCGACGAGTACGTGATCAACGGCTCGAAGATGTGGATCACCAACGGCACCCGGGCCGACTTCATCACCCTGGCGGCGCGGACCGGCCCGGAGGGCTACGGGGGCATCTCGCTCTTCACCTTCCCCACCGACGTGAAGGGCTTCTCGGTGTCGAAGAAGCTGGACAAGATCGGCAACCTCTCGTCGGACACGGCGATCCTCTACTTCGAGGACTGCCGGATCCCCGCACGCTACGTGCTGGGCGAGCAGGACGAAGGCTTCTACCACGTGATGACCAACTTCCAGGGCGAGCGCCTGACCGCGGCGATCACCACCGTGGCCGCCATGGAGAAGATGGTGGCCGACGCGGTCCGCTACGGGAACGAGCGCAGCGCCTTCGGCAAGCCGCTGATCAAGTTCCAGGTGTGGAAGCACAAGTTCGTCGAGCACCTGTCGAACATCGAGGCCTGCAAGCGGCTCACGTACCACGCGGTGGAGCTGTTCGAGGCGAAGGAGAACCCGGTGAAGGAGATCAGCATGGCCAAGCTGGTGGCCGGCGATCTGGCCCAGAAGGTGGCGTACGACTGCCAGCAGTTCTACGGCGGCATGGGCTACATCGAAGAGACGGACATCGCCCGGGCGTGGCGCGACATTCGCCTCATCACCATCGGCGGCGGGACCAGCGAGATCATGAAGGAGATCATCTCCAAGCTGGTCGGCTTCTGATCTTCGGGGGCTCTTGCGCCCCGGGCCCGTGGCGTGAAACACCGTCAGGGCCGTGCTGCGAGCCATCTTCGTCCTCGTCCTCCTGCTGCCGGTCCTCGCCCGGGCCGACTACATGGATCACTTCGTCATCCGGGAGGACGTGGGCCCGCACAAGGCCCCGTACCTGGGCGACGCGAAGCTGGTGCTGATCCCCGTGGAGGTGAAGGGCTTTCCTCCGCTGGGCGCCGAAGCGCTCCAGGCCTTCTTCGGCCCGGACGATCCCAACGGCTTCGTGCGCTACTACGAGACGGCGTCGCTCGGGCGCTACCGGCCCCGGGTGGTGGTGGCGCCGAAGGTGACGTACGACACCTGCCCCCTGCCGGCGGCCCAGTTCCCCGGCTGCGCCATCGCCCGGGGGGACATCACCGCGCTCACCAGCGGCATGGACATGATGCGCGACATCATCACGAGGACGCGCGACGCCGGCTTCGACTTCACCCAGCTCGATCTCAACGGCCGCAGGGGCACGTCCGACGGCTGGGCGGACGGGGTGATGATCCTCACCAACACGCCGTTCGGCGGCCTGGCCTTCCCGTTCGCCTTCTTCAACCGGGGGGACAACCTGAACGGCGGCTCCGGCGGGCCGCTGGTGGTGCAGGGGGTGAAGCTGGGGCACTTCGCGATCGCCGGCGAGGGCGATCGCTTCGTGATGATCCACGAGTTCGGCCACCTGCTCGGCCTCACCGATCTCTACGACGAGTCCCAGCGGTACGACGGGCTGTACCTCTCCTTCATGGGCGCGTGGGGGTACGACGCGAAGGTGCCGCTGCCCGACGCCGAGACGCGCTTGCGGCTGCGCTGGGCCAACTGGCACCAGGTGCAGGGCCGCCAGCGGGTGCGGATCCAGCCCGCGGAGACCACCGGGGAGGTGTACCGGCTGGGCACCGGCAGCGAGTACCTGTTGATCGAGAACCGGGGGCCGGGCGCGTTCGACAGGTCGTTGTCCACGCGCGGGCTGGCCGTCTTCCACGTCGATCGCACCGTGAAGCTCAAGGGCGACGAAGGCGCCTTCGCCGAGCGCAGCCTGGACTGCGTGGAGTGCGATCCCTTCCACCCGTACATCCGGCTGGTGCAGGCCGACGGCCTCTATGAGATCGAGCAGGGCAGGCCCCTGTACGCCAACACCGATCTCTTCCACGACGGGCGCTACCTGCGGCCGGGCTTCCCGGGCAACGCGCTGGCACAGGACAACCTGACCCTGGACACCAACCGCTACTCGGGCGAGGTGACGGGGTGGCTCATCGACGACATTCGCCTGCAGGAGGACGGCTCCTTCGAGGTGACGCTGGACGCGCCGGGCGAGGGCCAGTGCGGTGAGAGGCTGTGCGCTGAAGGGGAGGGGTGCGCGCCCGTCACCTGCGGGGAGTCCACCGCGCCGAGGTCCGGCTGCGCGGCCATGCCCGGTCCGGCGCTCCCGGCGATCGCCCTGCTACTTCTTGAAGAGCGCCTCCGCCGCCGACACCAGCGACGCCTTCGAGGGGCCTGAGTCGCGCACCGTGCCGTCGCCGATCTGGAACAGGTCGCAGAAGTTGGCGGATTCCTTGTCCTGGGGCACCTCAGCGAAGGGCTCCTTGCATTGTTTGGCGACGCTCTCGTCGTAGTGCCGGCAATGGATGCACGCGTGCAGCTCCGCCTCGCATTCCGGGCAGGTGTCCGCCCGCCCGACCTGGTTGAACATGACGTCGAGCTGCGCGCCGCACTTTCCACACCCGGGCATGGCGTGGGTATAACGCACGCCCACCCTGGAGGTCCTGTCCGGATGCGCTCGTCGTTCCTCGCCCTGGTCGTCCTGTTGTCGTCCGCCCCCGTCCTCGCGGTCGAGCCGCTCGGCCTGTCCGAGGACGAGTTCAAGATGTACCGGCACTACAAGATCGCGCTCGCCGACGAGCGGGTGCAGGCGATGAAGCCGGAGAAGCGCCTGCCGGCGATCGCCAAGGACGCGGGCTACAAGCCCAAGGAGCTGGAGAAGGCGATCGCCAAGGGCGACGAGGCCGGGGACTTGAAGGCCAAGTGCGAGGCCAACCTGAAGGAGGTCTTCGCCACGGGGGAGCTGGCCGGGCGGGTGGGGCGGCTGGAGGTGGACACGGAGGCGGCGCACGCGGTGGCCTACGTGCAGTGGTTCAACGCCGAGCTGAAGGCGCTGCCGGTGGAGGCGTCGTTCGCCGCGGCGAAGGCGGCCGAGGCCTGCCCGATCGCCTCCACCATCACCGTGTGGGCCCAGGACAAGGCGGCGCCCAAGGCCCGCGTCTTCCAGGCGCTGATCAGCGGCACCGGGGCGAAGCGGATCGCCGTGGACAAGGTGAAGGACTTCGCCGAGACGCGGTACATGAAGCTCTTCGAGAAGGTGAAGAACGTCGCCAACGGGGACGATCTCTCCCAGGAGAGCGGCACGCCTCCCGCGGCGCCCTGAGGGGACGTCGGAAGCGCGCCCGTGGCGAAGCGGCCCTACCAGCCGAAGGACTTCTTCTTCAAGAAGGCGAAGGAGTCCGGGCTGCGCGCCCGCAGCGCCTTCAAGATCGACGAGATCGCCCGGCGCTTCGGCGTCTTCCGGAAGGGGCAGGTGGTGGTGGACTTAGGCGCCGCCCCCGGGGGCTTCCTGCAGGTGATCCTGGGCGAAGTGGGCCCGACGGGCTTCGTGGTGGGCGTGGATCTGGCGGAGATCCGCCCGCTGGGCCGGCCCAACGTGAAGACCGCGGTGCTGGACGTGCTGGCTCTGGACTTCGACGCGAAGCTGGAGGCGCTGCACCCGGGGCCGATCGACGTGGTGGTGTCGGATCTCGCGCCCAAGACGACGGGCATCAAGGCCACCGACGAGGCGCGCTCGCTGCGGCTGGCGGGCAAGGCGCTGGAGCTGGGCCGGCGGCGCGGCCGACCCGGGGGCCACTTCATCGCCAAGCTGTTCATGGGCGGCGGCTTCGAGGACTTCCGGGAGGAGCTGCGCGGCGCGTACGAGGACGTGAAGGTGGTGCGCCCGGAGGCGACGCGCGGCGCCAGCATGGAGATCTACCTGGTCGGCCTGCGTCGCCGGGCGGGCTGAGGGCGCGCACCTGCCCTCACGCGCGGGTGAGGGGGACTTCTCCCGTGCGCCGGCGCTGCGCGTGAGGCCCGCGCTGGCGCGTCGGATCCAGCTCCATGCCCGGCTGGTAGGCCGTGACGCGGTTGCGGCCTCCGCGCTTGGACGCGTAGAGGGCCGAGTCGGCGCAGTCCACCAGCTTCACCCGCTCGGCTGCGTCGCCGGGCAGGTTCGCCACCCCCACCGAGATCGTCACCTTGCCGCCGGGCTGAGCCCTGGCGTGCTGCACCACCGACTCCTCCACGCTGCGGCGCAGCTTCTCGGCTACCTCCTGCGCCTCCGGCCGGGCGATCTGCGGCAGCAGCACGAGGAACTCCTCGCCCCCGTAGCGGGCCACCGTGTCCACCTTGCGCACGGTGTTGCGGAGGATCGAGGACACCTGCTTGAGCACCTCGTCGCCTGCGCTGTGGCCGGCGGTGTCGTTCAAGTGCTTGAAGTGATCGATGTCGATCATCAGCACCGACAGCTGCGTGCCGAAGCGGTTGGCGCGGACGATCTCTGCGTCGAGCTGCTGGAAGAGATAGCGCCGGTTGGGGATCCCGGTCAGCGGATCGGTCACCGACAGCGCCACCGTCTGCTCGTGCAGTCGCGCGTTCTGCACGGCCATGGCCGCCTGGCCGGCGACCGCGGTGAAGAACTCGATTTCCTCGGCGGAGAAGTCGGCCTTCTCCGGGCGCTCGAAGTTGAGCACCCCGAGCAGCTCATCGCCGTGTACCATCGGCACCGCCAACAGGCACCCGCGGCCCCTGGCCCCCGCGCCGCCGCGGATCCGGAAGCTTCCGTCGATCTCCAGATCCGGGACGTACACGTCCTTGCGGGTGGCCGCGGCGTGCCCGCAGATGCCTTCGCCCACCGAGAAGGTCAGCCCTTCCGAGCCGACGTTGGCTGGGAAGGCCTTGAGCACCTCCAGCAGGCCCTCGCCGTTGAGCAGCATGATGCTGAACTTGGGGACCTTGAGCTGCTTCGGGACGACCTGCGCGATCCGCGCCAGCACCTCGTTCAGCTCGAGCGTGGAGGTGATGGTGCGCGCGAGATCGTAGAGGATCTGCAGCTCGCCCACGCGCGTCTCCAGCTCGGCCTTCAGTGACAGCTCGGTGCGGGCGTGATCCAGATCGCGCTGGGTGTCGATCTCCGAGGCCTTGAGGGCGGTGAGGCGGGCGAGCATCTTGTTGTAGGCGCGGGCCAACTGCCCCAGCTCGTCCTGGCCGAGGTCCGGCGCGCGCACCACCAGATCCCCGTCCTCTACGCGCTTCATCACCGCGGACAGGCGGGCGACGCGGCGGCTGACGAAGACGCGCACCGCGACGAAGACGAGCAGCGCGAGCGCCACCACGAAGGCCACGACGAAGCCGGTCGCCTGGAAGAACACCTCGGCCACCTGCCGGCGCAGGGCCGACTCGCCCACCACCAACTGCAGCACGCCGGCGCGCATGGTGGCCTCGCCGGTGTGGCAGCCGCCGCACGCCACGCCGCCGAGTGGGTAGATGACGTCACCCCCCCCGCCGCCGAGGGGCGACAGGCCAGGCGGGGTCTCGAAGGAGGCGCGGCCGGCGGTGACGGCGAGCAGGCGCTGCGCGTCTGGCAGCACCTTGTCCTCTTCTTCGATCCGCCGGGACCAGCGCACCACTCCCTGCCGATCGACGATCCGCAGCTCGGTGACCAGCTTCATGGCGGACCAGTCGCTGCGCACGGCGTTGGTGACGGCGCGGTGGGCGACGCGGGGGGGAGTGCCGGGGCGGGTGTCGTCGACGGTGCCGAAGCTGGTGGCGACGAACTCGGCCAGGCCGACGGCGTCGGCGCGCGTCTTTTCCCGCACGGCGGCGTCTGTCTGGCGCCAGGCGGCGGCGGTCCCCAGCAGGGCCACCACCGACGCCGGCAGCGCCACCGCCAACAGCAGTCTGGTGCCAATCGACCTCAGCGACGCTCCCCGTCCTGCCGCGGCGCCGAAAGGAGCGCCGGGCACGTTGGGTTATGGTGGAAGGGTGGAGTTGATCACAAGCCCGTTGCTCTCGGTTCCCCACGGTTTTCCCACGAGGGCCGGCGGCGTGTCGGAAGGCCCTTTCCGCTCACTCAACTGCGCGGCCACGGTGGGCGATCGCCCCGAGGCGGTGGCGGAGAACCTGCGCCGGGTGGCCCTCGCCGCCGGGGTGTCACCGGGCTGGCTTCTCACCGTCTCGCAGGTGCACGGCGACGTGGTGCTGCGCGCGGGGGCAGGGGAGCGCGGCCAGGTGGGGCGCCCGCTGGGCGAAGCAGACGGCCTGTGGACCGACGCCCGGGGCACCGCGGTGGGTGTGCGGACGGCCGACTGCCTGCCCGTCCTCCTCGAAGATCCCGTCGGGAGGCGGGTAGCGGCCGTGCACGCCGGCTGGCGGGGGGTGATCGCCGACATCGCGGCGCGGGCGGTGGAGGCGCTGAAGGCCGCCGGGAGCCGGCCGGAGGATCTGCGCGCGGTGGTCGGCCCGTGCATCCAGCGCTGCTGCTTCGAGGTGGACGGCGAGCTGCCGGAGCGCTTTCGGGCGGCCTTCGGCGAAGACGTGGTGGTGGAGGTGCCGGGGAAGGAGCGCCGCCACCTGGATCTCCCCCGCGCTGTGCTGCGGGCGCTTGGGCGGGCGGGGCTGGACGAGGCCCACGTGGCCGCGCTGCCGCAGTGCACCATGTGCGATGCGCGCTTCTTCTCGCACCGGAGGGATCGAGGCCTCACTGGGCGTCACCTGTCCTTCATCACCTGCCGCTGACGCACAGACATGTAGCAGTGGCCGGCCGCCCATTTCTTGACCCTGTTTCTGGGCAGTCCCTATCCTCCTGCTTGTCATCCGCGCCACGTCCGTCATCGCCTGGTTCGCGCTCAGCGGGTGCGCGACCAGCCCGGAGCCCCGCTCGCAGCTCGACGAGCTGTTGGTGTCCGTGCGCGCGCTGAGGGCCGACAACGCCCGGCTCGAGGCGCGGCTGGAGAAGCTGGAGCAGCGCGCGGCCCTGGCCCAGGCCCCGCGCGCAGCGGCTCCGGCGAAGCCCGCGGTGGGCCCGGCGGAGAAGGCCGCCAGCTCGCTCGACGCGCTGCCTTCCCTCACGGTGGTGAAGCTCAAGCCGAAGCGGGAGGCGGCCCCGAAGCTGGACACCGGCGTCGCGGTGATCGATCCGCCCGAAGGCGTGGTCGAGGAGCTGCGCCAGGCCGATCCGGCCAGGCCCGGCGAGTCCGAAGACGATCCCACCGACGTGGCCATCGCCGAGGCCCAGTTCGAGCGGGCGCTGGACGGCTTGAAGACGGGAAACGCCCAGGGAGGCGTGCAGGCGATGCAGAAGTTCATCGTCGACTGGCCGCGGCACCCCCGGGCGGACAACGCCCTGTACTTCGCCGGCGTGGGGCTGATGAGCCTCGACGACTTCGAGGGTGCGGCGTCCAGCTTCCAGCGGGTGACGGCCGAGTACCCGGCGGGCGACGCGGTGGTGGACTCGATGCTGAAGCTGGCCGACTGTCGCGTGAAGCTCAAGCAGCCCCGGGAGGCGAAGAGCACCTGGGAGCGGATCCTCCACACCTACCCCGGCACGCCGGCGGCCCTCCAGGCCCAGGCACGCCTGACTTCCCACGCGGCTTCGGCCGCATCTCCGTAGCGAGCGAACTGCCATGCGCACCTGCCTGTTGACCGCCACCTTCGCCGTCGTCGCCCTGAGCTCCTCGGCAGCCCTCGCCCAGGCTGACGACGAGGCCGCGACCGAAGAGGGCGCGGCCCCTGAAGGGTCCGCCACCGTCGCGCCGGAGGAGGGGGACAGCGTCAAGTCTTCGTCGGCCGGCACGCAGCACACGGTCGAGCGCGGCGACACGCTGTGGGATCTGTCGCAGCGCTTCCTGGGCAGCCCCTGGTACTGGCCCAAGGTGTGGTCCTACAACCCCGAGATCGCCAACCCGCACTGGATCTACCCGGGCAACCTGGTCCGCTTCTTCCCCACGGGTGAGGAGGTGCCCACGCAGGTGGAGGTGGGCGAGCCAGAGACCCCGGACGTGCTGGAAGGCCAGATGTACGGCGACGACGACAAGGTGCAACTGCACGGGCAGATCGGCTTCCGGCCCAGGTCCACGCTCAGCCTGCTCACGCCGGGCTTCATCACCACCAGCGAGGTGCAGGAGACCGGCCGCATCGAAGGCTCGTTCGGCGAGACCGAGCACCTCTACTTCCCCGAGTCGATCTACGTGTCCTTCGCGAAGGCGGGCACGGCTAAGGTCGGCGAGACGTACCTCATCTTCCGGAACATGGGCGAGGTGATGCACCCCATCACCCAGAAGCCGGTGGGCATCTACACGCGGATCGTCGGCCAGTTGAAGGTGACGGCGCTGGACAAGGGGGGCATGGCCAAGGCGTTGGTCGTCCGGCAGCAGGACGTGGTGATGCGCGGCGATCTGCTGGGGCCTGCCGGGGAAGAGATGATGCGGCAGGTGGCGGCCCGGCCCAACGAGCGGGACGTGAAGGGCGCCATCGTGGTCGGCGCGCCCAACAAGGCCCTCGCTGTCCTCGGAGAGAGCCAGTTGATGATCCTCGACAAGGGCTCGGACGACGGCGTGAAGGCCGGCAACACCTTCACTCTCTGGCGGCAGCACGACGCGCTGGCGCAGGACAACATTCTGAATCCCAGCCGGATCGAGGAGCAGTGGCCGCGGGAGGACATCGGCGAGTGCGTGGCGTTCGAGGTGAAGTCCAAGGTGACGATCTGCCTCATCTCGCGATCCATGCGGGAGTTCGTGGTGGGCGATCACGCCGAGATCCGCGCCGGGAACTCCGGCGGCAAGCGGGCGTCCCGCTGACCTGGGGTTGGGCGTGCGATCAGCTTGAGGAAGCAGCCAGGCACCTGCGGCGCTCGCGGGGGCCTTCCCGGGCGTAGCGGAAGTTGCCGCGGCGCCAGGAGTGGGTGGTGGCGCGCGAGCGCTTCCGAGCGCGCTGGATTCCGTCGTAGAGGCCGAGGGCACCGCCCGTCCTGAGGGCGCGGCGGAGCATGGCGAGCTTGCGCGCGTTGGCCATCGACCAGTGCTGGCGCGCGCGCTTCATGCGCACCTGCGGCACGTGGCGATGTGCGCTCTCGGCGGCGCCGCTGGCGATGGGGTAGCCGGCCTCGCAGTAGAGCGCGTAGCGCATGCGGTGCTGGTTGGTGCGGTAGTCGCGGACGAGGTTGTCGAGCGCCTCGAGGCTCTCCTGGCGCGAACGGCGCGGCAGCAGCGGCACGCAGGCCATCAGCTCATCGATGAGGGCAGCGGGCTCGCCGGCGGCGAGGAGTTGAGTCGAGCGCTCCTGCCAGAGAGGAAGCACGCGGCGGAAGAGGTTGTCGGACGCGGGCTTCTGCGTAGTGCACCCGCCAGCGCGCCGCGCACTCGCCGTAGACGTCGTTGAGCGCGAAATCGAGCACGCGCTTCTCCAGCTCGACTGTCAGCTCGCTCTCCTCGGGTAGCTCGAGCGCGCGGTCCAGCGGGTAGAAGCCGAGCTGACACGTCTCGCAGTAGTGGTAGTTCCGCTTGAGCGTCACGCGGCCCGCCATGTGCGCAGCTCGCGCTCGCGGTCCTTCGCCTTCGCCGGCACGCGCATGCGCACTTCGGGCACAGCTTCCCCGTCGTCGCCTCGAGCGGAATCCACGCCAGCATCGAGTTGAGCGCGCGCAGCGCGGCCGGGTTCTCCATGCCGCGCGCGCGCCAGATGAGCAGCTCCAACTCGGACATCGTCATGCCGCGACGGAAGTGCTGGTCAGTGACGCGCTCCGTGAGCTCGTGCATCACACCTGACCGTCCGGTGTCGATCGGCCGAAGAATGTCCGGGGGCCCCCCGGAATTCGTCGATCACCACCATGTGCGCCAGCCGCGGAAGATCGACCCGCGTGCAAGGCGACCGATCAGCCAACGTAAAATCCCCTCACACCGGTCGTGCGCCCCGCTCCAGGGGATGTCAGACCCGTGTGGTAGCTCGCCCCGTCATGGATGACAGTGCGGAGCGGCGGGTGGTGGCGGCCTTGTGGTCGCTGCCGGAGATCGGCCTCAAGACCATCGCGGACGTGCGCGCGGCCTTCCCCAGGCCCGGGGAGCTGCTGGCGCGCCCCGTGCGCTCGTGGCTGGGCGAGGTGGAGCTGTGGGACGGGGCGAAGGCGGCGCTGCGGGGCGTGGACTGCCTGGCCCGGGTGGCCGATCGCCTCGACGCGCAGCTCGAGCGCCTCGACTACCGGATGATCTTCCCGGATCACCCCGGCTGGCCTCCGGCCTTGAGGAACCTGCCCGAGGCCCCGCCGCTGCTGTTCATGCTGGGAGACGGGGCGGACGGCCCGCCGCGAAGACGGGTGGCGGTGGTGGGCACGCGCAAGCCCGAGACGGGGGCCGCGCGCGAGGTGCGGCGGCTGGCGGCCGAGCTCGCCTCGCAGGGGGTGGGGATCGTCTCGGGCGGGGCGGAAGGCATCGATCGCGCGGCCCACCTGGGCGCGGTGGAGGCGAAGGGCGAGACGTGGGCCTTCCTCGGCTGCGCGATCGAGGAGATGGACGCGGGCCAGGCGATCCTCAAGAAGGACTTCTTGGCCGGCCAGGGCACCTTCTTCTCCCAGTTCCCGCCAGGAAGGAGGGCCGAGCGCAGCACCTTCGTCCTGCGCAACGAGTGGATCAGCGGGGCGGCCGAGGCGGTGGTGATCGCCCGTGCGCCGGTGAAGTCCGGCGCCCTGCAGACCGCCGACCACGCCCTGCGCCAGGGCCGACCGGTGCTGGCGATCCCCGGAGATCCCTGGAACCAGGCTGCGGTGGGCAGCAACGCGCTGCTGCGCAAGGGGGCTCGGCCGTGCCTGTCGGCGGGCGACGTGCTGGCCGTTCTGGGGCTCACCGGCATCCTCTCGCCCCGGCCTGCCCGCGCGGCCAGGGTGCGGCAGCCCTTGAGCCCGGAGGCGGAGCAGCTCTTGGCCACGATGACCCAGGCCCCCACCGCCTTCGACGAGCTGCTCGAGGGGGTGCTCCCGATGGACCCCGGGGTGGCCGCCGCCGCCTTGTTGGAGCTGGAGGTCGCCGGCGCGGTGCTGCAGCGTGCCGGGAAACGCTACGAGCGCGTGTCCTGAGGGGCGCTCCTCGTTTGTTGACGATGCGGGGGCCCCCAACTAGAAACGCTCAAAGTCTTTCGCCGTCTGGGTTGAAAGGAACCGAGACCTGACATGTCCGCCAGCATGATGGTGCACCACCTCGTCGACGTGGTGTTGGCCGCGGAGCCCGCCAAGAGCGGGGGCTTCGTTCACGAACTGGTTGCCTTCTTCAAAGAAGGCGGCCCTTTCATGTTCATCAACATCTTCTGGCTCGCCGCCGCGCTCGCCGTCGTCGTCGAGCGGACCGTCACGTTGATGTTCCGCTACAACCTCAACGCCGCGCCCTTCATGGAGCAGATCACCAAGCTGGTGATGGCCGGCAACGTCGATCGCGCGGTGAAGCTGTGCGGCGCCGCTCCCAACTCCCCGCTGGCCAAGGTGGTGCGCGCCGGGCTGACCCGCGCCAACCGCGGCGAGATTGAGGTCGCCAAGGCGCTGGAGGAGTCGATCCTCGAGAACAGCCCGCACATCACCGCCCGCATCCAGTGGCTGTGGTCGCTGGCGAACATCGCCACCCTCGTCGGACTGGTTGGCACCGTGTTCGGCCTGATCGGCACGTTCAAGTCGCTCGGCAACGTGCCGGCCGATCAGAAGCAGGCGCTCCTGTCGAAGGGCATTTCCGAAGCGATGAACAACACCTTCTTCGGCCTCTCGATCGCCGTGATCTGCATCATCGCTCACCTCTTCCTCACCGCCTACGCGCGGAACATGCTGGAGACGGTCGAGCTCAACGGCATGAAGCTGGAGAACCTGCTGGGCCGGCGCGCGGCCGGTGAGACCAGCGCGATGGACTTCGAGAAGGCCTCGTAAGAAGGGCAGGGCGAGGCAACCCGAAAGGAACCAGGAGGCTCCACCCGCTGTCGGGTGAGCTGCACGAGATGGCGTTCTACTTCTCCAGAAGGAAGATCAAGCCGAAGGAAGAAGAGCACGCGGGCGAGCTCAACATCGTCCCGTACCTCGACATCCTGATGAACTTGATCATCTTCATGCTCCTGTCGATGACGGGCCTGGCGGCGTTCGGCATTCTGAACGTCAACGCGCCCAGCTACGGGGCCGGCGCCGGCGGAGGCGGGGAGAATGACAAGCCCCCCCTCACCCTCACCGTGGCGGTGGGCAAGAAGGGCTTCTTCGTGGCGGCCACCGGCGGCGTGCTGCCCGGGCAGACCGAGGCGGAGGCCGCGGCGGCTCCCGGTGAAGGCGCCCCCACCATTCCCCTCAGGCCCGACGGCACCTATGACTACGAGGCGCTCACCCGAAAGATGATGGAAGTGAAGTCGGCCTTCCCTTCCGAGAGCAAGGTGATCCTCGCCGCCGACGCCGACACGGCCTACGAGGTGCTGGTGGGCGCCATGGACGCCACCCGCGAGACCAAGGATCACAAGCTGCTCTTCCCCGACGTCACCCTCGCCAGCTTCTAGAAACCCGTCATGGCCACCCAACCCACCGGATCCGCCGTTGAGCTGAGCGACGACGATCGCCAGCGGATGCGCTACCGGAAGGCGCTGGCCCGCAAGAAGCGCATCGACCGCGAGAACGAGGGCGAGATCAAGGAGCTCAACATCACCGCGATGATGGACATGATGACCATCATCCTGGTGTTCCTCATCAAGTCCTACACCGCGTCGTCGATCACCGTGACGGCGTCGGAGGACGTGCGGCCCCCCCTGTCCACCACCCGCACCACGCCGAAGG
>JADLDB010000051.1 GCA_020846875.1 Myxococcales bacterium | reverse complement strand
GGCGCTTGTGGCGCGTTTTCGACCGCCTGGCGGTCGTATTTGCACCACAAGGGTTCGCTACCTCCGACGCTCAATACCCGGTGCGCGCGATGGCCTTGAAGGCGCTGCCGAAGCTGCGCAGGTTGTGCACGATGCCGTACGCGCACCCCCGCGCCTCGTACGCCCACATCGAGCCCCACGCGTCGCCCGACTCGTAGATGGCGATGTGGCCCGCGCTGCCGTCGTTGTACACCAGCGCGTCTGCCGGCTGGGCGCTGCTCCGGCTCACCGTCCGCCACTGGCTGTTGGCCCCGTTGAAGCTGACCGTGCTGTACGGGTGGCTGTCCACCGTCAGCGCCGCGTTGCTGGACGGCACCTGCCACACCTTGGCCGCGAAGCCCGAGCAGTCCGCCCCGTAGCGCCCCGAGTGGCTGCAGCTGGGGCAGTTGCCCGTGCAGGAGCCCACCGAGGACGACGTCGCCCCGTTGGGAATCCAACTGCCGTGCCCCCAGTAGTACGAGAAGCCCACGCCGGACTTCGCCCGCGCGATGGCGTCCTGCCGCGCGCTGCCCCCGGCGGGCGGAGGCGTCCCCGGGCCCGAGTCCACCAACGTCACGTAGCCCCCGTGCACCCAGCCCGTCGTGCCGCTGTACGACACGTTGTACCAACTGCCTTCCGGCGTGGTGCGGTTGACGGTCTTCACCACCCCGCCCTTGGGGATGACGAGGCGGATGGAGTTGGCCGTAGACGGGCCGGTGCGCAGGTTCAAGTTGGCCGTCGTCGCCAGGCTGCTGCCCACCGGCACCGAGGTGTTGAGGCCGTCCGACAAGGTCGCCTCGTCGTCCGCCCCGTGCAAAACGTCGCTCGCCAGCACCGCGTCCGACGAGGCCCCGCTGCAGCCCGCCAGCACCAGCACTCCCACCATCACGGAAATTCGGGTCACGGCCGTCTCTCTCTTGGAAGTTGAAAACCGCCGGCCGGCCCCTTGAGCGAAGGCCGTGCCGGACTCGCGCCTCCGAGGGAGCGTCACCCGCGGGTGTCAAGAGTCGGGACATCCGCGCTGCAACGGTTTCAGTCAGCGGCCGAAACCACCCGTCCGAGGCCCAGACATCGGACGGTTGGCCGCCGTCACCTGCAGGTGACAGGCAGGGAGGCCGCGGGGTGTCAGAGGCCCCGCAACAGCGGCCCTTCAGTCGGTGGGGAAGCCGAAGGACAGGCGCAGCCCGAAGCGCTCGTCGTCGCGCAGGGTGAGGGGCTCGGAGGTGCCGCGGTCCTCCTCGGCCTGGTGCGCGGCCACCTGCGCCACCGCGCCCAGGGTGAACCACACCGGCTTGAAGCGGAAGGCCAGGCTGGGGCCCACGTAGAAGGCGGTGCCCTGGTAGGCCCCCGGCGAGAAGCTGCTCTTCACCCGGAATTCCAGGCCCACCCGGGCGAAGGGGGCGACGGTGTAGGCGACGGACAGGGACTCCTCGAGGCGAGAGGTGACGCCCAGGCGCCCCGCCCAATAGGCGGACTGCGCGGCGGACGCGTTCAAGGCCAGCAGCACGCCGCCCAGCAGCTTGTCGGCGATGAAGCGCGCCTCGGCCTCGAAGACGTTGGTGCCCAAAGAGCCGCGCAGCAACAGGCCCAGCCCCACCGGCCCGGCCGCGCGCCGGGGCGCCCAGTGGAACAGCGCCGTCACCCGCGCGTCCACCGAGTGGCTCTGGTCGTCATTCTCGAAGCTGGTGTCCAGGGACACCTGCGACTCGAGGTCCTCCACCACCCCGTGCGTCCAGTTGAAGCGCGCGTCCGTCAGCGAGTAGCCCGGGTCCACCCGCGCGAGGCGGGGCGTCACCCACACCTCGAGGTCGTCGCGGCCGCGCTCCAGCACGTGCGTCGTCCAGGTGAAGGCGAAGTCGCGCTCGGCGGCCAGAGCCGTGGCGGGGACGGCCAGCGTGAAGAGCAGCACCCCCTGGCAGAGCCTCCGCGCCGACATCGTGCCGCGGGTGTAGGGACGGCCGCAGGTCGCGTCAACGCTTTACGCGCGTTGAAAGTCAGCGGCCCAGCTGCGCCGTCATCACCTGCACGTACTCCTGCGCGCTGAAGGTGTTGTTGAACTTCGCGGACAGGCCCAGGGCGTGCTGCGGGTTGACCACCTTCGGGGCGGCCGTCCTGGCCACCTCGAGGCGGGTCAGCTCGTTGGAGAACTGGTCCAGCACCTGCGAGAGCTGCAACGCGGTGAGGAAGCTGCTGCGCAGCACGGTCCTCGCGACGTCCGCCCGCACCAGCTCGTTGCTGTTGGTCTTCAGCGAGGTGAGGAAGCCCTGGAACGTCACCGCGTCCATCGCGTACTGGCCGTCGCGGGCCATGGCGCAGCCTGGGTCATTCCCGGTGCCACAGTCGCGGTAGCCCCCGGGCGGCGGCTGGATGGGCGGCGGCGGCTGGACGGGCGGCGGCGGCTGCACCGGCTGGCCTGGAAGCTGCGCCGTCATCACCTGGGTGTACTGCGCGGCCTGGGCGCTGGAGCGCCACTTCGACGCGTAGCCCAGCGCGTGCTGGGGGTTCACCACCCGCGGCGCGGCGAAGCGGGCCACCACCAGCCGCGTGCTGTCGCTGGAGAAGAGGTCCAGCACCATGCCCAACTGGAAGGCCGTCAGGTAGCTGCGCTGGAAGGTCGTCTCGCAGATGCGCTGGCGCTGGAGCTCGCTGGCGTTGGTGCGCAGCGCGGTGTGGAAGCCGTTCCACGTGGGCGCGTCCATCGGGTACTGGCCGTCCCGCTGCAGGTCGCACCCCACGTCCTTGCCCGCGCCCGTGCCACAGTCGCGGCGCGTCACCGGCGGCGGCTGGACGGGCGGCGGTTGCACGGGCGGCGGCGCGTACGGCAGGGTGGGCAGGCCGGCGACGCGGAAGGTGACCTCGCGGAAGGCCAGCTCGCGCCCGTCGCCGTCGAACACCGACACCCGCGCCACGAAGCGCCCCTGGGAGAAGTCGTCCTCGGCCAGGGTGCTGTAGCGGAAGAAGTGGTTGAAGGCGTTCTTCCAGACGAAGGGCTCGCTGGGCACCGTCCAGGCGGCCGTCGTCACCCAGTCGCTCCACTGCCCCTCGTAGCTGCGGTAGCGCGCGCCCAGGTAGAAGCTGCGGCCCTGCATGCCCGACAGTCGGAGCTCGGGCACCGACAGCTTCACCGCGCGCTCGCCTTCGAAGGTGGCGTTTTGCTGCAGCTTGAGGGCGGAGAGCTGCGCGTAGGCCGAGGCCTGGCCCGGCTGGCCCGGTGGCCGGTGGGGGTGGTCGTCATCGTCGTCGTCATCCCACGGGCGGCCCTGGCCGTGGCGCTCGTTCCACAGGGCCATGCGCGCCTCCTCCAGGTGCTCCAGCGCGCGCTGCAGGTCCTCCAGCACCGGGTACGGGCAGCCGGCGAAGGACGCGGACGACGCGTAGCCCGCCACCTCTGCGCGCAGTTGGGCCAGCTCCCGGCCGCGCAGCGAGTCCTCCTTGCGCAGCTCGCGCGCCTTCTCCTCGGCGTTGTCCAGGGGGTCGCTCATGGCCGCGCGGCACCGGCCCCCGGCGCGGTCGGCCTTCGACTCGGCGTCGTCCAGCGCGCGCGCCGCGTCCTTCAGCGGCTTCTTGTACGGCTGGGCAAAGGCAGCCAGGGGCAGGGCCAGCAGCGCGGTGAAGACGAAGGCGGGAAGGCGTCTCGACATGGGCTTCTCCTTCAGCGGGCGTCGTTGCGGAAGAGGGACGGTGCCTGGCCGGGGCCATTCATCACCTGCGCAGTCTGCACTCAAACGCGGGCCCGGGCGGATCGTTTTTCGCGCCCGCCGCAACGAAGTCCTCCGGGTGAATTCGGATCCGGTACAGTCCGTCGCGCCGGTCCCCTCGAAGAGAGGACCTCCACCCACTCGGGAGACACACACATGAAGACCCACCACTTCGTATTCGCCGCGGCCCTCGCCTCCACCGTGGCCCTGGCCCAGGTGCAGGTGCAGACGGGGGACAAGACGGTCAACGTCGGCGCCGGCGGCGACCTCAACGTGAAGAAGGGCGGGAAGAGCGTGAAGGTGAAGACGACGGGCACCACCACCACCGTCGAGGGCACCACCGCGTCCGGCGAGACGAAGACGCTGGACGTGCAGACCGGCGGCGGCGCCACCACCGTCACCGACAGCCAGGGCAGCACCGTCACCGTGGACGACACCGGCACCGGCCCCGTGCCCACGCTGGCCAACGGGGTGTGGACCGTCACCGGCCAGGGCCGCAGCGGCACCCACGCCTGCGGCGCCAACGAGGAGGTCCGCATCTCCGGCCAGGGCCACCAGCTGACGCTCACCGGCCCGTGCAAGAAGGTCCAGGTCTCCGGGCAGTCCAACAACGTCACCACCGACACCGCCGAGGTCATCCAGGTGTCGGGGATGAGCAACCAGGTGTCGTGGAAGGCCGGCCCGGGGGGCAAGAAGCCGAAGGTTTCCCTCTCGGGCATGGGCAACTCGGCGCCCCAGCTCAAGTGAGGACAGGCGCCGGAAATCCCTCCCATTTCCGGTGCTGATGGCCCGGCTGATCCACCTTGCGTGACCGAAATGCGGGTGCTACGCGCGCGCCCGCCATGAGCGCTTCGGTTACCACCAGCGGACGCATCACTCAGATTCTCGGCCCCGTCGTCGACGTGGAGTTCCCGCCCGGCGGCCTGCCGGAGGTGTACACCGCGCTCAAGGTGACCAACCCGGCCATCTCCGGTCAGGCGGACAACCTCATCATCGAGGTGGCGCAGCACCTGGGCGAGAACTCGGTGCGCTGCATCGCCATGGACACCACCGACGGCCTGTCCCGCGGCATGCCGGTGAAGAACACCGGCGCGCCCATCCAGGTGCCGGTGGGCAAGGCCACCCTGGGCCGCATCTTGAACGTCGTCGGCCAGGCGGTGGACGAGATGGGCGACATCGCGTCCGACAAGCACTACCCGATTCACCGCCCAGTCCCCGGCTTCACCGAGCAGTCCACCAAGGTGCAGATGTTCGAGACGGGCATCAAGGTCATCGACCTGCTCTGCCCCTTCACCCGCGGCGGAAAGATTGGCCTCTTCGGTGGCGCCGGCGTGGGCAAGACGGTGCTGCTGCAGGAGCTCATCCGCAACGCGGCCATCGAGAAGGGCGGCTTCTCGGTGTTCGCCGGGGTGGGCGAGCGGACCCGCGAGGGCAACGACCTCTGGAAGGAGTTCCAGGAAGGCAACGTCATCGCCTGCCAGAAGGACGAGAAGGGCCACATCAAGTACGACGCGCGCGGCCTGCCCCAGCTGGTGGAAGGCAAGAGCCAGTGCGTGCTGGTGTTCGGCCAGATGAACGAGCCGCCCGGCGCCCGCGCCCGCGTCGCCCTGTCCGCGCTGTCCATCGCCGAGTACTTCCGCGACGAGGAGAACCGCGACGTGCTGCTCTTCGTGGACAACATCTTCCGCTTCACCCAGGCCGGCTCCGAGGTGTCCGCGCTGTTGGGCCGCATCCCCTCGGCCGTGGGTTACCAGCCCACCCTGTCCACCGAGATGGGCGCGCTGCAGGAGCGCATCACCACCACCAACAAGGGCTCGGTCACCTCGGTGCAGGCGGTGTACGTGCCCGCCGACGACCTGACCGACCCGGCGCCGGCGACGACCTTCGCCCACCTCGACGGCACCATCGTGCTCTCCCGCGCCCTCACCGAAATCGGCATCTACCCGGCGGTCGACCCCCTCGACTCCACCAGCCGCATCCTCGACCCGCTGGTGGTGGGCCCGGAGCACTACGGCGTGGCGCGCAAGGTGCAGTCCACCCTGCAGCGCTTCCGCGAGCTGCAGGACATCATCGCCATCCTCGGCATGGACGAGCTGTCGGAAGAGGACAAGCTGACGGTGGCCCGCGCGCGGAAAATCCAGCGCTTCCTCTCCCAGCCCTTCTTCGTGGCCGAGGTCTTCACCGGCTCGCCCGGCAAGTACGTGGCGGTGGCGGACACGGTGCGCGGCTTCAAGGAAATCGCCGAGGGCAAGCACGACGAGCTGCCCGAGCAGGCCTTCTACATGGTGGGCGGCATCGACGACGTGGTGGAGAAGGCCAAGAAGCTGGCGCAGGGCTGATTCGAGGCCGTCATGGCGAAGCTGAGAGTCGAAATCGTCACCCCCGAGAAGCGGCTGCTCAAGGCCGAGGCCGACGAGGTCATCGCGCCCGGCGCCACCGGCCTGTTCGGCGTGCGGCCGGGGCACGCGCCCTTCCTCTCGAAGATGAGCGCGGGCCCGGTGACGGTGAGCGCCGGCGCCCAGAAGAATGTGTTCTTCGTGGCCGGGGGCTTCGTGGAGGCGACCGCCACCCTGGTGCGGGTGCTGGCGGACCAGGCCGAGCCGCAGGCGAGCATCGACGTGGCCGCGGCCCAGAAGCGCATCGCCGAGGCCGAGGCGAAGATGAAGGACTACGAGCTGACCGACGCGCGCACCCTGGCCCTGCGGGAGGCAATCCGCGTGGAGCAGAAGCGGCTCGAGGTCGCGCGCCCGAAGTAGCTGCTCCAAGCGCCGCGCCGCCCTTGTGCCGGGGTGCGCCTTCGCGCTCTCCTGCGAGGCCTGTGCGATTCCTCCTGGCTCTCGTGCTGGTGACGCTGGCCGCCTGCGGCCGCACGGAGGTCGTCCGCTACGCCGACGACACCCCCGACGCCTCGGTGGACGCGGGCGCTGACGCAGGCGTGCCCGACGCGTCCTGCCCGCCCACCACCCTGGGGCTGGAGCCGGCGGTGCCCACGGTGCTGTTCGTCCTCGACCGCTCGGGCTCGATGGCCTTCGACATCGACGGGCGGCCGGACGCGGGGCAGTCGGCCAGCCGCTGGGACGTGCTGGAGACCAGCCTGCGCAGCGTGCTGCCGCCGCTGGACATGAAGCTGGCGATGGGCGCGCTGCTCTACCCGACGGTGGGCGACACCTGCGAGGCGCCCTTCGTCGTCAACCTCTCCCCCGCGCTGGGGAACGCCGACCGGCTGCTGTCCCTCTTCGCCACCCGGCCGCTGGGAGGCACGCCCACCTTCGGCGCGCTGGACCTCGCCGCCCGGCACCTCGCCCCGCTGCACACCGCCAGCGCGGCCCGCGCCCTGGTGCTGGCCACCGACGGCGCGCCCAACTGCAACGAGGCGCTCGACCCCTTCACCTGCGTGTGCACGCGCCCCGACGGGCTGGGCTGCATGGACCCCCAGAATTGCCTCGACGACGCGCGCACCATCGCCCGCCTGGAGTCCCTCTTCCAGACGTCGAAGCTGCCCACCTACGTGGTGGGGCTGGGCTCGGAGTTGGACCGCTTCTCCGGCACCCTGGACCGGATGGCGGTGGCCGGCGGCGTGCCGCGGCTGGGCCCGGGCAAGCGCTACTACTCGGCCACCAGCGAGGCGGAGCTCACCCTGGCCTTCACCCGCATCACCGAGCAGTTGTCGCGCTGCACCTACCTGGTGGTGGGGGCGGTGCCCGGCGGGAAGGCGCACTTCCGGGTGGGCGGCGCCGAGGTGCCGGAAGGCCCCGAGGGCTGGGAGTGGCTCAGCCGCGCCAACGGCGAGCTGACGGTGCACGGCCTGGCCTGCGACCGGGTGGCGGCGGGCGGGGTGCCCAGCCTGCTGGTCGACTGCCGCTGAGGAGCCGCCGGAGCGCCTGCCCGGCTCAGCCTCTGGTGAGGCGGCTCTTCAGCACGGCCTTCACCTTCCCCTTGAGCCCCACCCGGCTGTCCTTCGGGGCGAGGATCGCGCTCGTCGAGAGGTCCACGTTCGCGCGCCACGCGCCGGGAGGCACCTCCACCGTCCCGCTCCAGGGCAGGGTGAGCACGTCCGCGCCCCAGGGCAGCTTCATCTTGACGGCCACCCGGTAGCTGGCGCCCTTCCCTCTACAGGTGGCGGAAGGCTCCTCCATCGTCACGCCCTGGTCGGTGCCGCCGTACAGCGTGTTGCGGATGAGCTCTCCGGTGGCCGCGGCCACCTTCGCGAGGGTAGCGGCGTCGCAGGGGTCGGCTCCGGCCGTCGCTGCCACGACCGGCTCCTCCTTGAAGAGCGCGCTCAGGACGTTCCTCAACTTCGCCACGCTGTCGGGGCGCAGCTCCTCGAGGCTCCGCTGCATCACGTTGGGCTCGGAGCCAGCCGTCGCCACCAGCCGCGCCTCGCCGTAATCGCTCTCTACCAGCCAGCGACGGCCTTCCAGCGTGGTGGGCCCGGACTTCACCGTCGCGTCCAGCTTCGTCGGGCCGCGCGCGTTGGCCTCGAGCACCTTGAACGTGACAGACACCTTGCCCAGGTGAAACGGCTGGAGCGAAGCGGTCTGCTTCTTCCCGTCGATGGTGCCCGTCACCGTGCCGCTGGCGGTGGTGTCGAGGGACCACGACCAGGTGCTGCCCACGGCAGGCGCGGCGCACAGGACAAGGAGCGTGGCCATCATGGCTGGAGTGTGGCCCGGGCCCGCGCGGGTGGCCACCCTCATCGACGGGCCGCTGAGGGCCCCAGGTGGACGGCGCGCCGAAGAAGGAGGGCGGTCAGCACGCCGTCGGCGGCGACTACCACCGCGCCCCCGGCGAACGCCAGCCACAGCCCCAGCCTGCCGCCCGGCCACCCGGCGGTGGTGGCCCCCACCACCAGCAGCAAGCCGGCTGTCATCACCGCCACCCCGAATTGGTGGACGAGCAGCGCACCGGGGGAGGGCCGCCCGAGGCGCTGTCCGAGGAGGAGCAGCAGCGCGGCCGACACCACGCCCAGAAGCACCAGGTGCAGGAGGAGGATGACGGCGTGGCGCGAGGAGGCGGCCAGCGCGGTGAGGCCGAAGGCGGCGCCAGTCTCGAGGATGGCCTTCAGCGCCCACGCCACCGCCACGCTGCGGACGACGAGGCGGACGGTGGAGGCGAGGTGCCGCGAGGCGCTCCACAGGTTGGCCACCCACAGGGCGGCGGGGACCACCAGCGCCACCGCCGCGACGCGGGACAGGGGGCCCAGCGGTGTCTGCATGGCGCCCGGCACGCCCAGCGGGAAGGTGAGCGCGGTGAGGGGCGTCATCCACCACAACTGCCAGCGCAACAGCCGCTCGTCGAGGGGCGCGCCGCGCTCGGCGAGGAAGCGCGCGAAGAGGCCCACCAGGCCGAAGAGGAAGAAGCCGGCGAAGGTGGTGAGGAAGGCGGCCACCGCCAGTTGTCCCCACAGCGCGTCCTGCTTCGTCACCAGCAGCGCCACCCGCGCCAGCGCGGCCCCCACGGCCACCACCACGTACCAGGCCGCCACCCGCAGCCACGCCACGTCGAGCTCCCGCCGTCCGCGCGCGCGCCGCAGGAAGAGCGTCACGACGACGCCCCACACCCCCAGGGAGGAAGCCGAGACGAGGACGCCCGGCCGCCCGTAGCCGGAGTGGAGGAAGGCGACGAAGGTGGCCAGGGAGACGGCCACCACCAGCCACAGGGCGCGGCGCACCGCGGCGTCGGAGGCGCCGACGCGCTCGAAGAAGAGGGTGAAGAGGGCCAGCGCCGCCCAGCCGAAGTACAGGGTGTGCGAGTGGGCGTGCAGCGCGTGGGAGAAGACGAGGAAGGGCACCGGCACCACCAGGGCGAGGCGCAGGAGCAGACCCAGCCCGGTGGCGAGCAGCAACAAGCCCAGGGAGAGGCGCAGGAAGCGCTCCATGCAGCGGCTTTACGGCGTCGGGCGCGCCTTAGGCTACAAGGAAGACGTGGCCGCCGGCGCCGACGCCCCGCCCTTCGAGCTGTTCCACGCCATCGCCGACGAGGGCAGCGCGCGGGTGCGCCGGTACGTGACGGAGCACGAGCTGCTTCCGGTGCTGCGCTTGCGGAACGTCACCTACCCCGAGGTGCTGGCGGACCTGCTGGCGCGCGGGGGGAAGGACGCGCCGGCGCTGTGGGACGGCGCGAGGCTCTTCCTGGGGGCCGACGCCATCATCGCGCGGCTCTCGGCGCACCGGGACGTGGGCCGGGCCGACTGAAGGCGGTTCCACCGCAACCACCACCTCATCCAGCGGCTGTACCCCTCAAAAGTGTCAAACGGCG
>JADLDB010000050.1 GCA_020846875.1 Myxococcales bacterium | reverse complement strand
GGTCGCCAGTCGGGCGAAGAACGTCTGGCAGTCGAGGCACATCACCCGCGAGACGCCGATCGGCTCGCCTGGCCGAGCGGCTGCCAGCTGCTTCTCGGCGTGCGAGTAGTTGTACCAGCCGGGGCGATCGGGCGGGTCCAGTGCGTTCGGAGCCGGCTCGTGGCCGATGTCCGCCGACAGCTTCTCGACCGGCGTGAGCGAGTCGGGGTCCTTGCCCCACCCACTCGTCTTGCTCGTCCCGTCGGGCGCCTTGGCCACGGTCTTTCCGTCAGGGACGTCGGTGATGGCGTCGCGCGCGGCGACCGCCTTGCTCGCCGGGGCCTCGAGCTCAGCGGGCACGACCTTCACCGCCGGCACGACCGCGATCTTCGGCCTGCCCACCGTCGGGTCGGGAATGAAGCGCTTGCCTGGCTCAGCGGCCGGGTCGTACACGAGCTTGCCCTGGTTCGCCTTCTTGGTCTGGGCGACGGTCAGCCGCCCGCCGCTGTTCCGCCAGTAGTAGCCCTCAGGCGGCGTCTCGAGGCCCATCTTCGCGGCGGCCTCCTTGCCGGTGAGGGACTTGTAGGCGTCTGGGATCTTGATGAGCTCGGGCCTGCCCGCGGTGGCGTAGTAGGTGTCGAGGAGGACCTCGGGCGACATCGCCTTGAGCGCGTCGCGCGAGACGCCCCGCTTCCGCAGCTCGACCTCGAGATCGAGCCGGGTCCCCTCCGTCATCTCGATGGGACCGGCGCCCTTCTTGGGGAGGGTCCGCTTGAAGAAGTCGGACGCCTTGAGCCCACTGCTCAGGAGTGTGCGCCCAGCCAGGAACATCATCGTTCCGTTGGCGATGAGGCCTGCGATCACCGACATTAAACGCTCGGAGCGCTCGGAAGCCGACAGCGTCGGGTCCTTCAGCACCTCACGGAGGGCGGCGAGAGCTTCCGTCGTCGCGTAGACGAAGGTGCCGGCGCCCGCGATGAAGGAGGTCATGATCATCCAATTGCCGGCGCGGAAGAGCGTGGCGGATCGCGCAGCCGTGCCCGCCGTCCTCGCCACCGCGCCGGCGCCCCCGATGAGGGTGGTGAGGATGATGACCCCCTCGATGATGTTCTCTTTGTCGAGGAGGTCGCCCCCGGCACCCAGGTTGTCGGAAATCGCCATGGCGCCTCGGGCCGCGACGGCGGCAGCCAGGGCCACTCCCAGCACCTTGGTGACGGTGGCGTCGGGCGCCAACATCAGCAACCCGACGGCGAGGTACGCGCCGGCGGCGATGAGGCCGTCCAGGAACTCCTCGGCCCGCTTCCAGGTCGTGGTGGTCGAGAACGTCTTGTCGAAGTCCCAGCCGGGAGGGCTGAAGCCGTACACGACGGTTCCGCCCGTCGGGTACTCGTTGTCGTCCTTCCAGTCCTCGAAAGCGCTCTTCGCGGCAGCGGTCACGCCGTCGCGCTCGCCGCCCTCGAAGCGGTAGACCTTCGCGCCGGTGACATCGACGACGTCGGCCTTCCACCTGGCGCCGACCTTCCGGGTGATGAGGAAAATGGAGACGGGCTGGACGACCTGGCCGCCCTTGCTCGGGTAGACGATGACTGTCGGAACCGGAGTCGACGTCGTCTCGTTCGGGTCGGCCCGCGCCGTCCCGAAGTCCTTCCCCTCGACGTGCTTCGCCGTCTCGTAGTCGGGCGCCTTTTCCTTCAGGCTCTCGAAGCGATCGCGCTCGGCCTTGAGCCTTTTTTCCCAGTATTCCTTCGCGCCACCCGTCGCCCCCAGCTTGGCGCGCGTGCCCATGGCCGCCATCGCCGACTCGTGGCTCTTGCGGAAGCCGGACATTGGCGCGTACGCGCCCAACTCTTGTCCCTTGGTGAGCGCCTCGTTCCCCGCAGCCACCACGTCCTGGACTTCGACGCTCGTCGACGCCGTGCCCAGCACCTTCTTCCCGTCGACGTCACCCCGCGCGAAGAGGCGCGCCGAGAGCTGCTTCGTGCCGGGCGAGATGAAGGGCATTCCCAGCCTGCCCCCGCCCATGCCCGGCTGGAAGTTCACCACCGAGCCGTCCACCGTCCACTCCACCCAGTAGTGCAGGTGGTGGACGATCCAGTCCTTCACGATGACGTTGGCGGCTTCCCCCACGACCAGCACCGGCCTCGTCGGGACGATCTCGAACTTGCCGCCCAGGACTTCATGGGCCTCGCGGTCGTCGTACGGCAACCAGACGCCGGGCACCTTGATGGGCTTCTTGTCGCCCAGCTTGATGACTGCGTAGAAGGTGGCGCCTCCGTGCTGGCGCCAGGTGCCCGCGTCTTCCCAGCCTGGAGAGAGGCCGATGCCGCTGCCCCAGTACTGCTCGTCCAGCTCGATGGAGACCCCTTCCTTGTTTCGCACCTCGAAGTCTTCGCCGCCCGAGGTCCATCGCCACTCGACCTGAGGAACCTCGTCGGGCGGGAGCCAGTCGGTGGAGAGCTGGAACTTCATCCGGCGGTAGCGGAAGAGCGGGCCGTCTTCCGGTGTGCGGGTGATGCGCGGGTTGGTGACGCGCAGCTCTTCGGGCCCGGCGACGGCGGTGACGCCCTTCTCGATGGCGACGTCGTCGGAGGAGACCCCCAGCAACTTGAGCTCGTCGAGCCGGGCCTGAATCTGCGCGTTGACCTCGTCGAAGGCCGCATCGTCCAGCGCTTCAGCTTCGCCGAGGGTCTTCTTCCGGGCGTACAGGGTGCGCAGATCGTCGACGACGGACTGGTAGTCGGGCGGCTCGGGCGCGTCCGCGTAGTCGACGGCTTCCTCGTCGTCGCAGCGCTGAAGCCGGAGCCCGCCGGCTCCCTGGGAGGGCGCGTGGACCGCCACGTGGCGGGCGAGCTCTTCGGGTGCGAGGCCGGCACGGGCCACCGCGGAGACTGCGGCACGATCCGCGTCCGCCTCGAGCTCGCCCTCGGGGACGCTCGACCAGGCTTGCGCGGACTCGGTGGCCCCGCGCTGTTGAAGGACGTGGGCCAGCTCGTGGGCCAGCATCACGTCGCCGCGGGGGGTTCCCGGCTGGAATTGACCGGCACCGAAGGCGACATCGCTGCCCAGCGTGAAGGCGCGAGCCGACAGCGCGCTGGCGGTACGGGCCGCGCTGGCGTCCGCGTGGATGCGGACATCGCTGAAGCTGTGGCCGAAGCCCCGCTCCATCCGCACGCGCGTGGGGACGTCGAGCGGGCGGCCTGCGCCGAGGCGAGCGCGGACACTGCCCGGGGTTGCGTTGACGGCGCCGTCGAAGCCCAGGACAGGACCGAGGCCGCTGTCCGAGGAGGCGCCGGCCGGCAGCTCGACGCGGCCAGTGGCAATCCACACCGCGACGGCCGCACGAACGCGTTCGACGATGGCGGCGAGCAACCCGGCGGGGTCGGTCGACTTCGGGCGGGCGTACTTCGCGATGGTGCGCTCGATGTGGCTCGCCGTCTGCCAGCGGTAAAAACGCAGCGCCCGTTCGAGGTACGGGCAGTCTTCCGCGGTGCGGCCAACGCGAGCCAACTCCTGACTCGCGGCGGCCTCGATGGCTGGGAGCGCGACAGCGATGAACGCGTGGCGACGAATCTGACCGGGTGCGGGCTCCAGCTGGTCGTCCACGATGGTGCCCCACGGTGACGGGGCCTCGCCGCCGGCGAGCCGCTGGACGCGCCGGCCTGGGGCGTGGCCCACCGGAACCCCCACGTCGCCGGCGGCCGCAAGCGTCGCAACGCCGTGGGCCGGCCCCATGGCAGAGGCGCCTGAGGGTGTTGCGGCCTGGGCAGCCTCGGCTGCGGGTGCGGCACGGACATCGTCGGGCCGCTTTTCGGCCTGCTCGACGCCTTTCACGTCACGCCTTCTCTGCCCAGCGCTTCCGCCCGGCCTCGACGGCCGCGGGGTCGTCCATCAACGCTTCCTGGAGGTCGAGGTCCCGCTCGAGGTGACAGAGGGCGATGGCCCGCGTCACTCTCATCCGATCCCACCCTTCCGTGTCCGGAGGAGAGTGGAGCAGGAAGTGACTC
>JADLDB010000049.1 GCA_020846875.1 Myxococcales bacterium | reverse complement strand
CTGGGCGCCGTCGCGCGTGTCCGTCCACACGGCGTAACGGGAGGTGGCGGTGACCGCGAGGCCGGTGATGTCCGAGAGGCGCCTGCTCACGCCGTCCTCGGGGAAGGCCACGTCCGACACGCGCTCTGGCTCGGCGGGCAGCCCGTCGGCGCCGACCAGCGCGCTCCACAGCGCCCACTCGCCGGTGCGGTTGTCGAGCCAGGTGATGTGACAGCGGCCCGCGGCGTCCAACTGGGCCAGCGGCGCGAGCTGCGTGGTGCCGGTGCCGCCGGGCAGCGCGTGCGGGCGCTGGGACGAGCTGAAGGCCGCCTCCGCGGTGAGCACGAAGACGTCCGAGTCGCGCGACGGCGCGTCGACGAAGGCCAGGCACCGGCGCCCGGAGCTTTGAGCCGCGAGCGACGGGTGGGGATCCACCGGCACCGCGCGCGTGTAGTACAGGCGCTTCAAGTCGACGCCGCCCATGGATGTGACGGTGCCCTGCGCGTCCTGCTGGAAGCTCTGCACGCCCACCTGTGAGAGGTAGCCGCCGTTCATCAGGTCGTAGCCGACGCGCTGGTAGGGCGC
This sequence comes from Myxococcales bacterium, assembly GCA_020846875.1. Classification (GTDB taxonomy): domain Bacteria; phylum Myxococcota; class Myxococcia; order Myxococcales; family Myxococcaceae; genus JADLDB01. Next base: position 49,761 of record JADLDB010000049.1, on the reverse strand, counting down.
GAGCAGCTCCCCCGTGTCGAGGCGCGCGGTGGGGCCGCGCAGATCGACGTAGTCGTAGGGCCCGGCGTCGTCCGGCAGGAGCGCGGGGAGCGTGTAGGTGGCCCCTTGATCGGTGGTGCGGACGAACAGCACCGAGGACACCTGGCTCTCGTAGCGCTGCCACACCACGTCCACGCCCAGCGCGTCGACCGAGAGCCACGGCCGGTAGTGCAGCGCCGTCGCCGTTGGTCCGCTCAGGGTGGTGGGGCTGGACCAGGTCTGGCCGGAGTCTGCCGAGGTGGAGAGCAGGATGTCACCGGTGCCGTAGTCGTCCTGGCCGGCGCCGGGCTGGTAGTCGTTCCACGCCAGGAGCACCCGGCCGCCCGCCGTCACCACGAGGGTGGGAGAGTAGGCGTAGCCTTCGGCGCCGGTGAAGCGCTTGCGCTCGGTGAAGGTGGCGCCGTCGTCGCTCGACACCGCCAGGGCCACCGCGCTGTCCTGCGAGGCGCCGCCCAGCAGCACGGTGTACGCCACGTACAGGCTGCCGTCCGCGCCCACTGCCACCTGCGGCTCGAAGCAGCGCACGCCCTCGGGACAGACGCGCACGTTGGCGCCCCAGGAGGTGTGGTGCACGGGCGGTGGATCGATCACGCAGCGGCCGTCGGCCAGGTGGGTGCCTTCGGCGCAGGCCTGCGCGTCCAGCACGCAGGCGCCCGCCTCGAGGTGCGTGCCCCTGGCGCACGTCACCGGGGCGATGGTCGAGACGCAGGCGTCCGCGTCGAGGCGCGTGCCCGGCGCACAGTGGATCGGCACCAGGGCGGACACGCAGCGCGTCCCGTCGAGGCGCGTCCCCTCGCCGCAGGTGATGGGCGGCTCCGTCTTCCCCGGTCCGCACGCGGCGGCCAGGAGCAAGGACGACAGTCCCAGGGCAGTCAGTCGGTGGCTCATGGTGGCGCGCCCGGTGAGCAAGGCGCGCGCCAGCGCCGTCATTCCATGTCGCGGCGCGGACTTGGCGTGCTGGTGGGGCGAGGGCCGCCACGGTTCCCCCGGGCGCCGTCCCGTTCGCTGGCAGCGGACCTGGCAGCGCGCTGGCGTCACCCGGGCGTGACGAGCCGCGGCCCCACCCACGCGAGGCTGCGCTCCCAGAGCTCCTTCGCCAGCGAAGGATCGTCCGCCTGCGGGTTGCACGGGCGCTCCTGGCCGTCCTCGTCGTAGTAGCGGCCGGTGTGCGCGGCCACCTCGGGCGCGCAGGCGCAGTGCACGCTGGCGCGCGCGCCCTCTTCCGGCGTCCGCATGAAGCTGCGCATCAGCGGCCGCAACGGCCACGGCACGCGCCGCCAGATGTCCGAGGCGATGACGCCCGGGTGCAGCGAGTAGCTGTGCACCTTCTCCCCGTCCCAGCGGCGCGCCAGCTCCTTCGCGAAGAGCACGTTGCACAGCTTGGACACCTGGTACTCGGGCCAGCCGGTGAAGTGGCGCGTGGGCCTGGTGAAGGCGGCGAAGTCGATGGGCCGGCTTCCCCAGCGCTCGTGCGCGCGGCTGGCCACCACCACCACCCGAGAGGGCGCGCCGGCCTCGAGCGCGGGCTCGACCAGCAGCGTGAAGAGGAAGTGCCCCAGGTGGTTGACGCCGAAGGTGCGCTCGAAGCCCTGCTTCGTCACGCCCTCCGCGCGGGCGAGGCCGGCGTTGTTGATGAGGACGTGGAGCGGCTGCTGCTTCGCGAGGAAGCTCAGGGCGGCGGCCTGCACCGCGTCGAGATCATCGAGGTCGAGCTCCAGGAAGTGGAGCTCCTGGTTCCCGGTGGCGGCGTGGATCGCCTCCATCACCGGCCTCGTCTTCTCGAATGAGCGGCAGGCGAAGAAGACGCGGGCGCCGCGGGCGGCCAGCTCCTGTGCGGTGACGCGGCCGATGCCGGTGTTGGCGCCGGTGATGAGGACCGTCTTCCCGGCCATCGACAGCCTCACGAGGGGCTCCCCAGCAGCTCCAGGCCGCCACGCGCGGCGACCCGGCCCGCCGACAAGAGCACCACGCGCTCGCCCAGCAGGCGCGCCTCGTGGCGGTCGTGCGTCACCAGCAGCGTGGGGACGCGGGCCTCGGCGATGACGGCCTTCAGCTCCTTCGCCAGCTCGTCCCGCAGCGCGTCGTCGAGAGAGGAGAAGGGCTCGTCCAGCAGCAGCACCTTCGGGCGCGCGGCCAGGGCGCGGGCGAGGGCGACGCGCTGGGCCTCCCCGCCGGACAGGGTGGGGGGCTTGCGGGCGGCGACGTGCGCCACGTGAAAGCGCTCCAGCCAGCGCGCCGCGTCCGCCTCGTCGCGTGCGCCGAAGGCCACGTTGTCCAGCGCGCAGAGGTGGGGGAAGAGCGCCAGCGCCTGGAAGAAGAGCGACACGCCGCGCGCCTCGGGCGGCAGGTGCACGCGCGCCTTCGAGTCCGTCCACGGCACGTCGCCGAGCCGGACGGTGGCCTCCGCTGCGCGCTCCAGTCCGGCGATGATCCGCAGCGCCGTCGTCTTCCCCGCGCCCGACGGGCCGAACAACACGGTGACGCCGGGCGGGACGTCGAAGGACACGTCGAGCGCCAGGGAGCCGACGCGGTGGCGCGCACAGACAGCCAGAGTGCAGGGCGCGTCAGCCATGCGCCGTCCGAGGCAGCGCTCCGTCGAGTCGCGGGGCGGAGGGCGCGACGGGCGAGCGGGCCGGGGCGTCAGCGGGCATGCGGCCTCCGCGCCAGCACCTGCGCCGCCACCATCAGCGCCAAGGCGAAGGCCGTCATCGTCAGCACCAGCGCGCGGGCGTCGGCGTCGCGCCCCGCGAGGATGGCGTCGTAGATGGCCAGCGCCGCCGTCTGCGTCTCGCCGGGAATGTTGCCCGCCACCATCAGGGTGAGGCCGAAGTCGCCCAGGGAGCGCGCGAAGCCCAGGACCAGCCCCGCGACGATGCCCCGCGACGCCAGCGGCAGCGCGACCCGCACGAAGGCGCGGGCGGGGGTGGCGCCCAGGGTGCGGGCGGCGTCGAGCAGCGTCGGGTCGACGGACTCCAGCGCCGCGCGGGCACCCTGGAACACGAAGGGAAACGACGTCACCACCGCCGCCACCACCGCGCCCGACCTCGTGAAGACGAGCGGGCCGCCGAAGACGGCTTCCCAGGCGTGGCCCACCGCGCTCTGCCGGCCCAGCGCCACCAGCAGGTAGTAGCCCAGCACGGTGGGCGGAAAGACGAGCGGCGTGGTGAACAGCCCGTCGACGAGCCCCTTGAGCGGCACGCGCCGCATCGACAGCAGCCCCGCCAACGCCACGCCGCCGACGCCGGAGAGCAGCGTCGCGGTGAGGGCCACCTGCAGCGACAGCCAGACGGGCCCCATCACCGCGCGGGGCCTCCCGCGGCCCGCGGAGCCTCGTAGCCGAAGGTGGCGAGGAGCGCCTGCGCGCGGGCGGAGCTGAGGGCGTCGAGGAAGGCCTGGGCGCGGGCCCGCCGCGCCTCGGGGGCGCACACCACCGCGTGCATCTCCAGCGGCTCGTGCAGCGCCGCGTCCACCAGGAGCGCGGGCCTGTCCGCGGCCAGCAGGGAGCGCGGCACGAAGCCGGCTTCCGTGTTGCCGCTGTCGACGAACTGCAGCGTCTGCAGCGCGTTCTCCCCCGGGACCAGGCGCGGGCGCACCGCGTCCAGCAGGGCGCTCTTCGTCAGCGCCTGCATCGCCGCGCGGCCATAGGGCGCCGTCTCGGGGTTGGCGAGGGCGATCCGCCGGAAGCGGGCGTCGACCAGCTCGTTGAGGGACGCGAGCGCGGGCCTGCCGGGCGGCGTCACCAGCGACAGCCGGCCCACCGCCCACACGCGCTGCGTCGCGCCGTCACACACCCCGGCCTTCACCACCTGATCGGCGAAGCTGCGATCGGCCGAGACGAAGACGTCGAAGGGCGCCCCCTGCTCGAGCTGCCTGGCCAGCAGGCCCGAGGCGCCGAAGGAGTAGCGGGTGTCCAGCTTCTCCTGCGCGGAGAGGGCCTCGAAGGCGCGCGCCACGTTGGCGGCGGCGGCCACCCGCACCGAGCTGTCCTCCGAGGAGCGACAGTCGGCCAGGACGAGCAAGGCGAAGAGGACAGCGCGAGTCACGACGCCCTCGTAGCCCTTCGGAGACCTCGGGGCCAGCGTCACCGCTCGCGGCACTCGACAAGCGGCGCACCAGCGTTTTGGATGCGCCCGTGCTTCGCCGGATGACGCTTTTCGCTGCGTGCGCCGTGCTCCTGGTGCCGGGCGCGGCCTCGGCCGCGGGGTTGATCACCGGGCGCGCGCCGAGCAGCGTGGGAGGTGGGACGCCCCCGTGGCCGGCCTTCAGCGACGGGGTGGTGCTGTTCGACGGCGCGGCCTGGGACGCGCACGGGGCCGTGCGGATCATGCCGGGGGGCTGGGTGCAGTGGGATCTGGGCCGCGTCGAGCCGGTGGCGGGCGCGGCGATCCAGGCGGACAACAACGACGACTACGTCCTCTCGGTGAGCGAGATGGGCATCGCCTGGTTGGAGGTGTGGCGCTCGGGCACGGTGCCCGCGCCGGGCCTCCAGACGCGCGACGTGATGGGGCTGGGGACGAAGGCCCGCTACCTCCGCCTGACGGCCACGGGGGGCGACGGCAACTACAGCGTGTCGGAGCTGGAGGTGTTCGCCAACGACGCCCAGCGCTCCCGCAGCAAGCTGTTGCGGCCGAAGTGGCTGCCCGAGCACCCGCTGGACGTGGCGTGGACCATCGCGGTGGGGATCGCCGCGCTGGCATTGCTCCTCGCGGGGAAGCGCTCGGATCCGGCCGTCATCGCCACCGCGGGCGCGGTGCTGGTGGGCGGCGCGGTGGTGATGTTCAAGCTGACCATCTTCGATCCTCCGGGGGCGGACGCGGGGCGGTTGAACTTCATGCGGGCCGCGGTGGCGCTGCTGGCGATGGTGGCGGTGGGCCGCGGCCTGCTGTTCAAGAAGCGGCACCCCGCGCACGAAGGGCTGGCGGTGGTGACGCTGGGGGCCACCGCGCTCTTCGGGGTGCTGTGCTTCCTCAACCTGGGCCGGCCGCAGTTCCACGACGCCGGGGAGCGCCGGCCCACCTTCCTCCACCACTACGACATGCGGACGTACTTCCCGATCGCGAAGTACTTCCCCGAGCTGCGCTTCGACGGGGTGTACGCGGCGAGCGCGGCGGCGGTGGGGGACGATCGCGGCGGGCTGGACGGCGTGGCCACCGTGGGCTTCCGGGACCTGCGCACCCACATCCCCACCACCGTGGCCGGGAGCCGCGCGCACGTCGAGGAGGTGCGCAAGCGCTTCACCGACGAGCGCTGGGCCGAGTTCAAGAAGGACATGGGCTACTTCCGGCGCGCGATGAGCGACGGCGGCTTTCTGGGAAGCATGGCGGATCACGGCGGCAACGCCACGCCGGTGTGGTTCACCTCGGCGCGGTTGTTGTTCGGCTTCCTGCCGGCGTCGGACTTCGCGCTGTGGGTGGGCGTGGTGGCGGACGCGCTGTTGCTGCTGCTGGGCTTCGCGGCGCTGTGGTGGGCCTTCGGGCCGCGCACCGCCTTGCTGGCCGCGACCATCTTCGGGGCGATGGACTTCTACATGTTCGGCACCAACTGGTTCGGCGCGGCGCTGCGCCACGACTGGCTGGCGCTGTGGTGCCTGGGGCTGGCGGCGCTGAAGAAGGAGCGCTTCGCTGCGGCGGGCGCGCTGTTCGCGTGGTCGGCGCTCATCCGCGCGTTTCCCGCGCTCACCTTCGTGACGTTGGCGGTGCCTCCGGCGTGGGGCGCGGTGGTGATGCTCGCGAGGCGGAAGTTCTCGCTGAAGGCCTGGGCCAGCGAGTACCGCGGCGTGCTGCGCGTGGCGCTGGGCGCGGCGGTGTTCGGCGGGTTGCTCTTCGCGGTGTCGGCGGTGATGTTCGGCCCGTCCGCGTGGGTCGACTGGTGGAAGAAGGTGTCGATGCTCAACGCCGACGGCCACCTCAACAACCTGGCGGTGAAGACGTACGTGATCTCCGGCGGCTGGGGCTTCAAGGCGGTCGTCCTCGCGTCGCTGGTGCTGGTGGCCGTCGCGGTGCGGCGCGCGCCGCTGGTGGAGGCCGCCGCCTTCGGCGTGGTGCTGCTGCCCATCGTCTTCAACCCGGCGAACTACTACCTGCACGCCGTCTTCCTGCTGGTGGTGCTGGGGCGCGAGCGGCGCGAGGAGCCGCTGGAGACGCCCGTGGGCGGCCGGCTGGACTGGCTGATCCTCCTCCTCATGTGCGTGGCGTCCTTCTTCACGTCGCTCACGCCCGACCTCGGCTGGCACTTCCGCTACGACACCTGGGTGCTGTTGACCGCGCTTGCGCTGGTGTGGGTGGTGCAGGTGGTGCGCTCGTTCCGCCCCGAGGTACCGCTCACCCCGGCACCCGTCGCTGCTGCGCCTGCGCCCGAGCCTCCGCCCGCGCCAGTGGGCAACGGCGAAGCAGCCGCGGCGCCGTAGCGCGCTTCAGGGATGGCGACCGACAGAGGCAGGGCTCACGCCGCCATCTGTCGGGTCAGGCTTCATGGTGATGCCCGCATCGGCGGGAGGCTCGGCGACGGGCTCAGACTCGTACAGCGTGACGCCGCCGGCGAGGACGTGTCCCCATGCGCCCGTGGCCTCGTCGAAGATCTCGATGGCGATGGTCCGGCCCGCGAGCCACCCGAGGTCGAGCAGTACTCGCCGCATCGTCTCGTCGCGCTCTCCGCTGGCCACGTAGCGGACGCGGCGCTGTCCGGAGGGAAGCGTCTCAACGAGTCGAACGCCCACCTGGGTGTCGGCGCCCTCCGCTCGGCCACCGCCGACCCAGAACTCGAGCCACGTGGCGGGAGTGGGGACGAACGACGGCGATGCCGCGACGCCCGTGCACTCATCACCCGAGCCTGCTTTGCAGGAATCGGCAAACGAGTTGAGGAGTAACAGGCCCAGCGCCACGAAGAGTGCTGCGACGAAGACGAGGCGCTCCGCCCGCGATGCCAGGATGAGGCGCTTCATGGACTGGATGGAGCGGGACCTTTGGCTCGCGTCGAAGAGTTGGATGCGCGTTCCCGTCAGCGTGGGACATGGCTCCGTCGAGCCGTCCTCAATGGGAGAGAGGAGACGGTGTCATCCGCCAGACAATTGCCGCCCAGGGCGCGTGGCGCCGCCGACCAACAGCGGCGACCTCGAATGCGTCGACAGCCACGTCCACGCGTCAGCCACCGAGTCCTCGGTGCGCCGGGGGGTGAAGCCCAGCTCCTCCCGCGCCTTCTTCGCCGGCACCTGGAAGCGGCACGTCAGCGTGTGCAGCGCGTACGGCGTCATCAGCGCGCGCCGCTTCGTCAGGTACTCCCACAAGAGCATGGGCCAGGAGAACGCCTGCGCGATGAAGAGCGGCAGCACCACCGCCGGGGGACGCACGCCCGCCGCCTTCGCCACCGCGCCGCACAGCTCCTTCACCGAGAGGAAGCACTCGCTCAAGAGGTACGCCTCACCGCTTCGCCCGCGCTCGATGGCCGCGATGGTGGCCGACGCCACGTCGCGCACGTCCACCCAGTGGTAGCCGCCGGTGACGATGATCGGCCGCTTCCGTCGTCCCACCGCCGCCACGACTTCGCCCAGCTCCGACAGCCGGTAGTCCGACGGCCCCACGCAGCCCACCGGCAGCAGCAACGTCGCGCTCACCTCGCCCGCGCGCGCCGCGGCCTGCACCAGCCGGCTCGCCTCCGCCTTGCTCCGCCCGTAGGCCCCGTAGGCCTTCGTCTCGTCGAAGCCCGCGTCCTCCAGCAGGTCCTCGCCCGGCTTCACCTCGCTGAGCGCGTGGATGCTGGACATGTAGAGGAGGCGCGTCTTCTGCGCCTTGCACGCGGCCAGCACGTGCCTCGTCCCCTCGACGTTGACCGCGCGCATCCTCGCCTCGAAGCCCGCGGTGATGCTCACCAGCCCCGCGAGGTGGCACACCACGTCCACGCCCTGCACCGCCTGCTGCACCGCCGGCTCGTCGCGCACGTCGCCCCAGCGGCGCTCTACCTCGAGGCCGTCCAGCCCCGGCGCGGCGTCGCCCGGCTCGATCAACACCCGCACCACGTCGCCCCGCTCCAGCAGCGCGCGCACCAGCACGTTGCCGAGGTGGCCGGACGCGCCCGTCACCAGCACCTTGCGCGCCGTCATCTGCCCGCCGCCTCCAGCGAATAGAAGGGGAGCGACGCGTCGCGCGCGGCGTAGAGGCCCGCGCCGATCTCCTGGAAGTGGGGCTTCAAGCGCTTGCGGTACCAGGCGCCGGTGCGGGTGTGCACGTGCAGGTCCGTCCGCGTCACGTCGATGGACTGTGCGAGGTCTTCCTTGGTGATGGCCTCGAGGTACAGCACCCCCCCGCACATCGCCGTGAGGTTGGCGATCGCCTTCTCCGCGCCTTCGTCGTCGAGGTAGGGCAGTACGCCCTGGCAGATGACGAGGTCGAACTGCCTGGGCAGCCGGAAGGAGACCAGGTCCGCCTGCACGTGGCCGTAGCGCTGGCAGATGGCGGGATCGAGCTCGGTGGACAGCACCTCGACACCCGGTCGGTGGCGCTGGAGCCATTTGCTCCACCAGCCCAGGCCGGCGCCCACGTCCAGCACGTCGACGAGCGTCACGCCGAACCACTCGACCAGGTTCACCACGCCCGCCACCAGCTTCGCGTGCTTGCGCTGGTCGTACACCCGCGTGCGCGGGTTGACGTAGAAGCGGTGGTAGTAGGCCTCGTCGAACTGCGGGCGCATGCGGAGCAGCTGGTGCCAAAGTCGGCGACCGAAGACCACCGAAATGTTGGCCGACCGCCGCTTCGTGGGTACGTTGGATCGACCGTCCATGAGCAAGCCCCTCGTGCTGTCGTACTCAGGCTGCGGCACCTGCAAGAAAGCCCTCAAGTGGCTCGACGAGCACGGCGTGGAGTACACGCTGCGCCCCATCGTCGAGGAGGCGCCCACCCGCGTCGAGCTGGCGAAGTGGATCCCCATGAGCGGCAAGCCGGTGCGCAAGTGGCTCAACACCTCGGGACAGAGCTACCGCGCGCTGGGCAAGGCGAAGGTGGACGCCGCGGACGAGACGAGCCTGGTGAAGTGGCTGGCCGCCGACGGGAAGCTGGTGAAGCGCCCGGTGGTGATCGCCGGAGCCCGCGTGCTGGTCGGCTTCAACCCCGACGAGTACGCCGAGGTCTTCAAGAGGTAGCCCGCCGCCCGTCTTTCCGCGTCACCTGGAGGATCGCCATCTTGGTGGAGTGGTTGAAGGGCGTCGGATCCACCGGCAGCTCGCCCTGGCGCGTGCGCACCGTGCCCACGAAGTCCAGCGGCGCGGGGACTACTGCCTCCACCGTCGCATAGCCGTCGGCGCAGATTACCTCCAGAGTCTTCTGGTACTCCGCGCCCGGCACGAAGACGCCGTTGTTGATGAGCACCAGCCAACCCTCGTGCCCGACGAGCGGTCTCAGCTTGTTCACCAGCCGCGGCATGTCGGCCTCGAGATCGACCCGCCCCTGCGGTGTCACCGAGAAGAAGGGCGGATCGACGAAGACGCAGTCGAACAGGCGGCCTTCCCGCTTCAGCTTCCCCGCCACGTCGAAGATGTCGCCGGCGATGAAGTCCGGCCGCGCCACCGGCCAGCCGTTCAGCGCATACGAGTCCTTGGCCACGGTGAGGAACGGCTTGTTCAAGTCCGTGTGCACGACCTGCGCTGCGGGCGCCGCACGCGCCGCGACACCCAGACTCCCGGTGTACGCGAAGGCATTCAGCACCGACTTGCCGGCCAGCGTCTTCGTCGCCCAGGCGCGCAGCGACCGCGTGTCCAGGTACAGGCTGGTGTCGCGATTCAAGGTGAGGCGCGTCGCGTACCAGACGCCGTCCTCCTGCACCTTCCGGCACAGCGCCTTCTCGTCGCCCTTCAGCACCACGCCGTTACGCGCCTCCTGCGACTTCGACTCCCGTTGCTTCCACAGCACCGCGGTGAGGAAGGGGTACGCCGCCTCGGCCGCCGCGACCAGTTCCTCCATCAACGCGCGGTCGCCCTCCGGGCCGGTGGCGTCGTGCAGCACCAACGTCTTCCCGTACAGCTCCACCGCCAGCCCCGGAAACCCCTCGGTGTAGCCGTTGAAGAGGCGCACCGCGCCGAAGTGCGTCGGGGAGAGCAGCGAGGCGCGCTCGGCGGCGGCGGCCCGGAAGAGCTCGACGGCCTGGGACATGCGACGGCCTTAGACGGAGCCGCGCGCGGACACCAGAACCCTCGCATTGCGCTGCCCGCCGTGGTTTGAGGCGCGCCCATGGAAGAAGTCCCGGCCACGCTCCTCTTCGTCAGCGTCGTCGCCGTGCTGGCGCCGATCATCGCCGCGGCGCCGCTGCCCATGCGCCTGCCGATGGTGGTGCTGGAGATCGTCCTCGGCATGGCGATCGGCCCCCAGGGCTTGAACCTGGCGCAGGTGCGCCCGGGCGTGCAGGTCTTCGGCGAGCTCGGCCTCTCCTTCCTCTTCATGCTGGCTGGCATCGAGATCGACTTCGCGAAGCTCAAAGGCCCGCCGCTCAACCTCGCGTCGAAGGCGTGGGCCGTGTCCCTGGTGCTGGCGGTGGCGTTCGGCTTCGTGGGCTACTTCACCCACTTCATCGAGGCGCCCATCCTGGTGGCGCTGGCGCTCACCACCACCGCCATCGGCACGTTGATGCCCATCGTCAGCGGGGCGGGCCTGCTCCAGACGCGCTTCGGGGTGCTCTTCCTGGGCGCGGGCGCGGCGGGGGAGTTCGGCCCGGTGCTGTGCATCTCCCTGGTGGCGGCGGCGCTGGGTGGAGGGCTCAAGTCGGGCGCGCTGCTGGTGGGCTTCGTGGCCCTGGCCGTGGTGGCCATCTTCCTGTCCACCCGCGCCGAGGCGCCCCGCTTCGCGAAGTGGCTGGGCGATCGCTTCGCGAAGGAGCAACTGTTGGTGCGCGTGGCGGTGTTGCTGCTGGCGATCTTCCTCTTCCTCTCGGCGCTCTTCGGCGTGGACCTGGTGCTGGGGGCCTTCTCCGCGGGCCTGGTGTTGGGGCTGCTCACCAAGAGCGAGCGTGGCCACCACCTGCGCGAGCGCCTCGAGGACGTGGGCTTCGGCTTCTTGATCCCCATCTTCTTCATCTCGGTGGGCATGAAGTTCGACTTGAAGGCGCTGTTCGGCAACCCGCAGGCGCTGATGCGCGTGCCGCTCTTCCTGGCGATGTTCCTCGTGGTGCGCGGGCTGCCCACGTTCCTCTACGGGAAAGAGCTGGAGAAGGGGCAGAAGCTGCCCTTCGCGCTGCTGGCCTCCACGGCGCTCCCGCTGGTGGTGGCGGTGGTGGAGCTGGGCCACCGCAGCGGGCGCATGCACTCCGAAAACGCCCTAGCCCTGGTGGGCGCGGCGATGTTGTCCGTGCTGCTCTTCCCGGCCATCGCCCTGGGGATGCTCAAGCGCGCGCCGCCTCAGCCCCTCGCGGGCAGCCCCGCCGCTCACTGACGTCACAGCCCCAGCGCGGACAGCTCCACGTCGAGCCGCCACTGCCCCGGCCTCGTCTCCGCCACGACGTGCCCCGAGCGATCCACCGCCAACGAGCGTCCCTGGCCGGTGACCCGCGGGCTGCCCGCGCCCCAGTTGGCGTTGACGATCGCCAGGTCGAACTCCTCGGCCAGCGCGCCGAGCAGCTCCGTCCGGCCGTCCTCCTCCTCGGCCACCCAGGCGCTGGAGAAGAGGAGCAGGTCAGCCTGCCGAAGCGTGGTGGCTTCCTCCGCCGCGAGGAAGTGTACGTCGAAGCAGATCGCAGCGGTGACGGTGAGGCCCTGCCAGTCGAGCAGCGGCAGCGGCAGGTTCCCCTTCGTCGCCCAGGTCTCCGGCATCCACGGGTGGTGCTTGCGGTAGTGCAGAAAGCGCTCGCCTCGGGGGTCGACGCCCACCAGCGCGTTGAAGTGGCGGCCCATCCAGACCTCCACCATCGGGCCTACCAGAGCGCAGCGGTGCTTCTTCGCCAGCGCCGCCAGCGCCTGCGCCGTCGGGCCGTCCACCGGCTCGGCGAAGCGGCTCACGTCGAAGTCGAAGCGCGGCGAGACGTAGCCGGTGAGGGAGAGCTCGGGCAGCAGCACCAGCTCACCCGCGGGTGCCTGCGAGAGCCACGCGTCCACCCGCGCCAACTGCCCGGGCGCGTCGTCGAAGCAGGCCGGCAGCTCGAGCAGGGTGACTCGTGTCATGCGCGGGCGAAAGCCTACTCCCTCGTGAATTCCCCGCCGCCGGCCGAAGGCAGCCGTAAGCTTCAGGGCTACCATGTTCGACAACGCAGAGATCGCCCACGAGGTCGACAAGGCCACGTACAAGAAGAAGGAGCCGGCGCTGCGCCAGTCCCTGCTGGACGCGCAGTACGAGCTGCTCCGGCAGAAGCGCTTCCCGGTGCTGATCCTCATTGGCGGGGTGGAGGGCGCCGGGAAAGGCGAGACGGTCAACCTGCTGGCGGAGTGGATGGATCCGCGCCACCTCATCACCCACGCCTTCACCGTCCCCAGCGACGAAGAGCTGGAGCGGCCGTACATGTGGCGCTTCTGGCGGCAGCTCCCCCCGAAGGGGAAGGTGGGGATCTTCTTCGGCGCCTGGCACACCCAGCCGATCGTCGATCGCGCCATGGGCCAGAGCAGCAGGTCCGGCCTGGACGCGCGCATCTCCGAGGTGAAGCGCTTCGAGAAGATGCTCACCGACGAGGGCGTGCTGCTGGTGAAGCTGTGGTTTCACCTCACCAGGAAGCAGCAGAAGAAGCGCCTGGAGGCGCTCGAGTCCGACAAGGCCACCCGCTGGCGCGTCGGCCCCAACGAGTGGGGCCTGTTCAAGCGCTACGACAAGTTCTCGAAGGTGTCGGAGCACTTCGTGCGCAGCACCAGCACCGGCTGGGCGCCCTGGTACGTGGTGAACGGCGCCGATCCCCGCTACCGCGCCCTCACCGTCGGCACCACGTTGCTCGCGGCGATGCGCGATCGCCTCGACGAGAAGAAGCCGTCCACCCCCGGCGGCAACCCGCCCCCGCTGCTCGCCTCGGTCGACGGGCGCAACGTGCTGCGCGCGCTCAAGCTCGATCGCCACGTCCCCGAGAAGGAGTACGAGAAGAAGCTGGAGAAGCTGCAGGGCAGGCTCAACCTCCTCTCGCGCCACGAGGACTTCAAGAAGCTGTCGGTGGTGGCCGTCTTCGAGGGCAACGACGCGGCAGGAAAGGGCGGTGCGGTGCGGCGCGTCTTCCAGGCGATCGACGCGCGCTTCATCGGCTCGGTGCCCGTGGCTGCGCCTACCGAGGAGGAGCGGGCCCAGCCGTACCTCTGGCGCTTCTGGCGGCACCTCCCGCGCAAGGGCCGCTTCCTCATCTTCGATCGCAGCTGGTACGGCCGCGTCCTGGTGGAGCGCGTGGAGGGCTTCGCCGAGGAGCCGGCGTGGATGCGCGCCTACCAGGAGATCAACGACTTCGAGTCCGACATGGTGGCCTCCGGCGTGGTGCTGGCGAAGTTCTGGCTGGCGATCAGCAAGGACGAGCAATTCAAACGCTTCAAGGAGCGCGAGAAGACGCCGTACAAGAAGTTCAAGATCACCGAGGAGGACTGGCGCAACCGCAAGAAGTGGGACGACTACGAGCGCGCCGTCTGCGACATGGTCGATCGCACCAGCACCGACTACGCGCCGTGGACGCTGGTGGAGGCCAACAGCAAGTACTTCGCCCGCCTCAAGGTGCTGGACACGCTGTGCGACGCGGTGGAACGCGGGCTCAAGCGCTGCCGGTGACGCGAGGGAATGGGCCGCCTCGTTCCGTGGTAGCACCTTGGTCCGCATGAGCTCCTCGCCCGAGAGCGGCGCCGTCGCTTCCTTCCTCGAGCTGTCCACCCGCGCCTTCTCCGCCAACGTGGCGGCCTTCCGCGCGGTGGTGGGCCCGGGCCGCAAGCTGGGCGCGGTGCTCAAGGGCAACGCCTACGGCCACGGCTTCTTCGAGACGCTGGCGCAGGCCCACGAGAAGGTGGACGTGCTGTACGTCATCACCCCGCGGGAAGCGCTGGCGATTCGGGCCTGGGAGAACGAGCGCGACCTCGATCAGCACGAGGTGCTGGTGATCGGCGCCGCGTCCCCCACGGAGTGCGTGCACCTGGCGCGGGAGCGCGTGGCGGTGGTGGCGGCCGAGCGCGGCTTTGGGGCGGTGGTGCCCGCGCTGCGGAAAGAGCGCCTCACCCTCGACGTGCACGTGCACCTCGACACCGGGCTGGGGCGCGAAGGCTTCACCCCCGCCCAGGTGGAGGCAGGGGAGGCCGACTTCCTCGCCGGCGCGGGCGACGTGCTGAAGCTGAAGGGGGTGCTCTCCCACTTCGCCAACACCGAGGACGTCACCGAGCAGAGCTACGCCCAGGCGCAGTTGGCCGCCTTCGAGCAAGGCCTCTCCGCGCTGTCCCGCCGCCTCGGCCTCCCGGCCGGGGTGCAGCGCCACTTCGCCGCCAGCGCCGCCACCCTGGTGCTGCCGCCCTCGCGTCTGGACGTGGTGCGGGTGGGTATCTCCCTGTACGGGCTGTGGCCGTCCACCGAGACGCGGCTGTCCGCCCGCGTGGTGCTGGGGGAAGTGCCCACGCTGGAGCCGGTGCTGTCCTGGCGCACGCCCAGCCAGGTGGTGAAGTGGCTCCCGGCCGGCAGCTACGTCGGCTACGGCTGCACCTACCGCTGCGGCGCCGCCACCCGCGTGGCCGTCTTGCCGGTGGGCTACTTCGACGGCTACCCGCGGCTGGCCTCGGGCAAGGCGCACGTGCTGGTGAAGGGCAAGCGCTGCCCGGTGCTGGGCCGGGTGATGATGAACCACTTGATCGTCGACGTGACGCACGCCACTTCTGACGAGGCGCCGGTGGTGGCCACCCTGCTGGGCAGGGACGGCGACGAGGTGGTGACGGCGGAGGCGATCGCCGGGTGGGCCCAGACGATCCACTATGAGATCGTCACCCGCCTGGGGCCCCACCTGCGCCGCGTCGTCGTCCCCTGAAGACGACGGCTACTTCTTCTGCACCGGCGGGCTGGTCGGCTCCTCGAAGAGGTGGCAGCCGGTGCAGCGCTCGGCCTTCGGCTCGTGGTTGACCTGCTCCTTGTGGCAGGCCAGGCACCCGTCGCGCTGGTAGCCGGGCTTGCGTGAGTGCACGGTGTGGCAGTCGCCGCACGTCTGGTGCTTCTTCTCCGCGTGCAGCCCTTCGAGCTCGGCCAGCTTGTGGCAGGCCACGCAGCCCTTCTCCGTCGAGCCGTCGTGCTTCTCGTGGCAGTCGAGGCACTTCACGTGGCCCTTGCCGGTGGACGGCTTGTCCTTGTGGCACTCGGTGCACCCCTTGGGCGAGTCGGCCGGCTTGTGCGGCAGCCCCGCGTGGCAGTCGGCGCACTTCGCGTGGCCCTGCTTCTTCACCTTCGCCGTCGCGGTGAGGATGGGGCCGTGGCACTCCTTGCAGGAGGCCTGGTCGCCCTTCTTCACGAAGTACTGGTGCGGCTTGTGGCAGCTCGCGCACACCAGCGGCTGGCCCTTGTCGTCCTTGCCGTGCACCACCGCCTGGAACTCCGCTTCCTTGTGGCAGCTCTCGCAGTCCTTCACCGCCACGCCCCTGGGCAGCTCCTGGTGCACCGGGTGGCAGGACATGCACGCCGGCAGCTCCGGTGTCACCGGGTGCGTCGCGGGGATGTCCTTGTGGCAGGACTCGCACGTCTTCGGCGGCTGGTTGGCCGCGTGCGGCGCGTGGCAGGAAACGCAGGTGGGGTGGGCCTTGGGGCTCAGCCCTTTGGCCAACACCGGCTGGTTCTTGTGGCAGGCCTCGCACGCCTTCACCTCGTTCTTCGCGAAGCGGTGCGGCTTGTGGCAGGCGCCGCAGCTGCCGTGCCCCTTGAAGAGCGCCTTCTCGGTGACGCGGGTGGCGGCCGTCTTCTGCTCCTTCTCGTCCGAGTGGCAGGCCACGCACACCTTCGTCGCCTCGGCGGCGGGCCGGTGCTGCTCATGGCACTTCATGCATGTCTGCGCCACGGTGTCGCCCTTCGCCCCGTGCACCAGGCCGACCTCGTGGCACACCACGCAGTCCGGCGGCCGGGTGAAGGGCTCCCGGTGCGGCTGGTGGCAGAAGAAGCAGGCCGAGGCGTGGGCCTCCACCTCGCGCTTCTGTCCTTGTGCTTCCCGGTGGCAGTCCTGGCAGATCCACGGGGTGAGCGGCTGCGCGCCCTGGCGCACCCAGAAGGGGTGGCAGGACATGCACGTCACCTGGCCCCCGTCGGCCAGCCCGGCGTCGGCGGTGTGGTGGTAGCCCGCCTGGTCTTCGTGGCAGCTCTTGCAGGCGCCCAGCCCTGGATCCTCGAAGCCCTTCACGTCCACGTCGTGGCAGTCCCGGCAGGCGATGTTGCCCCCGTCGGGCCGCGGCTGGCCGACGTGCTTGACGTGCCCGCCGGTGACGGAGGCCTCGTGGTAGCTGGCGGGGACGATCAGCACCCCGCCGTCCGCGGGCGCTCCCGACGAAAGCCCGCCACAACCCCACAGCAGCACCGCGGCCGCGGCGAGGAGAAGATGGGCGCGAGGCGTCACGGCGCCCCCGGGCCTCCGCCCTGCGTGCGCGCGCGCGCCTGCGCCACGTCAGCGGCGATGGACAGGAAGAAGAGGAGGAAGGCGCCCCCGCCGAAGGCCTGGGACACGGACATGGAGATCACCACCTGCAGCGGCCGCGGATCGAAGATGCCCAGGCACATCAGCGCCAGGGCCAACAGGCCCATCGCCGCCGCCACCCGCAGCGCCTTCTCGGTCGGCCACTTCACCAGCAGTCGGAGGAGCCAATTCATCGCTGGACGCGCTCCTCTCCCTCGGCGTCCTTGTTGAAGGGGTGCGAGTACCCGTGACAGCCGGCGCTGGCGCAGGCCACCTTGTTGGTCAGCAGGTCCTCTTCCAGCGCCCGGTGCTCGCGGACGTTCTTGAAGGAGTCCAGTCCGCCCGAGTGGCACTGCATGCAGTTGGAGTTGGGGTACGGCTTGACGACGCGGATCTCCTTGAGCGCCTGGTCCATCGGCATGTCGCCGTAGTCGCCCAGGTAGTAGTGGTACACGTGCTTCATCCCGGTCAGCTTGGTGAGCGGGTAGCCCAGCATTCCGTAGTCGGCGTGGCAGACGTAGCAGTTGGTGCCGCCGAACATCGCGTTGCGGGCGTGGCGCGCGGCCAAGGACGTGCTGGCAGGATCCTCCGCGTCCGACAGGTGCTTCGACATCACGTGGCAACTGCCGCAGAAGCTGCGCTCGGTGGTGCGGTGCATGCCGTACGCGGTGGACGCCGCCGCGGCCGCCGCGGGCAACACGCCCAGGCCGAACAGAAGTCGCATGCGCACCCGCGCGTCGAGGCGGGGCCGGCGGATCAAGTAGTGGAGGAGAATCAGGGCGGCCGCCGCCGCACAGATCAGCGTCAGCACCGCGGGGAGGGACATGGAGTCATGCATGGGTCGAACTCATCGCAGATCGCCACAAAACAGTGCTGTACGACCGACCGAGGTTGGCGCATCCTGTCACACGTCCACCTCGCAGGCACGAACATCATGAAGCCTGGACTCTTCGCAGCGGCGGTCATCGCTACCTTCGTCGTGGGCTTCGCCGTTGGTCGCGTCTCGGCGCCGGCGCCTGCCTCCCCAGCGCCGATGACGGTCCCACTCGGTGCCAGCGCTCCCGGAGTTCCACCGATGGGCCCCTCGGGCGCGGCGGCCAGTGGGCTGGAGGGCACCGTGGCCGAGGTCATCCAGGTGCCGAGCTACACGTACCTCCGGCTGCAGACGGCCTCGGGCGAGGCGTGGGCCGCGGTGGGCTCCACCCAGGCGGTGCGGCAGGGCCAGCAGGTGCGCCTGGCCACCGCCACGGAGATGACCGGCTTCACCTCCAAGACGCTGGGCCGCACCTTCGAGCACATCTGGTTCGGCGAGCTGGAAGGCGCCGCTCCTTCGGGCGCGCCGGAGGGCCTGCCCCCGGGCCACCCGCCGATGGGAGCGCCGGGGTCTGGCGCGTCGGCGGCGGGCGCGCTGGCGGCGGTCGAGCAGGCGGGGGACGCGCTGTCGCTGCGGGTGACGGACGTCTTCTCCGAGCGCGCGGCGCTCAACGGGAAGAAGGTGCGCGTGGCGGGCGTGGCGTCGAAGGTGACGGCGGTGCAGGGCGCCTTCTACGTGCACCTCAAGGACGGCAGCGGGACGACCGGCAAGGACGACGATCTCACCGTCATCACCTCCACCGAGGTGAAGGCGGACGCGAAGGTGACGGTGGAGGGCCGCGTCGCGCTGGACAAGGACGTCGGCATGGGCACGCCGTACCCGGTCGTGGTGGAGAACGCGACCGTCGTGGGGAACTGACATGCGCTCCTCGGCTCTGGCCGTCTTCGCGCTGCTCCTCGCCCCGGCCGCGCGCGCCGAGGACGACTACACGGTGGACGTGCGCGCCTCCACCTACGCCCAGGTGACGCGCCAGGCCCTGGTGCCCGGCGCCAACGGCGTGGTGGTGGAGCCCCGGAGCGTGGCGTCGCTGTACGGCTACGCCTTCCTCCGGGTGGGCAACGTCGATCTCCCCTGGGCGAAGGACTCCTTCTCCGCCGAGCTGTCGGCGTGGGGTGCCCTGGGCGCGCTCCCCAACCCGCAGGGCAACGTGGGCGACGGCGATCTCCAGTCCGCCTGGGTGCAGCACGCGACGAAGCGCTTCCGGGTGAAGCTGGGCCGCCAGGTGACGCTGCCCGGCGCGGCCCGCTACGTGCGCTTCGACGGCGGGGACTTCGGCGTGCGGGTGGGACCGGTCGACGTGGAGGCGTACGTGGGCGTCGTCACCCTGCCGCGCTTCGTGCGGCCCCGCGGCTACTACGTGCTCGGCTCGATGAACGACGCGCTGAAAGATCCGTCCTTCCTCGACGCGCAGGCCCGGCCCGGCCAGTGGCTGCTGGGCGCGCGGGTGTCCTGGGTGGGGACGAGCTGGCTCAAGGGCTCGCTGGGCTTTCATGAGCAGCAGGGGCCCGACGGGCTGGCGTACCGCAACCTCTCCGCCGACGTGTCCGGCACCCTGTCCGGCACCTTCACCGCGGGTGGGCGGCTGGTGCTCGACCTCGCCGCCACCAGGCCCGCCGAGGCGCGCGTCTTCGTCGACGTGACCAAGCTGGAGAAGGTCCCCATCTCGGTGGACTACGCCTACGCCGCGCCGTCGCTCCTGTTGCCGCACACCTCCATCCTCGCGGCCTTCGGCGGGGCGTCGTGGCATGAGCTCGGCGCCGAGGCCACCTGGCGGGCCAGCCCCTTCCTCAAGGTGACCGGCCGCGCCGCCGGCCAACTGTACGAAGGCGATCGCCTCGGCGCCCGCGCCTCGCTGCGCGCCCAGTGGGTGCCGGACCTGGACGAGCGCTGGACGTTGATCGCCGAGTACGCGCGCACCTCCGCGTGGGAGAACGGCTACAACCACCTGCGCGCCGCGGCCCGCTGGCGGGCCACCGAAGCGCTCTTCGCCACCGTCGACGCCGCCACCTACCTCTATGACCAGCCGGTGCGCGGAGTGTCCGCCTCCGTGATCGGCATCGCCAACGTGGAGTACCAGGCCCTGCCCGAGCTCAAGCTCATGTTCTCCGGATCGCTCACCAGCTCGCCCTTCGCCGTGGTGGAAGGGCAGGTGCTGGGCCGCCTCGTCTTCGAGCTCGACGCGCCCAGCGCAGGGGGTGGCTCGTGAAGCTCCGCTTCGTCGCGCTCGCCGCCGGCCTCGCGCTGCTCGCCACCTCGGGGGCCTGCACCAGACGACTTTTGACCCGCTTCCCCCACCAACTGCACCTCGCGGAGATCGAGTGCGGCAAGCCGGGCAAGCCCGACTGCCTCACCTGCAACAGCTGCCACGGGGGCGAGCCGGAGGTCTCCTCCTGGGTGAAGCCTCCCCAGTCGATGTGCGCGAAGTGCCACGACCAGGCCGGCGACGAGAAGAAGTACGCCATCGCCACCCGGCCTCCGGAAGCCGCGCGACCGGCCGCGTACGACATCATCTTCGGGCACGACAAGCACCTGGCCATGCCGGAGATCAAAGGCCAGTGCGTAAAGTGCCACGCGGGCGCGGTGCAGGCGGTGGGCGGCAAGCCCCTCTTCCCGGCGATGACGACCTGCACCGGCTGCCACGAGCACGAGGAGCAGTTCGCGAAGAATGACTGCGCGCCCTGCCACAAGCCCAACCACCTGCGGGGCTTGAAGCCGGTGTCCTTCCTCGCCCACGACACCGCGTGGATGAAGCGGCATGGCGGCCTGGCCCGCGACGAGCTGGCGATGTGCTCGAGCTGCCACGCCCAGGCGCAGTGCGACAGCTGCCACGACGCCACCCAGACGCTGCGCGCGGAGCTCCGCAACCCCGACGCCATCACCAGGCAATATGTGCACCGCTTCGACTTCCTCTCCCGGCACGCGATCGAGGCGCAGTCGCAGCCGGCCCAGTGCGTGAGCTGCCACCAGAAGCAGGACTGCGACGCCTGCCACGTCCAGCGCGGCGTGTCCGGCGGGGCGGTGGACGGCCTCAACCCGCACCCGATCAACTGGGCGGGCACCACCGGCCAGGGCACCAACCTCCACGGCCCAGCGGCGCGGCGCGACATCTCGTCCTGCGCGGCCTGCCATGATCAAGGGGCGGCCTCCAACTGTGTGCGCTGCCACAAGCTGGGTGGCCACGGAGGCAACCCGCACCCGCCCGGCTGGCGCAGCTCCCTGGGCACCGACTCCACGTCCTGCGCGGCCTGCCACGGAGGTGCGCTGTGAGGAGCCACCTGGCCCTCGGTCTGGCGTGCGGCGCGGCGCTCCTTTCGAGCGGCTGCCTCATCCTGCGCGAGGAGGATCAGCAGGCGAAGGACAACCGCTGCCTGGGCTGCCACGGCAGCGCGGAGGCGACGGGTGACGCGGTGCTGAAAGCCGCGCCCCCCAACGACACCCGCGGCAACTCCGCCGTGGAGGCTCCCGGGGTGGGCGCCCACCAGCTCCACCTGCGGGCCAGCGCCACCCACGGGGCGATCGCCTGCGTGCAGTGTCACGTGGTGCCGGAGCGGACCGAGTCGGCCGGTCACAACGACAGCGACGGACCGGCCGAGCTCGTCTTCGGCTCCCTCGCCTCGCTGGACGCGGGCCGCCCGCGCTACGACGCCAACGCCCGCCGGTGCAGCGACGTGTACTGCCACGGCTACGCGGCCTCCAACATCTGGACGCTGCCGAAGAGCTCCGATCAGGCCTGCGGCTCCTGCCACGGCTTGCCACCTTCCGCGCCGCACCCGCAGACGGCCACCTGCCACGTCTGCCACGCCGAGGTGATCGCCGCCGATCGCACCTTCCTCGCCCCCGAGAAGCACGTCGACGGCGTGCTGCAACTGGGTGAGGTGGCCTGCAACTCGTGCCATGGCTCGGACGCGGGCGCTGCTCCGCCCGTGTCGCTGGACGGCGGCAGCTCGCGCGATCAGCTGGGCGTGGGGGCGCACACCACCCACCTCACCGGCTCGCCCACCGCCCGGCCCGTGGCCTGCACCGAGTGCCACGCCGTGCCGCAGCGGCTCGACTCTCCCGGTCACACCAACGGGACGGTGGAGGTGATCTTCTCTGGCGCCGCGCTGGGACAACTGGACGGAGGCGCCGCCTGGACCCGCAGCACCGCCACCTGCACCGCGTGGTGCCACACCCTGGGCGCGCCGGACGCGGGCAGCCCGGCCTGGACCTCGACGGGCCCCTCGCTGGACTGCAACGGCTGTCACTCCGCGCCCCCCGCGGCGCCACACCCGGGCTGGACCCGGTGCTCGGCCTGCCACCCCAACGCCACCGGGGACGGCGGCATGCAGCTCGTCGACGCGGGTGCCCACGTCAACGGGCTGGTGGAGGAGGCGACCCCCGCCAACTGCGACGGCTGCCACGGCTCGACGGCCAACCCCGCGCCGCCGCGCGATCTGAACGGCAACACCGCCACCACCGTCCGCACCGTCGGCGCCCACCAGACGCACCTGCGCGACGGCGGCGCGTGGTTCCGCACCGTGGAGTGCGACGACTGCCACGTGGTGCCTGCCCAGACGGTCGCCGCGGGGCACGCCAACGGGGCGGTGGAGGTGACCTTCTCCGGCCCGGCCATCGCCGGCGGGGCCATGCCCACCTGGAACGGCACCACCTGTGCCAACACCACCTGCCACGATCCGAAGGCCCTGGTGAACGGCAACCCCACCGGCGGGGCGCACATCGTCCCGGTGTGGACACAGGTGGACGGCACGCAGACGACCTGCCGCTCCTGCCACGAGCTGCCGCCGATCGCCCCGCACGTCCAGAACCCCAACTGCGGGCAGTGCCACCAGAACTACGACGCGGGCACCTTCACCCGGCCCGATCTCCACGTGAACGGGCAGGTCACCTTCTCGGTGCCCTGAGGGGCCTTCACGTGGTGGTGATGGTCCCGCCGTCCACCACCAGCACCTGCCCGGTGACGTAGCTGGCCGCGTCGCTGGCCAGGTACACCGCGGCGCCGGCGATCTCGTCGGGCTGGGCGTGCCGGGCGAGCGCGGTGCGGTCGACGACGTGCTTGCGCAGCTCCTCGTTCATCACGATCGCCGAGGCGAACTTCGTCTCCACCAGCCCGGGGGCGATGGCGTTGACCCGAATGCCGTTGCCGCCCAGCTCCTGCGCCAGCGTCTGCGTCATCGAGATCACCGCCGCCTTGGTCATCCCGTACACGCCCTGGAAGGGCGCGGCCCGCAGCCCGGCGATGGAGGCCACGTTGACGATGCTGCCTGGCGCGCCGCGCTCCTGGAGGTGCCGCGCCACCTCCCGCGCCGCGAAGAAATAGCCCTTCACGTTCACCTCGAAGGTCTTGTCGAAGGCCGCGTCTTCGATGTCCAGCATCGGCCCGAAGTACGGGTTGGTGGCGGCGTTGTTGACCAGCACGTCCACCCTCCCGAAGCGCTTCACCGTCTCCTTCACCAGGGCGGCCACGTCCTCGGCCTTCCCGGTGTGCGTGGCCTGCGCGGCCGCGGCGCCTCCGGCGGCCTCGATGCGGTACACTACGGCGTTGAGCCCGTCGGGCTTGCGCGCGGCCAGCATCACCTTCGCGCCGTGCTCCGCCAGCCGCACCGCGATCGCCTCGCCGATGCCGCGGGAGGCGCCGGTGACGATCGCCACCTTGTCCTTCAGGGAGAAGAGAGGAGCGCTCATGGCGGCCGAGTTAGCACGCGCAGCGCCGGAATTGCGGGCGGCGAGAGGGTTGCGCCCGGGGGAGGCTGGGTGGCCTTCATGAGGGCCAGGGCGCTCAGCCCGGATCACATCGATGGGCTCAAGCAGCAGCCGCAGCGCCGTCGACGGGGGAACGCTGCTCACCCTGGCGGCGCTGTTACTGCGGCTCACGCGGCGCGTGCGCTAAGACGCGGCGCAATGGACTTCTCCGATTCTCCGCGGGTGGCTGCCGTGCGCGCCCAGGCACGCGAGTTCGTCACCAACGAGCTCATTCCCCTCGAAGGACGGCTGCACGCCGACGGCTTCAAGGCCCTGGTCCCGGTGCTGGCCGAGAAGCGCGAGCGCGCCAGACAGACGGGCCTGTTCGCGGCCTTCGTGCCGAAGTCGCACGGCGGGCCGGGGCTGTCGTTGACCGAGTTCGCCCACCTCTCCGAGGAGCTGGGGAAGAGCCCGCTCGGCCACTACGTCTTCAACTGCCAGGCGCCGGACGTGGGGAACATGGAGATCCTCATGGAGTTCGGCACCTCGGCGCAGCAGGCGCGCTTCCTGGGCCCGCTGATCCGCGGGGACAGCCGGAGCTGCTTCGCCATGACCGAGCCTGAGCACGCCGGCTCGAACCCGGTGTGGCTGTCCACCTCCGCGAAGAAGGACGGCGGCGAGTGGGTGATCCGCGGGCACAAGTGGTTCACCACCGGGGCGGAAGGCGCGGCCTTCGCCATCGTCATGGCCGTCACCCACCCCGAGGCGCCGGAGCCCCACCAGCGCGCCAGCATGATCATCGTCCCCACCGAGACGGAGGGCTTCGAGCGCATCTGCAACCTGTCGATCATGGGCGATCGCGGCGGCGACTGGGCCAGCCACGCCGAGGTGTCGTTCCAGGACGCGCGCGTGCCCCTGGAGAACCTGCTGGGAGGGGAGGGAGCCGGTTTCCTGATCGCCCAGCAGCGCCTGGGGCCGGGGCGCATCCACCACTGCATGCGGTGGATCGGCATCTGCGAGCGGGCCTTCGACTTGATGTGCCGCCACGCCGCCACGCGCGAGCTCGCCCCGGGCAAGCCGCTGGGCACCAGGCAGATCGTCCAGCAGTGGATCGCCGAGAGCCGGGCAGAGATCAACGCCGCGCGGCTGATGGTGCTGCACGCGGCGTGGAAGATCGAGACGCAGGGCGTGTACGAGGCGCGGGAGGAGATCAGCCTGATCAAGTTCACCGTGGCGCGCACGCTGCAGCGGGTGCTCGATCGCGCGCTGCAGACGCTGGGTGGCCTGGGCATGACGGACGACACCCCCATCGCCTTCTGGTACGCGCACGAGCGGGCCGCGCGCATCTACGACGGGGCCGACGAGGTGCACCTGGAGACGGTCGCGAAGCGGGTGCTCAAGCGCTACGGGATGACCCAGAAGTGACCTGAGCGCCCACCACCTCGCCATCGAGCGGACGCGCTTCCTCGGCCGCGCGAGTTCGCTCGCATCGAGGGCCTGCAGCTCGAGAGCTGGGTGACGTGAGCCTCAGGCCTTCACCTTCTTCATCTCTGGATCGAACAGCGGCTTGAGCGACGCCACCGCCGGGTAGCGCTTGCCGGCGATCTCCACCTCCCAGGCGCCGGAGTCGATCCACGCCTGGTCCAGCGGCTGCCCCGCGTCCACCATGGCGAGTCCCACCGCGCCGCCCAGCGTGTGGCCGTACGACGCCGCGCGCACGTAGCCCACCGGTTTACCGCTGCGCCACACCACCTCGGCGTGGAACATGAGCGGCCCCGGGTCCTTCACCAGCACCTGGAGCAGCCTCCGGTGCAGCGGCCCCTTCGCCTTGAACGCGACGACGGCCTCCTTCCCGATGAAGCCGTCGGGCTTCTTCAGGTCCACCGCGAAGCCCAGCCCCGCCTCCAGCACCGAGTCGGTGTTGTCGATGTCGTGCCCGTAGTCTCGGTAGCCCTTCTCCATCCGGCAGCTCGCCAGCGTCTTGAGGCCGGCGTGCATGAGGCCCAGCGGTGCGCCCGCCTCCACCAGCCGGTCGTACACGTGCGTGGCCTGCTCGGTGGGGATGTACAGCTCGTAGCCCAGCTCCCCCAGGTAGGTGATGCGCACGCACAACACGCGCGCGAAGCCGATGTCGATCTCCCGCGCGGCGCGGAAGGGGAAGGCCTCGTTGGACAAGTCCGCCGTGGTCACCGCCTGCATCAGGGCGCGGCTCTTCGGCCCCTGAACGTTGATCTGCGCGTAGCCGCTGGTGACGTCACTCACGAAGACGTGCGCGTCGCCGAAGTGCCGGCGCATGTGCGTCTCGACGTGCCGGTGCGCGGTGTCGGAGGCCACCACCCAGTAGCGCTCGTCGTCGAACTTGGTGACGGTGAGATCCGCCTCCAGGGTGCCGCCCTCGTTGAGCCACTGCGTGTAGGTGATGAGGCCCGGCGCGCCGTCCACGTGGTTCGCCGAGATGCGGTTGAGCAACCGCCCGGCGTCGCGCCCCTCCACGCGGAACTTCGACATGAAGGACATGTCCATCAGGATCACGCCGCTGCGGGTCGCCTCGTGCTCGGCCTGCCAGTGCCTCCACCAGGTGGGCCGGCCCCAGGTCAGCTCGTCCTTCTCGGGCGCCTTCCCGTCCGGCGAGTACCAGTCGGCGCCTTCCCAACCGGACACGTCCTTGAAGTACGCGCCCCGCGCCGCCAGCCGATCGTGGATCGCCGACTTCTTCGCCCCGCGCGCGGTGGACATCGAGCGGAACGGGTAGTGGCACTGGTACACCATGCCCAGCGACTCGACGGTGCGGGTGCGGCGGTACTCGGGGTTGGCCTGGTAGCGGTGCAGGCGATCGACGTGCATCCCGGTGACGTCGATGTCCGCCCGGCCGTGGACGATCCAGTGCGCCAGCGCGCGGCCCATACCTCCGCCGGTGAGGATGCCGATGGAGTTGAGCCCCGCCGCCATGAAGTAGTTCTTCAGCTCCGGCGCCTCGCCCACGCAGGGCCTCAAGTCCGGCGTGAAGCTCTCCGGGCCGCAGAAGAACTTCTTCAGGCCCGCCTCCTGCGACACCGGCACCCGCGACATGGCCCGCTCGAGGTACGGCGTCATCCGATCCCAGTCGGGGGACAACTCGCCGAAGGAGAAGTCCTCCGGCACGCCTTCGATCTTCCACGGCGCGCACTTCGGCTCGAACAGGCCGATCATCAGCCCGCCGCCCTCCTCGCGGTAGTAGCCGTGGCAGCCCGGGTCCTCCAGCACCGGCCAGGTGCGGTCGATGCCGGAGATCTTCTCGGTGATCAGGTAGTAGTGCTCCGCCGACTGCAGCGGAATGGTGACGCCCGACCGCGCGCCCAACTGCCGCGCCCACATGCCCGCGCAGTTGACGACCACGTCGCAGGTGATGTCGCCCCTGGTCGTCTTCACCCCGGTGACCACGCCGCGCTGGTGGGTGACGTCGGTCACCGCCACGCCTTCGAGGATGGTGGCGCCTTTCTGCTTCGCGCCCTTCGACAGCGCCATGGTGACGTCCACCGGATCGACGCGGCCGTCCTCCTTCACGTAGAAGCCGGCGAGGATGTCGTCCGTCTTCGCGATGGGGAACAGCTCCTTCACCTGCGAGGGGCCGATCTCCTGCACGTCCACCCCGCAGTAGCGGTTGAAGGCGGACACGCGCCGGTACTCCTCCAGCCGATCCTTGTCGCTGGCCACCTCGATGAAGCCCACCGGCTTGAAGCCCGTCGCCTGGCCCGTCTCGGCCTCGAGGCGCGCGTAGAGATCGCGGGTGTACTTGCGCAGCTCGGTGGACGTCTCCGAGGTGGAGCCGAACGTCACCATCAACCCGGCGGCGTGCCAGGTGGTGCCGCTGGTGACGCGATCGCGCTCGAGCAGCACCACGTCCTTCACGCCCAGATGGGCCAGGTGGTACGCGACGGAACAGCCGATGACGCCTCCGCCGATGACGACGACGCGCGCGTGCTTGGGGACGACGCTCTCACTCATGGCGCCGCACCCTACTGTCGAAGCGCTCGCGATTGGAGTCTCCACGACGCGCCCGCGGGGGTTATGTCCCCGGTGAGGAGGCTTCATGCACCTGTCTCGTCGCGTGGTGGTGGGGCTCATCACCCTGGGCGTCCTCGGCTTTGCGGGGGTGATCGCCTGCCAGTCGCTGCGCGCCGCGGCGGTGAAGGTGTACCCTCAGGACTACGAGCCCGAAGGCAACCCGGGGAAGCTGGAGGCCTTCTTCGTCGGCAAGGACGAGTCGCGGCCTCGGCTTGCCGTGGCCCTGCGGCCGGTGGCGAAGGGCTTCGTCGAGCCCACCGCGGCCGAGTTCGTCCCCAACGAGCCGGGCGTCTTCCTCCTCCTCGAGAAGCGCGGGGCGCTCAAGTGGGCCTCCACCGGCGGCGCGTCGGGGCTGCTTTCGAAGCTGTCCGTCACCACCGACTCCGAGCAGGGGCTCCTGGGCGTCGCCTTCCACCCGCGCTTCCCCGAGAACCGGCGCTTCTTCCTGCACTACACGACGGTGCGCGACGGGCGCGACGTGAGCCGCGTGGAGGAGTGGAGGGCAGAGGGGGCGCCGATCGCCCAGGCGAAGGTGAGCCCGACGCGCGTGGTGCTCGAGGTCGAGCAGCCCTACGCCAACCACAACGGCGGCCACCTCCTCTTCGGCCCCGACGGCCTGCTGTACGTCGGCTACGGCGACGGCGGCTACCGGGCGGATCCCCACGGCAACGGCCAGCGCATGGACTCGCTGCTGGGGAAGATGCTGCGGCTCGACGTCGACGCCGCGGAGGCGGGCAAGGGCTACGCCGTGCCGAAGGACAACCCCTTCCTCACCCAGCCGGGCGCGCGGCCGGAGATCTGGGCCCTGGGCCTTCGCAACCCCTGGCGCTACGCGTTCGATCCGCAGGGCCGCCTCGTCGTGGCCGACGTGGGCCAGGACGCGTGGGAAGAAGTCTCGCTGGTCGCGCGTGGCGACAACCTCGGGTGGAACCACCGCGAGGGGGCGCACTGCTTCGAGCCCGCCCAGGGCTGCCGCACCGAAGGCCTGGTGGAGCCGATCTTCGAGTACGCGCGTGACGAAGGGCAGTCGGTGACGGGCGGGGTGGTGGCGACCGGCGATCGCGTCCCGGCGCTCAAGGGGAAGTACGTCTTCGGTGACTTCATCTCAGGGCGACTGTGGGCGCTGACGCTGCCCGAGAAGCGCAGCGAACAGGCCGGCGTGGCGGCGCTGGGGAAGTGGCCCATCCTCCCGTCCAGCTTCGCGCGGGACGAGGCGGGCGACGTGTACGTGCTGGACTACGGCGGGGGCGCGCTGCTCCGCGTGGACGTCAGTCCTTGATCGCGTAGTTGATCGCGTAGTCGCCCTTGGCGGACGTCGGCGGATCCCAGCCCTTGTTGGACAGGTTGTTGTCGCGCAGGACGCGCTGCACCTCGCGCCCGCGGGCCGCGGACAGATCCTGCTGGGCCTGCTTCACCATCGTCCACACCTCGTTGGCGATGCCCAGGTCGTCCACCAGCGCCGCGTGCTTGTCGTACGGCTGGCCGACGTTGGACGAGGTGAACGGCTTGAAGTCCAGCGTCTTGAGCAGGTTGGGGGACAGCGGGAGGTCGGACTTCTGATCCGCGGCGTACTGGGCCACCTCGGTGAGGAAGTCGTTCAGCTCGGCCTCGGGCTTGCCGCCCATCTCCCGGTACCAGGTCTCCACCGCGGCGCGATCCCCGCTGGCGAGCGCCGGGTTCTTCTTCTGGGCGAAGCCCACCAGCACGCGGATCGCCTTCTCCTGCTCTTCCAGCGGGCCGAAGGCCTTCACCACGTCCACCGGCGAGCCCTTCTGTTTGGCGAAGGCCGCCACGTCGCCCAGGAACGCTTCCTTCTGCAGCTTGGTGAGCGACGACTGCTGCGCGAACCACTTCTCCAGGCTGGCCGGATCGTTCGCCGACACGCCGGGCGGGTTCCGGGACAGGGCGTAGTCCATCAAGATGCCCGCGGCCGCGCTGTTGACCGCGTACTGGGCCTTCTTGATCGCCCCGGTGTAGCCCTCCTCGGCCTCCAGCTCGATCTGGATGTCGTTGGAGATCATCGCTCCCGTCATCTTCCCCGCGTCCAGCGGGCGGCGGCTGACGCGGTCCTGGAAGGACAGGCCCTGGCCGGTGGAGGCGTCGTAGAACTCCGTGTAGTCCATCGAGCCGATGATGAAGTTCCAGGACTGCGGGTTCACCCCCAGCGCGTTCTGCCGGTACTCGTTGAACCACACGCCCTGGGCCCAGCCGGCGGCGCCTTCCACCATCCGGTGCAGCACCTCGGCGTGCGCGGTGACCAGGTTCTTCCGAATGTCCCCGGCTACGGCCGTCTTGTCGGTGGCGCTCTTCAGCGCCGGCGCGTCTTCCCCGGCGAGGTGCTCGCCCAGCTCGGCGAGGAAGGCGTCCTTGTTGGGGCCGGCCACCTGCGCGTCGAACTCTGCCAGGAAGCCCTCGAAGGTCTGCTTCTTCGCCAGGTCGCCCTTCACCGTCACCGGAGAAGAGAAGGACGCGTCGGTCATGTCCCGCAGCTGGTTGAGGCCCACGCCCATGCGCTGCAACAGGTCCGTCTTCTCCTTCCCGTCCGCCAGGTCGATCACCTTCTTGGCGTAGGCGGTGTAGCTGGCCGCGTTGCCCTTGGTGACGCCGCTGCCGGTGGTGGCCTCCGCGGTCGCCATGAAGCGGCCCACCGCGGCCTTGAAGCGCATGAAGTCCTGCACGTCGCCGGCGCTGCCCGCGTCACGCACGCTGCGGGCCTCGCTGCCGCCCAACGTCCGCTGCAGCTGGTCGATGTTCTCCGCGAAGGCGTCGTACTTCCCGCGGATCGCGTCCACCACCGCGCGCTGCAGCTTCGCGTCCTGCTTGTTGCTCACGTCCTGGCCCGGCCAGAGGCGATCGATGAGCGCCTTGTCCACGGTGATGTTCGGGTCCACCTTCTTCAGGCCCTCGGCCGCGGCCTCCACGATGGCGCTGCGATCGAGCAGCGCCTTGGCCTGGCTGAGCAGCTGGGCCTTCGACGGCAGGTTGTTGGACGCGGCGAAGTCCGGCGCGGCCTCAATCAGGGTGACCAGCTCCTTGATCTTCGGCTCGCCCGCGGTCTGGAAGCCCTGCACCAGCGCGGACTGATCGGTCTCGTCGAGGTGGAAGCGGCCACGGATCTGCCGGGCCACCGCGCCGGGCTCCATCGCCAACACGCCCGTCTCGCCGCCCACGTTGTCGGTGATGCCCTTCTGCACCGCCACCCGGTACATGGACGACGCGGCGGGCGCGACCTGATCGGCGGACCAACTGCCCCAGGCGGTGCCCAGCTTGCCCGTCTGCGCCGAGGCGTTGAGCGTGTCGAAGATCTGCTGGTTGGCCGAGTCGGTGCGGCTGTCGATCTTCCGGGCGTGCTTCACCCCGCCTTCGATCGCCGTACCTTCCTTCATGCCGATCAACACGCGGGTGCCCTGGAAGGGATCGCGATCCGAGCCGTAGCGGATGCGGGTGCGGTACATCAGCTCGGCCTTCTGCAGGTCCTTGGTCAGCTTGCCGGTGCCCAGGTCCTTCTTCGCCATGAAGGTGTCGAAGAAGAAGTCGCGGCCGATGCCCACGCGCGGCTGGCCGTTGTTCGGGTTCACCTCGTAGCTGCGGCTGTCGAGGGTGAAGGAAACGTACGGGTTCGCCCGGCGCAGCGCGTGGCTGTCCGAGTCCCACGCCATCTCGTCCAGCGGCACCTGGCCCAGGGTCAGGCCGGCCGCCGCCTTCGGGCGCTGCAGATCATTCAGCGCGTCGGTGGCCAGCTTCACCGTCTCGTCCTTGGTGAGGCCGGTGATGACGCGGGTGTCCTCCACTTCCTCGCCGTCGCGGCCGTAGGCCACCGGGGCGTTCTTCAGCGTCTCCGCGCTCATGTGGGGGATGGTGGAGAGATCGACGTTGGACAGCGGGCCGTCCTTCACCTGCAGCGTCACCCCGTCGACGGCCATGGTGGCCGTGGGCTTGGCCTTCGACGCCTTGCCGAAGTCGGTGGAGTAGGTGGAGGCGTAGTTGTTGTACTTGCCGTCGGTGAGGCCGAGCGCCCTGGACAGGTTGCTGCCCATCGACAAGTCGAAGGCGTCACCGGCCTTCACCTTCGCCCCGCCGTCCTTCACCACGTCGTCGAGCGCCTGCATCAGATCGCTGACGTACGTCTTGAGCGGGGTGTTGGCGGCCGTGGCTTGCGCCTGCAGCTCC
Organism: Myxococcales bacterium; assembly: GCA_020846875.1. GTDB lineage: Bacteria > Myxococcota > Myxococcia > Myxococcales > Myxococcaceae > JADLDB01. The sequence goes on along the minus strand of JADLDB010000049.1, from coordinate 18,407 downwards.
TTCATCGCGGCTTTGAGCGTCGTGCCGTCCGTGACCGTCTTCGCGCTGGCGCCGTCGCCCACCTTGATGCTCAGCCCCTTCGCCTTGAGCTGCTCGCCCACGGCGTCGTACCAGGCGGCGCGATCGGACTTCCCGTAGAGATCCGCGCGGAACTCGATCCCGCGCTTGACGTTGACGGTCGACATGCGGTGCCTCCCCGAAGTGGCGAAAATTGCGTCGGTCTTGTCACGACACGCGAGCGGGGGCCAGCGCGCAACCCGACTTTGGTGTCACCGGCGGGGTTCGCTGGGGCCTTTCGGGAGAGCCTGGAAGGCGCTCTGGATCTGATCGGGCTGATGCGCGAGGTGGTGAAGCGGCCCCGACGTGGGGGCGATGGACGACGACGACGTGAAGCGGGCGCAGGCCGTTAAACCCGCGCTCGAGGTGATCCGCCTCGAAGGGCCGCAGCTCGTCCACCTCGCGGCGCCCGCCCGCTTCTGCGAGGCCATCGAGCAGCTCGCGGCCAGGGCCTGAAGGCTGATCACAGAGTCGTCGACGACGCGCTCGAGTTCGGCCACGCTCCGGCACCTCACCCCGGAGGGCCCATGTCGAAGCGGTACTTCGAGTTCTCAGAAGGCACGTCCAACAAGTTCTGGGAAGTCTGGATGGACGGCAGCCAGGTGCTGACCCGCTACGGGAAGATCGGCGCCACCGGGCAGACCACCGTGAAGGACGAAGGCTCCGTCGCCGGCGCCCAGAAGCTGTACGACAAGCTGATCCGCGAGAAGACCGGCAAGGGCTACCAGGAGAAGTCGAACGGGGCCGCCGCGCCCCCACCGCAGAAGGAAGCGGATCCGAAGAAGGAAGCCGCCCCGAAGGAAGAGGCCGCGCCACCGCCGCCTCCGAGGCAGGACGTCGTCGTCGAGCCCGGCTTCCGCCGCTTCGAGTTCTCCGAAGGCAGCTCCAACAAGTTCTGGGAGGTGAAGGTCGAAGGGGAACAGCAGATCGTCCGCTACGGCAAGATCGGCACCGCCGGCCAGACCAAGGAGAAGGACTTCGACAGCGCGGGCGAAGCGAAGGCCGACACCAAGAAGCTGATCGCCGAGAAGACGGGCAAGGGTTACGTGGAGGTGGGCGTCAAGCCGGCCGCGCCCAGCAACCCGCAGCTCGAGGCGGCCATCGCCGCGAAGCCTGACGACGCCAGCAACTGGCGCGTGTTCGCCGACTGGCTGATCGAGCACGGCGAGCCCTGGGGAGAGGTCATCTCCGCCGCGCTGCAGGGCAAGCCGGACAAGGCGAGGCAGGACGCGACCGCCAAGGAGCTGCTGGGTGGCATCGACGGCTCTACCATCGAGTGGGCCAACGGCGTGATCGCGCACCTCGATCTCCAGCCCGGTGAGGTCGAGGAAGAAGGCCAGATGGAGGAGACGCTGGCCCGCATCCTCGAGCACCCCGCGGGTCACTTCATCCGCAAGCTGACGCTCGGGCTGCCGCCCCACGAAGACACCGAGTGGCACATGGAAGGGCTGGCCGAGGCGATCGTCGAAGCCGGGCCGCTCCCCTTCCTCGAGCTGCTCGACATGAGCCCCGACGCCGAGCACATGGATCAGCCGTCGTGGCGGCGCGTGGGGGACTTGAGCGGGCTGTGGAAGGCTGCGCCGCACCTGAAGGAGCTGCTCCTCCAGGGCGCCCAGGGCAGCGACGACGGCGAGGCGATCGACTTCGGCGACGTCGAGGCGCCCTTCCTCGAGAAGCTCTCCTTCACGTCGGGTGGGCTGAACAAGAACGCGCCCACGCAGCTCGGCGCGGCGAAGCTGCCGAAGATGAAGCACCTCGAGCTGATGTTCGGCACCGAGGACTACGGCTGCTCGTCCAGCGTCGCGTCGCTCAAGGGGATCCTCGACGGCGCGGGCCTGCCGGCGATCGAGCGCCTCGGCCTGATGAACTCCGAGTGGGAAGAGGACCTGATCAAGGCGGTGGCAGGCTCGAAGCTCCTCCCGCGCCTCAAGGTGCTCGACTTCTCGATGGGCGTGATGAACGGAAAAGCCGCCGACACGCTCGCCGCGCACGCCGAGAAGTTCAAGCACTTGAAGGAGCTGATCCTCACTGACAACTACTTCAGCGAGGCCGATCAGACGCGGCTCAAGAAGCTGCTGCCCAACGCGGTGTTCGGCGAACAGAAGGACGACGACGATCCGGAGTACCGCTACACCACCATCGCCGAGTAGTCGTCCGGTGAGCCGCTTCGTCGTCCTCGGCAATCCAGCCAACCGTCGCGTCACGCTCTTCGCCGACGCGCTGCGCGAGGCCGGGCTTCCTCCGCCGGAGGTGGTGCCCTGGCTCGAGCTGCTCCGCTCTCTGGACCGGCTGCGGGAGCTGGACGCCGGGCCCGCCCTGGTGCGCATCGACTCGTACGGTGAGGACTTCGCGGTCGAGCGCGAGCTGCTGGCCCTGGGCGGCTTCGCGGACGCGTTCACCGTCGAGGAGCGGCGGGGCGAAGTGCTCGAGCCGGCCCTCTCGCACCGGGGCTTTCAGCAGGTCCTCGCGCAGTTGAAGGCGCTGTTCGCCGAGCGCCCGGCGTGGAGGCTGCTCAACGAGCCGGACGACATCGACGAGCTCTTCGACAAGCGGCGCACGTCTCGTCGCTTCCTCTCAATGGGCATCCCCGTGCCCGAGTTCCTCGAGGAGGTCCCCGCCACCGCGCCGGAGCTGCTCGAGGCCTGCCGGGCGCGCGGCTGGAGGCAAGTTTTCGTCAAGCCAACCATGGGCTCGTCGGCGAGCGGCGTGCTGCTGGTGACCATGAGCTCGAAGGGCGTGACCATCCGCACCTCGCTCGAGTGGGACGCGCCGCGCTGGTTCAACAACCTGCGCCTGTCCCACTACCGAACGCCCCCTGAGGTGACGCGCGCGCTTCAGTTCGTCCTCTCCCTCGGCGCCCAGGTGGAGCGGGCGGTGCCCAAGGCCAGGCTCGGCGGCGCCTTCTTCGACTGTCGCGTGCTGTGCATCGCCGGGGAGCCGCGCTTCGTGGTGGTGCGGCAGAACCGGCACCCGATCACCAACCTCCACCTCGGCGGCTGGCGCGGCAGCGTCGAGGAGCTGCGGGCGGCCCTGCGCCCCGGGGCGTGGGAGGCGATGCTGGAGAGCTGTCGGAAGGTGGCGGCGCTCTACCGCTCGCTGCAGGTGGGCCTCGACGTGCTCTTCGAGGACGACTTCGTGCACCACCGCGTGATCGAGGCGAACGCCTTCGGCGACCTCTTGCCCAACCTCACGCAAGAAGGGCGCTCCGTCTACCGCTGGGAGATCGACGAGGCGCTGAAGTGGACCGGCACGCGCTCCAACAGCCCGGCGCCGAACACCTTGCCCAGCTCCAGGTAGTCGAGGTGCACGTAGCCGATGTGGCAGCCGCAGGTAGCGTTGGTGCACGGCCGGGGCCTCAACGCCTGCTCGAAGCCGGCCTGGTAGATGTTGCCGATCGCCTCGGGGATGAAGTGGCAGCGGCGCGCCACGCCGTCTCCGTCCACCGCGATCACCGTCTCGCCCGCCTGGCACGCGCGCCCAAGGCTGGGGTGGGGCTTCAAGTTCAATCGGAAGAGCGGGTCGATCGACTCGAAGAAGCGCACGTCGTCTTCGGCGTAGACGAGCTTCTTCACCGCGTTGATCCACACGTAGGTGGAGGCGGGCAGGGCGGCGCGCAGCGCGGTGATCGCGGCCCGGTGCTCGGGGAAACCCACCACTCCCACGCTGAAGTGCACTCCCCGGGCGCGCAGGCGCTCGGTCTGCGCGAGGAAGCGCTCCATCGTCGTCCACGCGGGGTGGAAGGTGGCCCACACACCGACGCGCTCCGCCTTCGCCTCCGTCAGCCAATCGAGGCGCGCCGAGAGGTTGGTCTGCACCGCGACGCGCTCCATGTGAGAGGCGTGCGAGAGGCGGATCATCGCCTCGTGGTAGCGGACCTGCGTGAGGGCCTCGCCCCACGGCGTGAAGAAGACGCGCAGGGGGCTGTGCGTGCGGCCCAGCGCCCAGGCGACGAAGCGGGACAGCGCTGCCCCGTCCGCCGCGTGCTCCTCCGCCGTCTCGTGGCGCTTGGCGAACGGGCAGTACTCGCAGCCGTAGTTGCAGCTGGAGAGCGGGCCCCGGTAGAGGACGGTGAGGCTCATCGCACCGCGTACTCCCGCATGCGCGCGGTGACGGGCGCCGACTGCAGGAACGGCCCCACCGCGTCGGAGCGCTCCACCCCTAGCGCGGTCAGCTCCCAACCCCGGGCCGTCCGCCTCACCAGGGCTTGCGACACCAGCGCCTCCAGCTCGGGGAAGTCCCGTGCCGCCTCGCGCCCGGGGAACTTCGCGCGGAAGTCCGCTTCGTCCAGCCCGTCCGCCAGCAGCGAGAGGATGAGGTGGCGGCGCCGCTGCTCCTCGCCGTCCAGCTCGATGCCGTGGTGCGCGGAGGCGAAGGCCGAGTCCTCCCGCGCCGTGTACGCGTCGATGATCCCGCGCACCGCGGTGGGGCTGACCGCCCACTCCGAGGAGTAGTGCAGGGCCGTCGTGTACGAGCGCGCGCCCACCCCCAGCCCCACCATGCCGTCGTCCTGGCAGCGGTACGCGGGCCCAAACGGCGCCGGCGCGTGCGGGCCGCGGAAGCAGCGCATCGACACCTGCCGGTAGCCCTGTGCGAGCAAGGCGTCGCGGCCCACCCGGTACAGCTCCAGCCGGAAGTCGTCCCACGCGCGCTGACCCTTCCCGAGGAACGTCTTCGGGCGCACGTAGAGCGGGTAGAGGTACAGCTCCTCAGGCTTCCAGCGCAGGGCCTCTTCGATCGACTCGAGGAGGGTCGCCGAGGTCTGTCCCTCGATGCCGTAGATGAGGTCGATGTTGAGCGTCTCCACGCCCCGGCTGCGGAGGAGATCGAGCGCCGCGTTCACAAGGGCCCGCTTCTGCGGCCGGGCCAGCGCCTTCGTCTCCTCGTCGAGGAAGCTCTGCACGCCGATGCTGATTCGATCCACGCCGCGATCCACCAGCAGGGCGATGCGCTCGGGCGTGCTCGTCTCCGGCGACACCTCGCAGCAGAACGGCACCTCCTGGAGGCGCGCGCCCATCGTCTCCTCCGCGACGTCCAGCAGGCGGGTGAGCAGCGGGGCGGGCAAGAGGCTCGGTGTCCCCCCGCCGATGGTGACGCGGGAAAACGACGCGGGGCCCAGCTCGCCCTTCACCACGCGGGCCTCGCGCTCCAGCGCGAAGAGGAAGCGCTCCATCACCGCCTCCAGCGGGCCGGCCACGGTGAAGAGGTTGCAGAAGCCGCAGCGCATCTCGCAGAACGGCACGTGCAGGTAGAGCGAGAGCGACGACTTGTCCTCCTGGCTCCACGCCTCGGTGAGCGACCTGGGCGGGGCGAAGGCCCGGTACGCCGTCTTGTGCGGGTACCCGTACTGGTACTGGACGTAGGCTGACCCGGCGAGCGGCGCCATGGTCAGCTCCAGCCCTGCGGCAGCACGAACTCCGCCCATGGAACGGTGGTTACCACGGGGTGGGCCAGGCGGTGGCCGAAGTACCCGTCTTCTCCGTAGGCCGTGCCGTGATCCGAGCCGATCAGCACCAGGCAGGGCGCGCGGCGGCTGACGGCGCGGAACAGGCGGGGGAGCCGCGTGTCGACGTACTCCAGCGCGGCGGCGTGCGTGTCCTTCGAGTCCTCCTGGGCCCCGGGGACGTAGATGCGGTTGGGCTGGTGCAACGCGGAGACGTTGACGAAGGTGAAGCAGCGTTTCCCGGCAGGCAGGGCCTCCAGGCTGGCGACCACCTGGCTCACCTGGTGCTCGGTGCTGTGCAGCTCGGTGACGCCCAGCTCCGGCCGCCAGTGGCGCTCGGCGAACAGGCCTGGCAGCACCCGGCCCAGCGGGTTCTGCAGGTTGAAGAAGCCGACGCCGCCGACGCACAGGGTGTGGTACCCGCGCGCCGAGAAGCCGGTGACGATGTCCGGCGCGTCGAACACCTCCGTCTGCGCGCTGGTGGTCTCGCTCCCTTCGAAGCGCAAGGCGAAGCGCCGCGGGTGCCGTCCCGGCCGCGCGGGCATGGGGAGGAAGCCGGCGAAGAAGGCCTGGTGCGCTGCGTACGTGAAGGTGCCGGGTGAGTGGCGCTTCTCCCACGCGCCGCCGGGCAGGACGCGGGCCAGCGTCGGGGTGCGGCCCGAGGCGAGGCACTCCACCGCCACGTCGAAGCGCAGCGTGTCGAGGGTGACGAAGAGGAGGTCGTGCGTCCCGACGACGCTCATGAGCGAAGGGAGGCTGGCAGATCGACGAGGAGCGCGCACGGGGATCTGCTTTCATGGGGCCGTGGCGCTCTCCTGGCTCGAATCCGAGGCCGTCTTCCTCCTCCGCGAGGCGGTGGCCACGTGTGCGCGCCCGGTGCTGCTCTTCTCCGGCGGCAAGGACTCGGCGGTGATGCTGCGCCTGGCCGAGAAGGCCTTCTGGCCGTCGCGGATTCCCTTTCCAGTGATGCACGTGGACACCGGGCACAACTTCCCGGAGGCGATCGCCTTCAGGGATCGCCGCTGCGCCGAGCTGGGGGTGGAATTGCTCGTCGCCCGGGTGCAGCAGTCGATCGACGAGGGCCGGGTGGCCGACGCGCCCAGCCGCAACCCGCTGCAGACGGTGACGCTCAACGACGCCATCGCCCGGCACGGCTTCGACGCGGTCTTCGGCGGCGCGCGGCGCGACGAGGAGCGCTCCCGGGCCAAGGAGCGGCTCTTCTCGGTGCGGGTGGGCGGGAGGTGGGATCCCTCGCGGCAGCGACCCGAGCTGTTCGGACTCGTCAACCCGCACCTCGACGCCGGCGCGCACTTCCGGGTCTTCCCGCTGTCCAACTGGACCGAGCAGGACGTGTGGCGCTTCATCGCGCAGGAGCAGATGGAGCTGCCTTCGCTGTACTTCGCGCACGAGCGGCGGGTCTTCCGGCGGGGTGGGCTCTGGTACGCGGAGACGGAGTTCTTGCGCCCGGGGCCCGGTGAAGTCGTGGAGACGAAGCGCGTGCGCTTCCGCACCGTGGGCGACGCGACCTGCACCGCGGCCGTGGAGTCGAACGCCCAGACGGTCGGCGAAGTGCTCGCGGAGCTCGAGTCGACGGCCCTCTCCGAGCGTGGCGCCACGCGGGCCGACGATCGCGCCAGCGAGGCCGCGATGGAGCGCCGCAAGCTGGAGGGCTACTTCTGATGCGGCCGGTGCGCGTGGCGGTCGCGGGCTCGGTTGACGACGGCAAGAGCACGCTGCTCGGCCGGCTCCTCAATGACACCGAGCGCGTCTTCGTCGACGAAGTGGAGGCGGTACGCAGGGCGAGCGGCGAGGAGCTCAACCTCGCCTTCTTCACCGACGGACTCGTCGCCGAGCGGGCGCGGGGCATCACCATGGACGTGGCGTGGCGACACCTGACGCTCGAGGGTCGGCGCCTGCTGCTGGCCGACGTCCCCGGCCACGCGGAGCTGGTGCGGAACATGGCCACCGGGGCCTCGGTGGCCGACGCGGCGGTGCTGCTGGTGGACGCGGCGCGCGGAGTGCAGGCCCAGACGCGGCGGCACCTCACCATGTTGAGCGGCCTGGGCGTGGAGGAGGTGCTGGTGTGCCTCAACAAGATGGACGAGGTGGGCTTCTCCGCCGACGTCGCCAGCGAGCTCCGCGCGGCGATCGCCCGCCTCCAGGCGCCCCTCGGCTTGCGGCTCGAGTTCATCCCCGTCTGCGCCTTGTCCGGTGACAACGTGGCGCGGCGCAGCGCGCGCATGGGCTGGTACGAGGGGCCGACGCTGGTGGACTGGCTGGCCTCGCTGAGGCCCCCGGAAGTCCCTGCGCGCTTCGACGCGCTGGTTCAACTGGACAGCGACGCGCAGGGGTGGACGTCGCTGCACCCTCTCTCCGGAGGCCTCCCCGTCGGCCCCGAGCTGTACTCCGCTCCCGGAGCCGGCACGGTGCGCGTGGTGGAGCGGAGTCCCCTGGGTGCGGGTCGGGTCCGGCTGAGCGCGCCGCAGCCCCGCGGCACGTTGCTCTCCTCCGCGCCCATCCCGGTGGGCCGGCGGTGGGACGTGGTGGTGACGTGGCTGGGGCCGGGAGCGCTGCGAAGCGGGAGCGCGCTCCGGCTCCTCCAGCACGGTCGTGTCACGCGCGCGGAGGTTGGAGCGCTGCTGCACCGCTCGCGGGAGAGCGGCCTGCTCGAGGACGCCGCCGCGCTGGACGGTGGAGATGTCGGCGAAGTGACCCTGGAGCTCGAACGGCCGACCTGGTTGGTGCACCCCGCGCTGCTGGTGGACGGCGACGGGCAGACGGTGGGTGGCGTGCGGCCCCGCTGATCGCCGGTGGAGCGCCGGGCCGGTCTGTGGTGAACAGGCGACCGGATGGCCGCGACGCTCTGGTTCACGGGCTTGCCCAGCGCGGGGAAGACGACCCTCGCCACCGCGGTGCGCGAGGCGCTGCGGGCGAAGGGTGCGCGCGTCCTGCTCCTCGACGGCGACGAGGTGCGCAGGACGTTGAGCGCTGATCTCGGCTTCGACGCGGCGTCGCGCGACGAGAACGTGCGGCGCTGTGCCGCGGTCGCCTCGCTGGCCACCGCGTCCGACGTGTTCTCGTTGGTGGCGCTGGTCAGCCCTCGCCGGGAAGCGCGCGACCAGGCGCGGCGGCTCCACGCGGAGCAGCGCCTGGCTTTCTTCGAGGTGTTCCTCTCGGCGTCGCTGGAGGCCTGCGAGGCGAGAGATCCAAAGGGCCTCTACGTCCGCGCGCGCCGCGGCCTGGCGAAGGACGTCACCGGCATCGACGCGCCGTACGAGCCTCCCCTGGGGGCTGACCTCGTCGTGCCGCCGGAAATGGCGGTGGGCGAGGCCGCTGCGGCCGTCCTCGCGCTCATCGCCGGATGAAGGTGCTTCACGCGCTCGCTCGTAGGTGAACCGCTACCCTTCTACCCGCGCCCACTGACATTCCTTGGCCGGCCAGAGTCGTGCTAACAAGATTCGAAGCTGGCCCCCGATTTCTAATGAAATCCGCAGGTGTGTAACGTTTTTCGAATCCGATGCCCATCACGACTGCCAGAAGGCTCAGAGAAGCGCGTCGACTCGTCGATGGCAAGACAGTGCTCGTCGAGCGGCTGCCGAGCCAGGGTCGTGCGGAAGGATTTCTTCGAGCGCTACCTCAAGCTCAAGACCTTGCGCGCCTTGACGCGGGATCTCGCTCGTAGAGGAATCACTCGCCCCAAAACCACCACCAAGCACGGCAAGGTCACGGGAGGTGGCGGGTTCGTGGTCGCGGGCGTGCTGCAGATTCTCTCCAACCCGCTCTACATCGCGAAGAGGGCCGTCGAGGGCGGCAAGCTTCTCGACTGCGTGTGGGACCCTCTCATCGAGCCCGAACTCTTCGAGCAGGTACAGGCGCAGCTGGCTCGGAATCGAGAGAAGCGCCCGACTCGTCGCGGCTCCTCCACCTACACATTCGTACTCGAGGGGCTGATTCGTTGCGGGAGTTGCGACTCGGTGATGACGCACTCGAGCGCTAACGGCACCGGAGGCACGTACTTCTATTACAAGTGCAGTCAGAAGCACCGGAGCGCCGCTCAGGCGTGCAAGGCCCGCGACGTCCCAGCGCCTGCCGCCGAGAAGTTCGTTCTGAGTGAGCTGAAGAAGCTGTCGGTCGACGAGAAGGCGGTGCGAAGCGCCGTGCGCCGCGCGAACGAAGGGCGCGACGAAGAGCTCGGCCGGGTTGAGGCAGAGCTCAAGGAGAGGCGCTTCGCGACTCAGGAACAGGGGCGCGCCATTCAGAAACTGGTCAACGCCTTCGAGGACGAGGACTCGAAGACCGTGCTCAAGAGCCTCAAGACGCGGCTCGTCGAGCACGAGGCGGCCCAGGAGCAGCTCAAGCTGGAAGTCGTCAACCTCGAGGCGCGGCGGCTCGACCTGAAGCAGAAGATGCTCGACGCCGAAGTCGTCGCGGACGGCTACCGCAAGATTCCCAGGCTCATCGCCTTCGCCGAGAAGAAGGGCCACCGGGACGAGCTCAAGGCGCTGTTGAGCGGAGTCGTCGACCGCATCGAGTGGCGACACAACCCCGATGACCCGAAGAAGGGCGAAGCCGCCGTGCGGCTCTTCGAGCTGCCCGAGGGATGGGCGCACCCCGGCCAGAAAGTGAAACAGCCCGGCGAACCGTTAATTAGTTCGCCGGGCCGTCTCGAATGGCTCCGGGGTCGGGCTGTTGTGGCGAGGTTCCGCGCACCGCCGAGCCGAGAGCGCGCGAATGCACGCGTGCCCCCGGAGGATCGCGGCGCGCGGAGTTGACCACGGGTCGCGGCGGGAGGTTCGTCGCGTAGGTCGGCGTCGCGCTCGCCGATCGGCGTTCGGAGAGGGACCCGAGAACCGGGGGGCCACCCCGCGTGGTCAACAGGTGTCGAGCGGCCTCCAGCCAGATCCCAAGAAACCTCCTCAGCGGCGTCCTCGACGCCGCCGGCCCCCTTCGACAGCCGCCCCCGGGCCGCCCACGTTGGCGCGAGGCGCGCACGAAGTCCGGGTTGGCGCGCCTTGCGTGGCCTGCGGACAAAGGGCGGCCGTGCGCGCCGTCCGCGAAGCAGGGGCGCGAAGGTAAGGTCCGCGGGTGTCATCGTCAGGCAGCCTTCGCGGGCGGGGCGACGGCCACGAGGGCGTAGCCCTGGAGAATGCCGTGGGCGTACGGGCGGCGTTCGAGGCGGCGGCTGCGAACCTCGGCGAGGTCGATGACCTCGGCCTCGGGCTTGCTAGCTGCGAACTCCTCCGGCGTGCGCCCGTCGATGCCCTGGTGGGGGCGCTCGGTGTTCGCGTAGCGCCGGTACTCGTCGAGGTAGAACTGCAGCTCCTTCGCGTCGGCGACGCGGATGTGCCGGAGCAACTCGCGGCGGACGGAGCCGATGGCCCGCTCCGCGTAGCAGTTCATCGAGGGCAGCCCAGTCGGCGTGACCTCTTCCTCGATCTCGAGGACACGGAGCTGGCGCGCGAACTGCCCGGCGAAGTGCGTGCCGTGGTCGTGGACGACGGCCTTGGGCACCCGCTTCTCGCGGGCGCAGACCTCGTTGAAGGTGCGGATGGTCCACACCGAGTCGACGTCCCAGCCGTCGTGGACGCGGAGGTCGAGCAGCTCGCGCGAGTGCACGTCGATGATGAGGAGAGCCTGGAGCCAGACGCCCTTCGCCGTCTGCACGGCGAAGAAGTCCAAGGCCCAAAGCGCGTCCCTTGCGGTCGACCTCACGCGGTCGAAGTCGAGCTTCCTCCCCGGGCGTGGCGAGAACCCGTTCGCTTTCAGGACGCGGGCGATGGTCGGCTCGCTCACGCGGAGGCCCATGCGCCGCAGCTCCTCGCGGATGCGCCGCTGGCCCCACGGGCGGTTCTCGCGCTTCAGCGTCAGGATGAGCTCGACGACCTTCTCGTCGAGCGGCGGTCGCCCGCTCGTGGCTGGGCGCCCACGCAGCGTGCGGAAGCGGGTCGCCCAGAGCTGGATGGTGCGCAGCGACGCCGAGAGGAAGTAGCGCTGGAAGGGCTCGTCGCCGCGCGTGAGGAGGTACGCGAAGACCTGCGCGGCGCGCGTGGCCATCGGCCTCGGCGCGGGCTCGGTGCGCTGAGCGAGCTCGGCCTCGAGCGCGTCGAGTTGGGCCTTGAGCGCGATGTTCTCGCGGTAGAGGCGTGCGGCCTCGGGCATCGTCGTGTTGCGCGGGAGGCGCGAGACGCGGTCCACCGTTGTAAGGAGCAAGTGGTAGAAGCCGAACTCGACGACGCGGAGCGTGAGGGAGGCGGCGCTCGACAGAACGCTCCAGAGACCGCGCGACGGTTCGCGGTGTGGCCGTGGGGTCGTGGCGCGCGTGTTCATCCTGGTGCTCCAATCAGCATGGCCTCGAGCGCGGCTGGCGTCCTCGGGTCCACGGCGATGGGCTCCTGCTCGAGCCACAGCGCTCGCTTCGAAAGGAGCCGCACCAGCTCCGGCGTGTCACCGAGGTCGAGGTCCTTGGGCCATGCGCCAGGCAGCCCCTTCGCGTCGACCAGCTCGTCCCAGAACTCCGGGACGAACCAGCGGAGGTCAGGTCGCATCGCGCGCAGGTGCCGGAAGATGCGCACGCCGTTCGGATCCAGGTCGCCGAAGTGGATGATCGGGACGCGGGCCAGCCGTTCGAGGAGTCGTGCCACCGTCGCGGTATCCCAGCCCGCGACGTGCGCGATGAGCCAGCCGTCGAGGGTCGGCAGGTCACAAAACGCGCCGAGGTTCTCGACGAGCAGCGCGGCACGCATCGGGCCTTCGAGGGCGAGACCGTCGCGGAGGGCACGCTCGGGCAGTGAGACTTCGCCGAGCACCTCGGCGACCGGAGTCAGGTCGATGCTCCTCTTTGAAGATCGCGCCACCAGGCCTCGCGGCGGGCGCAGTCGGACCGAGCCGTCATGCGTGGCCTCGGCGTCGCCAAGCGCAGCGATGCGCCGCTCTGTGAGCGTGGCCTTCGAGTGCGGCGCCACGAGCGCGGCGGCCGTCCGCCGGTTGAGGCGCTCCGGCAGTGAAGGCAGGCCTGCGGCGCGCGTTGCATCTTCGAGCGCAGTCCATCCCTCCGGGGTCGGCGGCAGGCCACGCGCGGTCAGAGCCGCGAGCGCGTCGCCCCACGCGGGCCAGACTCGCTCCAAGAGGCCGACGAGCTCTCCACGGCGCTCCTCCACGAGACCGAGCTCATCGCGGCGGCCGGTGCGCTTCACCCACGGTAGCTCGGCGAGCGCGTCCCAGGTGCCCGTCTGCGCGCGCCGCTTCTTCAGCGTGCCACGCACGAGCAGCTCGAGGAGCGCGAGGCGCTCGGCAGGCGTCTGCCACATCACGCCTCGCTCCTCGTGCGACGACCGCTGACCAGCACCTCCTCGCGGCCGTCCGGCGTCGTGCGCCGGACAAGCCGGTACGTCGTGTTGCCCTCGGCGCGGGCGACCTCCGGCGCGGCGATCAGGAGCTGCAGATCGAGCGTCTGGCACAGGTCGAAGAGCACCCCGAGGTTGTCGTGGGAGAGGCGGTTTGCCTCGTCGAGGAAGAGGAAGCGCAGCGAGCCGTGCGACTTCTTGCCGCGCAAGAGCGTGGCGTCGCGCTCCCACTCGGTGAGCACGACCATCATCAGGGCCGCGCCGACGCCGATCGCCTCGCCCGTCGACAGGCGTGTGGGGTTGGCGACCTCCCAGTCGGCGCCGGCCTTGCGGCGGATCTCGACCTGCAGGTGGACGTACTCGCGGTAGTCGAGCAGCCGCTGCCCGCCGGTCCGACCGCCGCCGTAGCGACGGAAGATCTCGTCGAGGGCGTCCTCGATGGGCATGTCGGCCTGAAACAGAAGCCCCTGCGCCGCGCCCTCGCGCAGCGCGCGCAGGACCTGCTCCATGCGCTCGACCTGCTGGAGCCGGACTCGGATCCCCTGGATGCTGCCGAAGGCGACGCCCTCGAGGTTCTTGTTGAGGCGAGTGACCTGGCCGCGTGCTTTGCGGATCTGCACATCGATGCCGCGCGCGACGTCCTCGCTCGCGCCGCGCAGATCGCTCTCCTGCCGTGCGAGGCGTTCCTCGAGCCCAGAGAGCTGGTCGCGCAGTCTCACGAGGGCTTCGCGGGGGTCGTCCACCTCGGCGACCTGCGCAGGGAGCCGACGGCGCAGCCAGTCCCTCACGGTGAGCCAGAGGTCGAGGTACGCGTCGGCGAAGGCCGCGTCGGACGCGTCGCGAAGCACCTGGAGCTCGGTCAGGAGGGCGGCGCCGCCCTGGGCGCTACGCAACCTCTCGAGCAGCACCTCGCGACGGGTCTTCGCCTCCTGCACGAGGTTCACGTGCCCACGCACATCGGACAGCTCCGCGGGGCCGTCTCCGAGGAGTCCACCCAGCAGCCGCTCCCGGGTCGCGCGCTCCTGCAAGGCCTCCCAGCGTTTGACCGCGGGCTCGGCCTCCCGTCGCTCGCTCGTGAGCTTCTCCTCGGCAGTCCGGAGTCTCCCCTCGACCTCGCGCAGGCTGCCCTCTTGTGCACCCTTCGTGGTCAAGAGGGCATCGCGACGCTGGTCCTGCGTTCGTAGCTCCTGCTCGAGGCGCTCGACCTCGACGGTGGCCGCTTCCAGTGCCTGCTCGGTCGGGTCGGGAACGCCCACGCGCTCGAAGCGCTCCACGGCAGCGGCGTGCTCCTGCACGGCCACACGCTTCTTGCCGTCCGCGTCTTGGAAGCGCCCGGTGGCCTCGTCGTACCTCTGCTCCGCACGTGCTCTCGCCTCCTCGGCCTTCTGCTGTTCGGACTCCGCTTCGCGCAGCTGAGCTTCGAGCGCTGGGACCAAGGCCTGGCTGTCAGCAAGGCGTCGCAGGGCCTCCTCCCAGCCGAGCGCATCGACGTTCGCCTGCACGTACGTCAGCGCGTCGAGACCTGCATCGAGCTGGTCGCGTCGCGCCTTCAGTTCGCGCACGCGCTCCTGCAGCCGCAGGACGTCGTCGTCCGAGAGCGGAACCTGCCGGAGCGTCGCGAGGTGGCGGTCCACGAGGTCCGCGTGGTGCCCAAGCCGCGCGACGGCGTCCTTCGCCGCGCGCGCCGCGTCGCGTTCGACCTCGAGCGCACGCGCCCGCTCGCCGTGGTCGGGCGGGTCGAGGAGCATCGCCTCACCTAGAAGCGCTCGTAGCCCGTCGATCCGCGGGCGCTGCGAGCGCGCAGCCTCGTGATGGCGCGCGGCCGCAGAACGCTGGACGTCCCGGTGCGCCTCGGCCTCGACGATGGCCCGCTTCACGCTCACGAGCTCCGGCGCCGGGTCTCCGGCAAGCCAGACGGCGTGTCCGGCGAGCAGCTCCTCCCCGTCAGCGACGAGCCGCTCGAGCTGACGACGGAGGCCGCGCTGATCCTCCAGCTCACGCGCCTTCAGGTCGGCCTCACGCCGCAGGTCTGCAGCGCGCTGCTCACGCGCGCGGCGGCCGAGCCGGGGTTGCGTGGGGATGCGCGAGATTCGAAGGGCCGCGCCTTCCTCCACGGCCACGTCTCGATCCCCGACGACAGCGGCGTCTGCGTTCGCGGCCAGGCGTTCGAGGTCGGCATCGCGAGAGACCAGTAGAACGTCGGCCAGCGCATCCGGCCGCTGCGCGAGCGCCTGCGCCGAGGCCTTCGGGTCATCGACGACGAGCGCCTGCGCGAGCCCGCCGAGCCGCGCCTCGAGTCGCGCCGCCTCATTCAGGCTGACGTCATCGAAGCTGGCGGCGACGAGCTCCGCTCCGAGCTTGTCCTTGAGCTTCAAGAGCTCGGCAGCAAACGGGCCGCCCGCCGCGAGGAGCTCCCTCGCCTCATGGAGAAGCCGCTCCTGCTCGACTCGGGCGTCCTCCTCGGCGCGGCGAGTGACCTCAAGTCTCATGGCAAGCTCGGTGCGCGCCGCATCGAGGCGCTCGCGGCTGTCGACGGCGAGGACGAGGTACTCACCGAGCCGGGCTGCGCGCTCGGCGTGCACGCGCCACACTGGCTCCCGCGTCGCAAGCTCTCGTCGACGCGCCTCGAGCTCCTTCAGCTCGCGGTCCTTCGCTAAGGCCTCGGCCTCTGCGATGCGCGCCTTCTCCTCGTGGTCCTTGCGGGTTCCTTCGACGTCGTCAAGCAGTTGCGCGACGGCCTCGCCGGCGGGGCGCTCGCCAATGACGACGTGGAGCGCGGCGGCCTGCTCGCGCGCCTTGGCTTGCCGTGCTGCGAGACGGCGCGCGTCGCCGAGCTGCTGCTCGATGCTCGAAAGGCGCCCAGCGAGCGCGACGTTCTCTCGGTGGCGCGTCAGCGCGTCGAGCGCGACGTCGTGGGCCTGCTCGGGCGCAACGGCCGCTCCCAAGAGTGTCGTGAGTGCGCGCATCGCCTCGGCGTGTCGCGCGCGATGGGACTCCGCGTCGGCGAGCAGCGTGGCAGCCTCCCGGCGCTCCTCGTCCACCGCGGCGAGCTCGGTGCGTGCGCCCCCGAGGCGCTCGTCGAACACTGGCACGAGCAGCGGCGCTCCACCGAGGCAGCTCTCAGCCTCGCGGAGGCGACGCACGGCCTGGTGGTAGGCGCCGGCGCGGCGATGCAGTTCCTCGATGCCGCGCTGTACATCGGCGAGGCCGGCGGCGGCCCGCTTGTAGCCCTCCTGCGCACGCCGCAGCTCCTCTCGGGCGCGGGCGCGTTGCTCGTCAGCGACGGCCCTCTCGTGCGCGGCCTCCGCTGACGCCGCCTCGGCGAGCTTCAGCGCGTCGGCGCAGCGAGCCAGCGCCTTCGCGGCCGCGAGGGCATCGCGCAGCTTGCCCTGCCAGGCGCGAGCGGAGTCGACGACCTGACCAAGCTCGCCGCGTCGGTGCTCGAGCGCCGCGAGGTCAGTGAGGGTCTTCTCGAGCGCGTCCCGGGCAGCGACCTGCGCCGCCTCCGCGTTGGCGCGTGCGGCTTCCGCCTCCTCGACGCGGCGTGACAGCTCGTCGGCGCGCTCGCGAGTCGCGAGAAAGGCGGCGGCGAACATCGTCTGACCGGCCTCGAACACCCCGCCGATCTCCTGCTCGAGGCGGCGCGACTCCTGGACCTCGGTCCGCGTCCGTCGGCACGCGTCGAGGTTGGCACGCATTCGCTGGAGCGTGTCCGCGAGGCCGCCTTCCTCCTTGAGCAGGAAGGCCCGCAGCTCCGAGGTCAGCGCCCGCGAGATGCCGCCGGTCATGCTCGTGCGCAGCATCTCGTTCAGCTTGTTCCGCTCCTCGTCGGTGCCGAGCCGCAGGGGCGTCACGCCCTGATCGAAGAGCGCGGCGAAGTATTCGCGCGCCGACGGGAACGACGTCAGGCGACCGCCGAGGCGCGCCGCGTTCTCCCGCAGCTCCGGCAGCTCGGGAACGACCTCGCTCTCGCCCTGCGAGACGAGGAGCAAGTCCTGCAGGCGCACGTCGTCCGCCAATCCGGCGACGATGAACGGCGTCGGTTCGACCGAGGGCTCGCCCTTGCGCTCGAGGTGCACTCCCGCCACGAGGCGGCGCTTGCCAGGCAGGGCGAAGTCGAGCACGGCATACGATGGGCGCCCCGGCTCGCCGAGCCGTCCCCAGATGCCCTTGTCCCCGCCGGTCGCGCCTGTCTCGCCGAGGTTCGTGAAGCGCAGCCGGGACATGTCCGGGAGCAGCACCACGTACGCGGCGATCATCACCGTCGTCTTGCCCGCGCCGTTGGCGCCCTCGAGTGCCGTGACGTGCCGGTCGAGCAGGTAGCGTTCGTAGAACACGCCCTTCCAGTTCACGAGCGCGAGCGCCTCGGCGTGGGTGCGGGTCATGGCGCCGGCTCCTCGCCTTCGGTCGCGTCGTCGTCCGCGCCGTTTTCGTCGCCGTTCGCCTCACCGAGCAGCACCTCGCCGCGCGCGACGAGCCGCTCCAGCGCGACGTTGGGGTCACTCAGCCCGCGCACCGGCTCCGCGAAGCGCATCAGTGCAGGTCGGAGCCGAAGCCGCGCCTCGTCGAGCACGTCCACGAAGCCGAGCTCCGAGAGGCGCCTGAGCGCCTCGCCCACCTGCGTGCGGACGGTCTCGGCCGCGATGCGCTCGTCGTACTTGCGCTTGCGCGGGCTGAGCGTGCGCACGAGGGCATCCGTGCCCAGGAGCCCGGAGAGCCGCTGCAAGAGCGCCTCGCGCGGGAGGACGCCGCCGTGCTGGAGCGTCGCGGGGTCGAGGTACAGGAGCGCGAGCGTCTGCCCGACGAGCATCTCGCCTGCGGAGAGCTGCCTTCGCCCGAGGCGGTCGCCCGAGGGCAGCAGGTAGAAGTAGCCGTCGCTCTGCTGCACCAGCTCGCAGCCGAAGCGCCGATAGAACGACTCGAGGAGCGACTGGGCATCGACGAGGTAGTCGTACGCGGTCCCGTCGTCGCGGCCGATGTGACGCCCGCGGCGCAGCATCAGGTCGACCTCCGGGAAGTGGTCATCGGCGAGCGCGGCCTCGAGCGTGTGGAAGGTCGAATCGGTCACGGCCCGTTCCTCCGCGCGACGCTCCAGTCCTCGACCTCGAGCCTCGCGCCGACGGGCGCCCAGGGACGCTCTCGCTCGCTGCGAACCCGGGCGGCCTGGGCGACGGCGTGGGCGATTCGTCCGGTGGCGGCGTAGTGGATGGTCTCCGGCAGCTCTGGAAGCACCCGCTCGGACACGGCGGCGAGGGTCGTCTTGCCCTCCTCGAGGGCGCGCGCGACGAGCGCGTCGATGTCGGCGAGGACGTTCTCCGGGTCCACCCACTCGGGATCGGCCTCTCGCTCGGCGCGGGGCCTGGCCACCGGAGGCCGCTCGACGCGCGCTTCGAGCGCGCGCAAGAGGCGGATCGACGGCGCATGCGCCGTGACGAAGTGGAACGGGCGTCGTGGCCAGCCCGCGAGCTGGTCGCGCAGGCGCTGGCTCAGGGCGCGGTCGGGGTCGAGCCGCACGACGTCGCGCAGGTAGCGGTGGACGTACTGGTAGTACTCGGACCACGCCCGCT
>JADLDB010000048.1 GCA_020846875.1 Myxococcales bacterium | reverse complement strand
GGATGGTCAGCGCATGGAGATTTCAAAGCCGCCCGTCACCTGGCCGTTGTTCCACGACGCGCCGTAGCGGATGGGCGGGGAGTAGGCGACCCACACCCACTCCTGCCGCGCCTCGTAGTGGCCGGGCGTGGTGACCGCCTCGTAGCGGCCGGGAAGGCAGCGCGTGTGCTGCGCGTAGCCGTGGCGCCCGTGGCGCTTCGTCACGCAGCGGCCCTCCACCCACACCTGGGTGGTGGTGCCTTCCACCCAGCGCTGCACGGCGCGCAGCTCGTACCGGCCGTGCTGCCGCGGGGCAATCAGGGGAGGAGGCGGGCGCTGCGACGTCACCGCCGCCGCCGGGTGGTAGGACGACGGGGTGTTGCCGTAGCAGTCGTCGTCCGCGCGCGCCGCCGTCGCGCCCATCGTCGCCGCCGCCAGAACGAGTCCGAGGAGGGTCCGTTTCATGCCCACCTGGACTGGCTGCCCCGCCCGGGTATTCAACGGGCCAACCTGGGCGAGTGCGCTACGGTGCGCGGCATGAAATACCAACGCAACCCGGTGAAGGCGCCGCGCGTGGCGGGCCTGCCGCTCAAGGCCTTCGTCAGCGCGCTGGAGAGCGGCGTCGGCCCGGTGCTGCTGAACAAGCTGGTGACGGACAGCGGCTTCGAGGCCTTCCGCGCCACGCCGGCCGACGGCGCCTCGCCGGTGCAGGTGCCGTTGCCGCCGGGGCCGCCGCCGGCCGAGCCACAGAGTCCGCAGGCCCAGGCCGAGCGCGCGGTGCAGGCCAGCGGCGCGCCCTTCGCGGGGCTGGAGCGACTGGAGACGGTGGCCGCCTACGCGCGCGCCTTCCGCGAGGGGGCGGATCCGGTGTCGGTGGTGCGGCGGCTGCACACGGCCATCGAGCGGCTGGACGGCGGCGACGAGCGGATGGGCTTCTTCATCAGCCGCAAGCCCGACGAGGTGCTGCGCGACGCACAGGCCAGTCTGGCGCGGCTGCGGGGCAACACCCCGCGCAGCGTGCTGGAGGGCGTGCCGGTGGTGCTGAAAGACGAAGTGGACCTGGCCGGCTTCGCCACCACCCTGGGCACGCGCTTCCTCACCGGCGTGGCGGCGACGGACTCGGTGGTGGCGGCACGGCTGAAGGCGGCGGGGGCCGTCATCCTCGGCAAGGCCAACATGAATGAGATTGGCATCAACCCCATCGGGTTGAACCCGCACTACGGGCCGGCGCGCAACCCGTGGAACCGGGGCCACATCACCGGGGGCTCCTCCAGCGCGTCGGCGGCGGTGGTGGCGGCGGGCCTGTGTCCTGTGGCCATCGGCGCGGACGGGGGCGGCTCCATCCGCATCCCCGCGGCGCTCTGCGGGGTGGTGGGGCTCAAGGCGACGTTCGGCCGCATCCCCGAGACGGGCGTGCCGGCGCTGTGCTGGAACGTGGGGCACGTGGGGCCCATCGGCCTGACGGTGGACGACGTGGCGGTGGGCTACGCGTTGACGGCCGGGCCGGACGCGCACGACTTCGTCTCGCAGGCGCAGCCGCCGGCGCACCTGTCGGGCTACGAGAGCCGGAACCTGACGGGCGTGCGGCTGGGCGTGTGCTGGCCGTACTTCGAGGACGCGGACGCCGACGTGGTGAAGCGGTGCAAGGAGGCGGTGGGCGCGCTTCAGGCCGCGGGGGCGAAGGTGGTGGAAATTCCTCCGCCGGACTTGAACACCATTCTCTGGAGCCACGCCGTCATCATCCTCTCGGAGATGGCGACGGCGATGCGCGAGCACCTGCGGGAAGACTCGACGCGCTTCGGCCTGGACTCGCGGACCAACCTGGCCATCGGGCGGCACTTCCGCGCCACCGACCTGGTGCACGCGATGCGGCACCGGCAGAAGCTGACGCGCGAGTACCTGGAGCTGCTCCGCGCGGTGGACGTGGTGGTGACGCCCACCACCGCCTGCACCGCGCCGCCGATTCCGGAGGACACGCTGCCCGAAGGGGAATCCAACCTGCCGGTGGTGGACCAGTTGATGCGCTTCGTCCGCGTGGGCAACCTCACCGGCTTGCCCGCCCTGTCCCTGCCGGCCGGCTTTGATGGGAAGGGGCTGCCGGTGGGCCTGCACCTGCTGGCGCGGCCGTGGGAAGAGCACCTGCTGCTCCGGCTGGGGCGCGTGGTGGAGGCCGCGGTGGAGCGACGCCTTCCGCCCATCCACACCCGCGCGATGGCCTGAAGGCTACCTGCGGCGGTCCGGCGCGTAGCCGTGCGCCCGCAGCCACCCGTCGGAGACACCCGCCGGCCTGTCCGTCGGCCGCCACAGCGTCTCCATCGACAGCTCGCCGAAGAGGGGCGCTGGTACCTTCCCCGTGCGGCGCTCCGGGCCCTGCCACGTCGTCGGCTTCACGTCTTCGTTCATCGCGGTCCTCGCTGGTGGTGCGCGCCACAGGGCGCTGCAGGTCTGTGGCGATCAGACCTGCCCGGGGGCCGGCGTCAAACTTCCGGCCGCGTCAGGGCAGCTTCTTCAACTGGCGGATGGCCTCGGCCGCTTCGTCCTGCCCGCAGTTGATGGGCCCGCTGGTGCCCTCGTCCTTGGGCGTCTCCGACAGGTCCCTCAGCGGGCCGATGGCGTCCGTGTCCCCCAGCTCGCCCAGGCGCACCGCCGCCTTCGCCCGCACCGTGCAGCTGCGCGAGGCCAGCGAGGCCGAGTAGCGCTCCTCGAGGTCGAGGCCCTTGCTCCGGCCCGACAAGTCCAGCCACCTCAAGGCGCCCCACTGCCGCCGCGAGAGCGGCTCCTTCGCGAAGCGCTCGAAGACCGGGTCCAGGTCCTGCGCGGGCACCAGCCCCAGCAGCTCCTTGAGCTCCCCGTCCCCCTCGGCGTCGCTGAAGTCCTCCGCCAGCGCCTGCAGGAGCGGCCGCCGCGCTGGAAAGAGCACCTGGTACGGCAGGTCGCGCAGCAGCGCCCGCTCGTCGTCCGCCCGCCCCAGTTGGTGCAGCGCCGCCGCCTTCAGCGACAGCAGCGTGGGGACCAGGCCCTTCGCGTCCGGCAGCGTCTCGTCGATGAGCTGCAGGGCGCCCGCCGCGTCGCCGTCCTCCAGCCGCTGCTCCGCCTGCTCCACGGGGGTGGGCGGCCACATCGCCC
The DNA here is from genome assembly GCA_020846875.1 of Myxococcales bacterium. Classification (GTDB taxonomy): domain Bacteria; phylum Myxococcota; class Myxococcia; order Myxococcales; family Myxococcaceae; genus JADLDB01. Next base: position 22,654 of record JADLDB010000048.1, on the reverse strand, counting down.
AGGCCGCCGGCACCAGCGACGTCAGCAGCACGGTGATGAGCAGGCTGACCCGCGTCTGCTTGTCCAGGAGCGCGGCCAACTTGCGCACCCTTCGCGCCCCGGCCCGCCCGCGCTCCCCCAGCGTGTCCACCGTCCCCTTCACCGCCGAGAGGCTCTGGGTGGCCATCGCGTTGAGCGCGAGGCGCGTCTGGGTGGTGAGCGGAATCGCCTCCGCGGGCAGGCAAGCCTTGAGCGAGCGCGCCAGCGCGTGGCCGTCGTCCGGCCGCGCGTCCGGCTTCTTCTCCAGGCACTGCATCACCAGCTTCACCAGCGCGGGCCACTCGGCCAGCGTGGGCTCCACCTCGTCGAGGCGCGGCGGCTTCTGCTTGACGTGCTGCTCCAGGTAATCGCGCGTGGACGGGCCTTCGAAGGGCAGCCGCCCCGCCAGCGCCCGGAAGGCCAGCACCCCGAAGGAGTAGATGTCGGTGCGGGGGTCGACCGGCTGGGCCATGGCCTGCTCCGGCGCCACGTAGGCCGGCGTGCCCACCGCCTGCCCCGGGTGGCTGACGAAGGGGTCGGCGTCCACCGGCGGCAGGGGCCCCGTCACCTCCGGGTCGCCGTCCACGGCGGCGGGCTTCGCCTTCGTCTCCTCCGCCTCCAGCTCCATCAGCCGGGCGATGCCGAAGTCCAGAAGCCGCGCCTGCTCGCCGCGGGTGGAGTGCCCGATGACGACGTTCTGCGGCTTGATGTCCCGGTGGATGATGCCCTTGTCGTGGATGGCCGCCAGCCCCTCGGCCAACTGCAGGAAGACGCGGATGGCCCGGCCGGGCTCGAAGGGCCCCAGCCGCAGCGCCAACTCCAGCGTCTCGCCTTCGGCCAGCTCCAGCACCAGCACCGTGCCGTCCTTGGGGCTGGTCTCGAAGTCGATGACGCGCACCACCGACGGGTGGTCGACGGTGGACAACAGCTGCGCCTCGCGGCGGAAGCGCTCGCTCATCGCCGGCATGCTGCCCAGGTCCCGCTTCAAGACCTTGAGCGCCACCTTGCGGCCCAGGGACAACTGCTCCGCGAGGAAGACCTCGGACATGCCGCCGCCGCCGAGGTGGCGCAGCAGCTTGAAGCGGCCTCCGAGGACGAGCCTGTCTTTGGACATGTCGAGGCGACGGGCACCTAACCACGCGCTCTGCCGCTTCCCAAGCCCCACCGGACGGGGAGGAGAGGTTGCGGCGCGCGCTCGCCGCCGTACCCAAGGGGCATGGTCCCGGAAGTCAGCATCCTCAACGAGAAGACCGCGGAGTTCACCCTCACCGCCGCCTGTCCCGCTTGCGGCGGCGACTTGAGGCTGCGCCTCTCACCCGAGGGCGCGCGCTCCTGGTGCCCCACCTGTCACCTCATCGGCAGGCCGAGGGTTGGCTTTGGCCCCGACGGGCTGGTGGTGGTGCCCGACGGGCAGGCCCAGGCCTGACGCGTCGCATCCGTCGCTCGGCGGCCCCAGGTCGCATCGTAGCCTCGGCGCCTGAGGCGCTGGCGTGCGTCAACCGGTGACCGGACTGGGCACGAGGTGGATTCCGCCAGCGTCGTCGCCCTTCTCCGGAGTTCGACGGGCATCCAAGAGCGCTTCGCTCGCGTGCGGCGCCAGCGAGGCGCAAAGTCTGCGCCGAGCGGCGCGCCGGTTGACTCGCGGCCTTTCGCTGCGGCGCGGGCGCGGGTACAAGGGCGCCCTGCCGCAGCGCCCCAGGGAGGTTTTTCAGATGAAGATCCTGCTCATCAATCCACCGTGCGACTCGCGCACCATCGGGCTGCGCCACATCGCCAAGATCGAGCCGCTGGGGCTCGAGCTCATCGGCGCCGCGGTCAAAGGCCAGCACGAGGTGCGGCTGGTCGATCTGGAGGTCGCGCCGGGAGATCTCGACGAGGCCCTCGAGCAGTTCGCGCCCGACATCGCCGGCGTCACCTCCGAGATCGTCCACCGCGACACCGCCATCGAGGCGCTGCGGCGGGTTCGCCGGCGCTACCCCCAGTGCCTGACGATCGCCGGCGGCCACCACCCGACCATGGCGCCGGAGGACTTCAATGACTCCGCCGTCGACCTGGTGGTGATCGGCGAGGGCGTGGAGACGTTCCGCGAGATCTGCGCCGAGCGGGCCCGGGGCGGCTCCGACTACTCGAAGATCGCCGGCCTGGGCGTTCGCCGGCCCGACGGCTCGATGCAGCGCACCACCCCCCGGCCCCAGCCCACCAACCTCGACGACTTTCCGCTGCCCGACCGCACGCTCACCGCCCGCTACCGCAAGCGCTACTTCTACATCTTCGAGCCCAACGTCGCGGCGGTGCGCACCTCCTATGGGTGCACCTCGCACTGCACCTTCTGCTCGGTGCGCGTGTACTCCGAGGGCGGCTTCATCGCGCGCTCTGCCGAGCAGGTGTTCGAGGAGATTCGCGCTCTCGACGAAGACTTCATCATGTTCTGCGACGACCACAGCTTCCTCGACCCCGAGCGCATGCGCCGGCTGGCTGAGCTGCTGCTCGCCGCCGGGGTGAAGAAGCGCTACTTCGCCTATGGGCGCGCGGACTCGATCGTCGCCAACAAGGACGTCTTCGCGCTGTGGGTGAAGGCGGGCCTGACGGTGGTGATGACGGGGCTCGAGGCGATGGACGACCGGGCCCTCAAGCGCTCGGGGAAGCAGGGCAGCATCGACATCAACGAGCAGGCGGTGCGGATCTCCCAGGAGCTGGGCTTCTGGCTGAGCGCGGGCTTCCTGGTCGAGCCCGACTTCGGCCGGGAAGACTTCGAGCGCATCGACCGCTACGCGCGCGAGCGGCCATCCATTCTCATCACCGAGTACACCGCGCTGACGCCGTTTCCGGGTACGCCGCTCCACCGCAAGGAGCGCAGCCAACTGCTCACCCACGATCACGCGCTCTACGATCTGCAGCACTTCGTGCTCCCCACGCGGCTGCCGAGCAAGGAGCTCTACGATCTTCTCGCCGAGTTCAACGCCCGCTCGGTGAAGCGCGCCACGCGCATGATCTTCAAGAAGCTGCCCCAGGTCTTCCTCTCGCCGCACGCCCCCCGCATGCTGCTCGGCCTGGTGGCCAACGGCCGCGCCTTCAAGCAGGCGCACCGCTACATCGTCGATCGCCGCGCCGACCCCTCGAAGGCCAGGGCGAAGTCGGCGGGTAGTGAGCCGGCCCGGGACGCCTTCGGCATGAGCTACCAGGGTTGGTCGGGCTGCATCGCCTCGGCCCCCGCGGGCTCGAGCGCCCCGCCGCTGGTGTTCGACCCTGCGCCCGGCAGCGCGCTCGAGGTGCAGGGCGCGGCGCTGTTGCTGACCCACGGCCACCCCGAGCACATCAACGGCGCCCTGGCACACCTGCGCCTCGAGGCGCGCGCGCCGGTGACCGTGGTCGCCTCGTCGCACCTCTGCAGCTACCTCGAGGCCCGCTCGGCCCGCCGCGACGACCGCTTCATCCCGGTGACCGCCGGGGCCACCGTGGACGTGAACGGGTGGACGGTGCGGGTGTTCGAGTGGGAGCACATGCCGCTGCTGCCGCCCGAGCCCACCGCCGCGGCCCGGCACGTCTTCAAGCTGGTCAGCAACCCGCGCGGCCTGGCCCAGATCGCGCTGGACGGGGCGAGAGGCCCGCGGCACGGCCCGATGCTGGGCTTCGCGGCCCGCGCCCCGGGCTCGAGCGCCTGGCTCGTCTACTACGGCGAGGGGATTCACCGCCTCACCACCCGCGCGCAGCTCAAGGCGGCGCTGGGTGACGAGCCGATCGAGACCCTGGTGTTCGGCGTGGAGCCGGAGGACGCCGAGGCGCTGCCCGACCTGCTCGCCGGCCACGCGGTGAAGACGATGCTGGCCTTCGAGCCGCACCGGCCGTGGCGGGCGAAGTTCAAGATGGCCCAGCTCGACCTCGACGGCCTCGCCTCCACCCTGCAGGCCAGGGGCGTCGATATCCGCCCCCTGCATCACCGCGACTGAGGCTCTGCTCGAGCCGCACCGAGTGACCGCCGGCCCAGAGCCCGCGCACGTCCGCCCGGACATGAATGGTCGGCTGCGCACGCGGGGTTCTCCGGCAAGGCGCCCCGAAGGCGTGGCGGTGGGAGCGCAAACGACCGAGTACCCAGCCGGCCTGACGCGTCACTCCAGCGACAACTGCACGTAGACGCGCGCGCTGGCGGGCGGCTCGCCTTCACCCACGAAGACGCCGGTGCACACCGTGGCGCGGCCCACCTCGTACGCGCGCAGGTGCACGTGCAGCACCTCGCCGGCGAAGCTGGGACGGCGGAAGGCGATGTCCAGGCGGCGGCCCAGCACCTCGGTGGAGCGGCCCAGGCGCTTCAAGTGCCGCAGCGCCGCGTCCTCGAAGCTGCGCGGGTAGAAGAGCGAGTTGACGTGCTGGTTGCTGTCGGTGTGCGTCAGCCCCAGCACCAGCGGCACCTCGTCGCGCACGAAGTCCTCGCCCAGCGGCCGGGCGCCTTCGGGGACGTCCAGCGTCGAGCGCGGCTCCTTCCACACCCGGCGCGCCGGCGGCACGAAGCGCTGGCCGTCCTCCTCGAGGAAGGTGACGCGGCGCTCCTCCTTTGGCGCGAAGGGCCGGGTGAAGACGTGCTCGACGCGCAGGCTGCCCGCGGGCACCACCCGCCCCACGTCGTCGGGCGGCGCAAGCGTGGTGCGCCCCACCTTGCCCGTGAAGGCGACGTCGGCGTCGAAGACGAGGCGCTGCACCTGGCCCGCCTCGTCCACGGTGTGCGCCAGGCTGAAGGCGCCTTCCACCTGAAGGGGCTCCTCCATGCCGAAGGGCCCGTCGCCCGCCTGCGCGGTGATGCGGTTGATGATGGGAATGCTGCCCGTCGCCAGCCAGCCCCGCGCCCGAGCCTCCACCACCCGCCACAGCGGCGTCAGCCCCGCCGGCAAGGGCTCCAGCATCAACCGGCCGTCCTGCGCGATGTCCTCGAAGCGCAAGGTGAGCTCGCCCGTCGTCTTCTCCATCATGGGCGCTGTGTGTAACGGAGCCGCGCCCGGCCTTCACGCGCCCCTTCACCACGCCGGCATTGCGGACTGGAGGTGGGGTGAGGAAACTCCCGCCCATGACACGCCCCTCGACCTGGCTGGTGGTGGTGGTTTCCCTGGGCGTCTGGGGCTGCGGCGGGGGCGGGCCGTCCTCCGGCGCCGGGTGGACGAAGGTGTACCAGCCGACGTCGCTGGTGGTGGGCGGCGCGCTGGTGGTGGACGGCAGCCGCGTCATCGTCGGCATCGAGAAGGAGGTGGCCGTCTCCGACGACGACGGCGCCACCTGGGCGGTGAAGTCGGCCGGCCTGCCGATGGACCTCCCCTTCCAGACGATGGTGGTGAGCCAGGGGAAGGTCTTCGCCGGGCTGACGGAAGGTGTCTACGCGAGCGCGGACCACGGCGAGACCTGGACGAAGTCGGACCCCGGCCTGCCCACCAGCGTCAGCCCCTACGCGTTGTTCGACACCGGCAGCGCGCTCCTCCTGGGAATGAACGCCGGGGCATCAGAGCCGGGGATGATGGGCGGCGTCTTCCGCAGCACCAACGGCGGCGTCACCTGGCAGCCGTCCTCCACGGGGCTCTCGGCCTCCGCGGGCGCCTCCTCCTTCGCGCGGCTGGGCACCACCGTCTTCGGCTGCTCCACCGGCGTGGCCCGCAGCACCGACGACGGGCAGACCTGGCAGCCCAGCCCTCTGCCCCTGGGCAACGCGCTGTCGGCGGTGACGCTGGGCGGCGCGGTGTTCGTCTCCTCGTCGGCCAACGTGGTGTACCAGGGCAGCGACGGCAGCACCTGGACCGCCACCGGCTCCGGCTTGCCGGCGGACCCGGCCGACGTGCTCTTCACCGACGGCGCGGTGCTGTACGCCACGGCCTTCGCGTCGGGCCGCGACGGGGTGTGGCTTTCGAAGGACCAGGGCGCCACCTGGCAGGCCTTCAACGAGGGCCTCGCGCTCAACGACCGCATCCTCGGCCTCGCGGTGCACGGCGACTTCGTCTTCGGGGTGGACTCCACCGCCAACGTGTGGCGCCGCGCCCGCCCGAAGTGAAGCCGCCTCTCAGTGCCGGGCCGCTTCGACGATTTGCAGGGACGTCTGCATCCCGCCCGGCGCCACCACCCGGGCCTTGAGCTGGAAGTCCTGCCCCACCTCCAGCTCCAGCGACGAGGCCACGGCCTTCCCGGTGCGCCACTCCGGCCCGATGTGCACGGTGCCGATGAGCTCGCGGTCGGTGCTGGTCTGGTCCAACGACTCGAAGAGCACCAGCGGCACCGGCGAGGACCAGGCGGGCAGCGCGTCCAGCGGCAGCCGCTTGACGGCGGGCACCGGGGTGTTGGCGGGAATGGCCTCCACCGTGCGCCCGCCCGGCAGCATCACGCTGATGGGCATGGGCACCACGTCCTGCAGGCCGGTGCGGCTGGCCCTGGCCAGGTTGCGCCCGAGGATGGCCGCGCCCACCGCCACGCCCAGCTCCGGGTGCACGTCCTTCTCCGAGGCGAAGCGCTTGAAGTACGCCAGCCGCTGGCGAATGGCCGGCATGCGCGTCTGCCCGCCCACCATCACCAGCTCGTCCACCTGGCCGGCCGACAGCTTCGCGCGCGAGAGGACGTCGTCGCAGGCGGCCACGCAGCGCTCCACCAGCTTGAAGGCCAGCTCCTCCAGCTTGGTGCGGGTGAGGGTGTAGTTGAAGTCGACGAACTCGCCGGTGGGCTTCACCGCGATGGCCGGCACCCGCAGTTGCGTGGTGTCCAGCCGGGTGAGGGAAATCTTCGCGTTCTCCGCGGCGAAGACGAGGCGCTGCATCACCGTGCGGTTCTGGCGGATGGACAGCCCGGTGCGCTGCTCGAACTGCTCGACGAAGTGCTCCACCACCACCTCGTCGAAGTTGCCGCCGCCGAGGAAGGCGTCGCCGCCGGTGGCCATCACCCGCGCCACCCGGGCCTCCACGTCCATCAAGGTGACGTCGAAGGTGCCCCCGCCCAGGTCGAAGATGAGCACCTTCTGCTGCGGGTTGCGCAGGTTGGCGTAGTACAGCGCCGCGGCGGTCGGCTCGTTGACGATGGCGCGCACCGTCAGGCCCACCGCCTCCGCCGCCTTCCGCACCGCCTCCCGCTGCCGCACGCTGGCGTGGGCCGGCACGGTGAGGACCGCTTCCTTGAAGGGCTTGCCGGCGGTGTGGGCGGCCCGGCCGGCGATTTCCGCGATGACCAACTGGGCCACGTGGGTGAGGGGGACCAACTGCCCGTAGATGAGCACCGCGCAGTAGCCGTCCGGCCCCTCCACCAGGTCGAAGGCGAAGCGGTCCTTGTGCTGGTTGACGTACTCGGACTGGAAGCGGCGCCCGAGGAAGCGCTTGCTGCCGAAGACGGTGTGCTTGGGGTCCTCGATGATCTGCGTGCGCGCCGCGTGCCCCACCAGGTGCTTGTCCGCCGAGGGGAACCACACCACCGACGGGAGGATGAAGTTCCTTTCCTTCACCGGCACCAGCCGCAGCTTGCCCTGCTCGTCGAAGTACGCCGCCGAGGTGTTGGTGGTGCCGAAGTCGATGCCGAGGATGAGCGGTGTCGAAGGCACGGCGGGGCGATGGTAGTGGGACGGGCTGCACCGCGGAGAGAGAAATACGTGTCCCGGGTGGGCGCGCCACGCACAGCGGCGCCTGCGGTGAGGTGGGGTCCCGTGGGTGGCTACTTCGCGGGCGCGGCCATGGAGGCGGCGGGCGCTGCCTCGGTGAAGGCGCCGGCCATCGCGGCCTGGATGCGCCCCAGCCGCGCGGTGGCGATGCCGATGCGGCGCGCCAGCGTCTTCCGCTCGGCCTTCGCGGCCTTGTCCACCCGGCCCTCGAGCTCGAGGACTCGCGCCTGCATCGCCGCCAACTCGTCCTCCAGCAAGAGCGGCTGCACGTTGCGCTTCTTCCCGCCGCCGGCCATCCGGTTCTCGGTGAAGACGGGCACGCCTGCCACCTTCGTCACCTGCACCGGGGCGCCCTCCGCGGCCCTCGACAGCTCCAGCTCCAGCAGCAGCCCGTCGCGCTTCAGGCCCGCTTCCTTGTCGAAGTCCTGGTTGGACACCAGGTTCCCCAAGGAAAACGCCACCAGCCCCTTCGTCCCGTCGGCGCGGGTAAACCACTCCACCGGCTGCAGCACGTGCGGGTGGTGCCCGACGATGGCGAAGGCCCCGGCGTCGAGCAGTTGCTGGGCCAGCGCCCGGTCCTCGTCGCGCGGCTTCACCTTGTACTCGTCACCCCAGTGGATGAAGACCAGCAGCGCGTCCACCTCGGCGCTGCGGGCCTTCACCGTCTGGAGCAGTTGCTCGATGGAGTGGTCGCCGATGATTTTGGGCTCCTTCGGGTAGCCCACCGCGGGCACGTGCGGCTCGGCGGGGTCCTTCGTGTTGTTGAAGCCGTTGATGAAGCGCGTCAGCGAGAGGATGCCGACCCTCAGGCCGTTCTTCTCCAGCACCAGCGGCATCCAGGCTGCCTCCTCGTTGACGTCGCAGCCGACCGCCAGAAGCCCCGCCGTCCGGAGGAAGTCTCGCGTGGCGGTGATGCCTTCGCGGTGCTGGTCCAGGCAGTGGTTGTTGGCGAAGGACGCCACCGCGACGCCCGCCTTCTTCAGCGCGTCCAGCATGACGGGAGCGCCGTGGAAGACCATCTCGCCGCGCTCCGGCTTCTTCACCGTGACGATGGGCGTCTCCAGGTTCACCACCGCGAAGTCGCTGCGCACGAAGACGGGCTGCAGCGGGCCGAAGACGTGGTCCCACCCGTCGCTGTTCTCGCTGACGCCCGCGTCGGTGACGACGTTGTGCAGCCGGGCCACCGTCTTCACCGGGTCGTGCGGGATGATGTCGCCCCCGAAGACGAAGGTGACGCGCTCGGGCGCCTGGGCCAGCACGGCGAGGAGGACGAGCGGGGCCACGGCCTTGAGTATGGCCCGACTGGGCGGGGAAAGATCGACCGCCGAGCCTGTGCGCCGCGCGCGCACACCCCGAGAGGAAGGTGGAGCAGCAGGCGGCCGCGCGGCACAATGGCGGGACACCGGCCGCCCCACCCCGTGGAGTCTCCTCTCATGAAGCGCCTCGTCCCCCTCGCCTTCGCCGCGCTGCTGGTGTCCGCCTGTGGAGGCACTCCGCCTGCGACCACCCCCTGCGCGAAGGACTCGGAGTGCAGCGGGGGCCGCTGCCTCGAGAGCACCTGCTACGCGAAGGCCTGCGCCAACCAGACGTGCGGCGCGGTGGAGGTGTGCGTGGCCGACGCCTGCGTCGACGAGCGCTGCGTCACCGTCACCTGCGCGGCCGGCAGCGTCTGCGCGAAGGGCACCTGCTACGAGACGGCCTGCGGCGGCAGCCAGTGCCCGGAAGGCCAGGTGTGCGCGACCGGCACCTGCGTGGAGTCGGCCTGCGCGGGCGTCAACTGCCCCACCGGGCTGGCCTGCAAGGGCGGCCTGTGCGCGGACGCGTGCCTGGGCGTCACCTGCGGCGCGGGCCTCACCTGCCAGAGCGGCGCCTGCGTGGACGCGTGCACCGGCATCACCTGCGACGCGGGGAAGACGTGCCAGGCGGGGGTGTGCATCGACACGACGTGCGTGGGGGTGACCTGCGCTTCGGGCACGGTGTGCAGCCAGGGGACCTGCCTCGAGGAGGCCTGCGTGGGCGTCACCTGCAGCGGCGCCGACCAGGTGTGCCGCGCGGGGAGCTGCGTCGACCGCTGCACGGTGGAGTGCGGCGGCGCCTGCCCGGTGTGCACGTCCGGCCGCGCCTGCACCATGGACGCGCAGTGCGAGTCGCGCCTGTGTGAGAGCCGGGTGTGCACCGCCTGCGACACCCTGCACGCCTGCCCCAACGGCGGCACCTGCATGAATGGCATCTGCCGCCAGGGCGTGGGCGGCCCGTGCGCCCAGGCCACGGACTGCAACCTGGGCCTCACCTGCGAGGACCAGGTGTGCCGCATCCCCGCCGGCCAGCCCTGCACCGGCCCCAACCAGTGCGTGAAGGCCGTCCTCTGCGAGAACCTGGTGTGCCAGCGGCCGCGCTGCCAGTTGCAGTTGCTCGAGTCGCAGACGGTGCCCAACTACGTGACGTCGTGGAACGCCTTCGCGTCGGGCTTCGATTCGGCCACCGGCGAGGTGTACGTGTCGCACGGCCAGTGGGACAACAGCTACGCCAACCGCAACCTCCGCCGCTTCCGCGTGGCCCCGGGGATGATGCCCGTCGAGCAGCAGCCCACCGTGCCTCCGCTGATTCAGTTGCCGTCCAACAACCCCACCCCGCAGGGCTTCTCCGACCAGGCCGCGTCCGTCGGCAACAGCGGCCTCTCCGGCACCGGCAACTTCTGGTGGGTGGCCGGCGGCGGCCCCTGGGACGGCCAGGTGGCGGTGCGCATCCAGTTCGTCAACTTCAACAACGACATCGGCGCCAACTTCAGCAACGGGGGCCGCTTCGCCAAGTGCGGGCGCGACTTCTACTTCTTCGCCAACTACTTCGGCGGCACCCGGGCCATGCTGCGCTTCACCTCGCCGGTGGACGTCAACTCGGCGGCGCAGTCGATGCTGGTGGACTTGACCGCGTCCACCGCGCGCCGCGACACCTGGGCCTTCGCCACCATGTTCGACCTGGAGTGCGCCCCCGACTCGCTGTGGGTGCTGGGCGGCGCGGGCGGCCAGGTGCAGTTGCAGAAGCTCGACCGCAACACGCTGGCCGCGATGGGCGCCGTCCTCCCCCTGCCCGGCATCAGCGACGGCAACGGCAGCATCGGCGACGACGACCTCACCCGCGTCGACGACGACCTCTTCTACGTCGTCGACCAGGGCCGCTACGTCTGGCAGGTGTACAAGGGCCGCCTCGAGCGCCTCACCCAACTGTCCAGCGGCCCGGAAGACGTGTTCGGCACCCGCGACGGCCTCGTCACCTACGGCGGCGGCGTGGTGCGCCGCTACGAGAAGCGCATGCTGGACGGCACCGTGCCCCCGCTGGACACCGAGTGCGTGTGGCAGTGACGAGGAGCGCGCTGCCGGCCGCCGGTCAGAAGATCTTGCCCGTCCCGATGATGATGGCCGGCTGCGCGTCGTAATCCATCTTCAGCTTGTCGGGCGGCGCGGGCCTGTCCGGCAGCACCACCACGCAGCGCGCGCGCACGCTGGCCGGCTGCCGCGCGTCCACCTTCGCCTTGAGGGGCGTCAGCGCGTCCCCCCGCAGCGCGACGGTGGCCGGCAGGCGCGCCAGCGTCGTCTTGTCCGCCACCACCTGCCCGTTGACGGACAGGGTGGCCGAGGTGACGCGCGTCTGCAGGTCCAGCACCTGCGCGCCGTCGGAGATGGTCAGCGTCTTCACCTCGAGCTCCACCCGCTGCACCAGGTTGGACGCGCCGGCCAGATCCGGAATGTCCTGGTAGTCGCTCGCCTCGAGCACCTCCACGTCCTGGTCGAAGGAGAACTCGCAGCCGCCCGTCACCACCTTCGTCGTCACCGTGTACTGGCCCGACGTGATGGGCGTTCCACAAGTGAAGCTGCCGCCCAATTGTACCTCGGTGCTGCCCTTCACCGGCGGCACGCCCTTCGTCTCGTCAATCCGGTACTCCACCGGCCCACACGCCGCCGCCGCCATCGCCACCGCCGTCACAAGCGCCCGTCGCATCATGTCGTCCTCGCTCAAGTGGGGGCTCGGCCAGCCACCCGTCACCGTTGGTGAATCGAGCCACCTCGCGGCATTCGCCCGCACCCCAAAACGCCCCGACTCTACCGCGGCCCGGCTGACGTTCGGCAGCGCGCAGGGGTCCTCCTCCGTCACTTTCCCCGCCCACCGGCGCGGGCCGGCAGGTACACTCGGGGCCGAAGTTTCCGGTCTGACGAGAGGCGGCCCCCAAGGCGATGAGCACCTTCCGGATCGCGCGACGGCTGGGCGAAGCGGCCAGCGTCGTGGAGGCCTTCGTCGGCACGCAGGAGGAGCCGCATCGGCCGGTGGTGGTCAAGCGGCTGGTGACGCCCTGGGCGCAGAACGCCGACTTCGCCGCGCGCTTCCTCGCCGGAGGAGCACCGCCCCGGGGGCCCGGCCTGCCGGAGCTGTACGAGGTGGGCACCTCCCAGGGCGTGACGTACCTGGTGCAGGAGCTCATCGAGGGCGAGTCCTTGCGCCACGTGATGAACGCCCTGGCCCAGAGGAAGGGCTTCATCGCCCCGGCGGAAGGGCTGGCGGTGGTGAGCCGCCTGGCGCGCCTGTTGATGGAACTGCACGCGCGCACGCCGGCGGTGGTGCACGGCGACGTGTGCGCCTCGGCGACGCTGCTGACGGCGAGGGGCGAGGTGTTCCTGTTGGACGCGCAGGTGGCGGTCGCGGCCGGCTCCACCACGGCGCTGGGGCCCGCGCGCGCCGAGCCCTTCTCGGTGGCGCCCGAGCAGCTCTCGGAGCAACCGACGGCGGCCACCGACGTCTTCCGCCTGGGGCTGCTCCTGCACGAGTTGGCCCTGGGCCGGCCCCTGTTCGCCGCCGCCGACGCCACCCAGGCGCTGGTCGTCTGCCAGCGCTACCTGGGCCTCAAGCGCGACGCCTTGAAGCAGGTGCCCGAGCCCTACGCGTCCCTCCTCCTGCAGCTTCTGGCCCCCGAGCCGAAGGAGCGCCCTTCCCTGGAAGAAGTGGACGCGGTGCTGCAGCAGGCGGCGCTGAAGGCGGGCTGGAAGACGCCCGAGCTGGACGTGGCGCGCTTGTTCGCCCGCGCCTGCCCGGACCGGGTCAGCTTGAGCGGCACGCTGCAGGCCGGCGGCCACGTCCTCACCCTCACCACGGTGGGAGGCGCCCAGGCTTCGGCGGGGGTGGTGGAGCGCCCTTCCGTCACGCCCCCGGGCAGCGCGGTGGTGGCCCGCATCGCCACCAGGAAGATGTCCCGCAGCGAGCTCCAGGCGGTGCGCCTGCCGGAGGATCAGCCGAAGGCCTCCGAGCCGGAGCCCGAAGACACCGGCGGGCCGCGCGACGCGAAGCTGGGCGCCGCGCTGCTGGAGAAGCGGGCCATCACCCGGCCCCAGTTGGAAGAGGCGATGGAGCAGGTGCACGTCTACGGCGGCTCGCTGTCCGACGCGCTGCAGGCGGTGGGCGTGGACGAAGACGTCATCGTCTCGGCCCTCGCCGAGCTGACGAAGACGCCGTCGCTTTCCGCGAAGAAGCTGGCGGAGATGACGCCCGGCCCCGAGGCCCTCAAGCTGGTGTCGCTGGAGCTGGCCCGCGCGCTGGACCTGGTGCCCCTGGCGCTCAAGGGCGGCACCCAGCTGATGGTGGCCATGAAGAACCCGATGGACGCGGACGCGCTGGAGCAGCTCAAGGCCGCGTCGGGGCTCAAGAGCATCGTGACGGTGCGGGCCGGGGAGAAGGCCATTCGCAGGACGCGCAACCGCTTCTACACGGGCAAGGAAGACGACGACATCGCCGACTTCATCGAGCGCGGCTCCAGCCCGTCGGCGCTGCTGTCGACCCGGGCGACGGCCTCGCAGGGCAGCGGCATCTTCGAGGGGAGCGCGCCGCCCCCGGTGCCCTCGGGGCCGCCGCGGGTGGTGGGCCAGTTGCTGGACGCGCCCGAGGCGGCGCTCGCGCCTCCGCCGGGCGGCGAGCTGTCCACCCTGGCCGCGCTGCGCATGGTGGACACGCTGCTGGCGCTGCTGGGGGACAAGGGCAAGCAGGCCTGGCAGTTGATGACGGTGGCGGTGGCGGTGGCCGAGCGGCTGGGGGTGCTGGAGCCGGAGCTGTCGAAGGTGAAGCTGGCCACGACGGCGGTGGTGGTGGCCAACCTGCGCGACGGGCGGCCGCCGTGGGACGTGCCCACCATCGAAGCCCTGTCGGGGGTGCTGGGCCCCGCGTGGGACGAAGTGGAGCACCACCTCTCACCGCTGCTGGCCTTCCCCGCCTCGGTGCCCGACGACGCCGCGCGGCAGGCCGTCTGCGTCGCCATCGCCTTCGCCACCCACGTCGGCCAGGCCAAGCCGCTGGCGCAGGTGGCCGGGCCGGCGCTGACTTCTTTCAAGGCGCGCTTCCGCTTCCCGGCCCCGGTGGTGGCGGCGCTGGCGGCGGCCCTGGGCGTCAGCGCCGGGCAGGCTTGAGCACCCGGCCCTCGAAGGCGCCCGCTGGGCAGCTCATGGTGCAGCCGGCGCGGGCGCAGCGGGCGGGGGCGTCGGCAGCGGCGAGAGGGTGCTCCCGACTTCTTCGGGCGTGAGGTTGAACCAGGCGCCGGTCACCCCGTCGACGATGACGCCGAGGAAGGCGTTGAGCACGTTCACCAGGGTGACCCAGTTGAAGGTGGTGTCCACCTTGAGCAGCTTCGCCCCGTAGCCCTTCGCCCACAGCACCACCGCGTACGGCTTGCCCTTCTTCAGCTCGAACTTCGTGGGGCTCACCCCCGTGCCTTCGATGCCCAGCAGCTCCGTCAGCTTGTCCACGATGGGCCCGGGAATGGCCGACAGCAAGCCGCCCGCGGACGCCGCCAGCTCGGGAGGCAACTCCGAAACGCGGGTGAGCAGCACCAGCTTCGTCACCAGCTCGTCGACGTCCATCTCCTGCAGCGCCGCCCTCACCGGCTCCGGGAGATGGGGCCCCAGCAACGCCAGCACCGGCTCCCGCAACTCGGCCACCTTTTGGGCCCGCAGCGCCAGGTTGGCAGGGGTGCCTCCCAGCACCACCACCGTCGCCCCCGGGGGCGTGGAGGTGACGGCGATGTCCTGCCGCGTCCCGGTGAAGACGGTGGCGCACGCGGAGTTCACGACGACGACGGTCACGGCCACGGCCAGGCGGAGCATCATCGCAAGCGAGCCAAACACAGCAGGCGCCCAGGCGCGAGGCGCGCAGAGTTTTCACCGGACGGGAGGGCTGCGCAGGCTGTGCGCGCGCAGGGGCGGCAGGCCCTCGTGACGAGATGGCACGGGTGATGAATTGAGAGCTGGAGAAGAGAGGAGAGACGCCATGACGCTGATCTGCGGAACGGACTTCTCGGACTGGGGCAGGGCCGCGCAGACGACCGCGGCGGCGCTGGCGGGGCGGCTGGGCCAGGAGCTGTGGCTGGTGCATGTGCTGGAGCCGGACGTGGAGGTGATGGACTCGGACGCGCGCCAGAAGGTGATGCAGTTGGTGACCAGGCGCCTCGAGGCCGAAGCCCACGCGCTCAAGGGCCTGGCGAAGGCGCCGGTGCAGACCCAGGTGCTCAATGGCCGCACCGACGCCGTGCTGCGCGAGTTCGCCCAGGTGAAGAAGGCGTCGCTGCTGGTGGTGGGCAGCGCGGGCCACGGCTCCGGTGCGCTGATGAGGCTGGGAGGGACGAGCGAGCGGCTGGCGGCCCGCACCGACTTCCCGGTGCTGGTGGTGCGCGACGGCGACCCCTTCACCGCGTGGAGCAAGGGCGCCCCCTTGAAGGTGCTGGTGGGCGTAGACGACTCGAACGCCTGCGCCAGCGCGGTGCGGTGGGTGGAGAAGCTGCGGGCGGCGGCGCCGGTGGACGTGGTGGTGGGCCGCGTCTACTACGCGGACGAGGCCCACCGGCGGTACGGGCTGGACCGGCGCTTCTCCTTCACCGAGCCGGATCCCGCCGTCGAGCACCTCATCGAGCGCGACTTGAAGCGCCGCGTCCCGACGCTGGCCGGCGAGGGCGAGCTGCTCTACCGGGCTCGGCTGGGCGTGGGCCGGGTGGCGGACCACCTGCTCGAGCTGGCGGAGGCAGAGCGCTGCCAGTTGGTGGTGGTGGGCACGCACGGGCGCACCAGCCTGGCGCGGATGTGGAGCGTCTCGGCGGCGGCGCTGCACCTCTCGCGCATGTCGGTGGCGGTGGTGCCTCCGGACGGCAAGCCGGCGGGCGTCTTCACCGCGCCGCCGCGCCTCAAGCGGGTGCTGGTGACGACGGACTTCTCGCCGCTGGGCAACGCGGCGGTGGGGTGGGGCTACACCCTGGTGGACGAGGGAGGAGAGGTGTACCTGGCGCACGTGACGCTGGTGGACGGCGTGGCGGGCGAACTGGTGGACCGCTACCTGCCGGAGACGGCGGGGCCCCAGACGCGGGCGAAGGTGGAGGCCGAGGTGGCGGCGCGCCTGCGAGCGCTCGTGCCGCCCGAGGCGTCGGACCGCAACGTGGTGACGCGCACCGAGGTGCTGCGCGCCAGCGAGCCGGCGAAGGCCTTGGTGGAGGCGGCGGAGCGGCTGGGGGTGGACGCCCTCGTCATCGCCTCGCACGGCCGCTCGGGGCTGGCCCGCACGCTGCTGGGCTCGGTGGCCGAGTCGGTGCTGCGGCACGCGCACGTGCCCGTCTTCGTGGTGCGGGCGCCGGCGCCGTAGCGGGCGCCGGAAAGGGCGGTGCCTTCGGGCCGCGTCGCCTCTCCCGTGGGCGGCTTGTCCTGACGCCTCACGGCGGTGGTGGCCGGGGGCTGCCCTCTGCTACTTGAGGCCGCGCCATGCGCCTCCTCCTCGCCTCCGCCGTCTTCCTCTTCGCCGCCTGCGAGAAGTCCGGCAGCGCGCGCGTCGACTTCCGCCGCCAGCCCGTGCCCGGCGCCACCGGCGGCACCTGGGTGGCCCACTTCGGCGGGGAGACCATCACCGACCAGGAATTGAACCAGCGCTTCGCCGAGATGAACCCCTACGCCCGCGCCCGCTTCCAGACGGTGGAGCAACGCCGCGACTACGTCGACGGGCTGGTGCGCTTCGAGCTGCTCTCCCAGGAGGCGGTCCGCCAGGGCCTCGCCAACGAGCCCGAGGTGGTGGAGACAGCCAAGCGGGTGATGGTGCAGGCGCTCTTGAAGAAGGAGCTCGAAGGCCCCAACGCCGCCGTCTCCGACGCGCAGGTGGCCGAGTACTACCAGGCCCACCTCTCCGACTACGTGAAGCCGGCGATGACCCGCCTCTCGCACATCTTCTTCGCGAAGGACCACCGGGAGAAGGCGGAAGGGGTGCTGGTCCAGGTGAAGGCGCTGGCCCCGCTGGACTACGCCGCCTTCGCGAAGCTGGCCCGGGAGAGCTCCGAGGACCCCCGCACCCGGGAGCTGGAAGGCGACCTGCGCTTCCTGTCCGACGAGGAATTGGCGAAGCAGTACGGCGAGCCGCTGGTGAAGGCCGCCGCCGCCCTGCAGAAGGTGGGCGACGTGGCGCCTTTGTTGGTGGAGACGGACGGAGGGCTGCACGTCCTCAAGCTGCAGGGCCGGCAGATCGCGTTGAACCTCTCGCTGGAGCAGGCCAGGCCGTCCATCCAGCAGGTGCTGCTCAACGAGTCCAGGCAGGACCGCTTCCGCGCGCTCCTGGAGCGCCTCAAGAAGCAGTCCGGCTTCGAGCTCAACGAGTCGGCCCTGGCCGCCCTCGTCGTCGACGTGAAGGCCCCGGCCAGCCCCCCGAAGGCGCCCCAGCCCGGCTTCATCGCCGCGCCGCCGCCACCGCCGCCGGTGAAGTAGTCAGGCGGCCGCGCCCACCTCGCGCACCACCTGCCGCAGCACCGTCGCGTCCACCGGCTTGATGAGCTGCTTGTTGGGCACCCCCCTCAAGAAGCGCTGGGCGCGCTCGGTGAAGGCCCCGCCGGTGAGGAACACCACCCGCTGCAGCAGGGCCGGCGCCTTCTGCTGGAGCGCCTCGTAGAAGTCGATGCCGCTGCGCTCCGGCATCATCAAGTCGCACAGCACCACGTCGTACGCCTCGCCCGCGTCCAGCCGAGCCAGCGCGTCCGTCACGCTGTGGGCCTGCGTCACCTCGTGCTGCCAGAGGATGCGCCCCAGCGCCTTGAGGACCAGCGGCTCGTCGTCCACCATCAGCACCTTGAGCGGCCGGGTGCTGACCGCGAGGGGCGCCGGAGTGGGCGTCGCCAGGTTGCGGGGCTGGGCGCGTTTGAGCCACAGGCGGAAGGTGGAGCCCTGCCCCGGCGCGCTGTGCACCGAGAGGGTGCCCCCCATGGCCGTCACCACGCCGTGGCACACCGCCAGCCCCAGCCCCGCGCCGAAGCCCACCGGGCGGGTGGTGAAGAAGGGGTCGAACACCCGCTGCTGGACCTCGGGCGTCATCCCTTCGCCGTCGTCGGCCACTTCCAGCGCCACACCGTTCCCCTCCGCCGTTGCCCGCACCGTGATGTGGCCTTTGGGCTCGGGCGCCTCGGGGATGGCCTGCGCCGCGTTGAGGAGCAGGTTCACCAGCACCTGCACCAGCCGGGGCTCGAAGGCCTCCACCTGGGGCAGGCCGTCCACCTGCACCTCCACCTTCGCGCGGGCGTTGACCAGCTTGGCCGTCACCCGCAGCGCCGCGTCCAGCACCTGGCGGAGGTCCGTCGGCTGCGTCTCCAGTTGGGTGTCGGAGCGCGAGAAGGTCCGCAAGTCGCCCACGATGCTGGCGATGCGCAGCGCCCCGTCCTGCAGGTCGCCCAGCGCCTCTCTCACCTCTGCGTCCGCGCCGTCCCCCAGCCGCTCCAGCGCGAAGCGGGCGTTGGCCAGCACGTACGACAGCGGGTTGTTCAGCTCGTGGGCGATGCCGGCGCTCATCGTCCCCAGCGACGCCAGCCGGTCGAGGTGGTTGAGCCGCGCCTCGAGCCGCCGCCGCTCGCTGACGTCGCGCAGCAGCCACGCCGCCCCCACCACCTCTGCCCCTTCCTTGAGGTGAAACCCCAGGGCCTCGAAGAAGCGCGCCCCCGAGACGGTCGCCAGCGGCAGCTCGGCCGTCCACCGCCCCGACGCCGACAGCGTCGCCAGCACCGACGGCCCCAGCACCTCGGGCTCGCGCGCGCCCACCAACGAAAACAGCTCCCGGCCCTGGGCGTCGGCCTTCGTCACGCCGAAGGCCTGGCGCGCCGCGGAGTTCAAGTCCACCACCTGCCCGTCGCAGTCCGTCACCAGCACCGGATCGCCAAGGTTGTCGAAGACCAGCGCGTGGCGGACCACCGCCTCCTCCCGCTGGCGCACCGCGGTGACGTCGATGGCCGTGCCGAAGAAGCGGTCCGCTCCGCCGGGCGGGCCGGCCACCCGCTGAGCGCGCAGGTGCACCCAGCGCACCTGGCTGCCCACCAACAGTTGCACCGGGCGGTCCACCGCCGCGCCGTCCAGCCACCGCGTGTCGGCCCGCTCCTCGGGGTGCAGCACGGCGGACAGGGGCGCGCTCTCGCGCGGCAACGTCCCCGGCGGCAACCCCAGCGCGCTGTCGGCGTGCTTCGACCAGCGAATGGTGCGGACCGGCACCGCGCACTCCCACAACGCCACCCCCGCCTGCTCCAGCGCCTCGCGCGGCCAGGGCTCGACGGCTTCCCCCTGGGGGGCGTGGAAGTGCAGCGTGGTGGCGCCCAGCTGGAGGCGATCGCCGTCGCGCAAGACGGCCTCCGTCACCCTCACGCCATTCACCCACGTCCCGTTGCGCGAGCCCAAGTCCCGGACGGTGATGGTGCCCCCGTCCACCACCAGCTCCGCGTGGCGCCGCGACATCGACGCGTCCGGCAGAGCCACGTCGGCTTCCCCGCTCCGCCCCACCGCCTGCGTCTTCGTCAGCGCCACCACCCGGCCCAACTGCAGGCGCGCCGGCGCAGTCACCACCACCAGAAAGGGGCTGCCGGGCGCCGTCCCCAGCGCGCGCGCCTCCGTGACGGACTCCCACTCGTTGGCCACCGCGGCTGGCCTCCTCTCCAGCGCGAAGAGAATACTGCAGCCGGGCTGCACGAACAGCGGGGACCAGCGTAGGGGCCGGCCCTACATGTCAGGCGGTGCTCTCGCCCCAGGGGCTCTCGGCGCTGGTGACCTTCTTCAGCTCCCAGGCGGCCAGCGCGTCGACGCAGCGCTCCAGCTCGCTGCCCAGGGAGCGGGCGCGCTTGCTGGACAGGTAGGCCTCGGCGAACAGCTTGAGGCGGGCGCCGAGGAAGAGCTTGGCCAGGGTGACTTCGCTCTGCTGGAAGAACTCCACGAAGCGTAAGGCGAAGCCGCTGCGGCCCCTCCCGTCGCGGCCGAGCGTCTCCTGGCGGACGATTTCGGCCCGCGCCAGCACCGGGTCCTCGTCGGCGTCGAGCACGAAGGCGGCGCTCACCTCGGTGCCGATGGGCAGGAAGAAGGTGGACTCGAGGAAGGCACCCGACACCGACACGTTGTGCGAGGACAGCGTGGCCTGGAAGCGCACCTCGTCGCCTTCGCCGATGGACAGGCGGAAGGGCACCGACATCTTCGCGCGGGGGAACTTCCGGTGCTCGAGGCCACCGTAGTCGTCCAGCTCGGGGCCCAGGCGGGGGCCTTTGGGCGGGGCGGGAGCGGGAGCTCTTCCGGCGGGGGCCTTCGACTCGACGCTCTTCTTCAGGGTGGCCATGGGGCCGGCACCATACCGGAGTGATGGGCGGACGTGCGCCCTTCAGACGTGCTAGGGCCTGCCCTCGATGTTCCGGCCCTTCTTGCTGCTGGCCCTCGTGGCCCTGTCCGGCTGCCCCAAGCAGCCAGCGGAGCGGGAGGACCCGAACGTGGTGGCGACGGTGAACGGGGAGGTCATCACCCGCGGCGACTTCGAGCGGCTGCTCAGCCGCGAGGCGCAGGCGATGGAGGGCCTGGGGCCACGCAGCCCCGAGCAGATAGAGCCCTACAAGCAGACGCTGCTGGACACGCTGGTGGAGCGCGCGCTGCTCCTCCAGGCGGCGAGCGCAGCGGGAGTGACGGTGACGCCCGAGGAGGTGGACCGGCGGGTGCTGGCCTTGTCCAGCGAGTACCCGGCGGGCACCTTCGACGAGGCGCTGGAGCAGAGCCAAACGACGCGCGCCGCCCTCACCCGCTCGACGCGCGAGCAGCTCGCCCTCGAGAAGCTGTTGTCCCAGGAGGTGTTCTCCCGGGTCGCGGTGACGGAGGAGCAGCTGCGCCGCTTCTTCGAAGAGCACGCCGCGGAGTTCGAGGAGCCCGAGCAGGTGCACGCGCTGCAGCTCGTGGTGCGCGGCCTGGACGACGCCCGGCGTATTCAGCAGCAGCTCTGGCAGGGCAAGAAGTTCGGCGACCTGGCGCGGCGCTATTCCTTGTCTCCGGACGCGAAGGTGGGCGGGGACCTGGGCTACTTCGCCCGCGGGCAGATGCCGGCGGCCTTCGACGAAGTGGTCTTCAAGCTGTCCCCCGGAGGCACCAGCGACGTGGTGTCCACCGAGTACGGCTTTCACCTCTTCCGGGTGGTGGACAAGAAGCCGGCGCGGAAGCAGGAGCTCACCGAGGTGCGCGCGGCCATCGAGGCAAAGCTGGTGGGGCAGCTGCGGGCCGAGGCGCAGAAGGCCTACGTGCAGGCCCTGCGGGCGAAGGCGCAGGTGAAGGTGAACCAGAGCGTGCTGCAGCAGGTGACGGGCCGGCCGACGGTGGGGCAGTCCCACGAGCCGCCGTGAAGGTCAGCTCAGCTCGGCGACCCGCAGCGCTCAGCGGATGGAGTCGGCGATAGCGAGGACGGGCAGGCACATCGCGACGAAGAAGCTCACGAGCTGCGCGACGGTGAGCAAACCCGAGACGAGGTAGCTGACGCCGCGGATCGCGGGCGAGGCGTTGAAGCCGAGGGCGCAGCCGACGGCGATGAAGGGAATGCCGCTGAGCGTGAGAGGCAGCCAGGGCTTGAGCATGAGCGCGGGTGAAGAAGCTCAGCGCACCAGCTTCGGCCGGAAGCGGCGGCGGGCCAGTCTTCCTCTCCCCCCGACCCTCTCCCCCGATGAGGGAGCGGGGGGCCTGGCCCACGCGAGGCACACGCAGAACACCGCGCCGCCCGCGCACGCCGACGCCACCAGCGCCATCACGGCACGGCCTCGGACTTCCCCACGTTGCCGCGGATGATGTCGATCTGCGCCTTGCGCTTGTCCATCAACAACTGCATCCGCTTGCCGTCGAAGAAGGTGCTGATGGTGGTCTGCCGGCGCTCTTCGAGGACGGAGATGTCTTCCTCGTTGCGCAGGGCGAAGGTGAGCTGCCCCAGTTCCTGCGCGAGCACCAGCACCTCGGCCTCCTCGGGCAGCACCAGCACCGACACGTTGTTGTAGTCGCGCTGGCCTTCCGGCACGAGGTTCACGTTGGTGGTGCCGGTGAGCTTCCCGGTCGCCAGCACCACGATGTTCTGCAGCAGGGTGATGGCCACCTGCTCGCCGGACGACGGATCCTTGAAGGTGCCGAGGATGTCCACGTGATCGTTGGGCCGCACCCAGCCGCCCACCGCCGTGGTGGCCTTCGACTCCAGCGTCACCGCGCGGGCGCGCTTCATCACCTTGGTCGACAGCCGCTCGGACGCTCTGGTCGTCTCGAACTGGCTCCACATCAAGGGGTCGCCGGCCTGCAGCGGCACCAGCACCTTCTGGTTGACGATGTACGAGGCCGAGTCCGGCTTCACCACCGAGGAGGTGACGAACTGCTCGGGGATGGAGCGCTGGCTCACCATCTCCATCGTCACCACCGTGCCCTCGGAGACGTCCACCGAGGCGACGACGACGGGCACCAGGTTCCAGCCCTTGCGCACGTCGGCCTCGCGCTTCTTGATGGCGGAGAAGCTGACCGCGAAGGCGATGAAGCCCAGCACCACGGCGACGACGAGCGGCGTCTTTCCCTTGAGCATGCGGGAAGGAGCCAGAGGCCGCGGGGAGCGTTAACCGCGCGCCGAAAGCCCATGCCTTCTCCGGGGTTGACGAAGGGGAGGCCACCCGCCGAGGAGCCGCCGGGTCAGCAGGCGCGGCTTTGTCGAGGTGGCCTGCAGCACGCACCACCCGGCGCG
>JADLDB010000047.1 GCA_020846875.1 Myxococcales bacterium | reverse complement strand
CTGGGCGCCGTCGCGCGTGTCCGTCCACACGGCGTAACGGGAGGTGGCGGTGACCGCGAGGCCGGTGATGTCCGAGAGGCGCCTGCTCACGCCGTCCTCGGGGAAGGCCACGTCCGACACGCGCTCTCGGCGGGCAGCCGGCGAAGTGCTCGTCTGCGAAGGCGTGGAGGGCTGGTTGGAGGCGGACTTCGTGGTGCCGGACACACCGGTGGCGTGACGGGCGTCTCGTGGAGGAGGGCGGGCGAGGCTGGCTACACCACCAGCACCAGCTGAGGCGGCGCAGTGGGCCTGGGCAGGAGCCGGGAGGGGAGGGCGACGCCCAACTCGACGAGGCGCGCCTCGGCGGCCTTGCGCGCTGGTCGGCGCCGACGGGTGCTTCACTTCGCCTCGAGCCGCACCTCGCGTCTCACCCGGCCCGGCGATTTCCCGGTTTGAAGTTCCTCTTCTTCGGGCTACTACCGCTACGGGTACTCCTGCTCGGGCTGCACGATGAACAACGGCGCCTTCACCAGCTTCGTGCTGCAGGGTCCGAATGAACCTCGCGGCGGTGATGACGGACTTCACGGGGACGCGGGTGGCTCGCTGCCGGACGCGGTAGCGAGGGCGCGTTCCGCTGGCGGCGATTCCCGCTTGCGCCGTCGTCAGCCATGCTCGAGTACCATTGGTGCACACGAGGGAGCCTCTCATGTCTTCTGCGCGTCTGGTTCTCGCCGTCGGCATCTTCGTCCTTGCGACGAATTGTCGGGAGTCACCGCGTTCCGCGGCGCCGCCCTCCCCGAGTCCGCGCGCCCTTGACGAGGCAGCCTTGCCGCCACCTCCGCGACCAGGGCCCGACGGCAAGACGGTCGTGGCTGTTTCTCCGTCTGGTCCAGCCATCGTCATGTGGGCCGATGCGGGTGCGATCTTCACCGAATTCAACGGCGACGGCACACCGGACAAGGCAGACTTGTATGTCGGCAACGACTGGTTCCAGGAGTCGGACTCGACCAATGGCGAGAAGCGGTACTTCGACGAGCGCTTCGAACGGCGCCTGGACGGAGGTTTCGTCACGGACACCAGATGGCATCGCGGCGCGCCAGATGCCGGGTGGCGGCTCACCTCCTCTCGGACGTACCCATCCACGGTGGAGTAGCCAGCACTACTGGCAATCGGGCGACTTGTCGCAACCTGGGCCACCGCGCGGCCCGAACTCCTCCATCGTGGTGTTACAGGGCCTGTCGTTCTTGTCGTAGCCCGCCGGGCATTCCAGGCAGCAGTGGAAGAGGCGCTCGCTTCCGGGCAGGGGATTCTGGAGGCAGTCCACGAACGCCCAGTCGACGCACGTCGTGCACAGCGCATTGCCGGTAAGGCCCGCGTGGCAGAGGTCGAGATTGGGGCACACTGAGCCGGTCACTCGCTTCTCCTCTGTGTACCCACAGGCCTCGCGCTCGCTCGGAGTACCGGCACAGGCAGCACACAACTCCCCTGGCTTTGCTTTGCCCTCGCACGCGGAGCCCGCGTAGCAGTTCGCAGCACAGTCCGCGGCACAGCTCTCGACCTGGTCGTTCCACAGGTCGTCGTAGAGCGCCGCGCTATTGTGATCGGGGCTCATCCGCGCCGAGGTGTGGTGGAGGAGTTCATGCAGCATCACCTTGCACCAGTTTCCATCCTCCGAACCTGCGCAACCTCCGGTGTTGAGCTTGTTCGGCGAAAAGCGAATACGCCCGAGTCGGCCACCACCCTGGAGTGGCAGGTACGCGCTGGAGGTGTTGGCCAGCGCGGCTCCATCGCAACTCTCCACCTCACAACTGGCGAGGAAGGTGGTGCGCTTCGCCACGAACAGACCGAGCAACTCGACCGCCAGCTTCGAATTGCGCCTCAGGAGGCACCCGTTCATCGCTTTGCGAAGTGCGCACACATATGCGCGCTGGATCTTCTGCTTGGCCTCCGGGCTGCACTGGTAGCCCGGCACATCCGAGAAGGTGATTCCCGCGCCGGAAGGGGCTGGCGGCAATGTGGAGATGACGTCCGGGGCCGGCGGAAACCCGCACGACGCCGGCGCCGGTTGTTCCAACGTGGAGGGCAGCGTGTACGCCGTCTCGGGGACCCAGGCATCCGACTCGGTCGCGCGGGTCTCTCGGCGAATCGTCAAGGTCGCCGCGACTTCGTCGAGCAGGCGAGTCTCGCGCCGATTGAAATAGTTCGCCCGCAGGTTGTCATTCCACTCGAAGGTCGACGACGGCCCGTCGTAAACGTGCACCGCGTTGACCTGCGACGTCTGGTTCAACCGGAACGCCAGCGTCACCTTGCCCGAGGGCAACCGTTCCGCCGTCATCATCGGCCAATCGTCGTTGAGCGTGTCGAAGTCCCAGCGCGTCGTGCCGTCCTCGAGGCGGGCAGCAGTTACCTCGGACACGCCATCCCCATCGAGGTCCGCAGCCTCACCCAGGGAGGCCTTCGCGATTTCCCGAAGGAATCGCAGGTCATCAGGCGTCGCCACGCCCTCCCACTCGCTCAAGTCGATCGGGTAAGCCTCGCCTGCGTCCACGCCCGCGCTGCCACCGTCTGGGCCAGTCGGGTCGATTCGGACAGTGCCGCACCCCGCCACCGCCAGGCACGCCATCACCGCGAGCGCTGTCATCCGCATCACTGCACCTCGAAGGTGAAGGGGTTTCCACCGACGTCACCACTCAGGGCTGCACCGACGGGCTGGGCAGGCGACAAGGAGAAGTCGACGATGTCGAAGCCCCGCACGTGGGTGAAGCCGACGGCATCGAGCAGGTCCGGAAGTTCATCACTGGTGACGACTCCGACGAGACCGCCGGTGCCGAAGGCCAGGGCGCGGAGGTCGTGCCACGCCTTCGTCGACAGCACGGGGACGCCGCCATCTCCGGCAGAGCCGTAGCCGATGCAGTCGATGGCCACGCCTGCGTCGGAGGCCCACGCCACCACTTCCGGCAGCTTCCGCTGGGACAGGGTGTCCTCACCGTCCGACAGCACCAGGACCCGAACCGCCGTCGCAGCGACACCCGCGTCGCCGAAGGCCGTGACGTAGTCCGCCTTGGTGACCGGCAGCACATCCCAGAGGCCGTCGAACAGCGGCGTGCCAACGAGCGAGATGAGGTTGTCCGCCGACGAGGCCAGGTCCGGAGCGCGACTGGAGAAGCCGCCCAGCATCCGCGCGACCACGAAGTCGTTCGTGGGCATGAAGCTGCCGAAATCCGCGACGCCAATCCGCCAGCCCGGCGCCTCGTACAACAAGCGGTTGACGAGACGCTTCACCGCCTCGACCCGCTTGCGTTTCGGGTCCGTAGGGCAGCCGGTGCAGTCCGCTTCGGGATCTTCGTTGCTGCCCGACGAGTCGACCAGGATAAGCAACGTCCCGCGAGGCGAGCCAGCGACAGCGCCCTGGACCGTGACGCTGCAGGAAACGCCGCCGGCGCAGGTGACCGTGGGCGCGGGGTTCGGGCCCTCGCCGGTTCGAAACAAGAACGCACGCGCAGACTCGGCAGAACCGCCGTCGGCCGAGACCATGGGGTGCACGCCCAGCGCGAGGGTGTTGGTGACCGGGCCCGGCGTGCCATCACCGCCCCCGCACGCGAGGAGGCCTGTAGCGACCGCACATGCCAACAGCGCCCGCCCCTTCCCGCGCGTCCGATATTCGCACATACGTCCCATGTGTCGTTTCGCCCCCGTGAGTGCTGCTTCATCAGGTTTTTACAACTACTCGGTCACCACGTACGTCGCTCCTGGTCGGCCACCCGTCAGCGAGACCCGAATGACGTCCCCATCGCAGTGACTCGCGCCGAGGATGACAGGGGCAGAAGGCACGCCAGTCGGCTCCGCCGTGG
>JADLDB010000046.1 GCA_020846875.1 Myxococcales bacterium | reverse complement strand
GCCGACGCGCGCGGCCAGCACCGTCATCGTCTCGCCGGGGCAGGCCTTCACCGCCTGGAGGAGTTGCTCGGCGAGCTCGTTCACCTCGATGCTCGCGCGGCGTCGGTACGACGCCCGCCGTCGCACGCCTGCTCGCGGCGTCGCAGGCAGGCCGAACGCCCGCTCGAGCGCCCCCTTCACCGCCACCTGCTGCTCGGCGAGATGCTCGCGCACCACCCGCTCAACCTTCGCTTCCAACGTCTCGGGGAGTCTCCTGGTCATGCGCCAGAAGTCGCATGCGCCGATCCGGGCCTCAACCCACCCCCTGAACGGTTACCCAGAGATGCCCTCGGTTGAAAAGCCGGCATCGAGGGCCTCCACTCGGCCACAATCGGCCGGCTGCTCGCGTACCGGCGCGAAGCACGCACTGCCGAGGAGCAACAGCCCGAAGACGACCGGCGAGCGCACGACTACTCCCGCCTCTCGACAGGCCGCTGGAGTTCTTGCACGCACCACCGTCTCGGCGAGCTCGGGTGCGCCGTCCCACAGCGCCAGCCGGCGGGACACTCGCCCTGGTCGCGGCCGCACTCCTGCGTGCACGTGTAGGTCTCGAGCTGATGCAGGCAGAGCCCGCTCCCGCAGCTCGGCCCACCCGACGCCGTGCAGTCTGCGCCGAACGCGAGCGTGCGCGTCGCCGGGACCAACACCCGCGGGCCCACCACGTTCGGGCGCGGCGGCTCGCTCTTCTGGTCGCACCCGCCAGCACCACGAGCACGACAACCACCCAAATCGCACGCATGTCGCGAACGAGAAGCGACCCTCAAAGAAACGCCAAGCGGTTTCGCCCCCCCCGGAATTTTCCAGACACATGCCCTCGAAGGCGCTGACCTCGTGCCATCTCACGTCTACGGAGCGATTCGGCGGCGTCGTGTGACTACACGCGCACCTTGATGGTCAGCCCGCCGTTGGCCTCTTCGTGGATCTCCTCCACCTGGCCCAATTCGGCGGCGCGCTGCTTGAGCGCGTTCGCGGTGACGCGATTCACCACGCCGTCCAGCTCGTCCTTCAAGTCTCTCAGCTTCCCCTCGAGCTTCTCCGTCACCTGACGGCGCAGCGTCTCTTCCTCGGCCTTCGCCTCGCGCTCGAGCGCCTGCTGAGCCACCTGGCGCAGCGCCTTCTCCCGCTCGGCGGTGGGACTGTCGACCGCGGCGGAGCGCTCCGTCTGCAGAGAGAGGTTCGTGTGCCCCTCGGCGGTGACGGACACCTCGCCCGTCTCCAGGTCCACCTTGGTCGTCACCCCGTCGCCCTCGCTGCGCTTGGCGCTGGTGCCGTCGCGCTCGAAGCCCTTCCCCGCCAGCTCCGCGGCGAGCAGCTCGCGCATCCGGTCCTTCTGCAGAATCGGCAGGAGCTCCAGCGACGAGCACACGCCGTCCTCCACCTGCACGTGCCGGCTCAGGGACTCCCTCACGGTGATTCGGTAGGCGCGGCTCATGACGTGAAGCGGACCACACCTCGAACGCGTTGGCCACCCGGCGCCGCCTTCACCTGGCAGGCCCCCACACCCCCAGCCACTGCTCTTCGATGGCACGGGCGAAGGGAGCCGTTCGACTCCAAGCCCTCCGGCGTTTGGGGACTTCCGGTCTAATCGCGCGTCAGGTGGGCAGCGCGTCCAGCTCGGCCACCAGCCGCGCCGCCTCGTTGAAGCCCTGCTCGCCCAGGCGCTCCCAGTCCCTCACCAACTGCTGCGCCAACCGGTACTCGTCGTCGATGAAGCGCACCGAGCGATGATCGCGGTCCCACGCGTGAAGCTGCGGCAACCTGCGCAGAAAGGCGCCCGCCTGCCGCCTCGCCTCGGCGCGGTCCTTGAGCGGCGTGTCCGGAATCAACGCGCGCACGTACTCGTCGGAGGTGCGCGGCCTCGACAGCCACTGCACCGCCGCGTCCACCAGGAAGCCCGCCAACTGTCGCTGCCCGGCCTGGTCGATGGCGGGAAGAAACGCGTCCAGCACCGCCGTCTGCGCACGGCCGATGCGGGCCAACACCGCCGGCTTTTCCTGGTCGCGCTTGAGCCGCTCTCCACTCACCCAGGCGCGGGCACAGACGTCGCGCAGCCCCTCCAGCACCACCGCCGAGGCCGGCAGCTCCACCTCGGGCACTTTCTCCAGCTCGGCTGCCTGCGCGAGCATCGCCGCGTGCGCCAACACCACCAGCGGTGCCTCTCGCACCGCGGGCTGCAGGGCCAGCGTCCCCTCGCAGCCAGTGCCCCGCAGCTTCTCCAGCAGCAGCGTCACCACCACCTGCTCGGCCAGCGTCAGCCGCGCGTCCAGCGTCAGCGGCGGCACCTCGCTCCCCGCCAGCGGGTGCAGCAGCATCCACCGGAACAGGCGCACCAGGCTGGCGGTGAAGCGCAGCTCCGGCGGCTCGTGGCGCTCCCACAAGCGGCGGCCGCCCTGCTTCGACCAGCCTCCGCCGCGCGCCAGGCCCCCCACCGTGCCACGGGCCAACGTGTCGGAGAGCAGCGCCCGCGCGGTCGGCCCCAGCTTCACCGGCGCCTCGGCCTGGGCGATGAGCAACCGCAGCGCGTCCTGCGCGGGGTAGGCGCCCACGGCCACCCGCGCCAGGGTGAGGACGTTCGCTTCGGACCGGGTGACGGCGGCGATCATCATCTTCGTCGGAAGGCGTCCGCCGCGGCGGGCCAGCCGTTGATGGTGAGCTTCCCGCCCGCGAGGCGGAGCTCCACCGTGTTGGGGAGGAAGAAGCGGGGATCGTCCTCGCGGTAGCGCGCGCTGAAGAAGTGCAGCCGCTGGTTGGCCGAGCCGAGCCAGCGCCGGCGCCGCTCCGGGTTTCCCTGCTCGTAGCGCCCGTCCGCCAGGAGGTCGATTTCCTGAAGCAGCGCCTCCACCTCGTCCGAGCGCATCGCCCGCAGCTCCTCCAGCGTGTAGCCCGAGTACACCATCACGCTGCGCCCGCCCGCCCGCACCGCCCGGCACACCTCCGCCACCGCCCGCGGCTGCTCGAAGGGCTCGCCGCCCAGCACCGACAGGCCTTCGATGCCCGGCGTCTCCAGCACGCGCTGCGCGAGGTGGGCGGCCTGGAGGATTTCCCCTCCGCGGTCCGGCGCGAACATCTCCGGGTTGCAGCACCCCGGGCAGCGCAGCGTGCACCCCTGCACCCAGAGCGCGAAGCGCCGGCCGGGGCCTTCCGCCTCGGTGTCGGGGATCATCTGGGCCACGCGCAGCACCGTCACGATGGGCCCAATGTAGCGGCCGTTCCTCAGAATTCCGAGGCGCGAAGCAGCCCAACCACCCGGGAGGACATGTGGGTGCGCGGGAACACGCCATGCACCACAATGCCCTCATGCGACGCGTGTCTCTGGCAGTCCTGGTGATGGTAGCGGTCTTCAGCGGGTGCTTTTCCCCGGTGGGCGAAGGCGACAGCGGGTCAGGCGGTGGCGCGGGCGGCGGGGCGACGGGTGGCGGAGGAGGCAGCTCGACGGGTGGTGGCGGCGGCTCCACCGGCGGAGGCTCCGGCGGCGGCGCGACGGGTGGTGGCACGGGCGGCGGCTCCGGGGGTGGCGTGACGGGCGGCGGCTCCGGGGGGGGCGCGACGGGCGGCGGCGCGGGCGGCGGTGGCGCGGTGCAGGAGTGTCTGTCGGACTCCGAGTGCGTCGCCGGCGAGGTCTGTTACCTCTGCAACGTCAACCAGCCCGGCCACTGCCTGCAGGGCTGCAACCCGATGCACCCGTGCCCCAACGGCCAGTCGTGCCGCCAGTTGGGGATCGCCTGCTTCACCTGCCCGTGCGTCGACTCGGTGTGCGAAGGGCAGACCTGCGTCGACGACGACGGCGACGGCTACGTGGCGGGCGCCGGCTGCAGCGGCAAGCCGGGCGGCGACTGCGCGCCGAACGATGCCACCGTCCACCCCGCCGCGGGCGAGCGCTGCGCCAACGGGAAGGACGACGACTGCGACGGCCTGGTGGACGCGGCCGATCCTCAGTGTGGCCCGCCGGTGTGCACGAGCGCGCCATCGTGCCTGAGCTCCTGGAACTGCGGCCTGGGCATGTCGATGTGCTCGAACAACTGCTGCGTGCAGTGCCCGGTGCTCTCGCCGCCGCTGTGCCCACCCAGCCATTGCCTCCCGCCGGCCAGCATCAACGCCAACACCGGCTGCATCGGGGGCCTCGAGTGCCAGCCCTGCCCCACCATCGGCTGCCCGGAGGTGTACTCGCCGGTGTGCGCGGGCTTCGCCGAGCGCGGAATGGATCCCCGCACCTTCGGCAACAGCTGCGAGGCCACCGCCTTCGGCGCCACCATCTTCCACCAGGGCGCGTGCGCGCAGGGCGAGGGGCTCAACTGCGGCTCGCTGGGCACGCCTCAGGGCTGCGGGCCGGGCACCGAGCTCTACTGCCGCGACGCCTGCCCGGAGTGCGACGCGGATCTGCGCCGCTGCACCCAGAAGGGCGTGTGCTTCAACGACCTGGACTGCCCCGCGGGGCTGCCTGCGCCGCCGACGCGCAGTTGCTCGAACGGCACCGTCAGCCAGTTGCGCTGCGTGAGCCACGCCTGCCTGCAGGTCTGCAACTGACTCACATCGCCGGCTTGAGGACCGCCCAGCCGGCGCCGCCGCGCTTGTAGAAGACGAGCTTGTTGCCCTTCTTCACGCGCGCGAAGTCCTCGAGGACGCGCGCTTCCGTCGCGCCGTCCTTCTCCAGCAAGGCCTTGTCCGTCTCGGCGACCTCTTCGGTGCTGGCGTCCAGCAGCTTGCCGAGCAGCGCCAGGGCCTCGGCCTGCACCGCCACCGCCTTCACCGTCTCCACGGCCTTCGCCACCTCGGCCACGCCCACCGCGCCGCCCAGTTGCGCCGTGCGCAGGACGGCCACCGCGCGCACCATGGGGACTTCGGACAGCCGGTACGGGTCGAGCCACGCCACGCGCTTTGCGTCCAGCGGCGAGCCGCTGAGGCCTTCCAGCGACACCCACTTGAGCTCGTCCTTGGTGAGCGTCTTCCGCTCGGGGTTGATGAACCGCACGTCCTGCATCCGCAGCTCCAACACCAACTGCTTCTGGGCGTCGGTCAGCTTCGCCTTGCCGTCGCCGGGGAGCAGGTTGGTTTCCTGCAGCCGCTGTTCCTTCGCCACCGCGGGCTCGAAGAAGAGCAGCTCCCAAGGCGCGCCCGCGGCCTCCTGCTTGAAGAAGGCCAGCCACACCGGGCGCTCGTGGCGGGGCGCGGGGGGCTCGCCCTTCCCGGGAGAGAAGAGGCTCACCGCCACGCGGGCCACGCCTTCGGACTGCTTCACCGGGTGCAGCGCCGCCACCCACTTGCCGTTCTTCTCCGTCTCGGCGTGCCAGTCGGCCGGGCCCTTCGCCACCGACACCTCCACCGTGCAGGGGGTGTTCAAGTAGCCACGGTCGATGCGCTTGCCCTTCGGGGACACCGTCACCGCCTTGGTGAAGCCCGAGGAGTTCTGCCCCGGGTACAGCTTCACCGTCTGGCGGATGAGCAGATCGCCGCGCGGCGAGTCGTTGGCTTCCCACACCCAGACGTCGGTGGCGGCGGCCATGTCCTCGAGGAGCTTCTCGAACATCACCGCGGTCATCGCGTCGATGGCGTCGGGATCCTCCAGCGGCTCGCCCTTCTCGCGCAGCTTCGACTCCAGCGCGTCGAGCACCTTGTTCCGGAAGGCACCGGGCTTCTCGGTGGTGAGCACCTTGGCCATCGCCCTGGGCGACGACGGCACGTTGCGGAACTCCATCATCACCGACTTCGGCCGGGCAGCGGCGAGAGCAGGGGTGAGGGCGAGGCACAGCACCACGAGACGCATAGGACCTCCGGGCGGGGCGGAGCATGACGCAACCTCCGCGCCTGTCGAGAGGCAAAGTGCCTGACGCTGGCCGGGCCCCGTGCTACGGCGGCGTCGCCATGACCGACCTGCTCGACAAGGATCCACTGCGCGCGCGGCTCAAGTCCCTCGAGGACCAGGCCGAGCTGGGCGGGGGCGCCGAGCGCGTCGCCAAGCAACACAAGGACGGCAAGCTGACCGCCCGCGAGCGCATCGAGCTGCTGCTCGACCCCGGCAGCTTCATGGAGCTGGACAAGTTCGTCACCCACCGGGCCACCGACTTCGGCATGGCGGACAAGAAGGTGCCGGGCGACGGGGTGGTGACCGGCTACGGCGCGGTGGACGGGCGGAAGGTGTTCGTCTTCGCGCAGGACTTCACCGTCTTCGGCGGCAGCCTGTCGGGCGCCTACGCGCAGAAGATCTGCAAGGTGATGGACCTGGCCACGCGGGTGGGGGCGCCCGTCATCGGGCTCAACGACTCGGGGGGCGCGCGCATCCAGGAAGGCGTGGAGTCGCTGGCGGGCTACGCCGACATCTTCCTGCGCAACACGCTCAGCTCGGGCGTGGTGCCGCAGATCAGCCTCATCCTCGGGCCGTGCGCGGGCGGCGCGGTGTACTCGCCGGCCATCACCGACTTCATCGTGATGGCGAAGAACACCTCGTACATGTTCATCACCGGCCCCGACGTGATCAAGACGGTGACGCACGAAGAGGTGACGAAGGACGCGCTGGGCGGGGCCGAGGCGCACAACCAGAAGTCGGGCGTGGCGCACTTCGCGGCGGAGAGCGAGCAGGCGGCGATCGCGCTCACCCGCGAGCTGCTCTCGTACATCCCTTCCAACAACGCGGACGATCCGCCGGCCGTGCCCTGTGACGACGACCCGGGCCGGCAGGAGGCGGCGCTGGCCACGGTGGTCCCCACCAACCCGAACAAGCCGTACGACATCCGCGAGGTCATCAAGCTGGTGGTGGACCACAAGCACTTCTTCGAGGTGCAGGAGCACTACGCGAAGAACATCGTGGTGGGCTTTGGGCGGCTGAACGGGAAGAGCGTGGGCGTGGTGGGGAACAACCCGGCGGTGCTGGCCGGGTGCCTGGACATCGACGCCTCGGTGAAGGCGGCCCGCTTCGTGCGCTTCTGTGACTGCTTCAACCTTCCCCTGGTCACCTTCGTGGACGTGCCCGGCTTCCTCCCCGGCACCACGCAGGAGTGGGGCGGCATCATCAAGCACGGGGCCAAGCTGCTCTACGCCTACGCCGAGGCCACCGTCCCCAAGGTGACGATCATCACCCGCAAGGCCTACGGCGGCGCCTACGACGTGATGGCGTCCAAGCACATCCGCGCCGACATCAACTACGCCTTCCCCACGGCAGAGATCGCCGTGATGGGCCCGGAGGGGGCGGTGAACATCATCTTCCGCAAGGAGCTGGAAGGCGCGAAGGACGCGGTGGCCGAGAAGAACCGCCTGGTGGCCGAGTACCGGGAGAAGTTCGCCAACCCCTTCAAGGCCGCCGAGCTCGGCTACATCGACGAGGTGATCCGCCCCGAGCAGACGCGCCTCAAGCTGATCCGCGCGCTGGAGCTCTTGAAGGACAAGCGGCAGGAGAACCTGCCCAGAAAGCACGGGAACATCCCGCTCTGACAAGTCACTCGTCGGGGTAGCCGGCTTCGCGCTGGTGGCGGAGGCAGAGAATCCACACCGAGTCGCGTCGCGGGTGGAAGCGGTAGAGGGCCACGTAGCCGGTCCGGCCACGGGAGATGACCAGCTCCCGCAGGCCGTGCTCGGTGGGTCTGCCGATCAGCGGGTGCCGCTCCAGCACCGACACCGCGCTGGTGATCAGGCGGGCGACCTCCAGCGACGTCTCCGGGCCGACTCGTGAGATGAACTCCGTCAGGCGCTCCAGGTCTTCGAGCGCGCGCGCCGAATAGAGGACTACCGCCACGCCCGCGCCTTCGGACGCCGCGCCGGCTTCCCCGCCGCCTTCGCCTCCAGCCACGCGTGGACGTCGGCCATCGCGAATCCCTGGCCCGACGTTTCCATCTCCGCCTCGGCCTCCAGCGCGTCCTCGAGGAAGGCGCGGCGTTGTTCCTCGGAGTCGGCCCGGGCCTCGATGGCCTGAACCATGAAGGCGTGCGGAGTTACGCCTTCCTTCTTCGCGAGGCGCGTCACCCGCTTGCGGAGGCGGTCGCTCAACTTGAGGGAGGTCGTGCCCATGGTGTCATCAAGGTAACACCCGGCCTCGCCACGGCGCCACCTGCCGGTCCGACACGCTGGCCAGCCTCCGCCCCCTGGCGCACAATGCACGGCACCGATGACGCGCCCGCGGCGGAACCTGCTGCTCATCCTCCTCTTCGTGGTGGCCGCCCTCGTCCTCGCCCCGCGCCTGCCCGACCTCGCGTTGTGGGCCGCCGCCGCGCTGGGCGGCGCCGTCATCGCCGTGTCCGTGCTGGCCGGGCGCCACCTCTTCAAGGGGCGGTCGCTGATGGGCCAGCAGCGGTGGGACGACGCGGCGCTGGAGCTGGCCGCCTTCGAGCAGGAGCAATCCCGCGGAGGCTGGCGCGCCGCCCTCGCCTTCCTCTTCGTGGGCACCTACTCCTCCAGCGGGCTCGCCGTCGCCCGCGCCACCCTGGGCGCCGTTCGCCTCGAGCAGGGGAAGCTGGATGAAGCCGAAGCCCACCTGAGGCGCGCCCTGGAGGCCGACCCCGGCTACGCGGTGCCCCACGCCAACCTCGCCCTCGTCGCCGCCCGCAGACGAGACGCGGCCGCCGCCCAGACGCACCGCGCCCGAGCCCACGCGCTGGGCTTCCGCCGCAAGGCCTTCGACGCCGCGCTCGCCGAGGCGCTCGGCACGAAGTCGTGACACCGCCTTCTGCTGCCGCCTGTCCGCCCGGGGAGTAGGGTCGCTTGCGCCATGGAGCTCTTCCTCATCCGCCACGCCATCGCCGAGGACGGTGAAGACGACGACGCCCGGCCCCTCTCTGCCAGGGGCAGGAAGCGCTTCAAGGAGGTGGTGGGCGCCCTCGACGCCCTCGGCGTGCGCTTCGATCGCGTGCTGCACAGCCCCAAACGCCGCGCGGTGGAGACCGCCGAGCTGCTCGCCCCCCTCGTCGACGGCGAGCTGGAGGTGACGGCGCTGCTCAAGGAGGCCCCCAGAGACAAGCTGCTCGGCCAACTGCACGGCGGTGCGGTGGCGGTGGTGGGGCACGAGCCGCACCTCTCTTCCCTCTTGGCGTGGCTCACCGTGGGCGAGCCGGAGCAGGGCCGCGCCTTCGTCTTGAAGAAGGGCTCGGTGGCTGTCCTCGCGGGCGAGCCCGGTCCCGGGGGCATGCAGCTATTGGCCTTGTGGAGCCCCGGCGCGCTGCGGAAGCTCAACGGGTGAGCCCGCTGACTCCAGCGCCGTGGCTCGAGCACCTCGAGAAGCACGTGCCCATCGCGCTGGAAGGAGTGGATCCCGAAGGCATTCACCAGGTGCGGGTGGCCGGCCGAAGGCTGCGGGTGTTGATGGAGCTGGGCGGGCACCGCGCGCTGGTGGGCGACTTGCGCTGGCTGGTCCGCGCCCTGGGGCGCGCGCGCGATCTCGACGTGCTGGCGGAGGTGCTGGCCGTCCAGCCTTACGCCCGCACCGCCGAAGGCGCCGAGGCTGTCACCGACTGGCTGACGGGCCTCGCCGAGGACGCACGGCTCGAAGCCCACGACGTGCTCACCTCCCCGCGGCTGGAAGGGTTGATCCAGGCGCTGCGCACCCTGGCCCCCCTCGACGAGCGAGAGGCCCGCCGGTCCCTCGCCGCTTTCTCCGAGCGCGTGCGGAAGGCCCTCGACACGGCGGTGGACACCCGGCTGGACGCCCCCGTGCGGGTGGACGCCATTCACGCCCTGCGCCGCGCCCTGCGCCGGTTGCGCTACGCCAACGACTGGCTGGAGGAGGACGCGCGCCCCTTGAAGAGCCTGCAGGGGGCGCTGGGGGCGATGTGCGATCTCACCGCGCTGAGCCGGCTGCTGGGCGATCTCAGCCTGGCGGAAGGCGTCGACGTCAGCGCGGCCCAGCGGCGGCTGGAGCGCGCGCACCGGCAGATGGCGGCCCGGCTGCTCCGCACGCCGGCGGCGCTCTCGGCGCTGCGGTGAAAAGCGCCCCCGCTTCCCCTTCGCCCTGCCCTGTGACTAGGGTGCGCCCCGCTCCAAAGGGGAAGTCGGGGAGCCCGGTCCACATGAAGCTCATCCTTGCGTCGTTGTCCTGCCTCGTCCTCTTGGCCGCGTGCGGCGGAGGGGCGAAGAAGTGCTCTACCAGCGCCGAGTGTGACGTCGGCCAGTCCTGCCTCCAGGGCGAGTGCCGCGGCACCATCGGCCAGGGCGGTGGCACCGGCGGCGGCACCGGCCAGGGCGGCGGCACCGGCCAGGGTGGCGGCACCGGCCAGGGTGGCGGCACCGGCCAGGGCGGCGGCACCGGCCAGGGCGGTGGACAAGGCGGCGGCCTCATCGAGCCCGACGCGGGCGTCGACCCCACCTACGACGGCGGCTGCGGCCCGCCCATGCCCGGCAACCCCACCATCCGCCGGCTGTGCGCCCCGGCCACCGACAACGAGTGCAGCGGCGCGGTGGACAGCGCCCTGGGCGGCGCGGGCGTGCCCGGCAACCGGCTCAACGCTGCGTCGGGTAACGGCTTCGACGACGACTGCGACGGCCAGGTGGACGAGGGCTGCGCGTGCCCGGGTAACGGCCAGACGAAGGACTGCTACCTGGTGCCCGCCACGCAGGTCGATCCCGGCTCGGGCCTGCCGGTAGGGTGGTGCTCGACCAACGCCAAGGGCAGCCTGGACTGCGCGGCCAACGGTGAGTTCGCCAGTTGGTCCGGCGTGTGCCGCGGCGCCCAGCCACCGTCCATCTCGGACACCTGCTCCTCCGGCGACTTCAACTGCGACGGGCTGGACAAGAACAACTCCCGCCAGGGCTGCAACTGCCCCAACAACGTGAGCTGCCCCACCCAGCCCATCACCACCGCGCCCTACCCCAACCCCTCGGCCATCCCCGTCATCGACGGATCTTCGTGGGTGGACGCCGCGGCCCTGGGCAACACCACCAACTGGACGTGGACGGTGCTGGGCGGCGACTGCGACAACGTGCTGCCCTTCCCCACCTTCGCCATCTACAACCAGGCCAACTCCACCGCGGCCAACGCGCGCCAGGGCAGCCGCACGCCGGTGCGGCTCGATCAATCCGGCAGCCAGGCCAAGTACGTGCCGGACGCGACGGCCAAGGTGATCGCCGTTCGCGCCACCAACTACGGCAACGGCGCGGCGGGCAGCCGGGTCTTCCCCGCCTTCGGCCTGTCGGGGGACTACATCGTCCAGGGGGAGTTCCTCTTGAACGGGCAGCAGTACACCTGCACCCAGAAGGTCCAGGTGCGAGCGCCGGGCATTCGCGCCGAGCTCTGCTGGGACACGGTGGGTGGCACCAGCGGCACGCAGGGCAACGACATCGACCTCCACTTCGCGCGGCTGCAGGGCGTCAGCTGCTCCTCGCAAGGGTGGGACGAGGAGTGCAGCTCCGGCGGCGGGCTGCAGGACTGCTACTACCTGAGCGGCTCGGGCTGCGTGTCGAGCTCCTTCTCTGGACCTGGCTGGGGGTACGCGGACTCGGCGGACTCGGCCTGCCTGGGGTGGTCGTCCAAGAGAAATCCGAACGGCTCCCAGGGCTGCACCAACCCGCGGCTCGATCGCGACAACATCCGCTGCAACCGGACCAACGCGGACCCGACGTCGTCGGACTTCTGCGGCCCGGAGAACATCAACCTCGACCGGCCGAACAACGGCGATCGCTTCGTGGTGGGCGTCAACCACTACGGGAACAACTCCGGCACGCCCAACTCGAAGCCGCACGTCAACCTGTACTGCAACGGCGAGCGCGTACTGTCGGTCGGCTACAACCCGGCCACCGGACAGACGTCCTTCCCACTGCTCACCACGCCGGGCGACGACAGGACCGGCGACTTCTGGACGGTGGCCACCGTCAAGGCCAACGTGGCGGGCGGCCAGTTGACGTCCTGCGACGTGGCCACCATTCCTTCGCGGGCGGCCGACGCCACGCGCGACGGGCCGGGCAACCCCGGCGCGGCCATCTGCGTGGACCACGGCTACAGCACCAAGGCCTTCGCGGAGACGACCGGCCAGGGCGTGGCGGCCGGCAGCCAGCCGATGCAGCCCACCCAGTGGTGCAAGCACTGACGCCTGGGCGCAGGGGCGGGAGCTCGTCCGGCCGTTGACCCGCGCGGGCAGAGCGCGCTACGCGCAGGGCTTCTCTCGGGAGTGAACATGATCCGTCGAGCCCTCCTCCTCAGCCTCCTCACCGTGATGGCGTGCACCTGTGGCACGCATCCCAACACCAACACCGGCGGGGGCGGGGGCACGACGGGCGGCGGCTCCGGCGGCGGCGCGACGGACGGCGGCTCGGGCGGCGGCTCTGGCGGAGGTACGACGGGCGGCGGCTCGGGCGGCGGCGCGACGGGCGGTGGCTCGGGCGGCGGCGCGACGGGCGGCGGCTCCGGCGGTGGCGCAGTGGGGGGAGGCTCCGGCGGTGGCGCAGTGGGGGGTGGCTCCGGCGGCGGCGCGACGGGGGGCGGCTCCGGCGGTGGCGCAGTGGGGGGTGGCTCCGGCGGTGGCGCAGTGGGGGGAGGCTCCGGCGGCGGCGCGACGGGCGGTGGCTCCGGCGGCGGCGCGGCGGACGCGGGCACCGGCGGTGGCGGCGGTGGGGCGTTGGCCGTGCGCTTCGTCGCGCTGGGCGACACCGGCAAGGGCAACACCGAGCAGGCCCAGGTGGGTGACGCCATCGGCGCGCTGTGCGCGGCCCAGGGTTGCGACTTCGTGGTGCTGCTGGGCGACAACTTCTACCCGACGGGGGTGAGCGGCACGTCGGATTCGCAGTGGCAGACGGCCTTCGTGCAGCCGTACCAGAACGTGAACGCGCCCTTCTACGCGGTGCTGGGCAACCACGACTACGGCGGCAACGGCGCGGGCTACGACATTCAGCGTGCCGACGCCGAGGTCGCCTACTCGATGGTGAACCCCAAGTGGCGCATGCCGGCCACCCACTACCGGTGGAGCCTCAACGGCGTCGACTTCTTCGCCGCCGACACCAACCGCTCCATGTTCGGCCTCGACTCGCAGGTGGTGACGGACTTCAACGCCTGGCTGCCCGCGTCCACCGCCACCTGGAAGATCGCCTTCGGCCACCACCCGCTCAAGTCCAACGGCCGCCACGGCAACGCCGGCAGCTACGACGGCCTGCCCTTCGTGCCCATCGCCAACGGCGCGGGCGTGAAGGACTTCCTCGAGGGCAGCGTGTGCGGCCGGGCCGACGTGTACCTCTGCGGGCACGACCACAACCTGCAGTGGCTCACGCCCACCTGCACCCGCGCTGGCTCCACCATCAACACCGAGTTGATGGTGTCCGGCGGCGGCGCCAGCACGACCGCCTTCGACACGCCGGCGCGCAACCCGTACTACTGGCAGGCTCAGTCCACGGGCTTCGTGTACGTCGTCATCCAGGGGAACACCTTCACCGGCACGTATTACAACGGCAGCGGCGTGCAGCAGTACACGCGAACCCTCACCAAGTGACGGCTACAGGCCGACGCTGATCATCTCCGCCACGACGCGGCGGATCAGCTCGCGGCGCACCTCGCGGCGCGCGTGCTCGAAGGCGTCCCGGTGAGGCCGGCCCCGGCGCTCGTCGCGCGTCTTCACGGCGGCCCGCACGACCAGGTCCACCTTCTCCGGCTCCAGTTGGAAGGGCCTGCGCGCGTCCTTGCGCAGGAAGTAGGCGATGCCTCGCGCCTCGAGGAGCTTCTTCAGGTACTTCCTCGACTCGGCGACCAACGACAGATCGATGATGTCCGCCATGTGCGAGAAGTTGTCGATCGGATCCAGCGAGCCGTCCAATTTGTGTGAGCGCGCGGGCGATCCTTTGACAAGCGCGCGTGATGTGCTCGCGCCCACGTCACGGCGCGGCGACAGCAGCACACACCGCCGCCCTCACGCCGACCGCCGGCGCGGTAGAGTGGAGGCCTCACAATGGAGTGGGTCAACGACGCCAGGCAGGCCCGGAGTGGAGACGCCGCCGCGACGGCGCGGCTGGCCGAGTACCTCACGCCCTTCGTCCACGGGGTGGCGCTGGCGCACGCCCCTCACCACGTCACCAACGCGCTGGTGCCTCAGGTGCTGGCGGAGGCGGCGCGCGGCCTGGCGGCGGTTTCCGACGAGCAGCACGTGGGGCAGCACTACGCCGCGGTGGCGCGGAAGCTGGCCCGGGAGGCGGCCGCCTCGCAGAAGAACGAGGTGCACGACGCCTCGGCGCAGGTGACGGAAGCGCGGCAGGTGGTGGCGCGGCTGCGGGCGGTGCCCGAGTCCACCCGCGAGCGCCTCCTGCTTCGGCTGGTGGAAGGCGTCCCCGGTCCGGAGCTGGCCCAGGTGCTGCGGGTGATGGAAGGCGAGCTGAAGACGGACCTGGAGCGCGGCGTCGCCGAGGCGGCGCGCGTGCTGGGCCAGGCCCCGCCTTCGCCGGGAGACACGTACCTGTGGGAGTTGTTGGGCACACCGCAGCCCCTGGTGGCCCGCCTGGAGATGCTCTTGCCGGTGCTGCGGTACGATCCGGGCGCCGCCGCGCCGGAGGCGTCCACCAACGGGCGGCCGCTGACGCACTCCACGCACCTGAGCCTGGGCCCGGTGGGTGAGGCGAAGCGCCCCACCGTCTCCGCCGCGCCGCCGGCCCACTTCCCCACCGAGGACGAGACGACCAACGCCCACGTCGCGCCTCTGCGCGAGGCCACCCACGGGGGCAGCACCGAGAAGACGCGCGGCGCCAGCGACCTTCCTCCGCAGGCCAACCCCTTCGAGCCGGCGGTGCGCACCGTCGCGGCGACGGATCTGCCGGTGGCGGCGCAGGGCGTGGTGCCGGTGATGCCGCCGGGCCCGCCGTCGCGCAGCAACCCGAAGCTGGTCCCGCCCGCGCCGGCGGTACGCTCCTCCCCTTCGCGGCCGCCGGTGCCGGATGCCTCCACCTCCCAGCGCCTCAAGGGCTTCACCGCGTCCGAGGAGACGAAGGCCCAGCCGCCGCCCGCGCTGGCCCGGGCCCAGGCACGCGCGGCCGCCTCCCCGCCCCCGGTGGAGCCGACGGATCCCCTCGCCGCGGCGCTGGGCCAGGAGACGCGGGTGGGCGTCGCGCCGAGCGCCCGGCCGGAGTCGGAGCCAGCGCTCGGAGACGCCGCGGAGCCCGAGCCGACCCGCATGCAGCCGATGCCGGCGGCGCCGCGCCTTCCGGTGCCGCCGCTGACGCCCCGCACGCTGCTCCAGGGCTCCACCCCCTTCATCCTGGCGGGGCTGCTGGTGGTGGCGGCGTCGGTGGCCGGGTGGACGGGCCTGTTCACCAGTGAGACCCGGATGAAGAAGGCGTGGACGCTGGTGCCGGTGGTGGTGGCCGCGCAGGACATGAACGAAGGCGACCTGATGACGCCTGACTCGCTCGCGGTCCGGCAGATGCCCGACATCGTGTCCACCGTCAGCTTCGTGAAGCCCGACAGCATCACCTTCGTGTTGAACCAGCGCCTCATCGCCCCGATGCAGGAAGGCGACCCCCTGTGCTGGTCCCACCTGTCCGACCTCGAGCACTCGCGGCGGCTGGCGGTGCAGAAGCGCGGGCGGGCCTACACCATCCCCACGTCGGTCATCTCCTCCATCGGGCGGCACCTGAAGCCCGGCGACCGGGTGGACGTGGTGGCCAGCATCGAGCGGCCCATCTCGAAGTCGACCAAGCGCACGGAGCGGGGGAAGACGGTCACCGTCGCCTCCGAGGAGACGGAGCAGGTCGCGGTGACGCTGATGCAGGACATCGTGGTGCTGGCCACCGGGAAGATCCTCCCCACCACCCGCACCAGCTCGATGGACTCCCGCGCGCTGGCCTACGCCAACGTGTCCCTGCTGGTGCTGCCCGAAGAGGCCGAGCAGCTCGCCCTGGCGCAGACCCTGGGCCGCCTCACCCTCACCCTGCGCGCTGAGGAAGATCACGATCTGCTGGATCCCGTGCGCCGGGAGTGGACCAACATCAGCACCCTCATCACCGGCGAGCGCACCCGCAAGCTGCACAAGCGCCGCGAAGAGGTGATCAAGATGATCCGCGGGGGCGGAAAGCACT
This sequence comes from Myxococcales bacterium, assembly GCA_020846875.1. Lineage (GTDB taxonomy): Bacteria > Myxococcota > Myxococcia > Myxococcales > Myxococcaceae > JADLDB01. The sequence goes on along the minus strand of JADLDB010000046.1, from coordinate 72,735 downwards.
AGCCGGCTGGAGCGCTACCGGGGCGCGGTCATCTTCGCGTAGGCCCGCAGCGCCTCCACCTCGGACACCTCCGGGGCGAAGCCGGTGGCCTCCTTGAAGGCGCTGGCGTCCACCACGATGGGGAACTTGATGTGCTCGAGCGCGCCCCGGGGCAGCGCGGGGAACCCGAAGCGCCCCAGCAGGCCGGCCAGGAGCGGCTCGGGCATGGGCACCACGGTGCGCCCCGTCTGCCTGACGATGGTGGACAGGGGCACCGGCGGCGGCCCCGCCACGTTGAAGATGCCGCGCAGCTTCTTCTGCACCGCCAGGGTGATGGCCCGCGCCGCGTCGCCTTCGTCGAGGAACTGGAAGAGCGGATCGAAGCCCAGCACCATCGGCACCCGCTTGCCCCGGAGGAAGGACGCGAGCGTGCCCGTCTGGGAAGGCCCCAGGGTGTAGACGAGCCGCAGCACGCTGGTGGTCAGCTTCGGTTCGCGCCACAGCATGTTGGCGGCGTAGAGGTCGGCGGCCACCAGGTCGGCCAGCTCGGAGAACGAGCCCATGCCCTGAGGAGGCTCGTCTTCGGTGTGGTACAGCGGCGAGTCGGACGTGGCGCCGTAGTAGGTGTGGCGGCCGACGAAGACGACCTGCTTCACCCCGTGCCCGACGCTGTGCTCGAAGATGGCGCGGGTGCCGCCCACGTTGATGCGGGCGCGCTCCTCGCCCTGGACGGACAGGGCGTTGACGGTGGCCATGTGCACCACGCAGTCCGGCCGCTGGGTGCGGAAGACGTCCTCGGCGGCGCGCTTGCGCAGGTCCACCTCGAAGACCTGGAGGTCCTTCGGGTGATCCCACCAGGGGCGGCGATCCATGCCGAGGACGGTGTGCCCCTGCTCGCGCAGGCCGAGCGCCACCCGGCGGGCCAGGCTGCTGCCCACCCCCACCACCAGCACCTTCACAGGGCACCTCCGCGGGCGCTCTTCGCGTCTTCCACCAGCGACGCGATGGCCTGCTTCACCTGGTCGACGTAGCCCTTGATCACCACGTCTTCCTCGTCGCCGGTGCCCTCGAAGACCATCGGCGCGCCGTAGTGCACCTGGCACTTCGCGGGCAGCGGGGCGGCCACCCCGTACGGCGTGAAGGGCACATAGGGAACGCCCAGCAGCTTGCCCAGGGTCTTCGAGTTGTAGACGGTGGGCACCGCGTCGGCGCCGCCCACGAAGCCCAACGGGACGATGGGCGTCTTCGTCTTCAACGCCAGGCGCATGAAGCCGGTGCCGAAGTCCACCAGCGAGTAGCGCTCCTTGTACAGCTTGGCGGTGCCGCGCGCGCCCTCGGGGAAGACCATCAGCAGGCGATCGTCCCGCAGCAGCCGCTCGGCGTGCTCCGGCAGGCCGGTCAACTGGCCACAGCGGCTGGCCCACAGGCTGGACACCGGGAGGATGTTGATGAACTTCTCCACCATGCCCTGCGCGAGCCGCGGGGGATCGAGCTCCAGCAGCATGGAGGCCAGCACCATCGCCCCGTCGAGCGCGTAGCCGCCCGAGTGGTTGCCCACCAGCATCGCGCGCCCTCGCTTGGGCACGCTGTGGGCGCCCACCGCCTTCACCCGGAAGTAGGTGCGGTACAGGAAGCCCAGCGCGGTGAAGAACACCACCAGGTGCTTCTTCGAGGTGCCGTAGGGATCGATGCCCCACTCGTTGAAGGGCAGCTCGAGGCGGTCGACCAATGAGCGGATGGAGTCGTCTTTCGCCATGGAGGTGGGGGACTGTAGCCGCTCGCCGGGCCCGTGCACTCTCATTGAAATGCCGCCAGCGGGAGGGGAAACCCTGATTGTCGACCTGCAGCAGGCCGCGAATACTCGCCTGTCCATGGTCCTCCTTCTCACGCTCCTGCTCGCAGCGACGCCGGCCACCCCGGCCAAGAAGAAGACGGGCACGGCCAGCGCCAAGACGAAGCCTGCCTCCAAGGCGAAGGCCGGCGCCAAGACGAAGAAGGGGGCCACCACTCCTCCGCCCGCAGACGAGGCGCCCTCCGAATCGGCGGCGTCGACTCCTCCGGCCGACGCGCCCGTGGCAGCCCCCGCGCCGCCAGCCCCGCCGCCCCCGGTGGCGCAGCCCCCCGCGCCGCCCGAGCCCGCGCCCGCGGCGGCCCCGTCCGAGCCGGCGCCCCGCGAGAAGAAGACCGTCAAGATCGCCGCCAACGAGTGGTGCAGATCCGGCCTCGACGACGTCGTCGTGCAGACGGTGGAGACGCGCTTCTACGACTTGCTGGAGAACACGGGCATCGACGTCATCGCGCCCAAGGACGTGGCGGCGGTGCTGGGGCTCGAGCGCCAGCGGCAGATGATGGGCTGCACCGAAGACTCGTCCTGCCTCGCGGAGATCGGCGGGGCGCTGGGCGCCGACGCGGTGCTGTACGGCTGCGTGGTGCGCGCCGGCTCGGGCTTCACCATCACGCTGCGCGCGGTGAACACGAATACGGCCAAGCCGGTCGCCACCCACTCCGAGCGGGTGGCCAGCGAGGATCTGCTGCAAGACTGGCTGGACTCCAACGCGAAGCTGATGGCGCTCGAATTGCGGCAGGCCATCGGCGGTGAGTCCCTCAAGGAGGAAATCACCTCGGCGTCGGCTGACCTGGTCTCCGTCACGAAGGGCGCCGCGCCGGCGGGCCACCACCCGCTGCGCAAGCGCGCGTGGATCCCCCTGGCCGCCGCCGCGGCTGGAGGCGCCACCGCTGCGGTGGGCTTCATCGGCTCCAACGCCGCGCTGGCCGACCTGAACCGCACCCTGGAGGAGCAGGGGCAGGTGACGCCCGAAGCCGAGGCCATCGCCGCGCGGGGCAGCGCGATGCAGACGGTGGGGTGGATCGGCGCGGGCGTGGCGGCCGCGGGCCTCGTCACCGCCGCCGTCTTCTTCTTCCTGCCGGGGAAAGGACCCGCACCGGTGGCCTTCGTCGGGCCCTCGGGGGTGCTGGTGGGGATCTCGGGGACGTTGCCGTAGCAGATCATCGTCGTCGCGCGCGCTGCGCTTCACTCATCGAAATCGTCGGGGTGCCACGGTGAAGAGACTTCGGTCGCTGCTCGCTCTCGCGGTGCTGGTGCAGGGCTGTACCAACTTCGGGGCGATCCTCGACGAGTGCCGGGACGGAGGAGGCCCGTGCACACCCACGGGCGGCGGGACGGGCGGTGGCGGCACCGGCGGAGGCGCAGGAGGGGGATTGGGCGGAGGCTCGGGCGGGGGCCCTGGGGATGGGGGACAGGTGGACGGCGGGGACGACGGGGGGACAGACGGCGGCGCCGACGCGGGCTGTGACTGCCAACTGGCCGCGTGCACCGGCGTGTTGTGCCGGGCACCTCTCAACGCCTGCGACGAGCCCGAGGTCTGCACCGGCGGCGCCTGCCCGCCTGACCGCGCGTACCCCGTCAATACGCCGTGCACCATGCCCACCTGCGCCAGCGGCACGTACACCCCCTCTGGCCTGTGCAACGTGCTGGGGCAGTGCCTGCCTGGCAACGGCGTGGCGTGCACTCCCTACGCCTGCGACACGATGAGCTGCTTCGCCACCTGCAGCACCCAGGCGGAGTGCGCCGCCGGGCACTGGTGCCAGTCCGGCACCTGCGTTGCCCAGCAGGTCCCGGGCGCCTCCTGCGGGGCGAACGTGGAGTGCCAGTCCGGCTTCTGCGTGGACGGCGTGTGCTGCAACACGGCTTGTACCGGCGCCTGCGACTCGTGCGCCCTCGCCGGCAGCGAAGGGGCCTGCACCCCCACCGCCCGCGGCACCCCCGGCAGCCCCGCCTGCAGCCCGTACACCTGCGACGGCGTGGGCGCCGCCTGCCCCAGCGCCTGCACCACCGCGCTGGACTGCGCGAGCGGCAACTACTGCGACTCGATGGGCCGGTGCGCCGCCACCTCGGCCCTGGGCACGGCCTGCACCACGTCGGCCCAGTGCGCCTCCGCCTTCTGCGTGGACGGGGTGTGCTGCAACACCGCCTGCAACGAAGGCTGCGACAGCTGCAACGCCTCGGGCTCGGCGGGCACCTGCCAGGTGCGGAGCGCCGGTGCGGGGGGAAGCAACCCCAGCTGCGTGCCCTACGTCTGCGACGGCGCGGCCGCCGCCTGCCCCACCCAGTGCCTCGCCAATGGCGACTGCGTGTCGGGCTCCTTCTGCCAGTCGACGGACGGCGGGCCCGGCACCTGCACCGGGGCGCGCGGCAACGGCCAGCCCTGCACCGCCCCCAGCCAGTGTCAGAGCAACCAGTGCGTGGACGGCGTGTGCTGCGACGCGGCGTGCGGGGGCGCCTGTGACGCCTGCAACCTGGTGGGCCTCACCGGCACCTGCTCCATTGCCACCGGCGCGCCCGGAAACCCCTCCTGCGGCAACTACGTGTGCGGCGCCACGGCGGCCTGTCCCAACACCTGCCTGACGGACGTGGACTGCGCGACGACGGCCTGGTGCAGCAGCGGGGCCTGCGTGCCGAAGCAGGCCACCGGTACGGGGTGCGCCGGCAACAACCGCTGCCTGTCCGGCCTGTGCATCGACGGGGTGTGCTGCAACACCACCTGCGCGGGCGCGTGCGACTCGTGCGCGGTGACGGGCAGCCTGGGCACCTGCGTGCCGACACCGGGAGGGACGGGCAGCCCCAGCTGCGCGCCGTACGTCTGTGGCGCCTCCACCGCCTGCCCCACGTCCTGCAGCGCCGACGGGGACTGCGTGGCGGGCAACTACTGCACCGGCGCCAGCCAGTGCGCGCCGAAGCTGGCCAACGGCGCGGCCTGCTTCGCCAACAACGAGTGCAGCAGCGGGGCCTGCGTGGACGGGTACTGCTGCAACTCGGCGTGCAGCGGAGCCTGTGACTCCTGCAGCCTGCCGGGGCAGCAGGGCACCTGTTCCCTCCAGCCGCAAGGGAGCGCCGGTACGCCGTCGTGCGGCTCCTACGTGTGCGACGGGACGGGCGCGGCGTGCCCGGCGTCCTGCAGCTCCAACGCCCAGTGCCTCACCGGGTACTACTGCGCGGGCAGCACCTGCCTGCCCCGCCAGGGGAACGGCACCTCGTGCACCACGGGCAACCAGTGCACCAGCGGCCAGTGCGTGGACGGCTTCTGCTGCAACTCCGCCTGCGGCGGCGCCTGTGACTTCTGCAACCTGACGGGAAACGAAGGCACCTGCGGCAACGCGGCCGCCGGCACGCCGGCCACCTGCAGGCCCTACGTCTGCGACGGCAGCTCGGCCTGTGCTTCGTCCTGCGTCACGGACACCGCCTGCGCCGGCGGCCACTACTGCGCGGGCTCAGCCTGTGTCCTCAAGCTGGCCAACGGGGTGGCCTGCACGGGCAGCAACCAGTGCCAGTCGGGCCAGTGCGCCGACGGCGTGTGCTGCAACACGGCCTGCTCAGGCATCTGTGACTTCTGCAACCAGGCCGGCACCATGGGCACCTGCACCAACGCGGCCGCCGGCACCCCCGCCACCTGCGCCCCCTACGTCTGCACGGGCGGAGCGAATTGTCCCACCACCTGCTCGGCGGACACCTCCTGCGCCAGCGGCTACTACTGCCAGGGCACGTCCTGCGCGGCGAAGAAGAACCTGGGCGCGGCCTGCGGAGCGGCCAACGAGTGCACCTCCGGCTTCTGCGCGGACGGGGTGTGCTGCAACGCGGCCTGCGGCGGCGCCTGCGACTCCTGCGCGCTGTCGGGGACGGTGGGCACGTGCACGCTGAATCCCGGCGCGGCGGGCTCTCCCACCTGCGCGCCCTACCTGTGTGCGGCGGGGGCCAGTTGCCCGTCCGCCTGCGCCGGTGACGGGGACTGCGCGGCCAACGCGTATTGCAGCGCGACGGCCTGCGTCCTCAAGCAGAGCAACGGAGCGGCGTGCACCGCCGGCAACCAGTGCCTCTTGGGCAACTGCGTGGACGGCCGTTGCTGCGACACCGCGTGCACGGGCGCCTGCGACTTCTGCAACCTCGGAGGCACGCTGGGCGCCTGTACGCCCGCGACGCCGGGCACCCCCAGCACCTGCGCGCCGTACGTCTGCGGAGGGGGAGTGAGTTGCCCGGCGAGCTGCTCCAACGACGCCCAGTGCTCCTCGGGGAACTACTGCAGCGGCAGCGCCTGCGTGCCGAAGCTGAGCAACGGCGCGGCCTGCACCGGCGGCAACCAGTGCGCCAGCGGCAACTGCGCAGACGGGGTGTGCTGCAACAGCGCCTGCGGCGGCTCCTGCGACTTCTGCAACCTGGCCGGCGACGTAGGCACCTGCACGGTGTTGCCGGGCAGCGGAGGCACGCCTTCCTGCGGCAACTACCTGTGCGGCGCCCTGGCGTCGTGCCCCACCTCGTGCGTGAACGACTTGATCTGCTCGGCCGCGGCGTACTGCAACGGCACCGCCTGCGTGGCGAAGAAGGGGCTGGGCGCGGGCTGCGGCGGCGGCAACGAATGCAGCTCCGGCTTCTGCGTGGACGGGGTGTGCTGCAACTCCGGGTGCTCGGGCGGCTGCGACCTCTGCACGACGGGCACCTGCACCGTGGTGGCGGACGGCAACCCCGGCGCCAACCCGCTGTGTGCGCCGTACCTGTGCAACGGGGTGGCGGCCTCCTGCCCGACGACCTGCGCCACCAGCGCCGACTGCGTCGGGACGTCCTTCTGCAACGGCATGTTCCAGTGCGACGGCCTCTTGGCCAACGGCTCGACCTGCGGCTCGGCAGGCCAGTGCCAGTCGGGAAACTGCGTCGACGGCGTGTGCTGTAACTCGGCCTGCGGTGGGGGGTGCGACTTCTGCAACCTCTCCGGGCAGCTGGGCACCTGCTCCAACGCGGCCGCGGGCACGCCGTCGACCTGCTCGCCTTTCGTGTGCGGCGGTGGGGCCAACTGCCCGACTTCGTGCTTGCTGGACACCGACTGCGCGGCGGGCCACTGGTGCAACGGCTCGAACCTGTGCGTGCCGAAGCAGGCCAACGGCCTCACCTGCTCGGGCGCCAACCAGTGCACCTCGGGCAACTGCGTCGACGGGGTGTGCTGCAACACCGCCTGCGGCCTGGGCTGCGACTTCTGCAACCTGGCGGGTACCGTGGGCAATTGCGTGGCCGCGCCGGCCGGGGCGTCGAGCGCCAACCCGTCCTGCACCCCGTACCTTTGCAACGGCGCGACCAGCTCGTGCCCGGCGAGCTGCACGGTGGACGCCCAGTGCACGGCGGGCAACTACTGCAACGGTACGGCCTGCGTGGCGAAGCTGGCGCAGGGAGCCGCGTGCGGCGGGAACAACCAGTGCACCTCGGGCAACTGCGTGGACGGCTTCTGTTGCAACTCTGCGTGCACCGGCAGCTGCAACACCTGTGCGGCAGCCATGGGGGCGAGCGCCAACGGGACGTGCACGGCCATCGCCGCGGGGCAGGATCCCAAGGTGGGCTGCGGCACCTACTACTGCAACGGCTCCGGGGCCTGCGCGGCCAGCTGCAGCGGCGGGGCGTGCTCGTCCCAGTGCAAGCCGGGGAACTACTGCACGGCGGCTTCGGGTGGATCCTGCGTGGGCGACAAGAGCAACGGCGGAAGCTGTGCCGACCCCTGCGAGTGCAGCAGCGGCAACTGCGCGGATGGGTACTGCTGCAACACGGCCTGCGCCGGGGGCTGTGACGTATGCAGCGTGACGGCCGGCACCTGCACGCTGCTGTCCTCGGGCGCCCCTGGAGCCAACCCGGCCTGCACGCCGTACGTGTGCGGCGGCTCCTCGGCGGCCTGCCCTTCGACCTGCAGCAGCGACACCAACTGCGCCAGCACCCACTACTGCAACGGGACGGCGTGCGTGAATAAGCTGGCCCAGGGCGCGGCGTGCACGGGCAACAACCAATGCAACTCCGGCAACTGCGTGGACGGCTTCTGCTGCAACAGCGCCTGCACCGGGGGCTGCCGCACCTGCGCCCAGGCCTGGGGCGCGCCGAGCAACGGCACCTGCGGCAACGTCAACCCGGGGTTGGATCCGAAGACGGGCTGCTCGGCGGCCTACACCTGCAATGGGACCGGCGGCTGCTTCACGTCCTGCAGCGGGTCCACCTGCGCGAACGCGGCCTGCAAGCCCGGCCACTACTGCAACGGAACGGCGTGCGTGGTGACGAAGGCCAGCGGAAACAACACCTGCGGTGTGAACTGCGAGTGCAGCAGCGACAATTGCGTGGACGGGTACTGCTGCAACAACTCCTGCTCGGGCACCTGCCGGGCCTGCAACCTCAGCGGGGCCCAGGGCACCTGTACCTTCATCGCTAACCTGCAGGATCCGCTCAACGAGTGCGGGAACTACCTCTGCAACGGGGCCGGGGCCTGCTACGCGTCGTGCACCAGCCCACCCTGCGCGACCCAGTGCGACCCCGGCGCGTACTGCAGCGGCTCGAGCTGCACGCCCAAGCTGACCAACGGCGCGACGGGGTGCACCAACGACTGCACGTGCTCGAACAACGACTGCAACACCTTCTACCGAGACGCCGACACCGACACCCAGGGCACGTCGGGCGTGACGCAGAACGCGTGCGGGACGACGCCGCCGTCGGGGTACGTGAGCAACGCCAACGACTGCTGCGACGCGGACCTCAACGTGAAGCTGGGACAAGCGGGCTACTTCACCGCGAGCCGGCACCCGTCCTGCGGGAACCCCACGCACGACTACAACTGCAGCGGGGCGAACGACAAGGAACTGACGGCGCTGATGGGTGGCCAGTGCCTCGGCTTCTACGCATGCAGCGGCTACCACTATCCGTGCATAAACACCGGGTTCGCCGCTGGCTGGGCGGACGCCATCGCTGCGGGCTACCAGCCCGCTTCGGCCTCACCGAACTGCGGCGTGTCCGGCTACTATGTGGCGACCTGCTCCGACGGGACCGGGCCCAACTGCGCGGGCTACACGGAACGCTGCAACATCACCGGCTACAGCAGTGGTTCGGTCTCGCGCACGCAGCGCTGCCGGTGAGGCGCGGGGCGCTACACGTGCTTCGGCTGCTTGTTGTTGGCGCGCTGGACGAACTCCTCCAGCTCGCCGGACACGCGCGAGGCGTCGATGAGCGTCTTGTACTGGCCCAGCGGCAGATCCAACGGCCCGGCGGCGGTCATCACCCACAGCGACAGGTCGTACCCGGTGGGCACCCGGGTGATGGGCATCTTCCGCACGCGCAGCTCCACGCGGGCCAACTCCAGCGGCTCGCCGTCGAGCAAGAGCCGCCCGGTGGTGCGCACCAGCGTGTAGGCGCGGCGGTGCAGGGCGCGAATGGCCAGGACGGTGCACACCGGCAAGAGCGCCAGGCCCACCAGCACCCAGAGCAACGTCCAGCCGCTCCCCAGCGCCAGCGCACGAAACACCGGCCAGTAGGCGAGCGTCGGCAGGGCCCACAACAGCGCGCGCCGCACGTCGGGCTGGAGCTCCAGCACGATGCAGTCGGCTCGGGGCTGGCTCAACCGGACACGGGACATCGCTCGAAGGCCTCGCCACGCAAGTGTAGCGCCCCCTTGAACACCCCGCAGGGCCTCGCGTTCCCTTCCCGGCAAACCCCGTGAAAACCGGGCAGGCCCGCGCCGCTGGGGTACAGTCCAAAGGCCGATGAGCAGCAGCGAGGACGACGACCAGGGCGGAGCCGAGCGCCGCCGCCACCCGCGCACGCCGCTGCACATCCTCGTGCAGTTCCGCTTCAACACCTTCGAGGAGTTCCTGGCCGAGTACTCCCTCAACATCTCCCCCGGGGGCATGTTCATCCGCACCGAGGAGCCGCGGGAGGAAGGGGCGATGATCTACCTGCAGTTCTCCTTGAGGGACGGCTCGCGCCTCATCGAGGGGATGGGCCGGGTGGTGCGCGTCAACCCACCCGGCGACCAGGCGATGCCCGCGGGCATGGGCGTGGAGTTCGTCAACTTCGACGAGGAGTCGATGGCGCTCATCGAGGAGATCTGCGCCGCCCGTCAGTCCTCGAAGAACTGACCTCCTGCCATGGGCCTCCGCGCGCGCCTGCTGCTCGCCTTCCTGGTGCCGACGCTGCTGGTGCTGACGCTGGGCGGCTACCTGCTGTACCGCGCCAGCCGCAACGTGCTGGAGGACGAGCTGGGCGCGTCGCTGTCCAGGGTGGCCTCCGCCGTCGCCTCGCAGGTGAAGGCCGACCGGGTGCAGGCGCTCACCGAGGAGGACATGCAGGGCGAAGGCAGCCGCACCTTCCGCTCGCTGACGGCGCAGCTGACCGAGGCGAAGGATCGCGCCGGCGTGCGCCGGGTGCTGGTGGTGGACACGCAGCGCCGGGCGCTCCTCGACGTGGGGGGCAAGCTGCCGCCCTTCGCCGAGGCCACCGAGCTGCTCCGCGACTCGCTGGAGCTGTCCCACGTCTTCGAGGGGCAACGGGCGTCTTCCCAGGTGCTGTTCGAGGGCACCGACGGGCTGCTCTACAAGACGGGCTACGCGCCGCTGCTGCTGGACGGGAAGGTGGTGGGCGCGGTGGCGGTGGAGGGCAGCGCGGCCTTCTTCGGCCCGCTCACCGGCCTGCGGAACGCCTTCGTGGGGCTCCTCATCGTCACGCTGCTGATGCTGGCGCTGGCGGCGGTGCTGGTGGCGCAGGGCCTCAAGGCGCCCATCGATCGCCTGGTGTCCAGCGCGCTGCGGATCGGCGGCGGCGACCTGTCCACCCCGGTGACGGGGGAGCGCGCGCGGGAGATCGGCATCCTCGCGCGGGAGCTGGAGGCGATGCGCCAGGCGCTGGAGAGCCGCGATCGCCAGCTCAAGCTGATGCTGGGCGGGGTGGCGCACGAGGTGAAGAACCCGCTGGGCGGCATCGAGCTGTTCGGCGGGCTGCTGGACGAGGAGCTGAAAGCCGCCACGCCGGACCTCGCGGAGGCGAAGACGCACCTGGGGCGCATCCACCGCGAGCTGGACTACCTGAAGCGCATCGTCGAGGACTTCCTGGTCTTCGCGCGCGAGCAGAAGCTGCAGCGCTCGCCCATCGCCGCCAGGCACCTGCTCGACGCGGCGGCGGCGCACCTTGCGGGCGAGGCGAAGGGCAGGAACGTCACCCTCTCCATCGACGCGCAGGAAGCCACGTTGAACGGCGACGAGAGCCTGCTCACCAGCGCGCTGGTGAACCTGGTGAAGAACGCGGTGCAGGTGTCGAAGGAAGGCCAGCCCGTGACGCTGTCGGGCCGGGTGGACGGCGGGCGCTACCTCATCGAGGTGAAGGACGAAGGCCCGGGCATCCCCGCGGACGTGCTGCCGCGCATCTTCGAGCCCTTCTTCACCACTCGGGAGAAGGGCACGGGCCTGGGCCTGCCGCTGGCGCGCAAGCTGGTGGAGGCGCACGGCGGCACGCTGACGGCCACGTCGCAGCCGGGGAAGACGGTGTTCAGCCTCTCGCTGCCGGCGGGCTGAGCCGACCGAAGCCTCGAATCGTTGCAACACACTCGACCGAAACGGTGGAGTGTGTCGCAGCGGACTTCAGAAGAAGGCCGTGCTGCGCGCCGCTCGCCTCAGCCGCGGTACGTCCAGTGCCAGGGCTCGCCGCGCACGTCGTTGACGAAGCCGTACCTCCGCCCGTTGGCCGCCAGCCACCGGTACGCCGACGACGAGTAACTGCCGCCGGTGGACACGTCGACGGCGATGCCGCCCTGGTGGTTGGAGTAGCCCGGCCGCGCCGCCAGGTTGCCGCGCCCCGACTTGTACAGGTTGTAGAGGTAGGTCTGCTCGGCCATCGTGCGGAAGCCGCTCACCGCGGAGAGGTTCACGCCCGCGCGCGCCGCGTCCGCCTTCATCCGGTTGAAGGCCGCCGCCGCGTCGCTGCGCAGGTACTTGCCGTTGCCGATGGGCGAGACGGTGATGCTCTGCGGCCGGCCGTTGATGTACCCCGTGGTGCGCGTGCCCGGGCCCGACGGCGCCGGCGAGGACGGCGAGGTGCCTCCCACGCGCCCGCCGTTGGAAGACGCCTGCACGCCCAGCGAGCCCCACGTCTTCGGCCCGACCACGCCGTCCACCGCGAGGCCGCGCTGCTGCTGGTAGCGCTTCACCGCCGCCAGCGTCTTCTGCCCGAAAATGCCGTCCACCGCCAGGCGCGCGCCGCGCTCGTTCAGCTTCTTCTGCAAGAGCGCCACGTGCAGCCCACGCGAGCCATAGCGGGCCCAGGCGACGCCCTTCGACGAAGTGGAAGAAGCGGTGCGGCGTGCGGCGGCGACGGTCGTCATGAGTGGTCTCCTGTAAGCCCCTTCAGGAGAATTCTCACACACCCGAAATTCTGGTTGCGTACCAGATTCCAGAGACAGACCGGGTAGATATAAGGCCAAGGCCTTTACAAAAGAACAGGCCGGCGCTGGTTCCCTGTCAGCGCCGGCCCGGACGAGCGGATGATCCTGAAGGGGAAGAGTTACAGGATCGTCCCTCCGTCGAGGTCGAAGACGAAGCCGGCGTCGCGCTGGCCGTTGCCGCCGCCGCCCGTCTCTGTGACGGTCGGATCCGGGCAGCCATAGACGATGGACACCTTCGCGTTGGGCGTGGTGGTGACCGCGTCGCACGCGGGCCCGTAGAGGGTGATGCGCTGCGTGGCCGGCGTGTACTCCCAGCCGGCGACGCGGTTGGGGTCGCGGGGCACGAACTGACCGTCGATGGCCACGAAGAGCTTTGAGGGATCCGGGGGCGCCTGCGCCAGGCGGAAGTCGCAGCCCAGCGCGCCCTGGGCGATGGACGCCAGCGCCGCCTGGAGGTCCGCCGAGTTGTCCGCCTGGTAGTAGCGCGGGGTGCTGGCCCGGGCGGTGCCGCCCTTGATGGCCATGTCATTCAGGTTGTCCTGGTCCACCTCCCCGCCGAAGCCGACGGTGTAGGTGCGCACGCCCTTGTTGAAGAGGCGCTCCACCTCGGCCACCGGATCGCCGCCGCAGTTCTCCTTGCCGTCGGTGATCATCAGCACGAAGTTGGAGCGGTCCGGATCGGCCAGCTCGGCCACTTGGCTGGCCACGTCGAGCGCCCCCGCCACCGGCGTCTGCCGCCCGTCCGCCCTCACCGGCAGCGCCGCGGAGATCTCCGCCGCGTTCCCCGAGCCCGGCAACACCAGCACCTGCCCAGGGTGGCAGACCTGGCTCTGGAACGAGAACATCTGCAGGCCGAAGCGGATCTGCGCGTCGTTCGCCGCCGTCACCGCCCTCACCGCCTCGACCGCCGCGGCCCACTTGGTGGTGCCGGCGACGCGCTCCATCATGCTGCCGGAGTGATCGAGGACGATCAGCACGTTCGCCTCGGTACGGGTGGCTTCGAACTTCTCTCCGCCGCAGGACGTGGGGCCGATGCCGGGGTTGCCAGGGGTGGGCGCCGCACAGCTCCCGCCCTGGTGACACACCTCGCCTGCGCCCCTGCAGTCGGAGTTGGTGCCACAACCGCCCAGGCTGACGCAGCCGCCGGCGGCGCTGCACCTCTGGCCGAGCTGACATTGCGCGTCGTTGGTGCACCTCGCGGTGCAGATGCCTGACGGCAGGCACTGCTGGTCCAGAAGACAACCGCCGGCGGCGCTGCACAGCGGCGGGCTGCAGGAGGAGGCGACGGCGCCCAGGGTGAGGCCGAGCGCGGAGGCGAGGACGAGGCGCATGACGGGCTCCTTCTAGAAGTTGAAGACGATCGCGAGCGAGGCGATCGCGAAGCAGCAGGCCAGCAGCGCCCAGGCGTCGAAGCGCACCGGCTCGGTCCAGGCCGCGTCGCCGGCGGTGTCGTCCTCGTACCCGTCGCCCTCCTCCGCCTGCCAGGAGCGCGGCGGCTCGCGGTGGAGCGGCTTGTCTGCGCGCAGCGGGGCCGTCACCGCTGGCACCACCTTCACCACCGGAGCGGCCACCGGCGCCGGCGCGGGCTCCGCCACGTCCAGCGACGCCCAGCGCGCCACCACCGCTTCGTCGTGCGCCAGCCCCAATTCGTCCATCGCGTCCAGCACGTCGCCGAGCACATGCGCGAGGCTGTAGGGGCGCTCGGCGGGATCGCCGGCCAGCATCTTCGCCACCAGGTCCGACAGCGCGTCGTCCAGCGCCGGGTTGAGCCGGGAGGGCGCCGGGACCTCGTGCAGCCTGGGGACCTGCAGCCGGGCGCGGGCCTGGGCCGGGGTGACGCCGGTGAAGAGCTGGAAGAGCACGACGCCCACCGCTTGCACGTCGGCCAGCACGTCGGTGCCGCCGCCTTCGCCCTTGAGTGAGACGTGGCCGTCGGGGGCGATCTCGAAGCTGGCCGCGTCGAGCGCGCCGCAGGTGCGGCCCTCGGAGTGGATCAACGCGGTGGAGCGCAGCACGTCGTGCGCCAGCAGGAGCGCCACGTCCATCGGCGGGCGCGCCCCGGGCGTGCGGTCGAGCAGCGACTGCAGGGAGGCGCTGCTGGCCAGGGCAGATCGGATCGCAAAGCGGCGTCGGCTCATGCCGGGGCCTGGAGCAACACCCCGGCCAACCCGCAGCCGCGCGGAATCCCTGGCGCTGAAATGGGCGTGGAGCGGCACAGTCGTTCTCACCCTGCGACACGCGTACGCCAGATCGACGGTTGTTGACACCCAGTGGCGCTGGGTGATCACTCCCGTTCACAGTCGACCTGAATCCCACCTGAGGCCTGGAGGCTCGAAGGCGCATGGACATCGGACTGAAGAAGAACCTGCCGTACGGCTATGACGAGGCGATGCAGCGCGTGCCCGAGGCGCTGAAGGCAGAAGGCTTCGGGGTGCTGACCACCATCGACGTGAAGGACACGCTCAAGGCCAAGCTGGGCGTGGACTTCCGGCGCTACACCATTCTCGGGGCGTGCAACCCGCCCCTCGCGCACCGGGCGCTGTCCGCGCACCTGGGCTTCGGGCTGCTGATGCCCTGCAACGTCACCGTGCACGAGGGCGAGGACGGCAAGGCGGTGGTGCAGGCCGTGGACCCGCTGCAGACGGTCGCCCCCCAGGTGTCGAAGGAGCTCGCGGCGCTGGCCGGAGAGGTGCGCGAGAAGCTGGCGCGCGTCCTCGAGAAGCTCTGACGCGGACGGGCCCAGGGCGCCGAACAGGTTGGCGGACGGTGCGCTAGCCAGGCCTCTGGCGCACCGCGTCCCGGGCCTTCTTCAGCAGCCGCCCCAGCGGCGCTTCGTCCGCGCGCGCGAGCGCCTCGTCCCAGCTCAGCCACAAGGCCCCGTGGGCCTCGGTCGGGTCGTGCGAGAGGGCCTCGGGGTTCGACGCCACCACCAGGAAGCGCACGTCGAGGTGCCGGTGCTCGGGGTCGCCCTTCCGCGCGGGGATGACGTGCACGTCCACGTCCAGCGGGCGGGGCGCGCCGGGGTGCAGCGCCACGTCGAGCCCCGTCTCCTCGCGAGCCTCGCGCAAGGCCGTGCGCGAGAGGTCTGCTCCGTCGGCCTCGTCCGCGTGCCCGCCGGGCTGCAGCCAGCGCTGGAGCTTGGCGTGCAGCACCAGGCACACCCGCTGGCCCGCGGCGTCGACCACCACCGCGCTGCCGGTGAAGTGCGCCGGCCATTGGTCCCGCGCGAAGGGACGAGGCAGCGCCGCGGCGAGCTCGCGCATGGCCTCGAGATCGCCGCGCTCCTTCTCGTCGGCCGGGGGGTGAGTGGCCAGGACGGCGTCGAGCGTCACGCGTCCTGGCCCCGCGCCACGGGCTTCTCCATCAGCGGTCGCGGCTGCTGGAGGCCGGCCAGAAAGCCGTCCGCCGCCCCGCCCTTCACCTTCGGAAGCTCCTCCGCCGTCACCGGCACCAGCCACAGCAGCGTCACCGGATCGCCGTCCACCTCGGGCAGCGGCACCTGCGCGCCAAACCTCGCGCTGCTGGCCACCAGCACGCCCGTGTACGGCGTGCCCTTGAAGGCGTCGGCCGGGACCGTGTGCCCGTGGCCCAGCCAGGTGTAGCGGCTCCACGGCAGCTCCGAGGCGAGGACGAGCAGCCCGGCCACCCGCTCGCGCATCAACTCCGAGGCCCCGTGGGGCAGCGCCACCGCGAGCTCGACGCGCCGCTGCAGCCGCGGGTCGACGTGGGCCAGCTCCACGCCCGGCATCGGCCGCTGCGACATGCCCACCGTGGCCACCGTCACTGCCTGGTCCGACTGGAAGACGCCCACCCCCAGCGGAGGCCACGCCACGCGCTCCTCCTTGTACTCCTGCTGCGCCCCCAGCGTCCGGGCCATCGCCTCGCGCACCGCGCGCCGCTTCTCTTCCCAGGTGAGGGGCGATTCCCAGCTGTCCCAGTAGCGCTGCGCGGCCTTGAAGCGCCGGGCCAGCTCCGTGTCCGGCTCGAGCTGCCAGGCGAACGGCGCCTGCCCCACCGCGTCGCGCGCGAAGCCCGGGCAGTCCTGCTTCCCCTGCCAGGGCACCGTGCAGGCCACCACGTCCGGCCCCTCGAAGAGCGCCACGCCGTTTCCGTCCGGCAGCCACACCAGCTTCGCGCGGGTGGGATCGACCGGCGGCGCACCTTGAGGGTGGGAACAGAAGCGCGCGGGCATCAAGGGGGCCAGGCCCTGCTGCATGTCCTCGCGCACCACCTCGGCCGGCGCGGGCAGCCGGTTGCGCACCCAGCTGGCGCGCAGCTCCTGCCCCAGCCCCTCGGGGAAGTACTGGTACAGGTAGACGGTCCGCCCGTCGTCCTCCACGACGGCCTCGGCGTTGCCGTTGGGCGACTCGGAGCGGAGCACCACGTCTTCGGCCATGGCTCCGCACTGTAGTCCGCTAGAGTCCCAAAGCATGGCGCGAATACTCGTCATCGACGACAACGACACGATGCGGGAAGGCATGACTGTCACCCTGAAGAAGGCGGGGCATGAGGTCTTCGCCTTCCGCAGCGGGGTGGAAGGGGTGGCGGCCTTCAAGAAGGGGGGCGCGGACCTGGTGGTGACGGACTTGAAGATGGACGCGCTGGACGGCATCGAGGTGGTCAAGCAGCTCAAGGCCCACGAGCCCGGCGTGGTGGCGATGGTGGTGACGGCCTTCGGCACCATCGAGACGGCGGTGGAGGCGATGCGCCAGGGCGCCTTCGACTTCATCACCAAGCCGTTCCCGCCCGACGTGCTGCGCGCCAAGGTGGACGGGGCGCTGCAGCTTTCCCGCCTCGGCGCCCAGCTCTTCCGCGAGAGGGCCCGCACCGAGGCGCTGACGAAGGACTCAGCCGACAAGGTGGGCAAGACGGTGGTGGGCGACAGCGAGCCCATCCAGAAGCTGTTGGCGCAGGTGAAGCGCGCCGCCGCCACCGACGCCACGGTGCTGGTCAACGGCGAGTCGGGCACCGGCAAGGAGCTGGTCGCCCGCATGCTGCACGACCTGTCCCCTCGCAGCGCCGGCCCCTTCATCGTCACCCACTGCGCGGCGCTGGCCGAGACGCTGCTGGAGAGCGAGCTGTTCGGCCACGAGCGCGGCGCCTTCACCGGCGCGGTGAAGAAGAAGCTGGGGCGCATCGAGCTGGCCGACGGCGGCACCCTGTTCCTCGACGAGATTGGAGAGATCAGCCCCGCAGTGCAGACCAAGCTGCTGCGCGTCCTGCAGGAGAAGGAGATCCAGCGGGTCGGCGGCGAGGAGACGGTGAAGGTGGACGTGCGCGTGGTGTGCGCGACGCACCGGGACCTCAAGGCCGAGGTGGCCGCGGGGCGCTTCCGCGAGGATCTCTACTACCGGCTCCACGTGGTGCCCTTGACGCTGCCGCCGCTGCGGGAGCGCCCGGAGGACATTTCCCAGTTGGCCCGCCACTTCGTCGGCAAGCACGCCGCGCGGATCAACCCGAAGGTGAAGGCGCTGGGGAGCGACGCGGTGGCGGCGCTGGCCCGCTACGCCTGGCCGGGCAACGTGCGCGAGCTGGAGAACGCCATCGAGCAGTCGCTCGTCTTCGCCGAGGGGACCGAGCTGGGTGAGAAGGACCTGCCCTCCTTCCTCCAGGGGCCGGCCGCGCGGGCGGCGCAGACGCAGGGGGCGCTGCCGGTGCCCCACGGCGATCGCCCGCTGCCCGACATCCTCGAGGACCTGGAGCGCCAGTTGATCGAGCGCGCCTACGAGAAGGCGAAGGGCGTGAAGACCGAGACGGCCCGGCTGCTGGGCATCAAGACGAGCGCGCTCTACTACAAGCTGGAGAAGTACGGCTTCATCCAGAAAGGTGAGAGCCCGCCCTCCGAGGCGTGAGCTACCCGCGGGGTGCGAGTCACCCGCCGGCGCGCGGATCCGGGGCAGCGGTTTGACAGGGTTGCACTCATCCTGCCTGGGCATGTGAGTTGCTCCTCACCTGGCCATGATTCAGGAGCCGTCGGGAAGAGTGCTGGTCGTCGATGACGACGAGGTGATGCTGAAGGTCTGCAGCGCGGTGTTGAGCAGCGTGGGCCTGACGGCCGACCTGGTGTCCAACCCCCTCGACGCACTCGCGCGGATCCGCAGCTACCGGTACGACGCCATCGTCTCCGACATCCGCATGCCGGGCGGCGACGGCATCAGCCTCTTGCGGGCCGCGCGGGCGCAGGACGCCACCGTGCCCTTCGTGCTGATGACCGGCGCGCCTTCGGTTGAGACCGCGGTGTCGGCGTTGGAGTACGGGGCGCTCAAGTACCTGCAGAAGCCCTTCAGCGTGGACGAGCTGGCCCACGCCGTGTCCAGCGCGGTGCACCGCCGCGTGCAGTCAGAGGACCTGCCGGCCCTGCGCGCCCGGCTGGACCACGCGCTGTCGCACCTGTGGATGGCGTACCAGCCGATCGTCTCGTGGGGCGCCCGCGCGGTGTTCTCCTACGAGGCCCTCTTCCGCACCACGGCGAAGGACGTCAACGGCCCCCTGGAGATGCTGGACCTGGCGGAGCGCACGCAGCGGCTCTTCGACGTCGGCCGTGCCATTCGCGCCCGGGTGGCCCACGACGCCGCCGCGCTGACCCCGGGCAGGCTGCTCTTCGTCAACCTGCACCCGGCCGACCTCGACGACCCGGAGCTGTACCGCTCCGACGCGCCGCTGACCGCCCAGGCCTCGCGGGTGGTGCTGGAGATCACCGAGCGCGCCTCCATCGCCGATCTTCGCGACGTGCTGTCGCGGGTGAGCGCCCTGCGCGCGCTGGGGTACCGGGTGGCCATCGACGACCTGGGCGCGGGCTACGCGGGCCTGACCACCTTCGCGCAGGTGCAGCCCGAGTTCGTCAAGCTGGACGGCTCGCTGGTGCGCGGCATCGAGAAGGATCGCGCCCGCCAGGTGGTGGTGTCGTCGATGATCAACGCGGCCCGCGCTCTCGGCTCCCAGGTGATCGCCGAGGCGCTGGAGACCAGGGCCGAGCGCCAGCAGCTCGAGGCGCTGGGAGTGGACCTCTTGCAGGGCTTCTACTTCTGCCGGCCAGAGAGGCCGTTCGCGTCCCCGCGCGCCGAGGCGATGAGCGACGGCTGATCACACCCCGCCGGGCAGCAGCGTGTGGGCGCGCCCTTCCTCGAGCAGCGCCACCAGCCGCCCCTGATGGAACGCGCGCGTCAGCGGCAGCGGAAGCGGAAAGCCCGCCGGCAGCTCCCACTGGGGCCGGGTGACCTTTCCTGCGCCCAGCGTCGCGCCGCCCCGCAGCGCGCCCACCTCGGCGTCGGTGAGTTCGCGAGACGGCAGCCACGGCAGCACCTCGCGCCCGGTGCACGACACCGGCGCCCCTTGAGGATCGCCGTACGGCCCCACCGAGGTGCGCGCCAGCGCCGCGAGGTGGGCCTTCGCCCCCGCCAGCCGCCCGAGATCGCGCGCCAGGCTGCGCACGTAGTAACCACCGCCACAGGTGAGCTCGAGCACGCTGGTGGCTGGCAAGGTGTGCGCGCGCCACCGCGCCGCGTGCAGGTAGACGCGCGAGGGCGGCAGCACCACCTCTTCTCCGCGGTGCGCCCTGGCGTACGCGCGCTCGCCGCCGACGCGCTTGTTGCTGGTGGCAGGGGGCACCTGGTCCTTCCAGCCGAGGAAGGCGGAGAGCGCCTTCTGTAGCTGCGCCTCCCCGAGCGCCGCCGCGCCGCCCGTCGCCGTCACCGCCCCGTGCGGATCGCCCGTGTCCGTCTCGCTTCCCCAGGCCACGGTGGCCACGTACGTCTTGGGCACCTCGTGCAGCCGCTCGAAGAGCCGCGTCGCCGCGCCCACCAGCAGCACCACCAGCCCCTGCGCGAAGGGATCCAGCACCCCGCCGTGCATCACCTTGAGGCGGAAGGGCCCGGGGTGCCGCGCGCGAAAGTCCTCCACCAGGGCGAAGCTGGTGACGCCGGCCGGCTTGTGCACCAGCCAGACGGCAGAGGGGGGCCGTTTCAATGCCACCGTCGCTTCCTCGGAAAACTGTCGATCGCTGGGTTTTTCACCAGCGGAGACTGTCCCACACCTTGCCAACCGCCCGGAATCCCGATTCATTGTGGGGGCCTTCGTGGCACCTTCGTTGCTCAAGAGCCTTCCCATCATGAAGCTGAGAGCTGCCCTCCTCCTCGGTTGCCTCCTGATGGCCTCCCCGGCCTTCGGGGCGGGCTCCCTGGACGCGCTGCGGGCCGGCTCGCGCTCGGTGCGGGACCAGGTGAGTCAACTGAGGGCCGAGCAGCTCAAGAAGCGCAGCGAGCTGTCGGTGCTGTCCTCGCGGATCGAGGAACTCAAGGGGAAGTCGAAGGGCCGGCTGCTCCCCGGTGGCGAGCTGGACACCGCGCTCAAGGCCTCGCAGGAGCTCTCCGGCGCGCTGACCGACCTCGCCCAGCAGGTGTCGGCGCGAGAGACGGACTTGGAAGCCGCGAACCTGGCGCTGCTGGACGGGCTGTCGGGCGAGCTCAACCGGCTGCGCGCGGACTTCGATCGCGAGGCCGATCGCAGCAAGCGCAAGGGCCTCATCGACCAGATGCGCAGGCTGCGGGCCGAGCGTGAGGCGCTGCGGGCCACCCTGCCCGCCGCGAAGCTGCCCACCCTGGACGCGGTGAGGCCGTCGGACGATCCAGAAGAGCTGCTCGAGCAGGCGGACCTCTTGCGCGACAACGAGGAGAAGCTGCAGAAGGAGCTCAAGGCGCTGGACACGCGCATCGCCGAGCGCCGCCAGGAAGCGGACCTCGATCGCCGGGTGCAGCGCTTCCTGGGCGAGGAGTCGATGTTCGACGACCAGGATCGCCGGCTGCGCGTGCAGCGCACCACCGCCGCGGGGGCCAACGGGACGCCGGTGGCGCCAGGCGGCGGCGAGAGCCAGGATCCTTCGGCCTTCAGCTCCGTCAACTCGCAGGACACGGCTGGCTCTCCGCCCTCGGGGCCGCTCTCTCCCCAGGCGGCCACGGGACGTGAGCCTCCGCCTCCCCCGCTGGGCGGCCTGGACAAGAGCAACGTCAGCATCACCTCCGGCTCGGACGCGCGCCCGCAGGTGGGCAGCGCCAACCCCAACACGGTGGCCGGCGGGGACGACGACCTCGAGGATCTCGAGGTGCAGCGCCTCAAGCTGAAGGGCCTGGCCGACGAGCTGAAGAAGAAGGCGCAGGAACTCGAGAAGCGCGCCGGCCAACTGCGCTGAAGGCGCAGGCGACTTCCCTCGAGGCGGTCCTTCCCCCACGCGACGCGAAGGGACCCGGGGTAAGGTGCGCGCCCGGTGTCGCCACGGGTCGCCGCACTTCTTCTCTTGCTGAGCGCGCAGCCGGCGTTGGCCGCCGAGTTTCGCGGGGGCGCCCGCCTCTGGGCCGGCGCCGGCGTCGACACCAACGCGCGGCGCGACTACACGAGCCCCGACGTCCCCACCCAGCCCGACGGCTTCTTCTTCGGCCTCTTGCACCTGCAGGGCGTGTCCCTCTTCGCCGAGACGGTGCGGGTGGCGGGCACGTACGATCTCGCCGGCCGGAAGTTCCTCACCCTCGCCACCGAGGACACGCTGGTCCAGGACGGCTCGCTGGAGGCAGCGGTGGGGATCGCCCGCTCGGTGGAGGTGGGCGT
Organism: Myxococcales bacterium; assembly: GCA_020846875.1. Classification (GTDB taxonomy): domain Bacteria; phylum Myxococcota; class Myxococcia; order Myxococcales; family Myxococcaceae; genus JADLDB01. The sequence goes on along the minus strand of JADLDB010000046.1, from coordinate 50,920 downwards.
GCTGGGGCGGGTGCGCGATCGCCGCGGCGCCGAGCGCAACTACACGGATCTCACCGGCGGCGCGCTGGTGGACTTCCTGCCCACCGACGCGCTGGACGTACGCGTCACCTTCGGCGCGCACCGCTTCATCTACTGGGAGCGCTTCGAGTACAGCTACTACGGGCCCGAGGGCGTGGCGTCGATTCGCTACCGCTTCACCCGCCGCCACAGCCTGTCGGTGTTCGGCAGCTTCATCCCCCGCACCTACAACGCCGCCGCCCGTCCGCCGCCCGACGTGATGCCGGTGCCTGACGCGCAGGTGCGCTTCGACAGCTACTTCACCGTGGGCGCGGGCTACTCGTACCGCGGGCCCTTCCACCTCTCGGTGGGCTACGCGTACTTCGACCAGTCGTCGAACTCGTACGGGGAGTCGATCCGCCGGCACCGGGTGTCGGTGACGGGCGGCTTCCAGCTGCCGTGGGAGTTGACGCTGCTCACCGCGCTCACCGCGCAGTTCTCCGCCTTCCCGCAGGGCGTCTACCTGTCACCGGATCTCACCGTGGTGGAGGACGACGAGAACGCCAGCTCGCTCACCGTGAAGCTGGTGAGGCCCATCATCAAGTACGTGGAGCTCGACCTCCGCTACGCCGGGTACCTCAACTTCCTCCCGCAGAACTCCTTCCTCTACTTGAGGCACGTCATCTCCCTCGGGCTGGCGGTGGCCATTCCCTGAAGTCTGCGTACACGCGCGGGGAACGCAGACCCTGCGCGGCGCGCGGCCCTGGAGCGCCCGAAACCGCCCATGGCACCTGTGATGCACCGCGGTTAGTCCCAACCCGGGGCCCACGCGAACTTCCTCGGCAAAGGAGCCGGCCATGGCACTCCCTCGCCCGCCGCCTGCGCTTCACCGCGCCGCGACCCCTGCGCTGCAGGACTACCTCGAGGCCTCGGCGGCGCACCTGCCGGACAAGGTGGCGCTGGTGACGGAACGCGATCGCGTGACGTATGGGGCGCTCGACGCGCAGGCCAACGCGTTGGCGCACGCGCTGCTGGCGGAAGGCGTGGCGCGGGGCGACCGGGTGATCATCTTCGGGGACAACACCACCGAGACGGCGGTGGGCTTCTGGGCGGCGCTCAAGGCGAACGCGGTGGCCTGCGTGGTGAACCCGCAGACCCGGGCCGAGAAGCTGGCGTACTACCTGAAGGACTCGCGCGCGGTGGTGCTCCTGTCGGACATGGAGCTGGCCCGGGTGGTGAACGAGGCGGCCGCGCACGCGACGCACCTGCGGCGGGTCCTGCTGGCGGGCAGCTTCGACGCGCGGCGGCTGCCGTCGGTGCACGTGGCGGCGGCGTGGAGCGAGGCGGTGACGAGGGGCGCGCAGCTGGCGGCGGCGCGGGCCCACGACGCACACCAGGCGGGCGGGCCCCCGGCGCGGCGCACCCTGGACGTCGATCTCGCCTCCATCATCTACACCTCGGGCAGCACCGGCGACCCCAAGGGCGTGATGCTCTCGCACCGGAACATGCTGACCGCGGCGACCAGCATCTCTACCTACCTCGAGCTGCGGGAAGACGACGTGGTGCTGGGCGTGCTGCCGCTGTCCTTCGACTACGGGCTGTACCAGATGATCATGTCCTTCCGCCTCGGCGCGCGGCTGGTGCTGGAGCGCAGCTTCGCCTACCCGGCGCAGGTGCTCGCGCGCATGGCGGAAGAGAAGGTGACCGGCCTGCCGGGCGTGCCCACCCTCTTCGCGGTGCTGGCGGACCTGAAGAACCTGGCCGACTTCGACTTGTCGTCCTTGCGCTTCGTCACCAACACCGCGGCGGCGCTGCCGCTGAAGCACCTCACCCGGCTGCGGCAGCTCTTCCCGCAGGCGCGCCTCTACTCGATGTACGGGCTGACCGAGTGCAAGCGGTGTACGTACCTCCCGCCGGAGGACCTCGATCGCAAGCCCACCACCGTGGGCATCGCCATTCCCGACACGGAGCTGTGGCTGGTGGACGAGCACGATCGACGCGTCGGCCCGGGCGTGGTGGGGCAGTTGGTCATTCGCGGCGCCACGGTGATGCAGGGCTACTGGGAGAAGCCTTTGGCCACCGCGGAGCGCCTGAGGCCGGGGCCGTTGCCGGGCGAGCGCGTGCTGTACACGGGCGACCTCTGCGTGCTGGACGACGAGGGCTACCTCACCTTCGTGGGGCGGATGGACGACATCATCAAGTCGCGAGGGGAGAAGGTGCCGCCCAAGGAGGTGGAGTGCGCGATCGCCAACCTGCCGGGGGTGCGGGAGGTGGCGGTGATCGGCGTGCCCGACGAGCTGCTGGGCCAGGCGGTGAAGGCCTTCGTGGTGCTGGAGGAAGGCCAGACGCTGAGCGCGAAGGACGTGCTGCGCGAGTGCCAGAAGCGGCTGGAGCCCTTCATGGTGCCGCGAGAGGTGGAGTTCCGCGGGGCCCTGCCCAAGTCGCCCAACGGGAAGATCCGCAAGGCGGGGCTGGCCTGACCAGCCCCTTCGTCAGTCGAAGCGATCGCCGACGGGCGCGGACGAGGCGATCCCGTCCTCGGCGACGCGCACCCTGCGGCCGGTGAAGGGGTGGACGACCAGGCGGCTCTTGCGGGGATCCATCGGCGCAGGGGGGCGGCCGACGAGCGAGTCGTAGCGCTCGTGGATGCGGGCGTTGAGCTCGGTGAAGTTCCGCAGCTGCTCGACGGCGGCCAACTCGTCGTGGCCCAGCTTGGACCAGGCGGTGCGGCCGGCCTTGACGGTGAGGCGCTCCCCGAAGCGGATGCCCTGGTAGCCGTAGATGACCAGCTCGCCCACCGCGCCGAAGTCGGCCGCGCTGGCGAAGAGGAGCGCGAGCGCCTGGCTCGTCTCGCGGTAGGGATCCTCGCTGACGTAGCAGTGCACCGTCACCTTGCCGTCCACCAGGGTGACGTCGAACAGCTCGTGCGGGGCGACGGTGACGTCCTTGAGGAAGGTGAGGAGCGCCTCGGGCGTGTCGTGGTGCACGTCGTCGCCGCCCAGCTCGTCGAGCCAGGGGAAGGCCTCGCGCGCCACGTCGCTGGCGAGCCACTCCTCCACGTTGCGCTCGGGGATACAGACCGCGCCGAACATCACCACGTCCCAGGCCATGCGTGTCCTCCGGTTGCTACAGGCAGCCACAGGAGTGTGGCCCGGGTGGAGGAAGGCGCAATTTTTCTGACCGGCGCTCTTCAGCCCTCCGTGGGCGGAGAAGACGCTTGAGGAGCCCCGGCGTCACCGCCTGGCTCTCCGCCTGCCCCTCCGTCGCCGCCCTCAGCGCCGTCGCCGCCGTCGCCACCTTCACCGGCGGCCGCCTCGTCCTTCGGCAGGAGGGAGATGCCCACGACCTTCTCGGTGTCGCTGTCGAGGGTGATGAGCCGCACGCCCTGGGTGTTGCGCCCGATGACGCTGATCTCTTTCACCCGCATGCGGATGAGGACGCCACCGGAGGTGACGAGCATGACCTCGTCGTCGTCCTTCACCTGCACCGCGCCCACCACCTTGCCGTTGCGGGTGCTGGCCTTGATGTCGATGACGCCCTTCCCGCCGCGCCCCTGCTGGCGGTACTCGGATTCCTCGGTGCGCTTGCCGAAGCCGTTCGCGGTGACGGTGAGCAGCGTGGTGCCCGCGTCGACCACCTCGGCGCTCACCACCTCGTCGGTCCCTTCCAGGGTGATGCCCTTCACCCCGTAGGCGCCGCGGCCCATCGAGCGGACCTCGTTCTCGTTGAAGCGAATGGACATGCCGTCGGCGGAGCTGATCAGCACGTCCTTGGTCCCGTCGGTGATCTTGGTGGCCACCAGCGCGTCGCCGTCTTCGATGCCCAGCGCGGCGATGCCCGACGAGCGCACGTTGGAGAAGGCGGTGAGATCGGTGCGCTTCACCACGCCCTTGCGGGTGACGAAGAGGACGAACTTGTTCTCTTCGAACTCGCGCGTCACCAGCACCTGGGCCAGCTTCTCGCCGTCCTGGAAGTGCACCAGGTTGACGATCGGCTTGCCGCGCGAGGTGCGGCTGCCCACCGGGATCTCGTGCACCTTGAGCCAGTACAGCCGCCCGCGCGAGGTGATCGGCATCAGGTACGCGTGGGTGCTGGCCACGAAGATGTCGGAGACGAAGTCCTCTTCCTTGGTGGTGGCGCCCGTCTTCCCGCGACCGCCGCGGCGCTGCGCCCGGTACTCGGACAGCGGGGTGCGCTTCACGTACCCGGCGTGGGACAGGGTGACCACCATCGGCTCGTCGGCGATCAGATCCTCGGTGGAGATCTCCCCCACCTCGCCGGTGATCTCCGTCCGCCGCTCGTCCGCGTAGCGGGCCCGCACGTCCTTGAGCTCCGTCTTGATGACGTTGAGCAGGCTGGTCTCGTGCCCGAGGATGTCTTCCAGCTTCGCGATTTCCCGCGACAGCTCGAGCAGCTCCTTGAACAGCTCCTCCTGCTGCAGGCCGGTGAGGCGCTGCAGCCGCATCTCGAGGATGTTCTTCGCCTGCTCTTCCGAGAAGCCCGGGTCGTAGCTGCGGCTGATGCCCTGGTACGTCTGCTCTTCGGCCTTCGCGCGGGCGGCGAGCGCGTCCATCGACTTCTTCGCCGAGGTGAGGTCGACCTTCTTCAAGGCCTTGAAGGACGGCGCCTCGTACAGCGCGGGCGAGACGATGTTCATCAGGGCCCAGCGCGCCTCGTCCGGATCCTTCGACGCGCGGATGACGGCGATGATGTGGTCGAGGAAGTCCTTCCCGCTGGTGGCGACCAGCAGGCCTTCCACGATGTGCAGCCGGTCCTTCGCCTTCTTCAGCTCGAAGCGGCTGCGGCGGGTGACCACCTCGCGGCGGAACAGCACGAAGCGCTCGAGGATGGCCTTGAGGGACAGGGTGCGCGGCTGGCCCTGGTCGATCGCCAGCATGATGATGCCGTACGACGACTGCATGCCGGTGTTGGCGTAGAGGTTGTTGCGGACGATCTCGGTGATCGCGTCGCGCTTGAGCTCGATGACCACGCGAATGCCCTGCAGCGAAGACTCGTCGCGGATGTCGGAGATGCCTTCGATGCGCTTGTCGCGCACCAGGTCGGCGATCTGCTTCACCAACTGCTCCTTCTTCAGTTGGTAGGGGATCTCGCTGATGACGATGCTCTCACGATCGCCCTTCTTCTCCTTCTCCACCTCGGTGCGCGCGCGGATCGTGATCTGCCCGCGGCCCGTCTCGTAGGCGCGGCGAATGCCTTCGCGCCCGGCGATGATGCCCCGGGTGGGGAAGTCGGGCCCCTGCACGAACTTCATCAGCTCGCCCACGGTGGACTTCGGGTGATCGATGAGGTGCACGGTGGCGTCGATCACCTCGCCCAGGTTGTGGGGAGGGATCTTGGTGGTCATGCCCACCGCGATGCCGTCGCTGCCGTTGACCAGCAGGTTGGGGAACTTCGACGGCAGCACGGTCGGCTCTTTCAGCGAGCCGTCATAGTTGGGCGAGAAGTCGACGGTGTCCTTGTCGAGATCCCCGAGCATCTCGTCGGCGAGACGCTCCATGCGCACTTCGGTGTACCGCATGGCCGCCGGCGAATCGCCGTCGATGGACCCGAAGTTCCCCTGCCCGTCGATGAGCAGGTAGCGCAGGCTCCACGGCTGCGCCATGCGCACGATGGTGTCGTAGACGGCCTGGTCGCCGTGTGGGTGGTACTTGCCGATCACGTCGCCCACCACGCGCGCCGACTTCTTGTACGCGCGGTTGTAGGTGTTGCCGAGATCCTGCATCGCGTACAGCACCCGCCGGTGCACGGGCTTCAAGCCGTCGCGCACGTCAGGCAGCGCGCGCCCGACGATGACGCTCATCGAGTAGTCGATGTAGCTGTCCTTCATCTCCTCTTCGATCGACCGGACGACGATCTGACCGATGTTGGAAGGAGGCTGCGGCGGCGCCGGGGGCGCGGGAGGCGTCTGGGTGTCGTCGGACATGGTTCGGAGCCCGTTCCTCGTAGCCTCACGGGCGCCTCGAAGCAACGCTGGAAGCGCGTCGAGCGGCAGCAATTTTGCCTATGAATACGCGTCGTTAGCGCATGTTGCAGACGGGCGCGCCCCCGTCCCAGCCGCTGACGCATTCGCCCTGACAGCCCTCTTCCGAGGCGGCGCAGCTGGTCCCGCTGCTGTCTTCTGCGAGTTGAATCAGGATGCGACCGAAGCCACCCGGACCGGAAGGCGACCCTGGTGCCCGATGCGTCGGCCAGGCGACTTGAGCCCAGAGCACCAGCACCAACAGGAAGCTCTGAAAGAGCCTCGCGCGCATGATCACCCAGCGTCTGCCATACCTGCGTCCACCGGCAGCATTTCTCCGCCGTCCATTCCTAGGACGCCTCCGCCGCCCGTTCCTCCGCCCGTTCCTCCGCCCGTTCCTCCGCCCGTTCCTCCGCCCGTTCCCGTTGCGCCGCCCGTTCCTCCGCCCGCTCCGCCGCCAGGTCCGCCGCCCGTTGCGCCGCCCGGTCCTCCGCCCGTTGCGCCGCCCGTTCCTCCGCCAGGTCCGCCGCCCGTTCCTCCGCCAGGTCCGCCGCCCGTTGCGCCGCCCGTGCCTCCGCCAGGTCCGCCGCCCGTTGCGCCACCCGTTCCTCCACCCGGGCCCCCGCCCATTCCGCCGCCCGTGCCTCCGCCCGCTCCGCCGCCCGTTGCGCCACCCGTTCCTCCGCCAGGTCCACCGCCCGTTGCGCCGCCCGTTCCTCCGCCAGGTCCGCCGCCCGTTGCGCCACCCGTTCCTCCACCCGGGCCCCCGCCCATTCCGCCGCCCGTGCCTCCGCCCATGCTTCCGCCGCCCGTTCCTCCACCCGGGCCCCCGCCCACTCCACCGCCCGTGCTTCCGCCGCCCGTGCCTCCACCCACGCCGCCGCCCATGCCTCCACCCACGCCGCCGCCCATGCTTCCGCCGCCCGTTCCTCCGCCCACTCCGCCGCTCGTTCCGCCGCCTGTGTTGCTCCCTCCGCCCGAGCCTCCCCCCAGAGGTGAGCCACCTCCTCCACCAGGGCCCCCGTCCACACCGCCGTCGTCGACGCCACCGTCGTCACACTCCCCGGCGTTGGCCATGTCGCAGATGCGCTCGTACTGGGCGTCGAAAGAGCCGCAGTTGCAGCCCCCGGCGAGCGCCACAGCCGCGACGTAGAGCCAGACAAGTCGTGTGAGTCCGTGCTTCATCGCACCCCTTCACTCAAGGGAAGGTCCCTGCCACGGCCGCCGCGATGCCTCCCGGCATCGGAAGAAGGGAGGCTGAAGGCCCTTCCGGCCTGTCGAGGAGCCACCAGATCACCCCGCCCGCGACCAGCGCCGCGCCGGCGCCGGCGAGGCCCCACCCGAGGCCCAGGGCCGTCTTCCCGCGGCTGGCCTGATTCTGAGCCTTCCTCACCAGGTCCTCACTGCCGGGCAGCGAAGGATCTCTCTCGATGTCGTCGAGGATCCACTGCGCTTCGGCAGCTTGAGCGAAAAAGAAGGTGCTGACCCCGATGCTGACGAGGCCGGCGCCGATGAGGCTGAACTGCTTCCACGGGGTCGCTGGCTCAAGGCCGCTGGCCGAGACTTCAGCAGGGGCCGGCTCGATCCCCGCCTGGGGCGCAGCCGTCACGCTCGCCGGGCTGAGGGTGAGCCCCAGCGACTGGCGGGCTCGTCGGGCAGCGTCGCCGAGCAGGTGCTCGAGCGCTCCTTCGTCCGCTCCTTCGACGGACGTGGCGAAGAGGGCGCGGGCGCTGGAGGGGTCGACGAGCTTCACCCCCGCCGACCACCGCCCACCCACCCGCGCGATCGACCCCGCGGCGACGGCGGTCGCTCCCCGGCCGGCCTGCTCCGCCAGGCAGCCAGCCGCCTCCACCGAGCAGCCGCTCCTCGGCAACACCTCGAGGCCTTCTCCCAGCTCCAACTGGGCTGCGAAGCGCTGCTCGAGGCGCCGGGCGACGTCCTGCCCCACTCCCTGCGAAGAGAAGCCCAGCGAGGCCACCTTCAGCGGAGGAGCGGCGGCCAGCGCCGCGGCGATGAGGACGAGGCCCGGCATCGAGAGCCCAAGCGTACCAGACGCCCTTCACCTCTCGCGGGCCGAACGCCTTCGAGCTGTCGCACATCTGCGCCCACCGTGGGCGCGCGGCTTTCAGGTGAAGGCCTGCTCGAGCTGTTCGATGACGTGCTTCTCGGCCTTGCTGACGTTCCACAGCACGCCGAGGAGGCCGCCGGCGGCTTCCGCCACCACCCGGGCGCGGCCCACCACGGTGTTCTTGAGCAGGGCGCGGTCCTCCGGCTTCATCTTCTCGCACAGCGCCTGGACGTACTCGGTCCACAGGCGCATCCACATGGGCTCGGGCTTCTCGGCCAGCCACTTGTCCAGGTACTCGTGGGTGGGGCCGCCCGGCTGCACGCCCATGGTGGCGACCAGGCGCATGATGATCTCCTTCTCCTCCGCGAGGATCTGCCCGTCGGCCCAGGCCACGGCGATCATCGGGAAAAAGGACATCACCAGCACCGCGGCTCCGCCGATCTTCAGGTCGGCCAGCTTCTCCAGCACCACGTCGTTGCTGATGCCGGTGAGCTGCTGGATGTCCTTCTTGGTGTAGGCGCGCTCTGCCTTCTCCTTGAGCTTCTCGATGGCCTTGGCCTCGGCCGCAGAGAAGTAGGCGTCTTCCAGGGACTTCGCGCGTGCGTTGAGTGGATCGGACATGGCTTCGCCATACATCTCATCGGCCCCGCAGGATTTCAACGGCCGATTGTTCAGAAGCGCCGCTGCGAACTCATGGCCTGCTCCAGCGCAGGCGTGACGCGGAAGAGCGGCACCGGGCGGGCCTTGCCCTTCACCCGCGCCGGGGGCAGCGGCTCCAGCGGCGAGAGGTGCGTCAGGTGAAAAGCGGTGGCCTCGCCGACGAGGATTTCCCCACCCGCCGCCAGCGCGCACAGCCGCGAGGCGACGTTTACCGGATCGCCCACGCAGGTGTACTCGGTGCGGCGGGCGTTGCCCACGCTGCCGGCGATCACCAGCCCGCTGTTCACGCCGACGCCCAGCTCGAGCTGCTGCGCCTTCGGGCGCGCGGCGTTGAGCTCGCGCATCACCTGCTGCATCTGCAGCGCGGCGCTCACCGCGGCCTCGACGTCGTCGTCCCGGCGGACCGGCGCGCCCCAGATGGCCATCAGCCCGTCGCCCAGGAACTTGTCCAGCGTGCCGCTCCACTCCAGCACCACGTCCGCCAGGCGCCCGAGCACCTCGTTGAGCACCCGCATCACGTCCTCGGGCGGCAGCCCTTCCGCCAGCGCGGTGAAGTTCCGCAGGTCGGCGAACAGCACCGTCACCTCCCGGCGCTCGCCGGTCAGCACCACGTCGCCGGTGCGCAGGATCTCGTCCACCACCGCGTCCGAGGTGTAGCGGGCGAACAGCCGGCGCACGCGCTTGGTCTCGGACGTGCGGCGCAGCACCGAGTGCACCCGCGCCGCCAGCTCGTCCATCGACGCGCCCTTGGAGATGTAGTCGTCCGCCCCCGCGCGCAGCCCCGCCACCCGCTGTCCGTCGTCGTCCTGGGCGGTGAGCATGATGACCGGCACCTCGCCCCGCGGGCCGTTCTTGAGCCGCTGGCACAGCTCGGCCCCGTCCAGGCCGGGCATGTCGAGATCGGTCAGCACCAGGTCCGGCTCGAGCAGATCGATCTGCTCCAGTGCCAGGTAGGGATCGGTGAAGGCCACCACCTCGAAGCCGCGGCTGGCCAGCCCGTCCTGGACCAGGGTGCAGGCCAGCTCGCTGTCGTCCACCACCACCAGGCGGTGACCCGACGGCATGCCCGCGTCCTTCGGCTTCACCACCGCGGCGGTGTTGGCCATGCGCTGCTGCAGGCCCAGCGCCTCGTACAGCTGCCGGTGATCGATGACCCCCTGCTGCACCAGCACCTCTCCGAGCCTCCGGCCGCTCGAGCGCTGGACTTCAAGGCCCTGCTCGACCTGGCCGCTGGTGGCCGCGCGCAGGCCGACCAGGATCTCCCCCAGCGGCGGGCGATCGAGCACCACCACCTCGCCGCGCGTGACCGCGACGGACAGGGCCCGCTGCAACTGGGCGCGCGTCAGGTAGCCCAGGGACAGGAGCGCCTCGCCCACCCGCGTGCCGGTGAGGGGCTGCAGCGCCAGCGCCTCGGCGACCTGGCCTTCGGTCACCAGGCCGAGCTCCACCAGCAGGTCTCCGAAGCGCCGGGTGTGGTCGACCATCACGGGAGGCAACACTGTAGATCCGTGCGGGGCGGGGCGCGAAGAAGCGTCAGTGCTCAGAGACCCGCGTCACCGCCATGAGGATCTCCAGGATGATCAGCACCACGATCATCACCTCCAGGGTGAGCGAGCGATCGGTGTCCACCTCACCCTTGAGCAGCGCGTAGGTCTGCTGGAGCAGCCGGTGCTTGCGGGACACCTGCTCGGTCCAGCGCCCTACGCGGAGCTGGCGGCCGGCGGCCTCGTACACGCGGGCCAGGTAGACGTCGCCGACGATCTTGAGGGCGTTCTCTACCCGCTCGATGAACTCGGACAGCTCGATGAGGGTCAGCATCAGCTCGCGCAGCATGCGCTTGTACGGGCTGTAGAGGATGGTGCCGCCCTTCTTCTGGCCGATGGCGTCGTAGACGCGCTCGAGCTCGGCGTCGAGCACCGAGTCGAAGTAGCGCAGCTCGAGCAGCTGGGCGTTGGCGAACTCGAGCAGATCCAACAGGTCCTCGCTGCCCGACGGCTCGTAGAGGAAGGCGGCGTTCCACTCGATCACCGCCACGTCCCCCGGGGTGTACGAGTAGTGCTCGCCCAGCACCTCGCGCTCCTCGGCCCCGGACAGCCGGGGCTCCTTCACCTCGCCCACCAGCAGGCGCGCCAGGTGCGGATCCTCCAGCACCTTCGCGGCGTCGGGGGCGCCCTCCAGCGCCTTCACCAACACCACCGCGTAGCCCTCGTTCTGCTCCCAGAGGTGGGGGGCCTCGAAGGCCGGCTCCAGGGCGCGCCGCAGCTTGTTCACCTCGTCCAGCGCCAGGGCGTCGACGGCGGGATCGTCGGTGAGCAGATCGACCAGCGGCACCAGCGCCTCGGAGGTGGTGCCCCTGGGCAGCGGCAGGGTGAGGGCCACCGAGATGCAGCCGAAGTCGAACACCCGGGCCGCCACCTGCACCTCTCGGGCGAGGCCGCCCAGGGTGAGCGAGCGCGCGCCCAGCTCCACCAGCAGCGGCGGGTTGGACAGTTGAATGTACTCGCTGCCCTCGCGCACCAGCTTGAGGCGCCGGGTGGCGGCGCCGCCCTTCTCGAAGAGCTGCCGGCAGCGCTCGAGGCGAATGCCGTCGGCCACGTCGTAGATGCGGAAGGCCCGGACGAAGGCGTCGTTGAGCAGGAGCATGGCCGCGGCTCCTTCTACCCTGCTACCTGCGCTTGCGCTTGGTGGACTTCTTCTTGGGCTTCTTCGCGGTGGCCTTCGTGGGCGCGGGGGACGACGCGGAGGCCAGCTTCGCCGCCTTCTCTTCCAGCGCCGTCACTTCCTGCTTGAGCGCGTCGCGCTCGCCCTCCAGCGCCTTCACCTGGGCGTCCACCTCGGCCCTCTGCTGCTCCAGCTCCTCGGCGCGCGTGGCCTTCGCGCTCGCCTCGGCCTGGGCTCTTGCTTCGGCCGCCGCGGCCTCGTCGGCGCGCTCTGCTTCGCTGCCGGCCCGCACCCAGCCCAGGCCGCCCACCACCAGGCCCAGCAACGTCGCCACCGCCAGCAGAATCCAGGGCAGCGGCTGGGACCTGGGCAGGGAGTCCTGCGAGGGCACGTCCCCGGTCTGGGTGACGTCGTCGAAGTCCATGCGGCCCATGGCTAGCCCACCTCCTCCGGCGCAGCGGCGGCGCGCTTCTGCTCCCACACGCCGCGGGCCTTGAAGACAGCCTCCACGAAGCCCGTGTGCAGCCGGTGCAGGGGGGCGGCCACCGCGTCACCTTCGAGGAGCAGCAGGGCGTCGGCGATCGCCTCCAGGGTGGAGCGGCCTTCCCCGTGGGGCGACTCGCGCAGGCGCAGCACCGCCTCTTCCTTGGCAGGCAGGGCCAGGCGCGGCAGCGCGTGCAGCGCGGGCAGGCGGTGGAACATCCGCCGGGCCTGACGCCAGGTGCCGTCCAGCACCACCAGGCGCTGGACCTGCGCTCCGTCCCACGGCGCCGACTCCTCGGAAGGGAAGAGCAGGTGCGTCCCCGGCAGAAGCAACGGGCCGAGCTGGGCCTGCGCGGGCTGGGTGTCCTCGCCGTACTCGAGGACGCGCGCCTCGGGCAGGGCCAGCGCCGCCACCCGCACGGTGCCGGTGGACTTGTTGGCTTCGCGCGCGTGGCGCACCACCACCACGCCGGTGCGCGGCCGCACCACGGGCAGAAGCGCGCAGATGCAGTGCTCGAGGCGGATCCAGCAGCGCCTGCAGCGGCCTGGCAGCTCGGCGGTGGTGAAGGAGCGCACGCGGGTGCCCGCTTACCCCAAAGCGCCGGGCTTTTGGCTATGGTGCCCCCTCGCGTGAGCCGCAGCGGCGCCACCGTCGAGTCGCGAATGGTCCCGCTCTTCCTGCACTACGCCAGGGAGCGCGGGGTGGACGTGGGGCCCTTCATCTCCCGCTACTCGCTGGACGCCGCCACGCTCAAGGAAGCCCCGGGCAGGCAGTACCTCACCACGCCGCTGTCCACCCCGGGGGCCATCGCGGAGGAGCTGTCGAAGGCGCTGGGCGAGCCGCACCTCGGCCTCAAGATCGCCGACACCGTGCCGAAGGGCGCGTACGGGGTGGCGGAGTTCCTCATCCGTGCGGTGCCCACCCTGCGCGAGGCCTACGAGAACACCGCGCGCTACAACGCGATCATCTCCCCGGGGCGGACCTTCCGCTTCCTGGAGGAGCCCGGGGAAGCGCGCCTGGAGAGCTGGTGCACAGTGCAGCCGAACGCGCTGGGCCGCCACGTGGAGGAGTACGTGGCCGCGCTGCTGGTGCGCGTCCTCTGGTCGCTCGCCGACGTGCCCGTGACGCGCGTCTACTTCGCCACGCCGCGGCCCGAGAGCACCGCCGCCTTGATTTCCTACTTCCGCACCTCCCGCCTGGACTTCGAGCAGCCCGCCTCCGGCTTCGCGGTGGACGTGGGCGCGCTTGGCTCGCAGGTGAAGTCGGGCGACGCGGCGCTCTACGGCTTTTTGGAGGAACACGCCCGCACGGCGCTGGCCTCGCGCCCGAAGGCGGACGACCTGGTGGACAAGCTGCGCTACGAGCTGCGCGAGGCCTTGAAGCACGGCGAGCCGAACGTTGAGCGCCTGGCCACCCGCATGAGCCTCTCGGGGCGCACCCTGCAGCGGCGCCTGGCCGTCCTGGGCACCTCCTTCCAGGACGTGCTGGACCAGGTGCGCTTCGACCTCGCGAAGGCCTGGCTGTCCGACGCGCGGCTGGACCTCTCCCAGGTGGCGTACCTGCTGGGCTACTCGGAGCTGCGGGCCTTCGACCGGGCCTTCCGGCGCTGGGCGGGCCAGGCTCCAGGCGAGTGGCGCGCCCGCGGCTGACGGCTACTTGAGCGTGTCGAGGTACTCGCGCTTCAAGTCCACCGCGCGCTTGCCGGCCTTCGCGCCGCCGGCCAGCGTCCACTCCAGCGTCACCACGTCGTCGCCCTTCACCACCAACAGCAGCGCCGCCGCGTGCGCCGCCTTCGGCGCGTCGACGGGGGCGACCTCGAAGCGAAGGCGCGTAGGCTCCTGGGCCTTGAGCACCAGGCGCGGGTGGGCCACCGCCCCTTCTCCGAAGTGGTGGGCCACCAGCTCATCCCCCTCCACCGAGTAGACGGTGGCCGACGTCACCCTGGTGCGGTCCGCGCTGGACACGGTCTCCAGCACCGCCGCGCCGCCAGCGATGACGCGCCAGGTGACGTGCACCGCCGAGTCCTTCCCTTCCGACCTCCAGCTTCCGTCCAGCTTGGTGAGGCGCTCGAAGGCGGCCTTCGCCTGGCCGGCAGGGGGCGCGGCAGCAGCCGCACCGCCGACGAGGATGCACGACGCTAAGGCGACGGCGAGGCGGCCATTCATGAGGAAGGCTCCTTGGAAAGCGGCGGGCGGCGGCGAGCTTACCCGCTGACGCGTCAGGGCCACTCGTATTCGCCGCCGATGCCGGGGGTGAGCAGCACGCTGCTGGTGGTGCCGGGCAGGACGCCGGGCAGGAAGGCCACGCCGAACTGCCCGCGGATGCGGCCGAGGAGCGACGCCGCGTAGTACGCCTCGATCACCGGGTTGCTGCAGGGCTTGAGGAGCTGCGTGTCCACCGGGCAGGCGCCGAAGCCCAGGCGATCCGCGGTCGAGAAGGAGAAGCCCAGGCGCAGGCCCAGCCGGCTCTTCAGCATGCTGGCTGAAAGCGCCTTCACCTGGAACTCGGCGCCGGCCATCAGGGACACGGTGAGGTGGCGGTACTCCGAAGGCCCGAAGAGGGACGCTACGCCGTCGAGGCGCAGGCCGGCGTGTCCGCGCAGCCAGCCCAGCGAGGACGTGCCCTTCGTGCCGCTGTAGCCGAGCTCCACCCCGTTGCCGAGGAGCGCGTGCAGCTCGTGATCGGGCGGGACGTCGACGACCAGGTCGTGCACGGCGCTGGCCGCGAGCGCGAAGACCAGCCCCCCGTCCTGGCGATCGCCCAGCGTCTTGACGATGTCGCTCAGCGTCCGCGAGACCGCGCGCTGGGCCGCCCGGTAGTCGCCGCGCTCGACGTGGAGATCGACGAAGCCGAAGCCATGCTGGCCGAGGCGGCGAAGGGTCCAGTTCAGCTCGTCTTCGTCGGCCCCGGGCCGCCAGTCGTCCCCCAACGTCAGCCCCGGCATCACCGGGGGCAGCGCGCCGGTGAAGGCCGCCCTGCAGCGCGGGTGCGCCGTCTCCGGCAGCGCGTGGCGGCCCTTCCGGTCGGCGGCCGCCAGGGTGGCGCAGTGGTGGTTGAGCCGCTCGAGCGTCACCTGCGCGGCGGCGCGGAAGTCCACCAGGTCGGGATCGCTGCAGCCCTCGGGGGTGCCCGCGCCGTCGAACACCGCGCGCAGGCAGCGGAAGCCACGCCAGCCGGCGCGAGCGCTGTCGGTGGCGCGGGCCGGGGCGTCTTCCGGCCAGAGAAGCTCGACCGAAGCCCCGCGCTCCTGCTGGCGAGGGACGATCCATTGATCAGCGAAGCGCCGCGCGTCGCGCATCCCCAACTGGAAGTCGAAGTCGCGCAGGCCGCGATCGAAGAAGCCGAAGAGGGTGGCCAGTTGCTCCGACAGCGGGGGATCGGCGACGGGCGTGGCCACCGAGTCGAGCGCCACTTCGGGGTGCTGCTCCAGCAGCGTGAGCAGCTCGCGGTGGTGCGCGGTCAGCACCGCCTGCTGCACCACGTAGCCCAGGTAGGGCACGGTCGCGGTGAGGACGGGGCCGCCCCCGGCGAGGGGGATGGGGATGTCCGACCTCGACGACGGGTACTCGCGGGTGGAGTGATCCACCACCACGAAGCCGAAGCCCTCCGGCAGCGTCTCGCGGGCCAGCGGCGAGTCGAGGAAGCCGGCGCCACCTTCGCGCTGGAAGCTGCGCAGCGCGATGCTGGCGGCCAGCCGCACCGGCTGGTTGTCGAAGAAGCCGCCGTCCTGGAACAGCGCCGTCTTCACCGCGTCGCCTTCGCAGCGCCCCTCGATGGTGTCGCTGATGCAGTGGGGCACGCTGACGGGCGCGAAGGCCACCGGGATGGCCATGGACGCGAGGAGGGCGGGCATCAGCGCCTCGAAGGCGACCTGTCCGTCCGGCCCGGTGGGCAGCAAGGCGAAGCGGCGGCGCGAGGCGGCGAAGCCATAGTTGTGCACCACGGGCGGCTTGCCCGGGCCCTGGCCGCGAATGCGCACCACGAAGTGCTCCAGCGCGCGGGGGATGGACTTGTGCAGCGCCACCGCTTCCTCGACGGGCTCGAGGCGCGTGACGGACACGCCCAGCACCGCGTCGCAGGACTCGGCCAGGCCTTCGTTCCACGCCGCGCGCAGCCGCTCGATGCCGTCGATCAACGGTCTGCGATCGAGGGCGCCGATGGGGGTGGTGGCCGACGGCTCGAAGAGCGTGTCCATGCCCACGGGCACCCACAGCTTGTAGCCCAGGCTGTCCTGCGGGCGGGCGGGCGAGGGCCGGCAGCGATCCATCAAGGCGACCAGCGCGTTGGCGCTGCCGGCGGAGGTGCCGGTGAAGATGCGCGCGTCGCCCAACCGGGGGTTGAGCGCGTTGAGCTCGCTCAGGTACCAGACGTAGCCCGCTTCGTAGTTGCCCAGCGCCGCGCCCCCCGAGATGGTGAACGCCACGGTGGTGGGCGCAGGCGCCTGGGCGAGGGCGGGGACGGCGAAGAGGATCGCGAAGAGGAACCGGCGCCTCATGGCGGTGGCACCGTAGCGTCGGGAGTCCGGGTCGTCACGGCGAACGCGCAACGTGGTGGGCAGGGCCTGCCGCCGGTGCGAGGATGCGAGCGTGACCGCGTGGACGACTACCAGCCTGCTGGTGCTGCTGGCGAGCGCACCGGCCCTGGCCCAGGACGCGACCGAGGCGGCATCGGCCGCGCCAGCGGAGCTCCCCTCCGCGCTCTCGCCTCCGCCTCCGCCGGACCCGACGCCCGTCGTGGAGCCGCCTTCCGTCCCGCTGGCCTTCTACGAGCGGCTGCTGACGGTGGACGAGAAGGGCCAGGTGTACGAAGGAAAGCAGCGGGCGAAGCTGACGCCCCGCGAGGTGTTCGAGCGCGCCGGGCGGACGGATCTGCTCGAGCGCAGCGACACGCTCTCGCGCCGGCGCCTGGGGCTGGCGATCAGCGCGGGGGTGGTGGCGGTGGTGGGCTCGGCGGTGGGAATCGGCCTCATCGCGCTCGCGCCCTCGGCGGCCACGCCGGAGTGCGAGGCCGACGTGAAGTTCTACAACGAGGTGTGCGTGCCCCGGCACATGGCGTACGAGACGGCCGGCTCCGCAGTGCTGGTGTCCAGCCTGGTGGTGGGCTCGCTCCTGGCGACGCTGGCCTGGTGGAGCAACCCCAACGTGCTGTCGCGCGACGAGATGACGGGGCTGGTGAGCGGCTACAACGGGAAGCTGAAGCGGCAGCTCACCGACCAGGCGCCGTCGGGGCTGAAGGTGCGGCCGTACCTCGGGCCGGGGCAGGCCGGGCTGGTGGCCGCGGTGCGCTGGTAGGCACGCCGCCAGGGCGACCTCAGCGGGCGACGTGCAGCAGCGCCGGCGTCTTCAACCACTCCTGGATCGGCCGGTACTCCCGAGGGCCCTTCTTCTCGGCCTCCAGGGCGCCCACCACCATGCGCGCGGCCTCCATGGTGGTGAAGTGCGCCACGCCCCGCATCAACGACTCGCGGCGAATGGAGTAGGAGTCGGCGATCTCCTTCTTCCCCGCGGTGGTGTTGATGACCAGGGCGATCTCTCCCTTGACGATCCGATCCACCACGTGCGGCCCGCCCTCCAGCACCTTCTTCACCCGCTCCGCCGTGATGTTCTTCCTCGCCAGGTAGTCCACCGTCCCCCCCGTCGCGCACAGCGAGAAGCCGAGGGCGCGCAGCCGCCGCGCCAGGTCCACCAGCGCGGGCTTGTCGTCGTCCTTCACCGAGAGGAAGGCCAGCCCGCCCTGAGGCAGCTTCGTCCCGCTGGCGAGCTGCGACTTGGCGAAGGCGTTCTCCACCCGCGCGTCCAGCCCCATCACCTCCCCGGTGGACTTCATCTCAGGCCCGAGGATGACGTCGGTGTTGGGGAAGCGCGCGAAGGGGAAGACGCTTTCCTTCACGGCGACGTGATTCACCTGCGGATCCTCCGTCAGTCCCAATTCGGCCAGCGTCTTGCCGGCCATGCACAGCGCCGCCACCTTGGCCAGCGGCACGCCGGTGGCCTTGGCGATGAAGGGCACGGTGCGCGAGGCCCGCGGGTTCACCTCCAGCACGTAGATGGCCTTGCCCTGCACGGCGAACTGCACGTTCATCAGGCCGACCACCTTCAGCTTCTGCGAGAGCGCGATGGCGATGTCCTTCAAGCGCTCGATGGTCTCCGGCGCCAGGGAGTGGGGAGGTAGCACGCAGGCCGCGTCGCCCGAGTGCACGCCGGCCTCTTCCACGTGCTCCAGCACCCCGCCGACGACAGCCGCGCCGGTGGAGTCCACCACCAGGTCCAGGTCCACCTCGGTGGCCTCCTGCAGGAAGCGGTCGATGAGCACCGGGTGCTCGGGCGACGCCTCTACCGCCTCGCGCATGTAGCGCTCGAGGTCGGCTTGATCGTGCACCACCTCCATCGCCCGCCCGCCCAGCACGTAGGAGGGCCGCACCATCACCGGGTAGCCGATGCCCTCGGCCACCTTGAAGGCCTCCTTCGGTGAGCGCGCCACGCCGTTCTCCGGCTGCTTGAGTCGCAGCTCCTCCACCAGCTTCGCGAAGCGCTCGCGATCCTCCGCCTGGTCGATGGCGTCGGGGGTGGTGCCGAGGATGGGCGCGCCCGCGGCCTCCAGCGCCCTGGACAGCTTGAGCGGCGTCTGCCCGCCGAACTGCACGATGAGGCCGAGCGGCTTCTCCCGGTGGACGATCTCCAGCACGTCCTCGAGGGTGAGCGGCTCGAAGTACAGCCGGTCCGAGGTGTCGTAGTCCGTCGACACCGTCTCCGGGTTGCAGTTGACCATGATGGTCTCGAAGCCCGCGTCGCGCAGCGCGAAGGCCGCGTGCACGCAGCAGTAGTCGAACTCGATGCCCTGGCCGATGCGAATGGGCCCGCTGCCGAGGATCATGATCTTCTTGTTGGCGGTGGGCGGCGCCTCGTCCTCCTCCTCGTAGGTGGAATAGAGGTACGGGGTGTACGCCTCGAACTCCGCGGCGCAGGTGTCCACGCGCTTGTAGACGGGCCGCACGTTGCGCTTCCACCGGTGCTCGCGCACCTGCGCCTCCGTCACCCCGAAGGCCTGCGCCAACTGGGCGTCACTGAAGCCCCGCGCCTTGGCGGCCTTGAGCTCGGCGTCGGAAAGCTTCTCCAGCCCGCCCTTCGCGGTGAGCGCGTTCAGCTCGTCGACGATGGCCTTCAACTGCCGGAGGAACCACGGGTCCATCGCGGTGAGCTCGAACACCTGCTCCACCGTCATCCCCACCTGGAAGGCCTCGAAGACCACCTGCGGGCGATCAGGCGTGGGCACCTTGAGCAGGCGGGCGCGCTCCTCGGCCGGGCGCTGCTGGGCGATCGCCTTCGTTGGCACCGGCAGCTTCGACTGCTCCAGGCTGCGCAGGGCCTTCAGGTACGACTCGCGGAAGGTGCGGCCGATGGCCATCACCTCGCCCACGCTGCGCATCATGGTGCCCAGCGTCTTCGGAGAGCCGGGGAACTTCTCGAAGTTGAACTTGGGGATCTTGGTGACGACGTAGTCGATGGTCGGCTCGAAGGACGCCGGCGTGTCGCGGGTGATGTCGTTCTTCAGCTCGTCCAGCGAGTAGCCGATGGCCAGCTTGGCGGCGATCTTGGCGATGGGGTAGCCGGTGGCCTTGGACGCCAGCGCCGAGGAGCGCGACACGCGCGGGTTCATCTCGATGACCACCATCCGGCCGTCTTTCGGGTCCACGCCGAACTGCACGTTGGAGCCGCCGGTGTCGACGCCGATCTCCCGCATGATGGCGAGCGACGCGTCGCGCATCCGCTCGTACTCCTTGTCGGTGAGCGTCTGCGCGGGGGCGACGGTGATGGAGTCGCCGGTGTGCACGCCCATCGGGTCGAAGTTCTCGATGGAGCAGATGATGATGCAGTTGTCCTTCGAGTCGCGGACGACCTCCAGCTCGTACTCCTTCCAGCCGAGGATGGACTCGTCGATGAGGATGGAGTGCACCGGGCTGGCGGTGAGGCCGGACTGGGCGAGCTGCTCGAACTCCTCCTCGGTGTACGCCACGCCGCCGCCGGTGCCGCCCAGGGTGAAGCTGGGGCGGATGATGGCCGGGTAGCCCGTCTGCTTCACCAGCGCGCGCGCCTCCTCCATCGAGGTGGCCACGCCGGCCTTCGGCAGCTCGAGGCCGATCCTCTCCATCGCCTTCTTGAAGAGCTGGCGGTCCTCCGCCTTGTTGATGGCGTCGAGCGACGCGCCGATGAGGCGCACTCCGTATTTCTGGAGGATGCCCTGCTCCGCCAGCGCCTTGGCCAGGTTGAGCGCCGTCTGCCCGCCCATGGTGGGCAAGAGCGAGTCGGGCTTCTCCTGCGCGATGATGCGCTCCGCCGCCTCGACGGTGATGGGCTCGAGGTACGTGCGGTGGGCGAACTCCGGGTCCGTCATGATGGTGGCGGGGTTGGAGTTGAGGAGCACGACCTCAATCCCCTCCTCCTTCAGCGCCTTGATGGCCTGGGTGCCGGAGTAGTCGAACTCGCAGGCCTGGCCGATGACGATGGGGCCGGAGCCGATGAGCAGCACCTTCTTGATGTCGGGGCGACGGGGCATGGCGAGCGCCTGCTAGCCCAACTTCGGCTCTGCGGGGAGGCCGATTCGCCGCGTCGGCTGAAGGCAGTCCTTCCGAAGGTCCACGACGCCCACGACGCCCGCGTCGCCGCGCTGTGCCTCGTCGGCCCGGCCGTCACAGACACCGCTCTCGTCACCTCGCCACGTAGAGCTCGCCGTCCTGCGCGATGGCTAAAGGCGACAGGGCCCAGCGCGGGTGCGGCATTCAGGCGCTCCTGAGGCGCGAGCGGCGTGGCGTAGGCCGGGCCGCGAGGACAGGCGCCCACCGCACCGGGGCGATCACCGTGCCCAGCGCCTGCGCGTCGACGATCCACCCGCGGCAGCTCTTCGTGCGGCAACAGCACGGCTCCTTCAGCTCGGCCGGGAGCGCGTAGTCGTAGAAGAGCTCTTCACCCGCCTCGAGGTCGCGCAGCGCCTGAAGCTGGGCCCAGCCGTTTCCGGCGCGGGTGAGGCCCGCCTCCACCACCACGTTGGGCTCGCAGGAGTGGTTCACCCAGCGCGTCTGGTCCACCATGTCGAAGAAGACGCCCGGCTCGAGGATGAGCGAGTAGCGATCGTCCCGCTCCTCGCCTTCCCGCCACAGCACGCCGTCCACGTCGGCGATCACCGAGCCCTGCTTCCGGAAGCGGGTGGTGATGACCCCGTAGCCATCGACCGTGGAACGGACCACCTGGAGCCCCGAGAGCCTCGCCATGCGTGACGGGTGACATCGCACGGAAGGTGCGCTCGCTGCCAGTGGATCTCTCGCGCCCCGGCGCGTGTGCGACGACGGCGCTTGACGCGCGCGGCTTCAGGGCGTGCAGGCCACGCCGTAGACGAAGCTGACCGACTGGCCTGGCGCGGGCAGCGAGCGCGCCTCGAAGACCACCGCGTTCCGCATCCCGTCGTAGCTCCAGTTGCGCCCGTTGCCGCCCAGCTCCGGCACCACCACCCCGCCGATGGAGACGGTCAGCCCGGCCGCCGTCGCCGGAGAAGGCACCCCGGTGAGGAACCAGGTGGCGCGCGCCCCGAAGACCGCCTGGCCTACCCGCTGCGCCTCCGGGCGCCACACGGTGGGGTTGAAGATGTTGCAGATCTCCGCCACCACGCCGCCGCTGCGGGCGATCATCTGCTGCTCGTCGACGTCCGGCGTGGGGCTGCCGTCGTAGGTGCACGTACCGGAAGGCGTCACCTGCGTGGGCCCGATGAAGCTGAAGGAGAAGCGGTTGCGCTGCCGCCAGCCCTTGATGGCGAGGAACTGCTCCAGGTACCAGTCCACCGTCTGCGGCGACTGCTCGACGGCGTCGGTGAGCACCAGCACCGACAGGTTGGCGTCTCCGCGCAGGAAGCCCAGGTTGGTGCCGGTGATGAGGGGCGGCGTCAGCGCCGCCAGCGCCGGCTGGAACATCACCTCGAGGCCCGAGCCGCTGCTGCCCACGTTCACCCGCTGGTTGAAGACGGACAGCAGGTTGGGCGTGCTGCTCTTGAGGACCACCGGTGAAGTGCCCACGAAGGCGCCGCGCGCTCCGGTGGCGGTGAAGTCGGTGGTGGTGACCGCGAGGTTGAAGTCCACCCCCGCCCCGAGGGCGTAGGCGAGGAAGGCGTTGGCGTTGGCACCCAGCGCCGCCTGCGCGGTGGCCATCGAGCAGGAGTTGTCGACGATCAGCAGCACGTCCGACTTCTGGGGAATGGTGAAGGTCTCCACGTTGGCGCCGGTGGCGGCGCCGGAGCCGGTCAGCTGCGTCTGGTACACCGCGGACATGGCCGACTGGGTGACCCCCACCACCAGGCTGGCGCTCACCGGCCCCACCGCCGTCGGCGCGAAGGTGATGGTGAAGGCCTGGGTGGCGTTGGCCGCCAGCGTCGAAGGGAAGGCCGGCAGGCCCGCCGCGGTGAAGGCCGCCGAGCCCGCCACGCCGACGGCGTTCAACGTCACCGCGGTGACGCACACGTTGCGCAGCGTGAAGCTCTTCACCGCCGAGCGGCAGCCCGTCTGCACCGTGCCGAAGTCGTAGTCGTTGGGGGTGATGACGACGCAGTTGGGGCTGGTGGTGGACACGCAGGTGCCCGCGGTGCACGTCTTCACCGCGCCGCAGCCCACGCACGCCGAGCCGCTGTGGCCGCAGGCCGTGGCGCTGGTGCTGGTGACGCAGGTGTTGCCGCTGCAGCAGCCGCTCGCGCAGGTGGTGGCGTTGCAGGTGGTGCCGCCGGTGCACACGCCTCCTGCACAGGCCGCCCCGCCGGAGCACGCCGCGCAGGCCGCGCCGTTGAGGCCGCAGATGGAGGCGGACTGGCCAGTCGTCGCGATGCAGGAGTTGCCCTGACAACACCCGGTGCAGCTGAAGAAGTCGCACGCGGTGCCCCCGGTGCAGGCGCCGCTGACGCACACGTTGGGCGAGGTGCACGCGCTGCAGGCCGCGCCGGCGGTGCCGCAGTTGGCCGCCGACTGGCTCACGTACGGGACGCACAGGTTCCCCGAGCAGCAGCCCATGGGGCAGGTGCTGGCGTTACAGGTGCCGCTGGAGGTGCACTGGCCCATGGTGCAGCTGGTGCCGGAGCCGCAGCTCTGACAGGTGGCGCCGCCCGTGCCGCACACCCCCACGTTCTGCGAGGCGAAGGGCAGGCAGAGCGGCCCCACACAGCAGCCAGCCGCGCAGGAGGTCGCGTCGCAGGTGCTGGACGCCACGCACGCGCCGTTGGTGCACACCTGGCCCGCAGGGCACGCCACGCAGGCCACGCCGCTAGTGCCGCACTGCGCCGCCGTCTGCTGCGTCGTCGACAGGCACATGGCGCCGCTGCAACAGCCGGCGCAGGTGCTCGGCCCGCACGCGCTGCCGCCGCCGCCGGTGCCGCCGCCTGCTCCACCACCGGTGCCGCCGCCCACGCCGCCGCCGACACCGCCGCCGACACCGCCGCCGACACCGCCGCCGACACCGCCGCCCACTCCGCCGCCCACTCCGCCTCCCACTCCGCCGCCGACACCGCCGCCCACTCCGCCGCCGACACCGCCGCCCACTCCGCCGCCGACACCGCCGCCAGTGCCTCCACCCACGCCGCCGTCGTCGCCGCCGCCTCCGCCCATTCCGCCGCCGCTGCCGCCACCGACACCTCCTCCCCCGCCGCCGCCGACACCGCCACCGCCGCCGCCCGAGCCTCCGGGAATGCAGACCCCCAGAGAGCAGCGCAGCCCGGGCGCGCACGTCGTGCACAGCGCGCCCGTCTGCCCGCAGGCCCCGTTGTCGAGGCCCGGCTGGCAGATGCCTGAGGTGTCGCAGCAGCCGGCACAGGTGGTGGAGTCACACAGGGCCGTCGGAGGAGCCGAACACCCCCCGAGGAACCACACGGCCGCCACGGCCGGGAAGACGAGACGAAGCGTTTTCATGGGCACCACCCGAAGGGACTTCCGTGAAGGGGCGCAGCATAGCCAAACCCGCGCCCCCAGCGCCCGAAGTAGAGTGTCCTCCTCCGTGGCGTGCCCGCACTCGAATGACGAAGCGACGTGTCTGCGCTGCGCCGCCACGCGCGAGGCGGAAGGCCAGGCCGTCACCCAGGACGACTTCGAGGCGCACACCCTGCTGCGCAAGCGGGTCGAGTCGAAGAGCGCCCCCCAGCCGGCGGGCTCCCGCATCGGCCGCTACGTCGTCCTCGACGTGCTGGGCGTGGGCGGCATGGGCCTGGTGTACGCCGCGTACGATCCAGTGCTCGATCGCCGCGTGGCCATCAAGGTGCTGCGCTCGCCCAGAGGCTCCTCGGCCGGGAGCAACACCGAGGGCCGCTCCCGCCTGCTCCGCGAGGCCCAGGCCATGGCCCAACTGTCCCACCCCAACGTGGTGCCGGTGTACGACGTGGGCACGGACCAGCAGTCCGTCTTCGTGGCGATGGAGCTGATCCGCGGCGTCACGTTGAACACCTGGCTCAAGGACAAGAAGCCGTCGTGGCGCGTCGTCCTGAACGCCTTCCTCGGCGCGGGCCGGGGCCTCGAGGCGGCCCACGCCGCAGGC
Organism: Myxococcales bacterium; assembly: GCA_020846875.1. GTDB lineage: Bacteria > Myxococcota > Myxococcia > Myxococcales > Myxococcaceae > JADLDB01. The sequence goes on along the minus strand of JADLDB010000046.1, from coordinate 26,519 downwards.
CTGGTGCACCGCGACTTCAAGCCCACCAACGTGCTGATGGGTGAAGACGACCGCGCCCGCGTCACCGACTTCGGCCTGGCGCGCTCCACCCGCACCGCGAGCAGCGACAGCCAGCCGGCCCTGCGCGAGGAGTCGTCCGACTCCATCTCCCTCGAGACGCCGCTGACGCACGTGGGCGCGGTGATGGGCAGCCCCGGCTACATGGCCCCGGAGCAGTACGACGGCGCGGACACCTCCCCGGCGACCGATCAATACGGCTTCTGCGTCTCCCTCTACGAAGCGCTGTACGGGCAGCGCCCCTTCCACGGCCCCGACCTCGGCACCCTGGGGAAGCTGGCCCGCGAGGCCCAGGTGCCCGCCCCGCCCAGAGGCTCGCCGGTGCCGGCGTGGCTCTTCCCCGTCCTGGTGAGGGGCCTGGCCGCCTCGCCGGCGCAGCGGCACCCGTCGATGACGGCGCTGCTCGACGCCCTCTCGCGCGATCCCGCGCGCGCCCGGCGCCGCGTCCTTGTCGTGGCGGGCCTGGCGCTCGTCCTCTCGGGCGCGTCCTCGGGCTGGTGGTGGTGGTCGCAGCGCTCGGCGCGGGAATGCCGGGCGACGGCCGAGAAGCTCTCGGCGGTGTGGAACGACGAGGCCCGCGCGCGGGCCCAGGCCGCCTTCGACGCGACGGGAAAGAGCTTCGCCCGGGTGTCCTGGGAGAACGCCCGCGACACCCTGGACTTGTGGGCTGGCGCCTGGAGCGCCGCGCGGGTGGAGGCGTGCGACGCCACCCGCGTGCGCCGCGAGCAGAGCGAGGCGCAGCTCGCCCTGCGCCTTGGGTGCCTCGATCGCCGCCTCGACGAGCTCCACACCCTGGCCCAGGAGCTGGCCAGCGCCGACGCCGAGCTGGTGGGGCACGCGGCGGACGCGGTGGCGCGCCTCACCCCGCTGTCGGGCTGCGCCAACCTCAAGGGGCTGGAGGCGCGCGCCCGGCTGCTGCCCGAAGCCCAGGAGGCCGTGTCGCGGATGGAGCAACAACTGGCGGAGGGGCGGCTCCTGGTGGCCATGGGCCGGCTGGGGCCCGCGCGCGAGCGCATCGTGCCGGCGGTGGCCGCGGCGGAGCAGTTGGCGGTGCCCACCTTCCAGGCCGAGGCGCTCCACGCGCTGGGGGAGCTGGAGCTGAAGGCGTTTCGCTACGTCGAGGCGCGGGCCGCGTGGGAGCGCGCGGCCGGGCAGGCGCTGGCGGCGGGTGACGACGCCCTGGCGGCGCGCATCCTCACCGCGATGGTGTCGCTGGTGGGTTGGCGGCTGGAGCGGCCACCCGAGGGGCTGGTGCTCGCCAGCCTGGCCGCCGGCGTGCTGGCCCACCAGGGCGGCGAGCGCTCGGTGGAGGTGGCGCTGGACGAGGCGCGCGGCGACGCGCAGTGGCAGGCGGGCGAGCGGGCCGCGGCGCTGGCCAGCTACCAGCGCGCGCTGGCGGGGGCGCTTTCCCTGCAGGGGCCGAGCAGCAACGACGTGGCGCGGCTCCACTCTTCGGTGGGCTGGGTGTTGATGGAGCAAGGCCACCTGGAGCAGGCGCGGCGCGAGTTCGAGGCCTCGCGCGGCATCCGCGAGCGGAACCAGGGCAGCGAGCACCCGTCGCTGGGCGGCACCTGGAACGAGCTGGGCTCGCTGGCCTCGCAGGAAGGCGACTACGCGCGCGCGGTGGCGGCCTACCAGCGATCGCTGGAGATCAACGAGCAGGCCCTGGGGCCGCGCGCCTTCCCGGTGACGAGAGCGCTACTCAACACCGCCGAGGACTTGATTTCCGGCGGCCGCTCCGCCGAGGCCGAGCCCTTCCTCGCGCGCGCCGCCGAGAACCTGGCCGCCGAGGCCAGCCCGCCCCCGTCGGGCCGCATGCAGTTGGCGCGGATCCGCGGAATGCTGGCCCTGGCCCGGGGGCGCACGCTGGAGGCCGTCACGCAGTCGCGGCACGCGCTGCAGATCGCCGAGCAGCAGTACGGCGTCGAGCACCCGGACACCGCGGCCTGCCTGTTGCCGCTGGGCAGGGCGCTGGTGGCCTCGAGCAAGACGCTGGAGGCGCTGGCCACCTTCGAGCGCTACCGGGCGATAACCGAGAAGCTGGGCCTGACCGGTGGGCGCGACTCGGCGGAGGTGCTGCGGCTGACCGCCGCGGCGCTGACGGCCCTGGGCCGGGCGCGCGAGGCCCTGCCGGTGCTGGAGCGCGCGCTGGAGCGCCTGGAGACGATCGAAGGCAACCAGGTGCTGCGCGCCGAGGTGCGGCTGGCCCTGGCCCACGCGGTGTGGACGACGGGGGGCGAGCAGCCGCGCGCCCGGAGCCTGGCCGAGGAGGCCGAGCAGACCTTCAAGTTCGCCGCCCACGCCGAGGGGCAGCGCCGAGCCCGCGCCTGGCTCGACGCGCACCGCTGAAGCACAGGCCCACCGCGCGCGCGAGGGCACAGTCCGCCGGCTCACTTGAGCGCGAGGCTCAGCTTCAGCGTCTCGCCCGGCTTGATGAGGATGTCGCGGGTGACGGACAGGCCTTCGCCTTCGTTGACCAGCACGAGGCGGTGGGCGCCGGGTGCCAGCTTGCGCTTGAAGAGGGGCGTGGACCCCGCGTACTCGCGGTCGATGGTCACCTTGCTCCAGGGCTTCGTCTCCAGCGTGAGGAAGCCGGGCTCTTCCGAGACGGCTGTCGACTTCCCCCCGCGCTTCGCCTTCGGCAGGGTGAGCTCGACGCGCAGCGCTTCCCCGGGCGCGCCCACCACCTCCTTCTCGACGCGCTGGTAGCCGGCCCGCTCGGCCAGCAGATAGTGGGTGCCGCCGGCGGGAGCCTCGAAGCTCACCGGCGTCTCGCCCATCGGCTTGCCGTCGAAGCGCACCGACGCCCTCGGCGGGATGGAGACGATCTCGAAGCGCACCGGCTTCGCCTCGGGCGGCGGCGCGGGTGGCGTGGGCGGCGGCGCGGGCTCGGCGGGCTTCTCCACCACCACCGGCGGCGCCGGCTGCGCCTCGGGCGGCGCTGGCGCGTCGGGCCGCAGCGCGAACACCGCCCCGGCCCCCGCCAGCCCCAGCCCCACCGCCGCGGCGGCGATGAGCGCTCCTCTGCTGCCGGGGCGACGCGACCCGGGCGAGCGCGCCTTCGCGGATGACGGGGTGGTGGGGAGCTGCACCTCGACAGAGTCCTCGGGCCGACTGGGCGTCGCCTTCTGGTCGCCCAGGGAGATGACGAAGTTCTTCGAGCCTCCGCCGCTGCGCTTGATGTTGAGCGTGATGTCGTCGGTGCCCAACTGCCGCATGAAGAGCGCCGGGGTGTGTAGCTCCCTGCCGGACAGCTCGCCCATTCGCTTGTCGATGGCGGCCGCGACCTCGGCGCAGGACGGGAAGCGCTGCGCGGCGGAGCGCTCGAGCATCTTGAGCACCACGGCGTCGAAGGTAGCCGGCACCCCCTTGCGCGCCATCGACGGAGGGCGGATCGGCTCCTCCAGCACCTTCTTGACGACCTGCAGGTCCTGCTCGGCCTTGAACAGCCGCGCCCCCACCAGCATCTCCCAGAAGCACACGCCCAGCGCGAACTGATCGGCCGCCGGGGTGAGCTGGTCGCCGATGAGCTGCTCGGGCGCCATGTACGACAGCTTGCCCTTGAGCGTGCCGGTGGCGGTCCGCGTGCTGCGGTTGCTGGCGCGCGCGATGCCGAAGTCCACCACCTTGGTGACGCCGTCGTCGCGCACCATGATGTTCTGCGGGCTGATGTCGCGGTGGATGATGTTGAGCGCCCGGCCCTGCGCGTCGGCGGCGGTGTGCGCGTGGTGCAGCCCCTGGGCCGCGTCGGCGATCACCCGCGCCGCCACCAGCGGCGGAACGTCCACCCCCGCCTCGATGGCCCGGCGGATGAGCTGCGAGAGGTTCCTCCCGCGGATGTACTCCATGGCGATGAAGTAGGTGCCGTTCCACAGGCCCACCTCGAAGAGGTGCACCACGTTGGGGTGGTTCAACGTGGCCGCCACCCGCGCCTCGTCGAGGAACTGATCCACCAGCTCCTGCTGGGCGGCGAGATCCGGCAGCAGGCCCTTCAAGATGACCGGCCGCTCGAAGCCGGGGATGCCCTTCTGAAGGGCGTAGAAGACCTCGCCCATCCCGCCGATCGCCAGGCGGTGCTGGATCTCGTACTTCCCGAAGACGAGGTCGTTGCCGCTCATCGCGCCCAAGGGCCCTTCAGTCGCCGCTGAAATCCGTCAGGGGCCAGAGCACGGCCGTGGTCACCGCGCCCACTCCGCAGGCGATGAGCGAGGCGTTGGTCGCGGCCGCCAGGGCGCTGCCCGCCTGCGCCTTCTGGGCCAGCACGGCGCCGTCCACCTCGCCGCCCGACGACGCCAGCTCCCGGTACTGCGCCTGGTTCACGCCGAAGGCCAGGCCCAGCGCGCCCGCCGCGAGGCCCAGCGCCACCGTCACCGCCGCGCTCGTCCAGAAGGCCGCGCGGTGGACGGGCTCATAAGCCTTCGTCTCCACCAGCCCGGGCGCGACGATCACCTGCCGGGGCGTCAGCTCCGCGCCCACCACCAACAGCGGCCCCTGCGCGTCGGCGGTCACCACGAAGTACTCGAGCTCAAAGCCGTCCTTGCTGGCGGTGAACTCCCCGGGGATCGCCCCGCGCCAGTCCCCTTCCTCCCCCCGCTTGAGCGCCAGCGAGGAATACGTCTTCTCCCCCGCGCGGCGGTAGGGCACGCGCACCGCCTCCACCGCGCCCTGGGGATCGCGCAGCCGCAGCGAGAAGTGGAGCGGCTTGCCCCCCTTGGCCTCCTCCGGCAGCTCGTCGAGCAGCTTGAGGCTCGTGATGATCCGCGCCCGCTCCACCTCCTTGAGCTTGCCGGCCAGCGCCTGCTCCTCCACCTGCACCTTGCGGAAGACGGAGAGGATCTTGGGCGGGGTGTTGGCCGGCAGGTCGTAGTCGGGCCGCGCGCGCAGCAGCAGGCGGAACGGCTTCTCGGCGTCCACCGGATCCTCGACGATCGCCTTGGCGCTGCCCTGCAGCCGGTACACCTCGAGCTGCTGCTCCAGCGTCAGCTCGCTGCGCTTGAGCAGCGCGTCCGCCGCGGGGATGACCTTGTCGTACTCGAGGTTGGTGTACAGCGAGTTCAACTGGGCCACGGCCGCCTCGGGCGCGGCGCTCGGGTCGACCTTCGTCACCTCGGCGGGCGCGCGCGCCGGCATCGGGCTTTCCGCCGCGGGGGCGCTTTCCTCGGCAGGCGCCGGGGCCGGCGGCCTCTTCTGCTTCACCGTCTGCTTGCCCTTCGCCGGCGGCTTCGCCCAGCCGGCCGCGGGCAGCGCCAGGCACACCGACACCAGCCACAAAGACGTCTTCACGCCGCGGAAGGTTAGCCGCGTTCCCGCGCACCACACGAGCAACCTCCGCAGGCGCCGGTGTAGGTCCGACTGACACCGGGGGCGCGGGTCAGCGGGCGCGACTGCCGCGCTCCAGCGAGCCGGACGCTGCCACCCAGCCCGACGGCTCCACGTCGAGGCCCGGCACGTCGTAGGCAGCGATGCCGGTGGAGGTGGCGACGAAGGCGCGGCCGTGGATGATGGCGGTCGAGCTGTCCACGGTGGTGGAGAGCGGGCACTGGAGGATGAGCTGGCCGGTGCCGTCCACCGCGCCCAGCACCCCGCCGTCGGTCAAGTTGGCGGTCCAGGCCACGCCGCCGTCGCGCACCAGCTGGAAGTCGGGGTTGGTGCCCCACACGCCGGAGAAGCGGAAGTGCACCTGCGAGGTGGTGAGGTCCACCGCGCTCAGGATCCCGGCCGAGCGATGGTACGACGTCAGCCGCTCGCCTGTGACCAGCAGCGCCCCGTAGTAGCTCGACGCGATGACGGGCGAGGTGGTCAGCGCGGGGGTGATGCGCTGCACGACACCGCCCGCGGTGCCCAGGCCGAAGTCGCGCCCGTAGGTGGCGGGCAGCAGCTCGATGAAGCGCGAACCCAGCGTCTGGCCCTGCGCCGACACCCGCGTCATCTCTCCCGCCACCGCCCAGCAGTTGGCCGAAGACGTCCACAGCTCTCCGTTGCCGGTGGCGCCAAGGCCATACAGGTGGCCCTTCCGGTGGAACTGCCAGGCCTGCGCGCCGCTGCTGCGCTCCAGCACCTGGACGTACGCGTGGTGGTCGTCCATGCCTTCCATCACCGGTACGCCCACCCGGTCGTCCCCCAGCAACACCGGCGCCTGCGTGTAGAAGTAGCCGCCCCCGTCGGGGCGGCCGGTGTACACCGGCAGGCCGGCGGTGACGTCGCGCTCCCACAGTGGGTGGCCGTCCACCGCGCTGTGGGCCCGCGAGCGGCCAAGGGCGTTGAAGTGGACGCGGCGGTTGGCCGAGTCCACCACCAGGCCGAGGCCCCACTTGCAGTCGGGGCAGTCGGCGACGACCGGCTCGCGGAACTCCACCCGGCCCTGGAAGGACAGCTTGAGGAGCGCAGTGACGGGGACATCGACTTCGTGGCTGACGCTCTGGACCCAATGCTCCGAAGCGTACAGGCTGCCGTCGTCGTCCACCGTGCCGAAGAAGGTGACGGTGTGCCCGGCCGGCGGCTGGTACGTCCACACCGGCGTGAGCAGCGCGGGGGGCGGCGCAGCGCACTGGCCCTGCCGGCACACGCCCGCGCCCTGACAGACGGTGGGGGCGGCGCACTGCGAGCCTTCCGGCGCGGCGCGCTCGACGCAGGCCCCGGCCACGCAGACGTGCGCGGTGCTGCAGTCGTTGGGGCCGCAGGGGGTGCCGTCGACGGCGCTGGCGGTGCCGCAGCCAGACTGGGCGTCGCACACCGGCACGTGGCAGGGGTCGCCGTCGGAAGGACAGGCCACCTCGGCGTGCAGGCACCCGGCCTCCGGGGCGCACGCGTCGGCGGTGCAGGCGTTGTCGTCGTCGCAGTCGCGCGCCTGCCCCACGCACGCCCCGGCCAGGCAGGAGGCCTGGAGCAGGCACGAGTTGCCCTCTGCGCAGGCCGTCCCGTCGGGGAGCGGGCTCTCGACGCAGCCACCCCGCGCCGGCTCGAAGGACGCGGCGTGGCAGGCGCTGGACGGGCACGCGGGGACGGCGACCACCTCGGCGGACACCGGCACGTCGAGGCTTGCGTCCAGCCAGCGCACGCGCACCACGGCTTCGACCAACCCCTCTCCCTCGGGTGTCACGGAGATGGTGACGGGGAGGCTCTCACCGGCCGGCACGTGGACCGATGCGGGCGTGGAGAAGGGCTCGCCCACCTCCAGCGTCACGTCCAGCCCCGCCCGCCCCCGGTTCTGCAGCTCCAGCGGCGCCGAGGAAGGCAGGCCCACCCACGCCGAAGAAATACGCAGCGGCGACGGCCTGGCGCTCAAGTCCGAGGTGGTGCCGGCGAGCCCGGGATCGCGACAGGCAAGCCCCAGGAGCGCGGCCAGCGCCCAGACGACCGTCAGTTTTCCGCGGCTCCCCATGGTGAACGGGCCCTTCGTGCAAGCGTTGGACCCGCGATCCTGTGGTCCTCTGCAGAAAGCCGTGCGCGCGGCTCAGGGACGCGCGTCGAGAATGGCCTGCACCTTGTCCACCCAGGGGGGCACTCGACGTACGGCCGGCAGGCGCGGCGCGCGAGGTCGTCGTCGGCTGCCCTGGAATCGAACGGCGCGAGGAACTCGGGGAGCTCCGTTGGGTGGCCCCGCCCGCTGCACGCCTTGCCTGCGCGCTGGCATGACTCGGACAGCGAGTTTTCGACTCGTCCGGGCCCCCCGCCACGCCCAGAAGCTGCGCCTCCGACACGTCGGCGCCCACGTTCATCCCCGCGCGCGAGCCGGGGCCGCCACTGACCGTCAGCGTGCAGCTGCCCGTCTGCCCCACCAAGAGCCTGGCCAGCCCAGCGATGGACACCGTCGGCGTGCTCCACCAGCGTCCTTCCGGCCCCCCGCCGTCCTTGCTGTAGCAGCGTGTCTCACCCTCCCATCCACGGACTTTGCCGAACGCAGAGGCCGTGGTCGACTCGCCGCCCGTGTCGTCTCCCTCGCCCCGGCCCCCGCCCGTGCCCCCCCGCGCCGCCACCGCGGGCCCGGTCCGCAGCGCCGCGCGCGCTCGCCCCGGGGAAAAGGTGCGCCGGCCGCACAGCACCGGCCTCACCATGCTGGTGATGGTGGTGCTGGGCGTCGGCCTCTCGCTGGCCCCGCTGCCGGACGACCTCCGTCCTCTGCCGAAGCTGCGCGACGAGCCTCGCGACACCGTCATCGCCGCGCTCTGGCCGAAGGCCAAGACCACCACGCCCACGCCGGGCGCCTCGGTCCAGCCCGCGCAGCAGGTGGCCTCGGTGACGGCGGCGCCCGAGCCGTCGCTGACGGACGTGCCTGACGACGTCGCCACCGCGCCCGCCGTCGACGACGTCGAGCAGGCGCTCTCGCTGCTGCCCGAGGCCGAGCAGAAGGAGGCGCGCAAGCTGGACGCCCTGGCCCGCACGGTGGGCGCCCAGCACGTGGACATCGAGCAGGGGTGCCGCGTCGAAGGCACCCACGGCTGCGAAGAGGAGGCGCTGGGGCCCTTCTTCAACGCGCTGGCCGAGATGAAGGCCGGCACCCGGGAGATGCCCGTGCACGTGGTGCACCTGGGCGACTCGTTGATCGCCTCCGACTACATCACCGGCAAGGCCCGCAAGCGGCTGCAGGCGCGCCACGGCTCCGGTGGCGGCGGCTTCTTCTTCGTCGATCGCCCCACCCCAAACGCCGGGCTGGCCACCCGCACCGGCCGCGCCACCGAGGGCTGGGAAATCGAGCGCCTCACGGATCGCTCCCGCACCTCCGTGCTGGGCCTCACCGGCGTGGCCTTCGCCGCGGGCGACGAGACGCTGAGCACCAGCTTCGACGCCTCCGACGCGCGCCTGGCCGACGTGCTGTACCTGCGCCAGCCCGGCGGCGGCCTCATCGACGTGCGGGTGGACGGGAAGATGGTCGCCCAGTTGTCCACCCGCGAGAAGGGCCGCGCCGCCGACGTGCTGCGGGTGCCGCTGCCGGAGAACGCGCGCACCCTCACCGTCTCCACCCGCGGCCGCGTGGCGCTCTACGGGGTGGCGATGGAGGAGGCGCGCTCGGGCGTGGTGTACGACTCCATCGGCCTGCCCGGCGCCACCGCCGACACCTTCCTGCGCGCCAACGAGGCGGCCTTCGCCTCGCAGTTGGAGGCGAGAGATCCGGCCCTGGTGGTGCTGATGCTGGGCGGCAACGAGGCCTTCGAGCTGGCCCAGAAGCGCATCACCTCCGAGAAGGCCACCGAGAACTTCCGCGCCCTCATCGAGCGGATCCGCGCCGGCGCGCCCGCGGCGGCCTGCCTGCTGGTGAGCCCCATGGCCGCCGGCATCCGCACCGTGTCCGGCGCCATCACCCCGCGCCCGGGCACGAAGGACATCGGCGAGGCGATCCGCACCGCCGCGCTGGACAGCGGCTGCGCGTACTGGGACATGTTCGCCGCCTTCGGGGGCGACGAGGCCCTGCAGCGCTGGCTGGACAAGGGCCTGATGTCGGAGGACCTGTTCCACCCGCGCGCGCTGGGCGGAGATCTGCTGGGCCACCTGCTCGACCTGGCCCTCACCAGGGCCCAGCTGGGACAGGAGCCGGCCACCCAGGCGCCGGTGCCGGTGACGCGCGGGCAGCCGCTGCAGGCCGATCGCCTGGCCCGCGTCTTCGCCAAGCTGAAGGAGCTGTCTCGGGGCGAGCGCAGCCGGGTGGGCATGGTGCAGCTGGGCGCGTCCCACACCTCGGCGCACTTCTTCACCGACCAGGTGCGGCGGCGCTTCGCGGCGCGCTTCGGGGACGCGGGGCGCGGCTTCGTGGCGGCGGGCAAGCCTTCCCGCCGGCTGGAGCCCTCGGGGGTGCGGCGCTCCCTCTACGGGCCGTGGGCCATCCGCGACGCGCGCGCAGGGGGCGACGACAACATGTGGGCGCTGACCGGCGTGCGCGCGGAAGGCCCGCCCCAGGCGCGCATGGAGTTCACCTTCTGCACCCGGTGCACCGACCTCTCCCTCAAGTCCCGCCTGCAGCTCTTCTACGTGGAAGAGCCCGGCATGGGCGTGATGGACGTGCGCATCGACGGGAAGTCGGTGGCGACGGTGCCCCAGTCGCCGGACGCGTCCGAGAAGCTGCGCGCCGCCCGCGTGCTGGCCCTGGAAGCCGAAGGCGCCATGCACCGCCTCGAGGTGCTGAACCAGGGCCCGGGCCAGGTGAAGGTGCTGGGCGCCGCCGCCGAATTGGAGCGCCCCGGCGTGGTGTACGACGCGATCGGCCTGCCCGGCAGCACCGTCTTCACCATCGCCGGGTACGACCGCGACGCGCTCACCACCCAGCTCAAGGCCCGCGACGCCGATCTCTTCGTCCTCTGGTACGGCACCAACGAGAGCGCCCTGCCCGCACTGGACACGGAGGCGATGAAGCAGGCGTACGCGAAGGTCTTCGTGGCGCTCAAGTCCGCCGCGCCCGAGGCCGACTGCCTGCTCATCGCGCCGACCGATCGCATGTCGCGGCAGGAGGACCGCACCTGGGCCCCCGCCCTGCACCAGGACGCGGTGCTCAACGCGCTGGACGAGGTGGCCCAGGAGCACGGCTGCGCCCTGTGGAGCGCCCGCAAGGCGATGGGCGGCCCCGGCTCGATGCAGACCTGGCGGGAATTCCAGCCCCCGCTGGCCCACCCGGATCACGTCCACCTCTCGCCGCGCGGCTACACCGAGCTGGCCAACGCCTTCGTGGACGACGTGCTGCTCTCCTTCGATGGGCCGGGCGCCCTCGACGCCGGGGAGGGCCGGTAAGGTGCTCTTCCACAGCGTCCAATTCCTGGTGCTGCTGGCCGTCACCTTCGCCCTCTACTGGGCGGTGGCGAAGAGCAAGGTGGCGCGCCTGTCGGTGCTGCTGGTGGCCTCCGTCGTCTTCTACGCGGCGTGGGACGTGCGGCCGCTGGCCATCTTCGTCTGGTACGCGGCCGTCAACACGCTCTTCACCGCGGCCTTCCGCCGCTGGACGGGCAAGGGCGCGCGCAAGGCGCTGCTCACCCTGACGGTGGTGAACCACCTGGCGGTGCTGGGGCTGTACAAGTACGCCGACCTCTTCCTCTCCACCTGGGGCTGGCTGGGCGAGGTGACGGGCGCGTGGAAGCCGCCGGCGCTGCTCCACCTGCTGTTGCCGGTGGGCCTGTCCTTCGTGGCCTTCCAGGCGATCAGCTACGCGGTGGACGTGTACCGCGGGCACGTCGAGCCGAAGTACGGCTTCTTCGAGCAGCTCGTCTTCAAGCTCTTCTTCCCGCAGCTGGTGGCCGGGCCCATCGTGCGGGCCGACGCGCTGCTGGAGCGCTTCGACATGGTGCCGTGGCTCACCGTCGAGGCGGGCAGCCGCGGGCTGTACCGGATCGCCATGGGCATCGCCAAGAAGCTCCTGGTGGCCGACGTGCTGGCGGTGGGCCTGGTGGATCCGGTGTTCGCCAACCCGGGCAGCTACACCTCGGCGGAGTGCGCGGCGGCCACCTTCGCGTACACCTTCCAGATCTACTTCGACTTCTCCGCCTACTCGGACATCGCCATCGGCGCGGCGGCGCTGTTCGGCTTCCAGTTGCCGGAGAACTTCAACAAGCCGTACCGCGCCACCAGCCTCTTCGAGTTCTGGAACCGCTGGCACATCAGCTTCTCCACCTGGCTGCGCGACTACTTCTACATCCCCATCGGGGGCAACCGCGTCTCGAAGGTGAAGGTGCTGCGCAACCTCTTCCTGGTGATGGCGCTGGGCGGGCTGTGGCACGGAGCCGACTGGAAGTTCCTGCTCTGGGGCGCGATCCACGGGGTGCTGCTGGTGCTGTGGCGCCTCTGGTGGTGGGCGGCGGGCAAGCCGCAGCGCGCGGCCGTGCTCCGCGCCACCCTGGGCTTCGTGGTGACGATGTTCTGCGTGGTGTTCGCCCGCGTCTTCTTCCGCGCCCAGGACATGGCCCACGCCACCGCCATGTTCGAGCAGTTGGTGAAGTTCACCCCGGGGCTGGCCAACGTCTCGGCGCTGGTGTGGGTGATGTTGGCGCTGGCCGTGGCGAGCCACTACGTGCCCGACGGCCTCTGGACGCGCCTGGGCGAGTGGTTCACCTGGATGCCGGCGCCCGCGCGCGCGGTGGTGCTGATCGCCCTGGGGCTGCTCATCAAGCGCGTGGCGTCCATCGAGGCGCAGCCGTACATCTACTTCCAGTTCTAGTAAGCGCTTCCCGCGATGCTCCTCGAGCGGCTCACCGTGGAGAACTACCGGGCGCTGCGCCACGCCCAGGTGGCCTTCGACGAGACGACCGTCCTCATCGGGGAGAACGACAGCGGCCGCACCACGCTCCTGGAGGCGCTGGCGCTCACCCTGGGCTGGCGCGGCGCGCCCAACGGCTTCTCGTTCGATCGCTCGGTGCTGCCCCGGGAAGACGGACAGCGCGGGCCCACCCGCCTCGTCCTCGAGCTGCTCGAGCCACAGCGCGGCGCGTGGGACGGCGAGGACTGGGCCCCGTGGGCGAAGTGGCTGGAGGAGGCGCCGCAGCGACGGGTGAAGCTCGAGGTGACCTTGAGCCCCGACGGCCAGGACGCGCTGAAGACGGCGTGGCGCTTCGTCGATGGCGTCAGCGGCGGCGCGGTGGAGCAGAGCGAAGCGCTGCTCGGCTTCTTGCGGGGCGCGCTGCCCGTCTTCTGGCTGCCCACCGGCATGGTGCTCGACCGCAGCTCGCCCGTGGCCGCCTCCTCCAACGTCGATCTGCTGCGGGAAATCGAAGCCAGCTACCACGAACTACTCGACGCGCGGGTGGAGCCGGCCACCGACTCGGCCCGCAAGCTGGAGCGCGGCTACCGCGCCGCCCAGGAGCTGGCCAAGCAGTTGATGGAGCCGCCGGCCGCCGCCCCATCCTCCACCCCCGCCCTTGCGATGCGCCACCAGCGCGACGTCACCCTGGCGCTCGAGCACGGCAGCGCGGCGTCGAAGATTGGCCTCCTGCTGCTGGTCGGCGGGCTGCTGCGCGCCTGGACGGGGAGGCCTCGCCAATTGGGCCGGCCCCTGCTGCTCCTCGAGGCGCCCGAGGCGTACCTGCACCCGATGACGCTGGCCAGCGTGTGGCGGATCATCGAGCGCCTGAAGGGACAGAAGGTCATCGGCACGCACTCGCCGGTGCTGGTGGGCGCCGCGCCGGTGGCCAGCCTGCGCCGCCTGGTGCGGAAGAACGGCGAGGTGTCCACCTTCCAGGTGCCCCCGGGCGGCTTGAGCCCCGAGGACGAGCGCCGCTACACCTACCACCTGCGCAGCCGCCGGGCCGACGCCAGCTTTGGGCGGGTGTGGCTCCTGGTGGAAGGCGAGACGGAGTTCTGGCTGATGCCCGAGCTGGCCCGGGTGCTGGGCTACGACTTCACCCTGGAAGGCATCCACTGCGTCGAGTTCGCCCAGGCCGGCCTGCCGCCGCTGCTCAAGGTGGCCCGGCACCTCGGCATGGGCTGGCACGTGCTGACCGACGGTGACACCGCGGGCCGCAACTACCTCGAGCGCGCGCGCGGCTTCCTCGCAGGGGAAGAGCCCTGGCGGCACCTGACGCTGCTGCCTCAGCGCGACCTGGAGAACTGCTTCTGGGCGTCGGGCTACTCGGACTTCTTCCGCCGCGCCGCCGGCATCACCGGGCGGGTGCGCGAGCGCGCCGCGCCCATCGCCATCCGCCACGCCATCCGCAAGCACTCCAAGCCGGGCCTGGCGTTGATGCTGCTGGACGAGGTGAGCGCGCGCGGACCCAGGGGCGTCCCCGAGCCCTTGCGCCGCGTCATCGAGTCCTGCGTCCGCCAGGCGCGCGGAGAGCCGGCGCAGCGCGAGGCGCCCACGCTGCGGCAGGAGCCTTCGCCGCGCCGCCGCCGCCGCGCTTGACGTGCGCGGGCGCGCGGCCGACTCTCCGCGCACCATGGCGACCGAAGAAGAGCTGCGCGCGGAGCTGGAGAAGCTGAAGGCTGAGAACGAGGCCCTCAAGGCCCGCACCAGCAAGGGCGTGTCCTTGAAGGTGTCCGAGAAAGGCGGCGTGTCGGTGTACGGGCTGGGCCGCTTCCCCGTCACCCTCTACAAGGAGCAGTGGACCAAGCTGCTGGACATGGCCGAGGACATCCGCCGCTTCATCCAGGAGAACGAGTCGAAGCTGAAGGCCAAGGAGTGACGGGCGCCCCCGTCGCCTTCGCTTGACCTTGCCCGGGCGTGGATCGACAACCTCGGGCCCCGTGTCCCTCTCCGCCCGCGTCCACGGCGAGTCCTTCTCCTTCCCTTCGCTGAAGGACGTGCTGGCGCGCGCCAACGAGGTGCGCTCGGGCGACCGCCAGGCCGGGCTGGCCGCGCGCAGCATGCGGGAGCTGGCCGCCGCCAAGCGCGTGCTGGCCGAGCTCACCCTGGAGGAGCTCTTCAACGCGCCGTCCGTGCCCTACGAGACGGACGAGGTGACGCGGGTGGTGGTGGACGGGCTCGATCAGCAGGCCTGGGCGAAGGTGAAGTCGTGGACGGTGGCGCGCCTGCGGGAGTGGATCCTCGACGACCGCACCACCGGGGAAGAGATCGCCTCCGTGTCCCCCGGCCTCACCCCGGAGATGATCGCCGGCGTCGCCAAGCTGATGTCCAACCTGGACCTGGTGCTGGCGGGCCGGAAGATCCGCGTGGTCGTCCGCTGCAACAACACCCTGGGGCTCAAGGGGCGCATCTCCAGCCGGCTCCAGCCCAACCACCCCACCGACGACGTGCAGGGCGTGCTGGCCGCGGTGAAGGACGGGCTGTCCTACGGCAACGGCGACGCGGTGATCGGCGTGAACCCCTCGACGGGCGACATCCACGGCACCGTCGACATCCTCACCGCGGTGAAGGACTTGATGCGGCGCTACCGCGTGCCCACGCAGAACTGCGTCCTCTCGCACCTCACCATCCAGATGGAGGCCCTGCGCCGCGGCGCCCCCCTGGACCTGATGTTCCAGTCCATCGCCGGCAGCGAGGGCGCCAATCGCAACTTCGGAGTGAGCGTCTCCCTGCTCGATGAGGCCTACGACCTGGCCCGGCGCGAAGGCACGGCGCAGGGGCCCAACGTGATGTACTTCGAGACCGGCCAGGGCACCGCGCTGTCCGCCAACGCCCACCACGGCACCGACCAGGTGACCATGGAGGCCCGCGCCTACGGCCTGGCCCGCCGGTACAAGCCGTTCCTGCTCAACTCCGTGGTCGGCTTCATCGGCCCCGAGTACCTGCGCGACGCCAAGGAGATCACCCGCGCCGGCCTGGAAGATCACTTCATGGGGAAGCTGACCGGCATCTCCATGGGCTGCGACGCCTGCTACACCAACCACGCGGTGGCTGATCAGAACGACCAGGAGAACCTGGAGATGCTGCTCGCCTCCGCCGGGGTGAACTACCTGATGGGGATCCCCATGGGCGACGACGTGATGCTCAACTACCAGACCACCTCGTTCCACAACAACGCGGCCCTGCGCGAGCTGTACGGGTTCAAGCCCGCGCCCGAGTTCGAGGCCTGGCTGGAGCGCATGGGCCTGTGGCGCAACGGGAAGTTGACCGAGCGCGCCGGCGACGCGTCCGTCTTCGAGCGGGAGTTCCGCGCATGAGCCAGGACGACGTCGTCGCGCTGATTCGCCGCATCGTCACCGAGGTGGTGCGCGAGGTGGCGAAGGACGAGCAGGGCTCAACGCCCGCGCCCGTCACGCGCCACGAGCCCGAGCCCGAGCGCACCTGGGCCCGCGGACCGGAACACCACCCGCTGCCACAGCCGAGGAACGCCGGGGTCCTCCAGAAGCTGGTGCAGCAGACGCCCTCGCGCATCGCCACCGGGCGCACCGGCACCCGCTACCTCACCGAGTCGTACCTCGGCCTGCGCGCGGATCACGCCATCGCCATCGACGCCGTCGAGAGCCAGGTGCCCGACGGCTGGGCCGAGGCCCAGGGGTGGATTCCCCTGCGCACCCAGGCGAAGGACCACACCGAGTACCTCCTGCTCCCCGACCAGGGCCGGCGCCTCGAGGAGGCGTCGCGCGCGAGGTGCGAGAAGGAAGCCGACCGCGGGGTGGACGTGCAGCTCATCGCCGGGGACGGGTTGTCGGCCGCCGCGCTCCTGGAGAACGGGCCTCCGCTGGTGAAGGCGCTGCAGGCGCAGCTCCCCGCGGCCGGGTTCACCGTGGGCAGGCCCTTGTTCGTGAGGTACGCGCGCATCGGCGTGCAGGATCAGATCGGCGTGCTGTCCGGCGCGAAGTCGACCGTCATCATCGTCGGGGAACGGCCCGGGCTCGGCACCGGGGACTCGCTCAGCATCTACACCGCGTTCGGCCCGAAGCTCGGCCAGGACAACGCGGAAAAGGACTGCATCAGCAACGTGCGCGAGCTGGGCTTCGTGCCCGAGCGCGCGGCCGTGCGGTGCGCGGAGCTGATGAAGAGGACGTTCGCTGCCGGCGGCGGGGGCGTGAAGTTGACCGGCGAGAGGCCGGCGGAGCGCTGATGCGCGCGCTCGTGCCTCAGCGCCCCAGGTTGTTGACCTGCCGGCAGTTGGAGCAGGTGGAGCCGCAGTTGGCCGCCGCCGTGGGCCTGGATCCGAAGCGCCACGTGTCCGCCGGGCTGGTGACGTGCGATCAGGATGACTCGCTGTACGCCGCGCTCGACCACGCCACCAAGTTCGCCGACGTCGACGTGGTGTACGCGAAGAGCTTCTACGCCGGAGCCGGCAACGCGTCGGGACCGACGAGCGGGGAGATTCTGGGCGTCCTCGCCGGGCCTCACCCCGATGAGGTGGCCGAGGGACTGTGGGCCTTGAGGGAGGCGTTGGCGAAGTCGATCTGTTTCTACGCGTTCGAGGGGACCCAGGGACCGGCGTTCTTCCCCCACGTCATCTCGGAGACCGGAAGGTACCTGGCCCCGCTCGCGGGAATTCGCCCCGGACAGCCCATGGCGTATGTGATCGCCACGCCGACGGAGGCGCTCATCGGGCTCGACGCCGCGCTGAAGGCCGCGAACGTGAAGCTGACGAAGTTCTTCGGGCCGCCCACGGAGACCAACTTCGCCGGCGGGTACCTCGTCGGGGAATTGGCCGACGTGCAGGCAGCGGCCAAGGCGTTCACTGAGGCGATTGGTGAAGTCGTGTCGTCGCCTATGGCCGGAATGGTGCGGCCCATGCGGGAACGACGGTAACGCCCGCTGCTCTTCACGGAAGGCGGGGGCCAGGTCGCGTGCGCGGCCCTGCTCACCCGCACCAGCCCCTCGGCCCGACGCGAAGTCGGAAACGTGGAGAACTGGTGCGTTTTCGACCGCTGGGCGGTCGCTTTTGCACCACAAGGCCCACGCGACCTCGACCGAGCCGGCGTGGTTGTCAGACCTCTGCGGTATGGGTGGCCGCGAACGCGTGGTGCGGCGGCACAGGAGCGGCGATGGCAGGGGAAGCGTTGAGGGAAATTGCGGAGCGTCAGTACGGGCTGATCACCAGGGAACAGGTGCTGAAGTGGTTCTCGAGTGCGGCCATTACCCGTCGGCTCACCAGCGGTGCCTGGGTGCGCGCACTGAGTCACGTGTACCGATTGGCCGGGGTCCCCGTCACCTGGCATCAACAGGCGTTCGCGGCCACGCTGCTCGCCGGCCAGGGCAGTGCGCTGTCCCACTACGGTGCCGCCTTCCTCTTCAGGCTCGACGGCCTCTCGGAACGCCCTCCACGCCCCATCGACATCACCGTGCCTCGAAACCGGCACCTCGCCGCCCATGGACTCAAGGTCCACCGGTATTCGAAGGACCTGCCCTTCAAGTTCATTCGCAACCTGCGCGTCACCTCCCTCACCCGGACGCTGATCGACCTCTCCGCCGTCGTGACGCCTGTGGACCTCGAATTCGCGCTCGACTCCGCTCAACGCCGCTTCCCGCGCCTCGGCGAGTGGCTTGATCGCGACCTCGCGTCCCTCCCGCGCTGCGGTCCCCGGGCGGCCGGCGTCCTCCGCGAGCTCCTCGCGCTCCGGACCGATGGCCACACCGACTCACCCCTCGAGGTCCTCCTCCGCCGCACCTTGCGCCAGTCCAACCTCCCCAGGCCTTCGCTCCGCTACGAGGTGTTCGACGACGACGGCGCCTACGTCATGCGCCTCGACTTCTGCTGGCCCCTTCACCGCGTCGCCCTTCACGTCGACAGCTACCGCTGGCACTTCCAACGCGAACGCTTCGAGCGCGACGCCCGCCAACGCTCCCGCCTCGCCGCCCTCGGCTGGCTGTCCCTCACCGTCACGAGACAGTCCCTCGCCCACCCCCACTGGCTCCACGACCTCGCGCAGACCCTCGCCGCACGTGAGCCCCAGCTCCGCCTCGCCGTCTGACGTCCGCGGTAGCACTGCCCCGTGCCCCACACCGCCCCTCCAGAGCCGCCATGAGCGCCGCCCACGATGCCCGCGCGCTCGTCGCGAACGGCCGCCTCGCCTCCCTCGCCACCGTCGACCGCGACTCCGGCGCCCCCTTCTCCTCCCTCGTCGCCTACGTCGATGACGCCGGCCAGCCCCTGCTCCTCCTCTCCGCCCTCGCGGAACACACCAGGAACCTCCGCCACCGCCCCGACGCCGCGCTGCTCATCACCGGCGACGCCGCTGCCCCGCACTCCATGGACCGGCCCCCCGTCACCTCGAGCGGCGCCCTCACCTGGCTCACCGGAGACGGCGCCGCCCGCGCGAAGGAGCGCTTCGCCGCCGTCCACCCCGAGGCCAGCGTGTGGGTCTCCCTGCCCGACCTCGCGCCCGCCCGCCTCGTCGTGCAGCAGCTCCGCTGGGTGGGCGGCTTCGCCCGCGCCGTCACCGTCGCCCCCGCCGACTACTTGAAGTGACGATCCCGTGCCGGACGCGGGCACCTTTGGTTAGCTGCTCGCTCGCCCGCCATGAACGAGACGACCCAGCCCGAGCGCTCCAGCATTCGCGTGCAGCAGGCCGCCAGCGAAGGACCGCGCCGGCTTCTGCGCACCGTCGCCTGGAAGCTCGCCGTGGCCCTGGTGCTGGTGACCGCCCTCGACGTCGCCGCGGGCCTGTGGATCCACGCGCGCGTCCACGAAGGCATCTCGCAGCGACTGTCCGCGTCCCTGCGCGCGCTGCTGGACACCAACGTGCAGACGCTGAAGCTCTGGCACGACGCGCAGCTCAAGCTGCTCGACGCCGTGCTCCACGACGACGAAGTGCAGTCCACCGCCCGCGCGCTCCTGGAGCTGACCCCTCCACCCGACGCCGACGCCTTGCGAGAGCGGCTGCGCGCTCGCGTCGCCCTCATCGCACCCTGGCGCCCCCGCTTCACCCTCACCACCCCCGACGGCGTGGTGGTCGCCTCCACCGCCGGACACCCCGTCGGACAGCCGGTGCCGTCGGGCATGCTGGAGCAACTGCGCCTCGCGCCCCGCGCCGACCGGCTGGTGCTGCCGCCCTTCCTCGTCTCGGGCTCCCACGCCGAGGCCGCGTCCCTGGGCCGCGTCACCGACGCCGCCGGGCTGGCCGGCTTCCTCTTCCTCCACCTCGACGCCGACGCCTGGGGCGGCTCTCTGGCGCGCGGCGGCGCCCTGCTCGAGACCGGCGAGGTGCTGGCCTTCAACCGCGACGCGGTGCTGCTCACCCACAGCCGCTTCACCGGCCCCCTGCGCGCCGCCGGCCTGCTGGCGCCCACCGACGAGTCGGCCATGCTCAAGGTGGCCCTCAAGGACCCGGGCGTCGACCTCACCCGCGGCGCCCAGCCAAAGGACTCCTTTGCCCGCCTGCCCCTCACCGCCATGGCCCGGGCCGCCACGAAAGGCGAGAGCGGAGAGAACCTCACCGGCTACCGCAACGCGCTCGGGCTTCAGGTGGTGGGCGTGTGGCGCTGGCTCGACGACCAGGGCGTAGGCGTGGCGGTGGAATTGTCTTCCGCCGAGGCCTTCGCCGCCCAGCGCGTGGTGTCGCCGCTGCTGTCCATCGTGATGGGCGTGCTGGGGTTGCTCGGCTTCACCGGGGCCACCCTGCTGCTCTTGTGGCGCGAAGAGTCCCGCCGCGCGAAGGCCCTGGGCGAGAAGGCCCGCGTGCTGGGGCAGTACCAGCTGGGCGCGCGCCTGGGCGAAGGCGGCATGGGCGTGGTGTACGAGGCAAAGCACGCGCTCTTGCACCGGCGCGCCGCCATCAAGCTGATGCAGCCGGGCCGCTTCACCCCCACCCAGTTGGCCCGCTTCGAGCGCGAGGTGCAGGTGACGGCGTCGCTGTCGCACCCCAACACCATCGCCATCTACGACTTCGGCCGCGCCGACGACGGCACCTTCTATTACGTGATGGAGCTGCTGGACGGCAGCGATCTCCACGACGTGGTGCGGAAGACGGGCGTCCTCTCCTCCGCCCGGGTGGCCTTCCTGATGAAGCAGGTGTGCGGCTCGCTGGCCGAGGCCCACGCGCTGGGGCTGGTGCACCGGGACATCAAGCCGTCGAACATCTTCCTCTCGCAGCGCGCCGGGCTGTACGACTTCCCCAAGCTGCTCGACTTCGGGCTGGTGAAGGCCGCCCCGTACGCGCCGAGCGGCAACGCCCACCTCACCGCCGTCAACGCGCTCTTGGGCACGCCCGCCTTCATGGCCCCAGAGCTGTTCGACAGCTCGGAGAACGCCAGCCCGCGCAGCGACATCTACGCGCTGGGCTGCGTCATCTACTGGGCGCTCACCGGCCGGCCCCTCTTCGAGGCCTTCATCACCAGCGAGCTGGCCGAGGCGCACCGGAAGCAGGCGGTGCGCGCACCCTCGGAGGTGTCGGGCCAGCCGGCGGACGCGGCCCTGGAGGCCCTGGCGATGAGGTGCCTGGCCAAGCGCCCGGACGAGCGCCCGCAGTCGGTGGAGGAGGTGCTGGCCGCCCTCGAGCAGGTGCGCGGCGCCTGGACGCAGGCCGACGCGCGCCAGTGGTGGCAGCAGCGCGGCGCCGCCCTGGGCCGCCCGCTGCCGGGCGACCTCCCCGACACCCTGTCCGCGTCTGTCGACGGCGCCTTCGGCGTGGGCAAGTCGGTGACGCGCGTAGACCGCTGAGGGAGGAAATCCAATCCTCGCCTCGCGCGTTCCAGCCTGTACCGTGTGGGCCGTGGTGCGCTTTTTCGCGAAGCTCTTCTGGAAGCTGCGCTGGTGGCAGCAACTTGGGGCGCTGGTGTGCGCACCGCTGGCCGCGCTCAACCTGTCGGTGGCCTTCTTCGGGCACAGTCCGGTGTTTCCCCTCTCTCCCTTCTTCGTGAAGCAGAAGTGGCAGGCCTTGAAGACGTACGCGAAGCACCGGCCGCGCTGCCTGTTCACCGGCCACACAGAGGTGGCTGACCTCGCCGCGCGGGCCGAGCGCCGCCACGGGCTGCCGAAGGGGCTGATGCGGGCGGTGGTGGAGGTGGAGTCGGGCGGCCGGGCACACCGTATTTCTCATGCCGGGGCGATGGGGCCCGCCCAGTTGGTGCCCGGCACCGCGGCGATGCTGGGCGTGGACGATCCCTTCGATCCCGAGGCGTCGATTGACGCGGGGGCGCGCTACCTGGCCCAGCAGCTCCAGCGCACCGGGCGCGTCGACCTCGCCGTCGCCGCCTACAACGCCGGCCCCGGCGCGGTGCGGGGGAGCATCCCGAAAAATGGGGAGACGGAGTTCTACGTGGCGAAGGTGCTGCGGCTCTACCGCGCCGGCCCCTGAAGGAAACGACTGGTGTACGCTTCGCACCGTCATGTCCGCTCGCGACGTGAAGGCGCTGTACGGCAGGCTGGGGCCGGTGCTCTACGCGCGGGCCCTGCGAGTGCTGGCCGACGAGCGGGCCGCCGAAGAGATGACCAAGGAAGTGGTGATCGAGCTCTCTGCGCTCAAGGGCAAGGACGACGCCGAGCTGCTCAAGGTGGGCCGCGACCTGCTCCAGCAGCGCTGCGCGGATCGCGGCAAGACGAGCATCGACTCGCTGGTACCGGGGCTGGACAGCCCGAAGAAGCCGAAGCAGTGACTCAACGGGTGAGCTGGCGGTAGTTGGCGCCGCCGTCGTTGAACCACAGCTCGCCGGTGTCGCGGGTGCCGGCGGTGTCGCTCGGGGCGTGACAGGCCACGCCCGCATGCACGGCGAACTCCACCAGAGCGCCCAGCGGGACGTTGGGCAGGAAGAAGAAGCCGTTTACTACCGGGCAGGGCACGTCGGTGCTGTGGAGGACGTGCATCGTCTTCCACCCGTCCGTGGTGTAGCGCAGCTCGAGCCAGGCGATGGTGAGGTGGGTGAAGCCCTGGGCCAACCACCCGCGCGACGCCGCGTAGGCCTGCACCTCGGCCAGTTGTGGGTGCACGTGGAAGTGGACGCTGGAGAGCGGCGCCACCGCCGCGGACGTGGGCCGCACGGTGCCCGTCGCCAGGTAGTCCGGCGAGGGCTGCGGGGGCGGCAGGAAGGGGCGCGGCCGTTCCCCCAGTGGCGGCGGCGTCGGTTTTTGATCAGCCCGGTGCTCGACCATGACGAGCGCACCCTACCCCCGGGAACTGCGCGCTGACAAAGGGAGGCGCGCGAATCGCGTGGGAGGCGTCAGCGCGCCGTCACGCGCCGCGCGGCCTCGACACTTCCCCTTCCTGCAGCACGCGAGAAGCCAGAGGGAGCGGGCTGGTGGGCCCGTGGCCGACGAGCGACGGCGAGACCCGGTCGACGGGCCAGCGAGGCGTGTTCAACCTTAGGTGATCTCTGGGGTTAAGGGCTTTGACCTTTGCGGTGAGGCGGTGTCCTGTCCTGTGACGTGGCTGCTTCGTCGACCAGGCTGAGGCTGGTGCCGGGCGGCGCCGGCGAGCCCCCCACAGACGGGGCGCTCTGTCGCGCCTTCCTGGCGGGAGACGCGCAGGCCTTCGGCGAGCTGGTGCGCCGGCACGAGGAGCTGCTGCTGCGCGTGCTGCGGCGCTACGCCAGCACGCTGGACGAGACACGGGACCTGGTGCAGCGGGCCTTCCTGCAGGCCTTCCAGGCGGCCCGGCGGGCGCTGCCGCGGCTGGCGCGCGAGGCGGACGAGGTGCCCTTCAAGCCGTGGCTGCTGCGCATCGCCATCAACCTGGGGAAGAACCACCTGCGGGACACCTCGCGGTGGGCGACGGTGCCGGTGGACGCGGCCGAGGGGCGGCGAGGAGAGGGCGCCAGCGCGCAGGAGCTGCTCGAGCGCGCAGAGCAGGAGGCGGCGGTGCGCAAGGCGGTCCTCTTCCTGCCGCGGCGGCAGCGGGAGGTCTTCACCCTGCGGATCGACGGCGCTCTGCCCTTCGCTGAGGTGGCGCAGGCCCTGGGCATCACCGAAGGCAACGCGAAGACGCACTTCCACCACGCGGTGAAGCGGCTGAAAGAGGAGACGCGGAAGCCATGACGATGACTTGTGAGGACTTCGAGCTGGAGCTGGGCGCGCCGGCCCTGTCGGCGCTGGCGCGGGCGCACCTCGAGGGGTGCGCGAGCTGCCGCGAGACGTACGAGGTGGTGGCCCTGGCGGCGCTGCCCGAGGTGACGGCGGCGGAGCGGGCGGCGCTGGTGGGCTTGTCCACGTCGGCCCTGTCCGCCTGGCGGGCGCAGGATCGCCGGCGGGACGTCCTCTCGCGGGTGGCGAGCCTGGCCCTGGCGGCGGGGCTGGGGGCGGTGCTGGCGACGGGGGTGATGTGGAAGGCCCGACCGGCGGCGGTGGCGGAGGTGCCTGCGCTGGTGCAGCCGGTAGCGGCGCCGGTGCTGCTGGAGCCCGTGGTGCCGGACTTCAGCGGCGA
Source organism: Myxococcales bacterium (assembly GCA_020846875.1). Lineage (GTDB taxonomy): Bacteria > Myxococcota > Myxococcia > Myxococcales > Myxococcaceae > JADLDB01. The sequence continues at coordinate 2,816 of JADLDB010000046.1, read as the reverse complement.
CGCGTTTAACTCCGGGGACGACGAGGTGTCCTGGGAGGTGTCCTGGCCGTTGGTGACAGAGGGAGACCTGTAAATGAAGAAGCTCGTGATGCTGGCAATGGTGGCGCTGTCGATGTCCGCGCTGGCCGCGCCCCCCGGCGGGAAGACGGGGCCGGCCAGGTGGGACGCGGATCCCGAGGCCTTCCAGGAGAAGCTGGAGGACCGGGAGCGCCGCGCGAGGATGGTCTTCGTGGTGGCGGTGGCGGAGGCGCTCGAGCTGAGCGAGGCCGAGGCGCTCAAGCTGTCGGAGAAGGTGAAGACCATCGAGGAGAAGCGCCGCCCCGTCCGCGAGGGGATGTTCACCGCGATGCGTGAGGTGAAGAAGGCGGCCGACGGCGACAGCGCAGCGCTGGCCCAGGTGGACGCGAACATTCAGAAGGTGCTGGACGGCCGGGCGCAGATGGCGGCGATGGACAAGGAGCTCTTCGCCTACCTGGCGAAGGACCTGACGCCGCAGAAGAAGGCGAAGCTGGCGCTGGTGCTGGCGAAGCTGCACGAGGCGCGCGGCGGCGGCTTCAAGAAGGGCCGGCACAGGTAGCGGCGAAAGTTCGGGCGTCACCGCACGCGGGCGGCCACTTGAACGGCGTGTGTGGCGAAGTGGTCGTCCCCTGAAGCGAGGCGCGCCACGCGTTGGGTGCTTTCGGGGAATGCGCCCGCTACGCTGTCGCGCCACGCATGTCGGAGAAGAAGGACAGCGAGCCGTACATCGGCCCCGAGGAGGAGACGATCAAAGGGGAGCCGAGCCCCTTCTCCCTGCCGGTCGATCCGATCATCGGCAGCGACGTGGGCGGCTACCGGGTGAAGGGCCGGCTGGGCGCGGGCGGCATGGGGATCGTCTACGAAGGTGAGCAGACGATCATCGGCAAGAAGGTAGCCATCAAGGTCCTCAAGAGTGAGGTGGCCGACAACCCCGACGTGGTGAAGCGGCTCGTCGCGGAGGCGCGCGCCGTCAACTCGGTGGGGCACCGGAACATCATCGACGTCTTCGGCTTCGCCGAGCTCCCCAACGGGCGCCAGGCGATCATCATGGAGCTGCTGGAAGGTGAGTCACTCGAGCAGCTCCTCGCCCAGCACCGCGGCGAGCACCGCACCATGCCGCTGACCGAGGTGCTGGTGGTGCTGGACGAGATGTTGGCGGCGCTGGCGGCGGCGCACGCGGCCGGCGTCATCCACCGCGACTTGAAGCCGTCCAACGTCTTCCTCTGCAGGCAGCGCGACGGCAGCCGCTACGTGAAGATCCTCGACTTCGGCATCGCCAAGCTGGGCGTGCTGGGCGACGCCAACCACAACGCCAGCGTGCTGGTCGGGACGCCCGCGTACATGGCCCCCGAGCAAGCGACCGGCGGCCTGGTGTCTCCCGCGCTCGACCTCTACGCGGTGGGGGTGATGGCCTTCGAGCTGCTCACCGGAAAGCTGCCCTTCGTCGCCGCCTCGCTCTTCCAGTTGATCACCAAGCACGCGCAGGAGCGCCCGCCGCTGCCCTCGTCCATCCACCTGGGGCTGCCGGACGAGCTGGACGACCTGGTGATGAAGCTGCTGGAGAAGCGGCCGGAGGATCGCTACCCGTCCGCCAACGCGGTGCGCGCCGACGTCATCCGCCTGAAGAAGCAGCTCTCGGTGCCCACCGCGCTGCGCGGCCCGGCTCCGGGTGAGCCCGAGCCCCCCAGGGCCGACGGAAGCGAAGACACCGTGCGCAAGGCGCCAGCCCCGGCCCGCCAGGCGTCGCTCAGCCCCGCACCCGCGTCGCCCACCCTCGCTCCCTCGGACGAGGCGCCGCCCCGCCAGGCGCGCGCCTCCTCGTACTCGCTGGCCGACGACGAGGGGAACGAGGACACGCTCCCGCGGGGGAAGGTGAAGGCCACCGGCTCGGGCGACGACGAAGACACGGTGCCGCGCCCCGCGCCCACCGTGGCCTCCGGCGAAGACGGCCTGGAAGACACGCTCAAGTCGAAGAAGAGAGACCCGAAGGCGCTCATCCCCACCGCCGAGGTGGCGCGCGTGCCCCGGGACGGCGTGAAGGTCCCCCCGGCGAAGAAGAAGGGGCTGCCCACCCTGGCCCTGGTGGGGCTCTTGCTGGCGCTGGCGGCGCTGGTGGTGGTGGGCGTGCTGCTCGTCCTCCGCCCGTCCTGAGGCCGGCGCGAAGGCGACGTGCGGGCGTTCCGCGCCGGTAGGCACGCCGGTCGACCTGCGCGTCTGACCTGGAGGCGTCGTGGCGACGCGGGTGGTGCGCCGTTATGGTGGACGTCATGAGCGCCCTCCTGTCCGTGCATCCGCTGGGCTTCGCCTGGGAGACGACCGACCCGTTCCTCTACTGCGTCCACCACGAGGACGCCTACCCGGCCGGCAACGAGGAGCTGGGACCGGCCGCCTCGCTGGAGGGCCGCGTCATCGGGCAGGACTTCGAGGGGAAGGACGGCTGGCGCATGTACCACGGCGAGGTGGTGCCGGGCTTTCCCCAGCACCCGCACCGCGGCTTCGAGACCGTCACCATCGTCCGGCGGGGCTTCATCGACCACTCCGACTCGCTGGGCGCGGCGGCCCGCTTCGGCGCGGGCGACGTGCAGTGGCTGACGGCCGGCGCGGGCATCGTGCACAGCGAGATGTTCCCGCTGCGCCAGCGCGACCAGGCCAACCCGGTGGAGCTGTTTCAGATCTGGCTCAACCTGCCCGCGGCCGACAAGCTGGTGGCGCCGTACTTCTCCATGCAGTGGGCGGAGTCGATTCCGCGCGTCACCAGGACGGACGCCCAGGGGAAGAGCGCCCGCGTGCAGCTCGTC
>JADLDB010000045.1 GCA_020846875.1 Myxococcales bacterium | reverse complement strand
GTATGCGTTTTCGTTGGTCCCTCCGGGGAGGTACCTCATCAAGGGCTTCGTGGACGCCTCCGCGGACTTCGTGCCCTGGTACGGGGTGACGGCAGACACCAACACGGGCGACGTGGGCGGCGCGCACGTGGACGCGGCGACGCGGGCGGCGCGGGTGGTGGAGGTGAGGCTGGACGCGAACCAGGTGCCGATTCCGGCGCTGGGGGTGACGGTGAGCTTCTCGGACGCGGCGCGGGTGCCGGTGGACCGACCGGTGTTCCAGGAGACCTCGGGGGCGACGGCGGCGGCGTTGGGGGCCGCGCCGTTGCGCCTCGTCGTAGACGCCTTCCCCATCGACAGCGGGGGCGTGTACCAGCCGACGCCGGTCTTCCTCGCGCGCCTGGTGGACGCGAACGGCGACGGAGTGCCGGACGACTCGAATGGAGACGGGGTGCCGGACTTCTGGCCGCGGGTGGTGGTGCGGAAGCTGGCCGAGGGGCAGACGCTCCTCGACGAGAACGACCTGGACAAGAACGGGGTGCTGGACGCGACGGGCGTGGACTACGAGCACGTGGACCCGATGACGGGCGCCACCCTCGCGAAGGACGGGCGGCCGGACCTGTGCGTGCTGGCGGCGGGGTTCGACTTCAGCGCGTTGGTGCCGCAGTTGGTGGACGCGATGGGCAGGCCGAAGCCCACGCCCACGCCGGTGCCGCGGCTGGAGTTGGTGGTGCAGCCGCGGGCGATCGACGCGGCGGATCCGACGCAGCCGCAGGTGATCAAGGGCGTGCCGGCGGGGAGGTACGCGGTGACCATCATCCAGCAGACGGGGCAGACGTGGCGGGTGCCGAACGAGCTGTCCCCAGGGCTGGGAGAGGCGGTGGGGCTGCCGGCGGTCGCGAGTCAGTCCTTCGTCGTCGAGGTGCCGGCGACGGGGCCGTGAGGAGTCGCGCCGCGCGAGTGCCGAATCAGGTCGTACGGCCGCGTCGCCCTCGGTGCTCACGGCGACCAATCATCGGAGCCCCGCGGCCTTCGACCTGGATGACGAGAAAGTCACCGTCGAGCCTCGGCGGCCCGAGCAATTCGAGGAACGGCCTCGCCTGGTGCGCGCCTGTAGGCGCTACTAGACTCGCATTCACCAGGAACGTGAAACACCCCCATCGACCTTGCAGCCCAACCAAACGGAGCACGCACGATGCTGATTACCCCCCCCCTATTCGCACTGGCGTTCTCATTAGGTCAACTGACGGTCTCGTTCGACGTGGAGCAGTACTACACCTCGTCCTGCAGTACTTCGGAGCGAACAGGCTACGTTCCGTTTGTCGCACGGCTCACGTGTGCCGCCCACTCGGGTATGGATGGCTGTGTGGCGAGCGGGAGGGTGGACCTCAGCGCGCAGCTCTACCACCCGACTTACGGCATCGCGTACCGGTACATGTGTGATCGCGAGATCCCTGAAGGGCCCGTTGCGGTGGAGGACGCTGAGGTCGAGATCTCAGGACTCAAGTACGACTTGACGCGTACCGGGCCCGACACGTTCTACCAGGTGAAGATCCTGGTGGAGAAGACGCACTACGACCCGGCGACCCATGTCCTGGACTGGCGTGCGGTTGTGAACTGGAAGCGTGCGCCCGTCACCATGGTGGAGGAGTTCACGGCGGAGATTTTCGGCGAGATCGTCTGGACTACCAACGAGGTCAGCCAACTCGTTCGCGGTTCAGGCAGTTGCTTGACACCGAATGCCACGGCGTGCACGGCCGTTGCGACGCAGATGACCTGGCCCGCGGGGTGGATCTATGGTGGCACGGCGCTGAGGGGCATCGAGATCGAGTCGCAGTCTACTCAGGCGATCTTGCCGACGAATATCTCCGCCGACCTCGGCGAGGTCATCAAGTCGACCGGCGCCAAGATCGCCTGGGAATGTGGTCTGGCGAATGGGGCCACACCCGTTCCGGGACTCGCGTGCGGTTACAGCTCGCTCACCATCGTTGGAGACAAGAGCGAGGTCTTTCGCGCCTGGGTTGGCCCATTCGCGCATGGCTCGATGCCACCGGTAGTCCAGAGCTTCACCACGCCCTTCTATCCTCGTTCAGCGACTCGGTGCGGCCTTCGAAATTTCGCCGCCACCAGCGGCGGAGTGAGCGGTACGACGGACGCCCTGTGGATCGGAGCCCACAGTGTGGATTGTGGTTGGAGCCCAGGAAACGTCTACAACGGCGTGGGCTTCCACGGCTTCGAAGCAGACTGGACGAGCCAACCGAAAGTTGAGTTCTCGCTCGACGCTACCCGGCTCCCGTGAGTCCACACCGGCTCACGCTCGTCCTTGTCAGTCTGGCCGCGGCGTCCGGCTGTCGCTGCGGGCCTTCAACAGAGCTCCAGCTGAGAATTCATGTCGTCGGCCAAGGCCAGGTCGCTGTCGGGGCGAGGAGCTGCGCGAGCGAGTGCGACCTTGGAGTCCAGCCCTCCACCCCTGCCGTCGCCGTCGCGGCGGCGGGATGGCGGTTCAACGGATGGAGCGGAATCTGCGAAGGCACTGGCAGCTGCCTTGTTGACGTGGCGGGCGAGCTGACCGCGACCTTCACTGAGCAAGCGGTCGTCGTCCTGATGATCGCGGGTCCAGGTTCAGTCCTTGCCTCGGATGGGCGACAGTGCACCGCGGGCGAGTGTCGATGGCCAACACCGTCCCCGATCCGCCTGACCGCTTTGCCGCAGCCGGGCGCGGAGTTCGTGGGCTACTCGGGCGCTTGCAGGGGCACGGCCTGCACCTTGAGCGCGGGCCAGGTGCAGGCCAACTTCCGCCCGTCGGGAGAGGTGCTGCAGGTCGAGTTTGTCGGCACGGGGGCCGGCGTGGTTCGGGACACCACCGGGAGCTACTCATGTGACCGTTCATGCATGTTGCGAGTGCCAGCTGGCCTTCAGCTCGATCTGGAGGCCCAGCCGGCGCTGGACTCCGTGTTCAGCGGGTTCTCCGGAGCGTGCAATGGCCTGACCTGTCAGGTGAGCCCTCCTGCGGTTGTTCAGGCACGCTTTGATACGGGCCGGCGCCTCGTGATTACCAGCCTCGGGAAGGGCGCCGGAACGATCGAGGTGGATGGTGTCGGGTGCGCCACGCCTTGTGATGTGATCGTCCCGCGCGACCGGCCAGTGACGGTTACGGCGACCGCTGACGAAACGTCACGATTTCGAGGCTTCACGGGTGACTGCACGGGCGACGTGTGTAGCCTCGGAGCGGGGACCGCCGATCTTGCGGTCACGACGCATTTCGACAGCGTGCTCCAGTGGGTCCGGAGCTTCCCGATTCCGTCCGGCAATGGGAACAACGTCGTGCTCTTCGCCGACGATGCCGGCATCTGGATCGCCGCGTCGGTCTGGGGATCGATGGAGGTTGACGGGATCACCTACTCAGAGCCCTTCCCGTATCGGCGTGGCTCGCCCTATTTCATTGAGCTTGGCTGGGATGCGGGGGTTCAATCCGTCTTTCCGTTCTACGACTACGTCGACGGTGGGATGACCCGAACGGACGTGGCATCGCTGACGAAGGGTCCAGACGGCACCCTGTTCGCGTTCGGTGTTTGCTTCCAGGGCCACTTCCTTGGCCAGCCTTGCGGCGTCACAACCGCCTCGGACGGCGTGCCGTTTGTGTTGGAGGTGGCAGACGCTGGCGTGCGAGCTGGCGAACTGCGCACCGAATTGCAGGACTCCAACCCCGTCGGGTTCCTCGATTCGCACCTGGTGGGGGACGTCGTGGTGGCTCGAGTCTTCCGCCACGATCAGTTCCCGAACGGGCGGAGCGGCTTCTACGTGAGGCCACCTGGCGCGGACGCGGGGATCATCTCGCTTGCGCCCGACATGCTCAGCGGTGGCGGTTACTTCGCGAACGCACGCCGCGAGTGCGTGGTCGAGGGTGAGAGTCTCGTCTGCATCAGCCCGGTGAGCGGTGCCTTCACGGGGCTCGGTTGTTCCCCTTCCGCGCCGGCGGGCAGTCTCGCCGCGTACCGCTACACGCCGTCGACCGCGAGGTGTGACCTCGAGTGGAGGATGCCCTCTGGCTCGTTCGCGATCGTGTCAGGCGTGACCCGGTCATCGGGGCGGCTCGCGTTTGTCGGAGGAAACGCGAGCGGGTTCTACGACTTCGGCTCCGGATTCAGCGTGACCGGGGACCATTTGTGGCAGGCAGGTCTCGAGGGAGGGGCGGTCGTCGCCTTGACCTCCAGTGCCGTCGTGAATCCCCAGCTGGCTCAACCGGTTGCCATCGTGCCGTCGACAGGTGCGACGGCGAGTGTTCTGGTGTTGTTGAAGACTGGACCACTGCTCAGCGGGCCAGCGGGCCCTCTGTTTGGGATTCCACTCACGGCCAACGACTCGGCGCAGGTCGTCACCTTCGATGCAGCCGGACAGCTCGTCCGGAAGTGGCCGCTCGTCGGAGGCGCCGCCAACCCTCCCGAGATTCGGAACGGGGCCATGGTCCGGGTGGGTGACGACGTCGTCGTTGCGGTCATCGGCTCGGGCTACGTCTTCCGCGGAGAAGCCCTGGCGCCGGATCTTCAGATGCGCTTGTTCGTGATGGTCTTCCGCGAATAGGGGCTCACTCGCCGACCGCGGAGTAGCGGAAGTCCTCGCCGGCGCGATCCTCTTCCTGGTCATCGACGTTCACGTCGTCGCAGAGCTCCTCCGCCAGCGCGAGATCCTCGTCGGCGAGGCAATTCCGCGAGAGGTCGATCGACTCGAGGTGGGCGCACCGGGGAACGGAGGCGCTGGCGCCGATGGACACACTGGCCCTATATCTCGGCGCCAATGGACGATGAGCAATGAGGAGATTCCTCCCGAGTACCGAGGCTGGTGGCGCATCACGGACACCTCCCAGTGGGTGAACGACGGGCTCGACGACCTCGGAACCGCCCTGATTTCCCTGACTGGATACGAGGATAGCCTGCGAATGCATTGCCTCCTCGCGTACGTCAGCTGCCGCCTCACCAAGGTGACCGATCAGCGACGGCGGGATGAAGGCCGAGCCGAGGCGTGATGGGCTGCGCGCGAAGGCGTGTCAGCCGAGAGTCTTCTTGAAGGCGGCGGGCGTCATCTCCTCGAGCTGTAGCCCGAAGACG
>JADLDB010000044.1 GCA_020846875.1 Myxococcales bacterium | reverse complement strand
GGTACGGGCCCTCAGACCGACGGGGTGCCGCCCCCGATTCCCGGGGCGGTGCCGTCGTGGAGCAGCACCGGCGAGAAGCCGGCGGCGTCACAGGACGCGAGCACGTAGTTGACGCCCGCGCGCTCTCCGACGAAGCCGGCGACGATGCCGGGGCCGTGGAGATGTCCGTACACGCACACCGCGGGCTGCCATGGCTCGAGCGCGCGGGAGAACGCCGTCTCGAGGCCGTTGGAGTACAGCGGCGGGAAGTGCACCGCGCAGATGCGCACGCGGGGGCCGGTCGCCTTCGCCTCGCGCTTCTTCGCGTCCTCGATGGAGAGGGTGAGGCGATTCACCTCGCGCTCGACGTAGTCGGCCTTGGGCGCCGCGTCGCCCATCTCCCCGCCGGGCATGGGCGGCGCTTCGGGAGCAGTCCACAGGCGCGAGCCGGCGATGAGGTACGGGCCCACCTCCACCGCCGAGTTCTGGATGAAGCCGGCGAAGGACGCGAAGGGCTCGAACAGCCTCTTGAGCTTGGCGCTGGAGTCGCCCCACCAGTAGTCGTGGTTGCCGCGCAGCAGCACCTTCTTGCCCGGGCGCGCGTCGAGCCACGCGAGGTCGGCCATCACCTCGTTGGCGCGGGTGGCCCAGCTGATGTCCCCGGCGACGATGACGACGTCGTCGGCGCGCACCTTCTCGTCCCAGGCGCGCTGCAAGGGCAGCGGGTGCTCGTTCCACCCGAAGCGGTGCATGTCCTTGTTCCGGGTGGACGGGAGGTGTGTGTCTCCGATGGCGAACAACCGCATGCGCTGAGGGCTTGTAGCAGGTCCGTGACCCGCGCAACGGCTGCGCGTGGGCGCAATTCTCCCGCTCCCCCATCGGGGGAGAGCGTCGTGGAGCGGGGAAGTCCTCAGGCCCACCCGATGCACGCTCGACGCCCATGCGCTTGGTCCTCTTTGCCCTCCTCGCGGTGCACGGCCTCATCCACCTGCTGGGCTTCGTGAAGGCGTTCGGCCTCGCGGAGGTGTCACCGCTCAAGCAGCCCATCTCGCGCACCGTCGGTGTGCTGTGGCTGGTGGCGGCGTTGCTGCTGGTGGCTGCGGCGCTGCTCGTCGCGGCAGCGCCGGGGACGTGGTGGGGGCCGGCGGTGGTGGGCGTGGTGCTGTCGCAGGCGCTCATCCTTTCATCGTGGACCGACGCGAAGTTCGGCACGGTGGCGAACGTGCTGTTGGCGGTGCCGCTGGTCGTCTCGTTGTTGGGCTTGAGGGAGTCGAGCTACCCGCGGGTGTACGAGCGCGCGGTGGCGGACGCGCTGGCGGAGACCTCGCCGCAGGCAATGCTGACAGAGGAGGACCTCACGCCATTGCCGCCGGTGATGCAGAAGTTCCTGCGGCGCGTGGGCGTGGTGGGCCAGCCGCGGGTGCAGAACTTCCGCATCACCTGGAACGCGAAGCTGCGGCAGAGCCCGGACAGCGCGTGGATGACGGCGCCGACGGAGCAGGTGAACACGGTGGAGCCGGTGCGGCGGCTGTTCCTGATGAAGGCGTCGCTGTACGGCGTGCCCTTCGTGGCGTTGCACCGGTACCTGGGGACCGAGGCGACGATGGAGGTGAAGGCCGCGGAGCTGGTGACGGTGGCGGACGCGCGGGGCGAGACGATGAGCCGCTCGGAGACGGTGACGGTGCTGAACGACTTCTGCCTGATAGCGCCGGGCGCGCTGGTGGACCCGCGCTTCACCTTCTCGGACGCGACGGAGCGGGAGGTGACGGTGACGTTCACCAACGGGCCGCACGCGGTGTCGGCGCGGCTGTTCTTCAACGAGGACGGGGACCTGGTGAACTTCCGCAGCGAGGACCGCTTCAAGTCGGCGGACGGGAAGAAGTACGAGAACTTCCCGTGGTCGACGCCGGTGTCGGGCTACGTGACGAAGCGGGGGCTGCGCCTGCCGAAGGTGGGCGAGGCGGTGTGGCACGAGCCCGGCGGTGACTGGACCTACGGCGTCTTCGAGCTGGTGGACGTGGAGTACAACGTCTCCCTCGCCCCCATCGGCGGAGAGGGTCGGGGAGAGGGGAAGACCCCGCTCAGTGCCGTTCATCGGTGAGGATTACGAGCCCGTCCCTCACGTGAATGACGCGGGTCTGCTGTCCACAGCGGACGGAGTCAGGCGCAGTCGTCGGCTTCCACCCGGTGCCTGCGAGCACCTCCTTGAGCCACGCGGGGCGCGCCTCGGCGCCGCCGGCGTCGCAGCCCTTCGACCACTTCGCGGTGTCAGCGGTGGGCACCTTGAGGACGGCGTGCACGGTGGTGTCACCGGCACCGAAGAGCGCCTCCCGGTGGACGAGGTGGAACGCGGCGTCGTCGGGACGCGAGGGGCAGAGCACGGCTTCGCAGAAGAAGGCGACGCGTTCCTTCGCGGTGGGCAGCGAGGTGGAGCGCGTGTCGGTGGAGCGCGAGCTGCAAGAAGCCAACGCGAACCCGAGCAGAAGAAGACGCAGGGACATCGTGCCGAAATGTACCTCGACTCCGGCGAGTCTTCGCGTAGACGGCCGCTGTGAGAAAGGCGCTCCTCGCCTCGGTGCTGCTCGCCGCGACCTCCGCGCAGGCGGCGGACTTCGGCCTCAACCTCGGCGTCCTCGAGGTGATTCTCCTGCCTCCCGCGCACGGCGGCTTCTACGTTTACGCGGGCGGCTCGGTCGCGGTGCCCATCGGCAAGGGCTTCACCTTCGTCGGCTCCGTCTCCATCGAGTGGAGCTTCGACCAGATGCGCGGCGGCTTCGTGGTGGTCTCCTCGCTCGACTACGTCGTCCACGAGCACGTGGGCCTCGACGTGAACCTCGTCTTCATCGAGGACCAGCCCGGCCTGCGCTTCAACGAGGCGCAGCTCTTCCTCGGCGGAGGCCCGGGCGCGTCCTTCTTCGTGGGGAAGTGGACCTTCTCGGTGTTCTTCAGCGTGCTCGGCGGGCTCAACGTGCCTGGCGTCAGCCTCGTGCCGGGCGTGAACGTCGCGTACACGCTCTGACGGAGCGCGTGCTCACTTCTGTTTCTCGAGCGTGTCCGCGCATACCCGGTAAACCTTTCTCTCGATCCGCCGCCGCGGCTTGCGCGACTGGCCGCTGGTGATGTTGTTCGGCGCCGCTGCGGTGCAGGGCGTGGCGTTCTTCATCTGGGTGATGGACCTCACCGACACCTGCTGCGCTCCGGAGAGCCTGCTGCAGGGGCACGCGGCGTGGCACCTGCTGGGAGCGGTCGCCAGCTACCTGCTGTGGCGCTACTACCGCGGCGACGGCGCGCTGGCGCTTTCCCGGCCTGACTCACTTCACTTCCACACACGACAACCCATTCGCGGGCGCGCAGTTCTGCCCCACCAGGCACCCGCCGCCGCCCTGGAAGTCCACGCAGCGAATGCTGCGGCAGTCATCCGAGGTGACGCACGGCTTCCGGCTGATGCTGCACTCGCCCGCGCTGCACGACTCCTGCGCGCAGTCCGAGTCCACCTGGCAGGTGCAGAACCCGTTCTCGTCCCCTTCATCCACCGCGCACTTCCCCGCGCAGTACCCGTTGGGCATGCCCGGCGCCTTCGCGCACGTACCGCCGCGCTTGCACTCCTCGTCCGTCGCGCACGGCAGCGCCGAGTTGATGGGACACGCGGGGTTCGACCGCGTGCACGCCCACTGGGTGAAGACGACGATGACGTCCTGGCACGAGTAGCCGCGCGGGCAGCTCTGGCCGCTCGAGCAGTCCGCCCCGCAGAACGAGTTCCCCGGGTGCCGCGTGTCGATGAGGCAGTAGTTGGGCCCGGTGCCGCACACCTCCACGCCGCCGCCGAAGGTACAGTTGTCGCAGTACGGCCGCCGGTTGGTGTCGTAGTCGTCGAAGCAGCTGG
>JADLDB010000043.1 GCA_020846875.1 Myxococcales bacterium | reverse complement strand
TCGTAGACGTGCGCCTCGGAGGACGGCCCCCCGTCCGGCGCCGGCGCGACGGTGGCGGTGCTGCTCACGTACACCACCCGGCGCACCCCGGCCTTCGCCGCGGCGTCCAGCACGTTGTCCAACTGCCGCAGCCCCGTCGCGCGCGCACCGTCGGGGTGGAGCGACAGGCGCGGGTAGTGGCCGGCGAGGTGGAAGACGACGTCGGCGTGGGCGAAGGCCGCCTCCAACTGCGCGGGCTCGTCGAGGTCGGCGTGCACCATCGGCACCTTGCGCTGCCGCAGCGCCAGCACGTTGGTGCGCTTGCGGCGCGCGCAGCGGGGCTCGACGCCCTCGGCCTGGAGCGCGTCCACCAGGTTCAACCCCAGAAAGCCGGCGGCGCCGAGGACGACGGGCTTCATGGGCGCCCTCCGAAGCGGGCGATGCACTCCCCGCGCCTCAGCTTGCCGCTGGTGGTGCGGGGCAGTTCCCCGGCGCCCACCAGCTCCACCCGGTCCGCCATCACGCCCAGCGCCTCGGAGAGGTGCCCGCGGATGCGCCCGGCCACGTCGCCCTCGGCCTGGCGTCGCAGCTCCACCACCACCACGAGCTCCTCGCCTCCTTGGGCCTCGCGCAGCACGGAGAAGGCGGCCACCCCGTTGGGCGGCGCGTCCACCAGGGACGCCACCTGCTGCTCGATGTCCGCGGGGTGGAACTTGCGCCCCGCCTTGATGATCAAGTCCTTCTCGCGCCCGGTGATGAAGAGGCGCTCGTGCTGCACCACGCCCCGGTCGCCCGTCCACAGCCAGCCGTCGCGCAGGGCCCTCGCCGTCGCCTCGTCGTCGCCCAGGTAGCCGTCCATCACCGCGGGGCCGCGGACGGTGATTTCCCCCTCTTCGCCGGCCAGCGCCACCGCGCCGTCGGGCCGCCGCACCGCCACGTCCATGCCCGCCAGCGGCACGCCCACCGAAGGCACGCTGCGCCCGTCCACGGTGACGTCGGCGTCGGGCGCGCTCTCTGCCTGGAAGGTGACGCCGAGCGCGTTCTCCGCCAGGCCGTAGACGGGCAGCACCGCGCCCCGCTTGAGGCCCGCCGCTTCCCCAGCCTTCTGGAAGGCGTCGAGGGTGCCGCGCAGCACCGGCTCGGAGCCGTTGAGCGCGAAGCGCAGGGCGGAGAGGTCGAGCGACGCGAAGGCGGCGGCGGCGCGGCGCAGCACCAGCTCGAAGGCGAAGTTGGGCGCGACGGTGATGGTGGCGCGCTTCTCGGACAGCAGCTCGAGCCAGCGGCGCGGCCGCAACAGGAACTCGCCCGGCGGCAGCACGTGCACCGGGAAGCCCGCGGCCAGGGAAGCCAGCACCACGCCCACCAGCCCCATGTCGTGGAAGAAGGGCAGCCAGGCGACGCCGACGTCCTTCGGGGTGAGGCCCAGCGCGTCGGCCATGGCCCAGGCGCTCACCAGCGCCGAGCGCTGCGAGATGACGGCGCCGCGGGGCCGGCCGGTGCTGCCCGAGGTGAACTGCACGAAGGCAGGCGCGCTGGAGCGCGTGAGCTTCGGCCTCTGGGCCAGCGCGACCGCGGGGGCGCTCACCACCGGCACCCGCACGCCTTCGACGGGCCCGGGCGCGACCAGCACCCTGGGCCCGGCGACCGAGAGCACCGCGTCGGCGCCCTTCGGCAGCGACAGCGGCCCCAGGGTGACGACGGGCCAGGGCAGCGGCACCGGCGTGGCCCCCAGCTCGTGCGCGCCGAAGAAGGCGCCGATGAAGTCCGGTCCGTTGGGGAGCAGGAGCGCCACGCGATCGCCGCCGCGCACGCCGGCCTCGTGCAGCGCGCGCGCCCACCGCGACGAGAGCGCGTCCGCGTCGGCGAAGGAGAGCGCCCGGGGCTCGTGCTTGCCCTGGTGGAAGAAGAGCCACGCCGAGCCGCTCTGCGCGCGCACCCCGAGCAGCTCGCGCAACGTCGCGGCGGGGGGCGGCGCCAGGGAGCGTCCGACGAGGTGGGCGATCATCCGGCCTCGCCTTTGCTGCAGGAAAAGCGGCCGTGTCCTTGATCTACGACAAGCGCCAGGGCCTGACGGCCGTCAGCCGCCGGAGGCCGGTGAAAGGGCGCCCCGGCGCCGGCCAACGCTGGCCCAGGCGGCCTGGGTGACGGCGCGGCTGTCCCCGGCGGCCGGCTCGTCATGAGGGCTGCCCCGAGAGGGGCGCCAGGAGCCCCGGGGAGGCGCGGCGCGCCTTCCGCCCTCGCCAGAGCGCCGCGAAGTAGCACCCGGCCACCGCCGACATTCCGGCGAAGGCGATGAAGCCCGACGCGCCGGAGGTGGCCCGGGCCCAGGGCAGCGGCGCGGCCACCGAGGCCAGCCGGGCCAGGGCGCCCACCGCCACGGCCACCACGCCCGCGTCGTAGAGCCACGGCCAGGGCAGCGCCACCGCCTCGAAGGACGGCACCATGCGGCCGGTGAAGCCCAGCACCAGCAGCGTGCAGCAGCCCAGGGTGAAGGCGTGGCGCGCGGCGTCGGCGAGGAAGGGCGCGCCCGCGACGAGGCCCCAGGCCGACAGGCCGCTCCACGCCGTCAGGCCCGCGAAGGCCAGCGCGAAGAGGAAGCCCCACTGCACCGCGCGGCGCATCAGCGGCTCGCCGGGCAGCGCGCCTGCGGGACGACGGAAGGGCCGCACCGCCGCGACGAAGACGAGCGCCGCCGCCGCCAGGGCGAGGGCCGCCGCGCCCGTCCACCGCGCGTCCTCCTGGAAGGGCGCCAGCACCTGCAGCGCGACGGCGAGTTGCCAGGCGACGAAGGCCGGGCGCCCGGCCTCAGGCGTGGACCGCGCGATGCGCAGGGTGCACGGGCCCGCGCGGAAGAAGATGCCCCACAGCCACGAGGCAGTCCCTCCGTACAGGGCCGCGGCGTACACGGCCTCCAGCGGCAGCCCCACCAGCGGGCCCAGGAAGGCCTGCCCCACCTGCCACCCCAGCACCAGCAGCGCCGCCAGCCACCACCACCCGGCGCCCGCGAGGAGGAAGGGCTGCAGCCAGTCAGGAGAGAACTTCGAAGCGAGGCGCAGCCGCGCGAGGAAGAGGGCCCATGCCGTCACCCCCACGAGGAGCAGCGCCGCGCCGGCCAGGCCCAGCCACACGCTGCCGGGCACAAGCGCCCCCAGCCGGCCCGCGATGAGCAGCCACAGCCCGCTGATGGCCGTCCACTTCACCAGCCTCACCGTGGACGAGCCGGGGAGCGGCGCCGCGAAGAAGCGCGGGACGAGGTGGAAGGACACGCCCACCATGACCAACAGCATGAAGCCGAACAACTGCGCGAAGGCGTGGGAGCGATGGTGGTCGACCGGCACCGGGGCCGCCTGCGCGTGCAGGCTCCACAGGTTGAGCGCCCCCGACAGCGCACCCACCGTCAGCGTCGCCAGCAGCCCCGAGACGAGGAAGGCCGGGTACGGCGGTGGCGGCGCCGCCCGCGGCAGGACTCGGCGCAGCGGAGCCAGGGGGAGCTGCATGCGGAAGACTCCCATGCAAGCGACGGGCGCACCCGCGCGCCCCGGGCCCGCCAGCGCCCTGTTTCATTTCGGGACGCCGTGTCTCAGAACTGGCTGCGGACGGAGAGGAAGCCCCAGGTGGACGGGCTGCTGCCGCGGGCGGACGAGCCGCCGCCGGGAAGGAAGACCGCGAAGGCGCCGGACACCCCGGCGTACTTCGTCACGGGCACGGTGACGTTGAAGTCCAGCTCGGTGCCGAGGTTGGCGTTGGTGCGGGTGGCGTCGGCGGCGAGGAGCTGCGCCCCGGCGGCGTTGTACGAGGCCCCGCGCGGGTCCCAGAAGCGGAAGTGGTGCACGTCGAGCCACACGTGGGCGCCGTACGGCCGGAACCCCACGCTGCCCTTGAAGCCCAGCACGTTCTGCCAGCCCACGTAGTCCATGAAGCCGAGGTGGGCGTGGCCGGTGGGGAAGAGCTGGTTGAAGGTGCGCTGCGTGGTGTCGGTGGTGTCGCCGTCGCCCGACGCGCCCAGCACCTCCGCGCCCACGTACCACTTCCCCGGCGCGGTGAAGGTGTACGTGCCGCGGCCCGCGAAGGCGCCCGCGAGGACGAGCGCCGCGCCCTGCTGCCCCGTCTGGAACGCGCCTTCCCCGACGAGCGCCAGCGCGCCCCACGTAGAGGAGACGCGCGCGCCCAGGGTGGCGAGGTTGGTGTCCGGGCCCGGGCCGGTGGCCAGCGTGCCCGCGTCGTTGTGCAGCCCCAGCGCGTAGCCGTCGACGCCCAGCGTCTTCGAGGGGCGCAGGCGCGCGTACAGCCCGTAGAAGTACTGCCCGGAGTTGTGAAGCCGCCCGGTGGCGTCGGCCAGCCACGCGGGCGGCCGCAGCATCATCGCGAAGCCGTCCACGGTGGTGGTGTCGCTGGGCTCGAGGCGCAGGAAGACGCCGTCGAAGGCGCGCGCGGACTGCGCCCAGTCGAGGTTGCCGATGAGGCGATCTTCCCCATAGGACAGCTCCTGCCGGCCGACGCGCACGTCGAGCCACTCGGCCACCTTCACGTCCACGAAGCCCTGGTGCAGCCCGGTGTTGGGCGTGGTGGTGGCGGTGTTGGGCTCGCTGCCCCAGAAGCGCACGTCCTGGAACTCCACCAGCACGCCCACCCGCCCGAAGGCAGAGGCCCGCACCGAGAGGCGCGCGCGGTGCTCGAAGCCGAGCTCGTGGTCGCCCACCGCGCCGTTGTAGTCGCGGTTGTCGCGCAGCTCGCCGCGCGCGAAGTACTGGCCGCCGAAGCCCAAAGACCACTTCTCCCCGGTCAGGCGGAAGGGCCCGGGCTCGAGCGGCGTGGCGGCGCTGGAGAACTTCTCTCCCGACGACTTGCGGCCCGGCCCCCACAGCGACTGCACCAGGTCGAACGGCCCGGGCGACTCCGACGGTGGCGCAGGAGGAGCCGCTGCGATGGGCACCTCCTTCGGCGCTGGTGGCGCGGGCGGCGCGTCGCCCGTCCCCGCGTCGGCGGCCTGGGCCGCTTCGGGCACGACGTCCTGCGACGACGCCTCCGTCCCCTGCGCCCACGCCGCCAGCCCCCCAAGCCACGCGACCGCCACCAGCACTCTGCTCATACCGCCTCCGATGGCGCGCCGGGCTGCAAGCGC
>JADLDB010000042.1 GCA_020846875.1 Myxococcales bacterium | reverse complement strand
CAGGAAGGGGACGCATGCACGCCATGAACAAAGAGCCCTTCCGCCCCGGCCCCGCCACCCTCACCACCGCCGCGCTGCTGGTGATCGTCTTCGTCCTCGAGGTCGCCCTCTCCGGCGACGAAGTCACCGGCCTCCTCGCCCCCAGCATCCAGGTGCTGGTGGCCCTGGGCGGCATCTCGAAGGACTTCCTCTTCGATCAACACCAGTGGTGGCGCCTCGTCGCCGGCCCCTTGCTCCACGCCGACCTCGTCCACCTCGTCTTGAACGGCCTCGTCCTCGTCTTCGCCGGCTTCCTCGTCGAGTCCATGGTGGGGAAACTCCGTTGGGTCGCCATCTACGGCCTCGGCGCCCTCTGCGGCGGCCTCCTCTCCGCCCTGCTGAACCCCGCCAACATCGTCTCCGTCGGCGCCTCCGGCGCAGGCATGGCGCTGCTCGCCGCCGTCTTCGTCCTCGCCTTCTCCCTCCCGGAGCCCCAGGCCCGCAGCGGCATGCAGGTCAACGCCCTGCGCTTCCTCGT
The DNA here is from genome assembly GCA_020846875.1 of Myxococcales bacterium. Lineage (GTDB taxonomy): Bacteria > Myxococcota > Myxococcia > Myxococcales > Myxococcaceae > JADLDB01. Next base: position 79,312 of record JADLDB010000042.1, on the reverse strand, counting down.
CCCCTCCCTCCTCCCCATCGCCACCAGCCGCTCCGGCGGCCACATCGACTTCGCTGCCCACCTCGGCGGCGCCCTGGGCGGCGCCCTCGTCTCTTCCCTCTTCCTCTTCGAGCTCAAGCGCGCTCCCGCCCCCACCTCCCCCGAGGAGTTCGTCTCCAGCGGAAAACCGGAGGCCCGCCTCTTCACCGCCCTCGTCGCTCCCCTCGCCGCCGCCCTCGTCGCCTTCACCGCCGCCGGCATCGCCTTCACCGCCCGTGACGCCCCCGCCTTGATGGTCCTCCAGAATCGCGCCAAGCCGTCCGAGTGGCTCGGCTGGCTGCGATCCGCCTGCGGACTCGACTCGCCGCTGTCCTGCGTCGTCCTCGGGAAAGCCCTCGCCCGCGGTGACGGCGTACCCCGAGACGCCGAGGCCGCCCGCGCCCTCCTCACCCCCGCCTGCGCCGCCCGCGATGTCGACGGCTGCTTCGAGCTGGGCGCCCTCGAGTACGACGCGAAGCACCTCGCCCCCGCCGCCACCGCCTGGAACACCGCCTGCGACCTCGGAGAGCCCGCCGCCTGCCGCAACCAGGCCCTCGCCTTGAGCGACCTCCGCCGCCCCGAAGACGAGCCCACCATCCGCGCCCGCCTCCAACAGGCCTGCCCCACCGTCCCCGCCGCCTGCGCCGATCTCGCCAGCCGGATCTTCGAGGAGGACGCCCCCACCGCCGTGAAGCTCGCCGCACAGGCCTGCGACGGGAAAGACGCCTTCGGCTGCTGGCTGTCCGCCCGCTTCCTCGCCGACGGCACCGGCGTCGAAAAGGACCAGGGGAAGGCCCGCGCCCTCCACCAACAGGCCTGTGACTTAGGCGACGTCCGCGGGTGCAACTCCCTCGCCCTCTTCCTCCAGCGCGGCTGGGGCGGTGACGTCGACCTCGCCAGGGCCGCCACGCTCCTCGACAAAGCCTGCACCACCGGCGACGCCCAGTCCTGCGCCAACTTCGCCATCTCCCTCTGGCAGGGCAAGGGCATCGCCAAGGACGAGGTGCGCGCCCTGGAGCTCTTCGAGATGACCTGCGCGGCCGGCAACAGCGGCGGCTGCGACGGCGTCGCCGAGATGGTGCCCCCCGACGGTCGCCCGGCGAAACAGGCGCTCTTCGAGAAGGCCTGCGCTGCCGGCGCCGCCTCGGGGTGCCTGTACCAGGGCGCCGGCCTCGAGCACTCACAGCCCCAGGACTTCGCGGGCGCCGCGAAGCTGTACCGGGAGGCCTGCGAGCTGGGCGATGAGCACGGCTGCGCCTGGTACGCCGACCTCCTCAAGAAGGGGCAGGGCGCAGAGCAGGACGTCGCGATGGCCGGGGAGTTCTACCGGCGCGCGTGCGAGGGAGGACTCGAGGCGGCCTGCGGGAAGTGAGCGCCTTCACCCCCCACCCACCGGGTTCCTCACCCGCAGCTTCGGAAAGCGCGTGAAGTCGTGATCCGCGGTGATCAGCTCCGCGTCCAACTCGACCGCCAGCGCCGCCAGGTAGACGTCGCTCACCTTCCCGCCCGCGGTGCCTGTGGCGCGGCAGAGCCCCTCGAACAGGGACCAATGTCTCGGTCCAGGCTCGGCCGTCACGAACCCAGGGGCGTCGTGCACCACGTCGAGGAACTCGAACACGTCCTTGAGCGGCGTCGGAGTCTTGAAGACCCGCACGCTCGTCGCGACACGCACCACGGCCGCGAGGGTGGCGTTGGACAGTCCGAACGGCTCGTCGCCGTCGAGGACCGACTCGAGCCACTTCCGCCAGGACCGGTGCTCCGGCACGTCCGCACGCAGCCCGTACACCAGCGGGTTCACGTCAAGGAGCAGCATCGCCGTCCAACAACTCCATCAGCGCTGACGTGTCGTGCAGCTCGACTCCCGAACGGACGCCGTCGCCCTTGAAGACCGGCAGCTTTCGACGGCGCTTCGGCTGCGCCGGCGCTTCGAGCCGCACCCGCAGCGCCTCTTCGATCAGCGCCGTCAGCGTCGTCCCCCGCTCCGCGGCGTGCTTCTTCGCCTTCCGCACCAGCGCGTCATTCAGGTCCAGCGTGGTCCTCATGCAGATGAGCAGTCCCCAGGGGAGAGGGGATCGTCGTCACTCGCCCGTCAACTGCTTCATCAGCTCTTCCAGCTGCTTCGCCATCTGCGGATCGATCGCCACCCCGCCCTGGCCGCCCAACGCCGAGGCGTCACCCCCCAAGAGGCCGTCGAGGCTCAGCCCGCCGATGTCCTCGTCCCCGTGCTTCTCTTCCCACCAGCGCTGCTGCAGCGCCTTCACCTTCGCGCTGCCGCTCTGCTTCGCCACCAGGTCCGTGAAGGTCGACGCCGTCACCCACTTGTACCGGTGCTCCGCCACGTACGTCTTGAGCGCCTTCTCCCACGCGGAATCCCCCACCAGCTTCCTCTGCGCGTCGAACAGGAGCGGCGCCTTCCCGTACACCAGCGCCGCGTACTCGGTGTTCGACTCGAACTCGTGCGTCGGCCGGTTGGCCACCCCATCCTCACCGCCCATCAGCCGGTGCACCTGGAACGCCATCTTCACCTGGTTCTCCCGCACCACCTCCGCCGCCTTCTTCCCCCTGCGCCACTCCATCAAGAGGAGCGCCACGTGCTGCGTCAGCGGCTCGTCCGCCACCGGCTCGGAGACGCAGTCGCTCCCCACCAGCATCGCGAAGTACTGGTGCGCCACCTCGTGGTCGACGGTGAACTCCAGCGAGTCCTTCAGCATCGGCCCCAGCATCGGCGCCAACGCCGCCTTGATCAGCGGATCGCCCGCCAGCTCCGGCATGCCCAGCACCGCCATCGGATCCACCGCGCCCCGGTACAGCGCCGCCGACACCGTCACCAACCCGGGGAACTCCATGCCCCCCGCGCCGCCCACGAAGCGCGCCTCCACCACCCGGAACGTCTTGTACGGGTACGGCCCCACCCGCGCCTCGAGCAGCTCCAGCGCCTTCGCCGCGTGCTCCAGCACCGCCTTGCCCGACTTCGCGTCGCGCGGCAGGTAGTGCGACTCCACCGTGATGCCGTTCACCTGCCGGGTCGCCACCTCGTAGCCCTTCACCACCAGCACCGGGAACTCCCGCGCCCCGGAAAGCGCCCAGGCGAAGCGCCGCTTGCCCGCCCCGTCCGGCACCTCGCCCAGCACGTGCCCGGCCGCCACCGCCTGCCAGCCCGACGGCACCGCCACCGACACCACGAAGTTGGCCGGCTCGAAGGTGCCCAGGTCCCCAATCCCCGACGGCCCCTCCGCCACCGTCCCGTCCGCCTTCTCCGGCGGCACCATCGGGAGGATCCCCGACAGCCCCAGCACGTCCGGCGAGGCGGAGAAGGCCCCGTAGTCGCCCCCGCGCCCGCCCGTCGACGCCGACAAGGTGTCGCTCCCCTCGGGCAGCTCCGGCAGCGTGGCCGACACCTTGAGCGCCACCTGCACCTGGCTCCCCGCCTCCACCGGCGGCTCCACCGCCAGCTGCACCAGCGAGGGATCCGGCCGCGCCACCACCGCCTTCTTCCCATTCACCTCCGCCGACATCAGCTCCACCGCCCCCGGGTGGTTGGCGTTGGGCGTCAGCCGCAGGAAGACGCTGGTGGTGCGCCGCTTCGCCGTCAGCGTCAGCGACACCTTCCCCGTCACCTTGCGCTTGTCGGGGCTCACGTCCAGCTCGGCCCGCACCAGCGGCATGGTGTCCGGAGTGCCCAGCGCAGCCTCCAGCCGGGCGCGCTCGCCGTCCTTGAGCGAGAGGAGCGAGAACTGCACCTCGGGCGGCAGCTCCGCGGCGAGGGTGGGCAGGGCGAGGAAGAAGAGGAGCGAGGCGAGCCGCACGGCCAGGGAGCATAGCGCGACCGGCGTTGCCCTCGTCGACCCCTTGAGTGCATCAAGATGCGCCTGCTATGCATCGCGATGCATGAGGACGACCATCTCCGTCGAGGATCGACTGCTCAAGCGCGCCAGGCGCGAGGCCGAGGCGCGCGGGCTGACCCTGAGCGCGTACGTGTGCGAGCTCGTCCGCCGGGATCTCGATCAGCCCAAGCCGAAGGCGGTGAAGCCGTTCAAGCTGATCACCCACGACGCGAAGCTCGCCCCCGGCTACGACTGGTATCGCCTCGACGAGCAGACCTATCCGCTGCCCAACGTCGCCGAGCCCCTCAAGCCATGGCCGGTGGAGAAGGACCGCGGCGATGATGATGCCTGACGTGAACGTGCTCGTCGGCGCGTTCTCTCCTCGGCAGCCCTCCCATCCAGAGTTCGCTGAGAGCCTCGTTCAGCTGGCGGAAGGGCCAGGCCCCTACGGGCTGTCCGAGTTGGTGCTGAGCGCCTTTCTCCGTGTCAGCACGACGCCGGGGATCCTCGAGCCGCCTGCTCCGATGGAGACCGCGCTGGAGTTCCTGGACGCGCTCGTGGACCGCCCCAACGCCCGCCTGCTTCGCCCGGGTCTCGAGCACTACCGCATCTTCCTGCGCCTGGTCCGCGAGGCGCGCTGCCGGGGCAAGGTCGTCGCCGACGCCTACCACGCCGCCCTCGCCATCGAGCACGGCTGCGAGCTGCTCACCGCCGACGCCGACTTCCTGCGCTTCCCTGGCCTGCGGGTGCGCCATCCCTTGCGACCCCGCTGAGGGGCGGGTAAGCGCATTTCCATGGCCTTTCCGCAGTCCCTGCCTCCCCTCGACGTCACCCAAGCGCTCACCGGCAAGCGGATCCTCTTCGCCGGCGCCACCGGCTTCGTGGGCAAGGTGTCCTTGTCGATGCTCCTGCACCACTACGGGGAGGAGCTGGCCCATGTCTTCGTGCTCGTCCGCAAGGGCTCCTCCAAGAGCGCCCACGTCCGCTTCTACGACAAGGTGGCCACCAGCGAGCCCTTCGAGCCCTTGCGCACGAAGTACGGCAACCAGTCCGCGCTCGACGCCTGGCTCCAGACGAAGTGCACCATCCTCGACGGCGACATCACCGATCCCTGGATGGGCCTGGACGCGGAGCAGGCGAAGGCGCTCAAGGGCCAGGTGGACGTCGTCGTCAACTGCGCGGGCCTGGTGTCCTTCAACCCCTCGCTGGAGGTGGGCCTCAACGTCAACACCCACGGGGTGAAGTACCTGGTGGAGGCGTGCCTGCACTGGGACGTGCCGCTGGTGCACATGTCCACCGCCTTCGTGGCCGGCAACCGCAGCGGCCTGGTCTTCGAGGACGAAGAGGTGCAGGGCTACTTCCCCAGGCGCGGCGACATCGACGGGCGCGACTTCTCCCTCGAGCAGGAATTGGCCGACTGCGAGAAGACGGTGAAGCGGCTGCGCGAGCAGGCCGACGACAAGGCGCTGGCCAGCGACTTCCGCCAGAAGGCCATCGAGCGGCTGGAGTCCGAGGGCCGCGATCCCCACGACGAGAAGTCGCTGCGCCTGGCGATCGGCCGGGAGCGCAAGCTGTGGCTCACCCTGCAGTTGGTGCAGGCCGGCATGGACCGCGCGAAGCACTGGGGCTGGCCCAACACGTACACGTACACCAAGTCGCTGGGCGAGCAGGTGCTGGCCGGCACGCCGGGGCTCCGCTACGCGATCGTCCGCCCCTCCATCGTGGAGAGCGCGCAGAGGTACCCCTTCCCCGGGTGGAACGAGGGCTTCACCACCTCGGCCCCGATGATCTACGCGTGCATCAAGGGCCAGAGCGTGCTGCCCGCCGGCGACAAGGCCGTGCTGGACATGATCCCCGTGGACCAGGTGTCCGGCAGCCTGATCGCGATCATCGCCCAGCAGCTGCGCACCAGCGAGCGCCGCGTCTACCAGCAGGCCTCGAGCGACTCGATGCCCTTCGTCGCCAGCCGCTCGGTGGAGCTGGTCGGCCTCTACAAGCGCCGGCGCTGGCGCAACAAGGACACCGGCAACGACTTCGTCAACGACCTGCGCAGCCGCATCGAGCCCAAGGCGGTGACCAAGGCCGCCTTCACGCTCACCTCGTCGCCGCTGTTCGCGAAGGGCGCGAAGTGGCTCACCCGGCAGATCGACGAGAACGGGCCCACCTGGGGCGCGCCGCGGGTGTCGGCGCTGTTGGCGAAGGCGAAGGAGAAGCTGACCGAGGTGGCGGAGACGGCCGACGGGGTGAACCTGATCGTCGACCTGTTCCTCCCCTTCATCTGGGACAACCGGTACATCTTCCGCTGCGACAACACGCGGTCGCTGTACGTGGACATGCCGGCCCACGATCGCGCGAAGATCAACTGGAACCCCCAGGACATCGACTGGCGCACCTACTTCCTCGAGACGCACATCCCCGGCCTGGAGAAGTGGGTGTTCCCCGGCCTGGACGAGGAGACGGAGCGCCGCAAGGTGATCCCCGCCTACCGCGATCTGCTCGAGCTGCTGGACGCCACCGTCTACGAGTGGCGGCACCGGGTCGCCTTCCGGATGCACGAGGGCGAGCGCGCGAGCCGCTTCACCTTCGGAGAGGTGCACCGCTACGCCGCGCGCGTGGGCAGCTTCCTGATGCGGGTGGGCGTGGGGCACCAGGACCGGGTGCTGCTGGTCAGCGAGAATCGCCCGGAGTGGGGCATCGCCTTCTTCGGCATCTTGCGCGCCGGCGCCACCGCGGTGCCGGTGGACAAGGAGCTGTCCGCCGCGGAGGTGGTGAACATCGCCCGCCGCAGCGAGGCGAAGGTGTGCCTGATCAGCGAGCAACTGGCCGAGGAGCTGCCCGGGCTGCACAAGGCGCTGGCCGAAGCCGGGGTGATGACCCAGGTGCACTCGCTGGCGCAGGCCATGGCCGGCGACGACTCCCGGCCCGGCGGCCTGGCCCCGGTGAAGAAGAACGCCTCGCCCGACGACGTGGCCTCGCTCATCTTCACCAGCGGGACGACGGGCAACCCCAAGGGCGTGATGCTCACCCACCGCAACTTCACCGCGCTGGTGTCCAAGCTGGCCGGCACCTTCGACATCGGGGTGGGCGACGGCGTCTTGTCGGTGCTGCCCCTGCACCACACCTTCGAGTTCTCGGCGGGCTTCCTCACCCCGTTCTCCCGCGGCGCGGAGATCGCCTACATCGACGAGCTGACCGCGGATCGGATCGGCGAGGTGCTCGAGGGCGGGAACATCACCGGGATGGTGGGCGTGCCGGCGCTCTGGCAGCTCTTCCACCGAAAGATCACCCAGGAGCTCGCCTCGCGCCCGAAGTTCATCGAAGAGGCGATGAAGGGCCTGATGAGCGCCAACGCCGAGCTGCGCAACAAGCAGGGGCTGAACCTGGGCAAGCTGCTCTTCTGGCCGGTGCACCGGAAGTTCGGCGGGCGGATCAAGTTCCTCATCTCCGGCGGCTCGGCCCTGCCCGACGAGGTGCACAAGGCGTTTCACGCGCTCGGCTTCACCCTGGACGAGGGCTACGGCCTCACCGAGGCGGCGCCGGTGCTGACCGTCACCAAGGCGGGGCACAAGCGGGTGAAGGGCACGGTGGGCAAGGCGCTGCCCGGCATCGAGCTGAAGATCCACGAGCCCGACGCGGACGGGATCGGCGAGGTGATCGCCAAGGGCCCCAACGTGATGGCCGGCTACTTCCAGGATCGCGAGGCGACCGAGGCGATCCTCCAGAGCGGCTGGCTGCACACCGGCGACCTGGGGCGGATCGATCCCGACGGGCAGCTCTACCTGGTGGGCCGGAAGAAGGACGTGATCATCGACGCCAACGGGAAGAACGTGTACCCGGACGAGCTCGAGGATCTCTACGGCGAGCACGCCCACATCAAGGAGCTGTCGGTGGTGGGCCTGCCGGACGAGTCCGGCGGAGAGAAGGTCGCCTGCCTGTGCGTGCCCGACTACAAGGACCGGCCGCGCGAAGAGGTGCGCCGGGAGCTGGAGGAGCACTTCAAGGACGTGTCGGCGGATCAGCCGTTCTACCGGCGGGTGAAGGTGCTGCGGCTGTGGGACGGCGAGCTGGTGCGCACCAGTACGCGCAAGGTGAAGCGGTCCACGGTGGTGGAAGAGCTCAAGCGCCTGGAGCGGATCGAGAAGTCCGCCGAGAAGGGGAAGAAGGACGGCGGCTCCGAGAACACCGACTGGCTCAAGCAGGTGATCGCCGACGTGATCCAGCGCCCGGTGGCCGAGGTGAAGCCCGAGGCGAAGCTGCAGGGCGACCTGGGCTTCGACTCGTTGATGCTGACCGAGCTGGGGAGCGCGCTGGAGACGGCGGGCGTGCCCGTGTCCGCGCTGGGCGACTTGACGAAGATCGCCACCGTGGAGGACCTGCGCCGCCTGGTGCAGCAGTCCGGCCGCAAGCCCGCGCACGAGGTGAAGGCGAAGGCGCTCCCCGCGGAGGGCGAGAAGAAGACGGCGGACCTCGAGCTGCCGCTGCCGGAGGTGGTGGCGAAGGCCGGCCAGCTGGCGCTGCAGGCGGGGCAGAAGGCGATCTACGGCGGGCTGTTCCCGGTGAAGACGACGGGGAAGAGCTTCATCCCCCAGAATCGCAACGTGCTGGTGGTGGCCAATCACGCCAGCCACCTCGACATGGGCCTGGTGAAGGTGGCCATGGGCGAGCAGGGGGAGCGGCTGGTGGCGCTGGCGGCGCGCGACTACTTCTTCGACACGGCCTTGAAGCGCGCATACTTCGAGAACTTCACCAACCTGATCCCGATGGATCGCCACGGCAGCTTGCGCGAGTCGTTGCGGCTGGCCGGCGAGTCGCTCACCCAGGGCTACAACCTGCTCATCTTCCCGGAAGGGACGCGCTCTCCCAACGGCGAGCTGCAGGAGTTCTACCCGACGCTGGGGTACCTGGCGTTGAGCTTCAGCGTGGACGTGCTGCCGGTGTACCTGAGGGGCACCTACGACGCGCTGCCCAAGGGGGCGTGGTGGCCGAAGTGGGAGGCTCTCGAGGTGCGCTTCGGGCCTCCGCTGTTGATCGGAGATCTCAAGGAGAAGGTGAAGGGGCTGGCCCGCAGCGAGTCGTACCGGATCGTCACCAGGATGGCGGAGGAGGCGGTGCGCTCGCTGGCCGCGGGTAAGGTGTACCAGCCCGATGCGCTGCCGGTGCCGGCGATTCCGACGCGGGAGAAGCGCCGTGGCAATGAATAGCCTCCTCTCCCCATGGGGAGAGGCCAGGGGGTTTCACCGATGAAGATCCTCGTCACCGGCGCGACCGGCTTTCTCGGCGCCCACCTCATTCCGCTCCTCCGCCAGGCCGGCCACCAGGTCCGCGCCATCGGCCGCACCAGGCCGCCCGCGTCCTGGCGCGAAGGCCCCAACCCTGTCGAGTACGCGCAAGCGGATCTGAAGGACCGGGAGGCCGTGCGGAAGGCGCTGCAGGGCGTCGAGGCGCTCTACCACCTGGCGGGTCTCGTCTCGTTCAAGAACGCCGACGGCCGGAAGATGTACGAGCTGCACGTCGACTGCACCCGCGAGCTGCTCAAGGACGTGCAGGCGCTGGGGACGAAGCCGCGGCTCATCCTCGCGTCGACGTCCGGCACCATCGCGGTGTCGAAGGAGGAGCGCGTCGGCACCGAGGCGGACGACTACCCCATCGAGACGGTGGGGCGCTGGCCGTACTACCTGTCGAAGATCTACGAGGAGAAGCTGGCGCTGGAGTTCTGCCGGCGCCACGAGCTGCCCCTCGTGGTGCTGAACCCGAGCCTGCTGATGGGGCCGGGCGATGATCGGCTTTCCTCGACGTGGACGGTGGTGAAGTTCCTGCAGAGGGACATTCCCGCGATGCCGGGCGGCGGCATGTCCTTCGTGGACGTGCGCGACGTCGCGCAGGCGGCGGTGAAGGCGCTCACGCGCGGCGAGCTGTACGGGCGCCACCTGATGGGCGTGAACATGTCGATGAAGGAGTTCTTTGGGCGCCTGGAGCGGCTGACGGGCGTGCCTGCCCCCCGCGTCACCTTGCCGAAGACGCTCAACATCCTCGGCGCGTACGCGCTGGAGAAGGTGGCGAAGTGGCGCGGCGTGGCCGTGCAGTTGGATCCCCAGGAGGTGGAGATCGGCGAGCACTGGTTCTGGTGTGATTCGTCGAAGGCCGAGTCGGTGCTCGGGTTCCAGGCGAGGGATCCGTTCGAGACCCTGCATGAGACCGTGCAGTACGTGATGTCGAAGTTGCCCCCGGGCGAGCTGCCCGGGACGAAGGGCCGGCTGCACGAGCTGCGCGAAGGCTGAGCCCGCCTCGGAGCAAGCCCTGAAGAGCGGTGGTGGCGGCGGTCGTCCACCCCCGTGCCCCTCGCGACCAGCCCCTCGATCCCGCAAACCAGGATCTGCACTTCCGGGCATGCCTCCATCTCGTGATCTGTGCTGATCCGTCCGTTCGTCCCAGGAGGCCCCCGGGCGGGTCTCGAGTGGCAGCCTCCTCTGACGAATCCTCTGCAACTTGGACCTGACGCGAGCGATTTCCCCCGCTTGGGAAATGCGTCTGCAACCAAGAAGGCGCAAGCAAGGCCCCGAAACCAGCCTCCCGGCCTGCCCGAGCGGGTGCCGCCGATTTCTCGACCAGGGCCTGCCGCGCGCTGACACTGAGGCCCATGGCGAAAGTCCTCCGGCGTCCCCGTAAACAGGTGCTGGTCCGCGTGCGCGCCGCGCGAAAGGGGCTCAAGCAGTTTGGCTACGGCTTCTTCCGCTTCGCCGTCTACGGCTTCCTCGGCGTGGCCCTGGAAATCGTCTTCTACAACCTGGTCCGCAACGCCCAGGGGGTGCCCGTGCTGGGCCTGCTCTTCCAGTTCCAGTGGCGGGTGGATCCGGCCCTCAACCTCTCCGCCATCTGGGACGTGCCCGCGCGCTCGCTGTACGGCCAGTGCAGCCTGTGGATGTTCCCCGTCTACGCGGTGGCCAGCTTCTGCATCGAGGTGCTGTACCGGAACTTCTCCGACGTGCACTGGGGCCTGCGCGCGCTGGGCTACGGCCTCACCATCTTCCTCTGGGAGTGGGCGTCGGGCTGGCTGCTCTTCTGGGGCACCGGCCTGAAAATCTGGTACTACGCCGACGCCGGCAACTTCTTCCAGATGACGAGCTGGTTCATCTTGCCCATCTGGTGCGTCACCGGCCTGCTCGTCGAGTACCTCTACCGCCAGTTGATGGATCCCGACCTGGTGAAGGCCATCGAGACGGCGTCGCTCGAGCCGCAGCCAGGCCGGCCCGCGCCGCCCTGAAACTCAGCCCCGCTCCGCGCTCCAGGACACCCGGAAGGTGCAGGCGTGCCCGTCGTGCTGGAGGATGTCGATCCGCGGCGCCACCCCGGTCGCCTTCATCGCCGCGTGGATGATCCCCGCGGTGAAGGTGGGCCACGGGCCGACCTCGTTCATCCACAGGTCGTGCACGTTGACGTTCACCTCGGTGACCTTCGCCTCGGTGTAGTTGTTCCCAGACCGGAAGTTCTGCGTGGCGCGCACCAGCGTGCGGCGGGGGCCCAGCACGCGGACCATCCCCAGCACCGCGCGCCCGAGGAAAGTCTTCTGGTAGCCGTCGAGGAGGGACTCGCCCACCCTGAACATCGCCTGGTCCATCGGCAGCGCGGGGAAGAGCTCCTGGCAGGTCAGCTCCAGCACCTTCATCCAGGTGTCGAAGGGGTAGGCCGGCAACAGCTTCGCGTCGAGGTTGAGCCCCGCGGCCTTCAGGCGCACCTTGAGTTCCGGCGTGACGCGCTCGCCCAGCGCCTCGCGAAACAACCCGTCGATGGTGTGGTTGAAGACGACCTTCTCACTCACTCATGGCTCCCCGCGGCTTGTGGCTGGGCCTGTCGCCAGGTCAGGGCGGCGTGGGCTCGGGTGGCGCTTCCGGCGGCGTCTCCGGAGCCTTCGGTGCCTCGATCTTCTCGGTGGCCATGCCCAGCGTCTCTGCCCCCGCCTGCCGGGCGCCGTCTAGTGCCGCCACCAGCTTCGCGTAGTTGGTCTTGTCCGCCGCGGTGAAGAAGACCAGCCGGTCCCCCTTCGCCTTGGCCGCCAGCACCCGCTTCAGCTTCTCCACGTAGCCGTCGGCGGGCACCTTCTCGGTGTTGATGGAGATGGCGCCGTCCTCGTCCAGCGACACCACCAACTGGTCCGGGGGCACCTCGGAGGTGTCCTCCACCTGCTCCGAGTCCGGCACCCGCACCTCGATGTCCTTCTCCAACAGCGGCGTCACCACCATGAAGATGATGAGCAGCACCAGCACCACGTCCACCAAGGGCGTGATGTTGATCTCGCTGTTCGGTGCGCTCTGCGGCGCCACCTTGAACTTGCGCATCCGGCGGGCCATTACTGCTTGACCTCCTCGACCCCGAGCGAGATCGATCTGGCCCCCGCCTTCCGCGCCAGGTTCATCACCTTCCGCACGTCGTCGAACACCAGGGCCGAGTCCCCCTTGAGCAGGATCCGCTGCCCGGGGGTGGCCGTCAGCTTCTTCTGCAGCTCGGCCTGGAAGTCCTCGTCGTTGAATTTGTCGGTCTCGATGTAGATGGACTTGTCCGGCGTCACCGAGACGATGATCGGATCGGCGCCCTTCTTCTCGGCTTCCACCTTCAAGGCGCGCGGCAGCTTCACGTCTTTCCCGCGCTGCAGCATGGGGGTGATCACCATGAAGATGATCAAGAGCACCAGCACCACGTCCACCAGGGGCGTGACGTTGATGTCGCTCTTGACGCCCCTGCCGGGGCCGGCAGCCATCCCCATGGTGGGCTAGCCCTTCGCGTAGTGCTTGGAGATCGCGTCCAGGAACTCGTTGGACGACTCGCTGATGTCCACCGCGCGCGCGTCCACCCAGCCCTGCAGGAAGTTGAAGGCCATCACCGCGGGGATCGCCACCAGCAGGCCGAAGGCGGTGGTGATGAGCGCCTCGGCGATGCCCGCCGACACGGTGCCCAGGCCGCCCGAGCCCGAGCTGGCCATGGCCTGGAACGCGTTGACGATGCCCATCACCGTGCCCAGCAGCCCGACGAAGGGCGCCGTGGAGCCGACCGTGGCCAGCACCCCCAGGCCCCGCTTGAAGACCTGCACCTCGCGCGCCGCCTGCCGCTCCAGCGCCCGCGCCACCGACTCGATCGCCGTGTCGCGGTGCGCGTCTCCAAGCGGCGCCAGCTTGAAGGCCAGGAGCCCGGCGTTGATCACCCGGCCGATGTGGCCGACCTGCTTGGTGAGCCCCGCGTCGGCCGCCGCCTTCAAGTCCCCGCCGGACAAGACCTTCGCCATCTTCTCGGCGAACCGGTACGACTCGGAGCGGCTCTTCGCGAACACCACGATCCGCTCGAACATCACCAGCAGGCTGGCGGCGGACATGAACAGCAGGATGATGGCGATCATCCGGGCGAACAGCCCCATCGATGCCCACAGATGCGGGAGGGAGAAGTCCATGGGTCGGACTTCCTAGTGAAAGGGCGCGAACCCGGCCAGTCCGAAAATGAAGACCTGCGCCGCGTCGCTCTACCGCGGCATCTTGAACTGGAAGTTCTGCACGTAGTCGATGCTGATCGCCTTGCCCTGGAAGGTGCCGGGCTTGCAGGTCATCGACTGCAGCTTGGCCACCACCGCCTCGGACAGGTGGGGCAGCGGCTTGATCACCCGGCAGTTGCGCACCGTGCCGTCGGACAGGATGTGGCAGCGGACGATCATCATCCCTTCGATCTGCGCCTCCAGCGCCTCACGGGTGTAGAGGTTGTGCACCAGCTCCGCCCGGTCGCACTCGGGGCGGGTCATGCCTTCACCGAAGGCCACCACGTCGGTGCCCTGGCCGCCCAGGGTGCCGCCCACCACTCCGCCCACTACGCCTCCCACGACGCCGCCCACCACGCCCCCTTCGACGCCGCCTTCCACGCCGCCTTCCTCACCGGCTTCGTCCGACGACTCCTCGGGCTCGGGCTCGGCCTCGGGCGGCTTCTCTTCGGGGATCTCCTTGGGCTGGACGATGGTGTCCGGCTTGGGGATGACCTTCTTCTCCACCTTCTTCTCGGTCTTCTTCGGCGCGGGAGGGGGAGGGGGAGGAGGGGGCGGCGGCGCCACCGGCATGGCGGCGAAGAACTTCACTTCGGGATCCGGCTCCTCCACCGTGGCCGGGCGCGAGGACAGCCACAGCACCAGGCCCAAGAGGCCCACGTGCACCACGATGGAGATGACGGTGCCCACGCCGAAGCGGCTCTTCGGCACATCAGCCCGGTTCAAGACCGCGTCGAACATGGTCCCCCCTTCTTACCGGAGGCCCACCCGAATTTCGATGGCGCTGTTGACACTGCCGTGACGGGGAGTAGAAGGCGACCCCGCAATTCGTACCCATACTCGCTGGAGGGGGTCTCCGTGCGTGCATCTGCCTGGTTGTTCCGAGCGTCGGTCGTCACGTTTGCGCTCGTGTCCTCGCTAGCTTTCGCCCAGGGTAACTCGGTCATCACTGGTACGGTGACCGACGCCGCCACGGGCAAGCCGGTTCCCGATGTGGTGGTCACCGCGACGTCTCCCGCCCTGCAGGGTGAGGAAATCGTCGTCACGGACTCGGCGGGTCTGTACCGCCTGGCCCAGTTGCCCGCGGGGACGTTCACCCTGCGGCTCGAGAAGGAGTCGTACAAGCCCTTCTCCCGCGCGGACATCAACGTGCGCGTCGATCGCACGGTGCGCGTCAACATTCAACTGCAGCCGGAAGCGGTGACGGGTGACACCGTCGTCGTCGTCGGCAAGCCACCCACCGTCGACGTCGGGTCCACCACCACCGGCATCAACGTGGGCAAGGACTTCATGAACAACATCGCCTTCATCCAGCCGAACGGCTCGGGCGTGCGCTCCTTCGAGTCGCTGGCCTCGGTCGCTCCGCAGGTGATCGGCGACACCTACGGCTACGGCTTCTCCGGCGCCCAGTCGCCCGAGAACCTGTACCTGGTCGACGGCGTGTCGACGTCTGACCCCGCGTTCGGCACCAACGGCGCCCAGTTCCCCATCGAGTTCGTCGAAGAGGCGAACGTGATCACCGGCGGCTACCAGGCGGAGTACGGCCGCGCCACCGGCGGCGTGCTCAACGTCGTCACCAAGTCCGGCTCCAACGAGTTCCACGGCTCGGTGTGGGGCAACTGGACCCCCGGCGTGCTGACCGGCGTCAGCCCCACCATCAAGAATGACTCTTCGGTGTTCCAGGGCCAGACCCGGCTGTGGAACACGGTGGACTTCGGCGCCGAGGTGGGTGGCCCGATCCTCAAGGACAAGCTGTGGTTCTTCGTGGGCTTCGCGCCGTCCTTCAACCGCATTCAGAGCACCCGGTCGCTGCGCGCGTTCAAGCTGAACGCGAACTGCGCCACCCCGGGCGATCCCGCCTGCGACTTCCTCTACGACGAGGACGGCTACATTCAGGACGAGACCATCCCCGACACCGAGCAGTCCCGCTTCACCGACACCCGCGCGTTCAGCTACATCGCCAAGCTGACCTACCTCATCAGCGCGGACCACAACCTGTCCTTGTCGGTGGTCGGCTCGCCCACCTCGTCGTCGACGCCCTTCTCCTTCACCCCGCGTCGGTCGGCCGGCACGTGGAATGGCGGCACGGTGGACACGAACAACACCAACACGGTGTCCCTGCGCTATCAGGGTGGCTTCCTCGACAAGCACCTGCTGGTCGACGGCTCGCTCGGCTGGTTCCACATCGACAACTCGTCGATGCCGGATGACGGCAGCCAGATCGGCGCGCCGGCGGACGGCACTACTGCCGCGGGTACCCCGGTGGTCACCTTCCGCCGCACCCGCCCGTGGATGGTGACCGACTTCGAGTCGCTGCCGTCCAACACCGTCGCCGACACCTGCGAACCGGCCGGCTTCAACGCCAGCAGCCGGCCGGTCGTCGACGTGCGCGGCACCTCGCGCTACGTGGTGGCTTGCCCGGCCACCGGTGCCGGCCAGTCGTACAGCATCGGCGGTTACGGCTTCATGACCCAGGCGGCGCTGGATCGCTTCCAGGGCCGGGCGTCCGTCACCTACCTGATGCAGGCGCTGGGGCACCACATCTGGAAGGCGGGCCTCGACATCGAGCACCTGCGCTACGACGTGAACAAGGCGTACTCGGGCGGCTTCGTGTTGCGCGAGAGCACCTCGGGCAACACCTACTCGGACTTGCGGCAGTTCGGCTACGTCACCGGTCCGGACGAGACGGTACGGCAGGAGAACATTCACTCCACGCCCACGTCCTGGGGCATCGGCGCCTTCCTGCAGGACAGCTGGTCGATCATGGACCTGGTCACCTTGAACGCGGGCCTGCGCTACGAGACGCAGCAGTTGTTCGGGGGGGACGGCATGCTGGGCATGTCGCTCAACAACATGCTGAGCCCCCGCATCGGCCTGATCTACGACTTCACCCAGCAGGGCCGGTCCAAGCTGTACGCCAACTACTCGCGCTTCTACGAGTCGGTGCCGATCAACATCGCGGACCGCGCGCTCACCGGTGAGAACCAGTACCAGTTCGCCCGGTACCGCGCGCCCACGGCCAACCGCCAGGGCTGCCAGCCGCAGGTGGACATCAACCAGGCCCTCAACGAGTGCCAGGACCCGAACAACTACTTCCCCTACAACGACATCTACGACGTGTCTCCGTCCGTGCTGATCACCGGCGGCGGCAAGACGACCGTTGACCCGAACCTGCAGCCGCAGAGCTCGGACGAGATCGTGGTGGGCGGTGAGTACGAGGTGATCACCGACGGCCGCGTGGGCGCCACCTACACCAAGCGCTACATGAACCAGGTGATCGAGGACATGTCGGTGGACGAGGCGTCGACCTACTTCATCGGCAACCCCGGCTCGGGCCTCGGCAACGCCTTCCCCAAGGCGACCCGCGACTACGACGCCGTCACCCTGTACTTCAACAAGGCCTTCTCGGACGGGTGGATGGCGCAGGTCAGCTACACCTGGTCGTCGCTGCGCGGTAACTACAACGGCCTGTTCCGACCGGAGACGGGCCAGCTCGACCCGAACATCAACTCGGACTTCGACCTGGTCTCGCTGCTCCCCAACCGCACCGGCCCGCTGGACGCTGATCGCACCCACTTCATCAAGATGTACGCCTCCAAGGAGTTCCAGGTGACGGGCAGCCTGGGCTTCGTCCTCGGCCTCACCTACGAGGGCCGCTCGGGTGCGCCGCTGAACTACTACGGCAGCCACGTCCTCTATGGCGCAGACGAGGTGTTCGTGCTGCCCCGCGGCTCCGGAGGCCGGTTGGACTGGCGCCACGCGATCAACGCGAAGGGTGGCGTGAGCTACCGCATCACCAAGGACAACGTGGTGCAGTTCACGGTGGACGTGTTCAACATGTTCAACTTCCAGGCGGTAACGTCGATCGACGAGACGTTGACCAACGCGGACGTGATGCCCTTCGTGACCACGGCCAGCAACCCGCAGGAGGCGGCCTGCTTGTCGGGTAACAACCTGCCGCACTGCCAGGAGCAGGTGGATCCGACCGATCCCGACAGCCCGTTCATCCTGCCGCTCACCACGCCGGACGGGCCCAACCTCACCACGGCCGATCTCAACCCCAACTTCAAGCGCCCCACCGGCTACCAGTCGCCGATCTCGGTGCGCTTCGGCCTCCGCTTCACCTTCTAAAGGACCACGACCATGAACTCCTTGCGAATCGGATTGCTCGGTCTGGTGGCGGCGGTTGCGGGGTTTGCCCTGTCGGGGTGCTTCGCGTCTCAGCCCACGCCGGAGTGCTCGGTGCAGGGCTCGTCCGCGGGCCTCGGCATCACCCCGTACCACGTCGCCCTGACGAAGGTCGACGCCACCGGGACGTGCGGTGACATGCCGTACCTCCTGGTGGGGACGCAGCGGTCGCGCCTGCCGCCCGCCATGGGGTCCACCCAGCCGGTGTCGGGTGGCTTCACCATGCACATCAAGACGTCGCCGGCGATCGACATGTACAACGGCTTCACCTTCTCCGCGGACTCAGATCCGTCCAACGACTGCTCGCTGTTCGGCTCACTGGTCGATGGCGAAGAAGTCCTCTGTGACATGTGCGTCGCCTCAGGGGACCCGGCGGAGGAGAACGTATGCATGCCAGTTCCCGATCCGGTCTACCGGGTGGACCCGGCCGATCCAGACCAGGCCAACGTGCTGGGTACGGCCAAGCTGCCGCAGTACCCCACCGATGGGGTGTGCACTGCGACCGATTTCTCTGCCACGGTGCAGAACTTCCAGGAAGAGGTGGTGGACCTGATCGACGGCGGCACGGAGACGTTCCCGGCCCTCACCGTCAACACCGAGTGGTCCGCGTTCGAGATCCTCGCCTCCTCCAAGGCCCCCGGCACGGTGTGGCGCGCCAAGCTGAAGTACACCGAGGGGAACTGTGTGGCGAACTTCGATGCCTTCGCCTTCTGGCCGGAGCTGCACTGCTCCACCACCGCCGACGGGGTGACCCAGGAGTACGCGGACGAGGAGTGCAACCCCAAGGAGAACCTGAATGTCCAGTGCTTCCCGGAGATGGGCGGCCCTGCGACCATCAGCACCGATGGCGGCTGCGACACGGGCTTCATCCTGATGGGCCAGCGGGTGCTGGGCTCGGGCATGAACCCGGAGTTCATGCCGAAGTGCGACATGACGGTGGGCTTCTGCACGCCGTCTGTCACCTTCGACGACTTGAAGGACTGATCGTCGTCCTGAAGAGGTGACGAGGAGCCCCTGCCTCCCCATCGAGAGGCGGGGGCTTCTTGCGTTTCGGGGCCCAAAGCTGCTTGGGAAGGGTCATGGCCACGCGGTACGAGCTGCTGGAAGGCCTCCGCCGGCGCGGCGAGGCGGAGCGGGGGCGCCTGCAGAAGACGGCAGAGCTGCGGGTGGCGCTCTGCTACCCCAGCCCCTACCACGTGGGAATGTCCAGCCTGGGGTTCCAGGCCATCTACCGGGAGCTCAACTCCCACGTGGGGGTGTCCGCCGAGCGCGTCTTCGTGCCCGACGACGTGGAGGCCTGGGCGCAGGCGAGGGTGACGCCGGTGTCGGAGGAGACGCTGACGCCGCTGGACGCCTTCCCGGTGCTGGCCTTCTCGGTGGCCTACGAGTTGGAGCTGGCGGGCGTCTTCACCTTGCTGGAGGCGGCGGGGCTGAGCGCTTTCCGGGAGCAGCGCCCCGAGGCCGCGCCGCTGGTGGTGGCCGGAGGGCCGCTCACCTTCTCCAACGCCGAGCCGCTGGAGCCCTTCGTGGACGTGGTGGTACAGGGGGAAGCGGACGACCTGGTGCACGAGCTGATGGACGAGGTGCAGGCGGGCGGGGGCAAGCGGGCGGTGCTGGAGCGGCTGGCGCGGCGGCCGGGCTTCCGGGTGCCGGGCCTCTCGAGGGCGGACAGCCGCTTCTTCGTGATGAAGGCGTCGGACGAGCGGCTGCCGGCGCGCTCGCAGATCCTCACCCCCCACACCGAGCTCAAGGACATGTTCCTCATCGAGCCGGAGCGCGGGTGCAGCCGGGGCTGCCACTACTGCGTGATGCGGCGCACCACCAACGGCGGCATGCGCACCGTGCCTCCCGAGCGGGTGCTGGAGCTGATTCCACCCGAGGCGAAGCGGGTCGGGCTGGTGGGCGCGGCGGTGACGGATCACCCGCGCATCGTCGAGCTGCTGGAGGCGATCGTCGGCGGCGGCAGGGAGGTGGGGGTGTCGTCGCTTCGGGCCGATCGCCTGACGCTGCCCCTGGTGCAGGCGCTCCGGCGGGGTGGGGCGAAGGTGCTGACGGTGGCGTCCGACGGGGCCAGCCAGAGGATGCGGGAGCTGGTGGACCGAAAGCACTCCGAGGCGCAGCTCCTCAACGCGGCGCGGCTGGCGAAGGAAGCGGGCCTGAAGCGGCTCAAGGTGTACAGCATCGTGGGGCTGCCGCTCGAGACGGACGCGGACCTCGACGAGCTGGTGGGTTTCACGCTGGAGCTGACGAAGATCCTCCCGGTGGCGCTGGGGGTGGCGCCCTTCGTCGCGAAGCGGAACAGCCCGCTGGACGGCTCCCCCTTCGCGGGGATCGACGTGGTGGAAGCGCGGCTCACGCGCCTGCGCAAGGGGCTCAAGGGACGCGCCGAGCTCCGGCCCACCAGCGCCCGCTGGGCGTGGGTGGAGTACCTGCTGGCCCAGTGCGGGCCGGAGGCGGGCCTGGCCGCGTACGACGCGTGGAAGGCGGGCGGTAGCTTTCGCGCCTGGCAGGACGCCTTCGAGGCGCGCGGCTGCCAGCCCTACGAGGCGCGGCGCACGGTGGACGGCCGGCGCAACGCGACGGTGTGGCCGACGCTCGGCGTGGCGCCTGCTGTCTCCCCGGCGCTGCCGAGTGAACGCGGCCCGTGAGAACGGCCTCGGTTCGACCGATCAGGGGACGCTGCCCAGCGCGCGAAGAGCGTCCATCGCGGCGGCGCTTTCCTGCCGGGCCTCTTCCACCCGGCCGAGGCGATGGAGGGCGTAGGCCCTGGCGCCGCGCAGCAGCGCGCTGCTCAGAGCATCAGGCATGGGGCGCACGGCCTCGCGAAGGGCCTCCTCGGGCCGCGCGGCGTCGGTCAGGGCGTAGACGAGTTCGACGGTGGCGCGGGGCTCACCGGCGGCGATGGCACGGGCAGCGAGGTCCACCGCTTCGAGGGCCTTCTGCTGTCTCCGGGCGAGCGCCGAACGCATCCGGAGCGCGCGCGGCGCGGCCTGGACGCTGGGCGAGTAGACGAGCAGGGCTTCTGCACAGGAGGCGAAGCTTCGCGACAGGCACCAGTCCGCCTCGTCGAGCACGGCGCTCGCCTCGAAACCCGCGTCGACCAGCCGCGCGGCGCGCCGGTCCAGCTCTTCGGGCGGAGCTCGATCGACGATGCCCGACAGCCAGTAGAGCTGCCCCAACACCCGCGCATCGCCCGGCCGACGATCGAGCAGAGCGAGCGTCTGCGTTCGAACGTCCGCGGCTCGTCCGGCAGAGAGGTAGGCGTCGGCGAGGTTCATCCTCACGGTCGCATGGGCGGGTGTCGCGGCGACGGTGTGTTCCCACAGCGCCACACCGTCGGACCACGCGCGCTGGTAGTGGACGTTTTGCACGCCCCAAACACACGCCAATACCGCAGCAACGGCCAGCAGGACGCGTGGCCTCATCCTCGCTTCGCCCCAGGTCGCAAGGCCAGCGAACAAGGCAAGCGAGGGGATGAGCGTGTAACGATCCGCGACGAGGAAACGAAGTGGGACGAGCCCGCCCACAGGAGCCAGCGCCACGAGGGCAGCGAAGGCCACCACCGCGATGCCCCTCCATCGCCAGGCCGCCGCCGCGAGGGCGGCCCCCAGGCCCAGTGCCCCCCCAGAAGCGCAACTCTCCGGGGTGAACGGGTGCGAAGTCGTAGACGGCCCTGGGCGTCAGCGGGACGACGACACGCGCGAGGTACCACCAGGGCGTCCACAACGCGGTGGCGAAGCGCTCCGGCAGGTCGATGGCCGGCGGCCGATTCACGTTGGTGAGGTGGAGCGCAGCCGCCACTACGGCGATTGCGGCGCCGACGAGCACCCAGGGCCACGCCCGTTGGAAGGCCTGCCGCCGAGTGCTGCCTTTGAGGAGCTCGATGAGGGGAACCAGCAGGGCCACGCCGAAGAAGGCGGACTTGGCGAGGAGGGCTGCTCCAAAGGCCACCAGGCTGCTCTTCCGGCGGTCGACGCCATAGAGCGCGAACGCAAGAACAGTGAGCGTGATCCCCAGGGTGTCCTTCAGGTTGGCCAGCCACGCGACCGACTCCACCCGCAGCGGGTGGACGGCCCACAACAGGGCCGCGACGACGCCCGCGGTGCGAGGCACCCGGAAAGCCTCCAGCGCCAGCGGCACGAGCGCGACGGCGATGGCCAGCAGCAGAATCTGGACGAAGTGCGCGACCGACAACGGGGCGTCCAGCACCCGGAGCAGCACGTAGGTCGCGTGCGTCAGCGGGTACCACGTGCCGTCGAAGGGGCGGGTGAAGGCAGCAACCACTCCGGAGAGGCCGAGCGCGGAGAAGGGATTGTTGGTGACGTAGTCCGGATCGTCCCAGTTGGTGAGGCCGTTGCCGATGGAGGGCACATAGAGCACCAGCGTGCCCACTCCGAGGGCAGCCAGGAGCCAGAGCTGGCGGGGGGCCCCTGCCGGGGAGGGCACTCGCCCGGGCTTGGAGGATTTCCTTTCGCCTGCGCGCATGACGTGGAGAAGGGGAGAGAGGAACCGCCCCACCGCTCCTCACATGCCTGTTCCGCGTTGGCTAGCAGAACCAGCCGGAATCAACACACGTACCGCCGCTGCGCGCGGCCTGACACTGGTTCCTGGCTGGCGCCTTCGAGAAGCCCGGCCACGGCGCGACAACTCCGCCCGCGATCACCCGCACCGCGGCGTACGCCAATCACCTGGGAGGGTGGGCATGCGAGGTGGACGGCGAGCCCGCACTGTCCGCGTCGCGGGACAGCGTCCTGAGGATGGGAGCGGTGCGCGCACTCCACTGGCCCCCTCGACTCTTGAGAATCCTCCTTGGAGCCGCTGCCTGTGGAGCGTCCGGCTTGTCGCTGGTCCCCGCCTTGCTCCCGGTGACGTCACGCGCCCTCGAGCGCGAGGACAAGGAGGCGACGGTGTTGGCACGGGTGCGGTCGGGCGCGTTGGTGGGCGTGGACGCGGTGGTGGTGGAGGTGGAGGTGGACATGTCCCTGGGCATGCCCTTCTTCAACGTCGTCGGGCTGCCGGACGGGGCGGTGAGGGAGTCCAAGGTGCGGGTGGTGTCGGCGCTGAAGAACGGCGGCTACCACCTGCCGCAGAAGCGGATCACGGTGAACCTGGCGCCGGCTGATTTGAGGAAGGAAGGCGCCACCTTCGAGCTGCCCCTCGCGCTGGGGGTGATGGCGGCGAGCGGGCAGTTGCAGGCCGACGTGCTGGCGCCGTGGCTGGTGGGCGGGGAGCTGTCGCTGGACGGCGCGGTGAAGCCGATTCGCGGGGTGCTGCCCCTGGCGATCGCCGCGCGAGACTTCGGCTTCCGCGGCGTCATTGTGCCCCAGGCCAACGCGGTGGAGGCGTCGCTGGTCGATCGCATCGACGTCATCGCGGTGTCCAGCGTGCAGGAGGCGGTGCGGCACCTGTCGGGGGAGGCGCCGCTGGTGCCCTTCCAGCGCGGGGCGCGGCCGGCCCACCCGGAGCGGGCCATCGACGAGCTGGACTTCGCGGAGGTGCGCGGCCAGGAGGACGCCAAGGCGGCGCTGGAGGTGGCGGCGGCCGGCGGGCACAACGTGTTGCTCTACGGGCCTCCCGGCTCCGGCAAGACGATGCTGGCGCGGCGGATGACCACCATCCTCCCGGCGATGTCCTTCGCCGAGGCGCTGGAGGTGACCAAGGTGTACTCGGTGCTGGGCCTGTTGGCGGACGGACGGGGCTTGCTCACCCAGCGCCCCTTCCGGGCGCCGCACCACACCATCAGCGACGCGGGGCTGGTGGGCGGCGGGCCGATGACGCGGCCGGGCGAGCTGTCGATGGCGCACCGGGGGGTGCTGTTCCTCGACGAGCTGCCGGAGTTCCGCCGCAACGTGCTGGAGGTGCTGCGCCAGCCGCTGGAGGAGGGCGTGGTGCGCCTGGCCCGCGCCAACCACCACGTCAGCTACCCCTGCGACGTGATGTTGGTGGCGGCGATGAACCCGTGCCCCTGCGGCTACTTCAAGGTGCCGGAGCGGCTCTGCAAGTGCCCGGGGCTGCGGGTGCGCGAGTACCACGGGCGCATCTCCGGCCCGCTGCTGGATCGGATCGACATCACCCTGGAGACGCGACCGGTGGCGGTGGAGTCCATCACCCGGCTGACCCTCGAGCCGCGAACGTCTTCCTGGTACCGGTCGCGCGTGGAGGTGGCCCGCGAGCGGCAGGCGCATCGCTTCCGGGACACGCCCGGGGTGTTCTGCAACGCGCAGATGGGGCCGGCGCTGCTGCGCCGCTACGGAGCCACGCCGGAGCGCGCCCGGAAGCTGCTGGAGCAAGCGGTACGTGACTTCGGCCTCTCGGCCCGGGCGCACGATCGGATCCTCAAGCTGGCGAGGACGCGCGCCGATCTGGAAGGGCGGGACCGGCTCTCCGAGCTGGACGTGGCCTTCGCGATCAACTGCCGCACCATGGATCGCAAGGACTACCTGGAGGACGACACCCGGCCGGACAGCGCGGGCTTCGACGCCTCCAGCTGGGCGTGGCCGTCCGACGGGGCCGGCTGACGCGGCGAGGCGCAGGTCCCCGGTGATCGCGCGAAGATTCCTTGCACAGGGCGGCGAGGTCCGGGTTTCCTCTGGTTCATGACGCGCAACGTGTGTTTCCTGGCGATGGCCCTCGCCTTCTTCGCGGCCTGTGGCCAGCCGACCTCGAAGGTCTGCTCCCCCACCACCTGCGCGGGGTGCTGTGACACCACAGGGGAGTGTCAGCCTCCGTCGGTGGATCACTGCGGCGCGAACGGCGGCATCTGCATCACGTGCATCGGCTCGCAGGCGTGCTCGTTCGGCATCTGCATCACGACAGGGGCAGGGGGCGGAGGGGGCGCCACGGGCGGTGGAGGGGGCGCGGTAGGCGGCGGAGGTGGGGCGACGGGTGGAGGAGGGGGCGCCACGGGCGGCGGAGGCGGGGCGGTGGGCGGTGGAGGCGGGGCGGTGGGCGGTGGAGGAGGGGCGGTGGGCGGTGGAGGAGGGGCGACGGGTGGTGGAGGTGGCGCGACGGGTGGTGGGGGAGGCTCGTGCACCAACTGTGCTGGCTGCTGCGCTGGCGGCACCTGCGTCACGGCCATCTCGACGGCGGCGTGCGGCGCGAACGGCGCCGCGTGTATGGCCTGCGATCTCAGCAGGGCCGACAACTGCGACAGCGGCGGGTGCCAGTGCGGTACGGCAGCGCCGTGCGCGAGCGGCTCGCGGTGCGTGAACAGCCAGTGCGTGTGTGACGCCACGTCGTGTGGTGGGGGGTGCTGTCAGGGCACCACCTGCGTGCTGGCGCCGTCGACCAGCGCGTGCGGCACCCAGGGCGCGGCGTGCACGGCGTGCGACCCCACCGTCGCGAACAACTGCGGCACCGGGAGCTGCCGGTGCGGCACGGGGCCGGCGTGCACCACAGGGCAGCGCTGCTTCAACAGCCAGTGCGTGTGCGACGCGACGACGTGCCCGACGGGCTGCTGCGCCGGCGCGCTCTGCGTCATTGGATCAGCCACCCAGTGCGGCACCGCGGGGGGCGCTTGCGCGGCGTGCGACTCCCGCGCCGACAACTGTGGACCCGCGGGGTGTCGCTGCGGCACGAGCTCGCTCTGCGCGCTGGGGGTGGTCTGCAATGGCGGCGTGTGTGGCGCCGCCCGGGCCTGGGCGCAGGTCACCGTCTCTGGTGGGCCGCCCGCTCGCTCCGACCACATGATGGCGTGGGACAGCGTGAGGCGGCGCGTGGTCGTCTTCGGCGGTGAGAGCAGCGTCGGCGTCCTGGGAGATCTCTGGGAGTACGCGCCCGCGAGCAGCACGTGGGTCCAGCGCAACGTGACCGGGCCGTCGGCCCGCCGCAACGCGCTCATGGTCTTCGACCGGCTCAACCAGCAGACCGTGGTCTTCGGGGGTGACGACGGGAGCCCGCGCTCGGACACCTGGACGTGGAACGGCACGAGCTGGACGCAGCACTCACCCGGAGCGTCCCCGTCACCGCGTCACAGCATGGGGGGCGCGTGGGATCCGCTGCGGCAGCGCGTGGTGCTCTTCGGTGGGACCAACGACGCCATCGACTTCAACGACGTGTGGGAATGGGACGGCACCACCTGGGCGCAGCGCGCCATCGGTGGCACGGGGCCCTCTGCGCGCCGGGGAATGGGGGTGGCGTACGACACAGCGCGCTCGCGGCTCGTCGTCTTCGGGGGCATGGGCTCCATGGGCTACCTGGGAGACACCTGGGAGCTCGGGGCGAGCACGTGGCAGCAGGTGACGACCGCGCCGCTCAGCGCGCGCCAGCGCGTGGCGATGGGCTTCGACGTCCCCAGCGGCCTCAGCGTGCTGGTGGGGGGCAACGCCAGCTCTGGAGGGAGCACGGTCGCAGGCGCGGCGACCTACAACGGTACCGCCTGGTCAGCGATGGCGACGGCGCCTTCGACGAGGGGCTGGTCGGTGATGGTGTTCGACGACTCGCGCGGCAGGCTGGTGCTCTTCGGAGGCTACGGGAGCAGCAGCTACCTGCAGGACCTCTGGGAGTACTGACGAAGAAGGCTGGCAGGCGGCCGAGGGGGGCTGTACCGTTTGAACCCATGAGAGGTCGCCTGTTCGCGATGGCGGTGGTGTGGGGGCTGAGCGGGTGCGGCTGGTCGTTGGACGCGGCGCGTGAGCAGGCGGCCACCAAGGGTTGCGGCTACTACCAGCGGTGCGACCAGATCGGCTCGGGGAAGACGTACCCGACGTACGAGGAGTGCCTGACGCGGCAGCGCACCTTCTGGCTGGACGCGTGGCCCACGTCGGTGTGCGAGGGGCACGTGAACAGCGCGGCGATCGACGCGTGCTTCAAGGCGATCGACAACACGTCCTGCGCGAGCCTGATCGACTTTTTGGCCACGCTGGACAAGTGCGACAAGAAGAACACCTGCGCGCCCTGAGGTAGCCAGCCGGGCCGGCTACCTGGGCCCGAAGGACGAGAGGGCGAAGAAGGCGCGGATCTTGTCGTTGGTCTCGCGGAGGCGAGCGGACAGGGTGCGCACGAAGGTCCAGAGGAGGACGGAGGCGAGCTCCTTGTCGGTGAACATCACCTGGTCCAGCTTCTCTCGTGACAGCTCGTACAAGGTGCAGGTGGAGTGGGCGATGGCGTCGGCGGAGCGCGGCCCTTCCTCGATGAGGGACATTTCCCCGAAGTACTGGCCCTTCTCGAGGATGGCGAGCGCCTCTTCGCCGATACCGGGCACCATCTTGGAGATGCGCACCTTGCCGTCGGCGATGATGAACATGGAGTCGCCGCTGTCGCCCTCGCGGAAGATGTGGGCGTTGATGGGGTGCTTCACTTCGGTGAGCGCGGCGGCCAGCTTGCGCAGCTGCGCCGACGTCATGCCGTCGAAGAGCGCGACTTTTTTCAGGATTTCGACGTCCATCAGGGCTAGTTCGTAGCAGACCTGAAACCGTTGTCAGGGTTTCGACCTCTCAGGACGGGCAAGTTTCACCTTGGACAAGGAGCAAGCTTCCGTGGAGACCCGCAAAGTCGTCATCGTCGGATCCGGCCCGGCCGGGTACACGGCCGCCATCTACGCGGCGCGCGCCAACCTGGAGCCGGTGGTGTTCGCAGGGGGGCCGGCCGAGAGCGATCCGCGTCGCGTCCCCGGTGGGCAACTGATGATCACCACGGACGTGGAGAACTACCCGGGCTTCCCCGAGGCGGTGACCGGGCCGGAGCTGATGGAGCGCTTCCAGAAGCAGGCGGAGCGCTTCAAGACGGTGGTGCACCTGGAGAACGTGGTGAAGCTGGACCTGTCGAAGCGGCCGTTCCACGTGAAGGGCGAGTCGAAGGAGTACCTGGCGCAGTCGGTGATCATCGCGACGGGCGCGTCGGCGAAGTGGTTGGAGGTGAAGGGCGAGAACGAGTTCATGAATCGCGGGGTGTCGGCGTGCGCCACCTGCGACGGGTTCTTCTTCAAGGGGACGGACGTGATCGTGGTGGGCGGCGGGGACACGGCGATGGAAGAAGCGAACTACCTGTCCAAGCTGTGCAGCACGGTGACGGTGATCCACCGGCGCGACGCGCTGCGGGCGTCGAAGATCATGCAGGAGCGGGCGCTCCACAACCCGAAGATCAAGTTCCTCTGGGACTCGGTGATCGAGGAGGTGGTGGGCGACGCGAAAGGCGTGACGGGGGCGGTGGTGAAGAACGTGAAGACGGGCGACCTGAAGAAGGTGGAGGCGAAGGGGGTGTTCGTCGCGATTGGGCACCAGCCGACCACGGAGCTGTTCAAGGACACGCTGAAGCTGCAGCCGAACGGGTACCTCTGGGTGCAGCCGGGCACGGCGAAGACCAGCCAGGAAGGGGTGTTCGCCTGTGGGGACGTGATGGACGCGACGTACCGTCAGGCGGTGACCGCGGCGGGCACGGGGTGCATGGCGGCCATCGAGGCGGAGCGGTGGATGACGGAGCACGGCATCGCGTGAGGGCGGTGGGGCAGGCCTGGGCGCGCTGCCTACTGGGTGAAGCAGCCGGCGCTGACGCCGGACATCGGATTGGCGCACTTCAGCACCGAAGCGCTGAACTCGGCCGACTTCGTCGGCTCGCAGGTGGGGAGCGCGTCGAGGCAATCGAAGTAGATGGAGAGGGTGCGGCGATCGTCCGCCGAGCACGAGCTCATGCCCGTCTCGCACGCGGCGCGGCTGAAGTCGGGGGTGGAATCAGTGGCTCCGCAGGGCATCGCTTTGGAGGTGAAGGACTTCGCGGTGTAGTCGGCGCGGTCGCAGAGCGTGCCGCAGCTCGCAGAGAGCAGGACGGCGCACAGCGCGAGCAACTGGGAAGTCATCGCGCGCTAGACTGTAGTGGGAGTGCTTTTCGGCTCAAAGCGAGCGGCGTTCAGCCTGGGAGCCAGGGGGCCGTGCCCCGCTCCACCAGCCCCTCTCCCCACACCTCCCGTGACTCACTTCACCCCTCCAGGGCAGGGGGACCCCTCCAAAAATTTTCCGGCAAGATCGCTCTGCCGCACGCCCACCACACGGAGCAGCGCTCCCCGATCCCGATCCCTGCGGACCCCCACACGCCTTCAAGACCTCCCCATGGCCCTACAGAGTCTCGAGCCGGATGAGAAGGAGGAGAGTGCCAGGAGGCTCACCGGCGGCTGGCTGGGAGGTGCAGGGGACTGAGGCGGAGCGGGGCGGCGCGAGCGCGTGGAGGCGGGGCGGGCGGGAGGTTGGCAGAGCGGTGGTCCCTTCGGCGCGAGCCGGAGAGGGGGTGCCCTGGTCACAGTGCCGGCGGAGGAGGAGCTGGTGGAGAAGGGCAGTGGGGGTGAGCCGGTTCGCCTGGAGCGGGCGCGGAGCGTGGGTCAGGGCGATGAGCGCCGGGCGGACTGGGCGATGGAGTGGTTGAGCGCTTCGTGGATGCTTGCGGGGAACTCCGCTCCCTCCAGCTCCACCACACACGCGCCTGCGACGGCATTGACCAGCACCACCGGCCACCCCGCGGCCCTCTGAATCGGCGCCCTCCGATGCGCATGGCGCTCGAGCAGAAACGGCTCGGTGATCGACGCCACGCGCGGCGAGGTCTCGGGTGTCGCGACCAACCCCCGCCCATCCCACGCCAGCACCGCGGCAGCGCACGACTCAAACACCTCGCTGCCATCCGCGCTGGTGAGCAGCGTGGCTACGCCCTCCTGCCGCACTCCGTCCCACGGCGAGGGCGACGGCGTCTTCACCTGCGGCCCCAGCCGCCCCACGATCGGCGACACCAGGTACCGCACGCCGATCCCACTCCACAGCCTCGACCTGTCCCGGCGGATGACCTCCAGCTGGCCCTCCGCCCCCCGCAACCCATAAATCCCCGGCTCCGCGCGAGCGGCAAACTCATCGAACGCCGCCTCCCACGCAGCTCCCAGCCGCCGCCGGTGCGCGTCGAACAGCACCACCCCTGCTTCCGTCACTTTGAGCGCCGTGTAGCTCATGACTCGTCGAGCCCGCCTATACGAGCATCCTCAGCCCAGCGCACCCAGCTTGACCCGCACCTCCTCCAGCTCCGCGCCCGCGTCGGAATCCCAGGTGATGCCGCCGCCCACCCCGTAGGTCCAGGTGCCGTCCTTGCGCCGCTCCGCCGTGCGGATCAACAACGCGAACCGCGTCTCGTCCTCGCGCTCCAGCCCCAGCGTGCCGCAGTAGACGCCCCGCGGACTCGTCTCCAGCGAAGTGATGATCGCCCGCGCCGCCTCCCGCGGCGCGCCCGTCACTGAGCCGCCCGGGTGTACCCGCTCCAGCACCTCGCGCAGGCCCACGCCCTCGCGCAGCACCCCGGTCACGTCGCTCACCGCCTGCACCGCATACGGCAGCTCGAGGAACCGCCGCGCGCACGGCACCTCCACCGAGCGCGCCTCGCACAGCCGGTTCAGGTCATCCCGCAGGAGGTCGGTGATCATCGCCAGCTCCGCTCGGTCCTTCTGGCTCGCCTCCAGCCACGCCCGCTCGCCCGCCGGCGCCGTCCCCTTCATCGGCTCCGCGCGAATCGCCCGCCCCCGCACCTCGAACAGCAGCTCCGGGCTCGCCGAGACCAGCTCCCGCCCGTCGGGCAGACGCACCCACGCCGCGAAGCGCGGAACGCCCCGGCTGCAGAGGCGCGCCAAGAGCGAACCGCCATCGAGTGCGTGACGCCCCCCTCCTCCGGAGGAAGAGAGGAGACTGTCCACCTTCGCGCGCACCGTCAGGTTCACCTGGTACACGTCCCCCACCGCGATCGCCTCGCGGATCCGCCCCACGCCCTCGAGGAAACCGCCCTCCTCCAGCGTCACCCGCGCCGCGACTGCCTCCGCGGGAAACTGCACCTCCACCAACTCCCCGCGCCCTCCGTACCGCTCGGCCTGCCCTCCGGGCGTCTCGTACGCCGCCAACCACACGCCCACCTCGCCTCCCGCTCCGGCCACCAGCGGCGTCACCAAGGTCCACTCCGCGCCGCCCCCGTAGCCCGGCCCCAACAGCGCAAACGCGCGCTCGTCTCGCAGCGCCTCCAGCCCGACGACCCTCACTCGAGGCTCCGGAAGAAGGCCGCCACGAGCTCTCGCCCCCGCGGCGTCCCATACGAGTCCGGGTGGAACTGCAGCCCCGCCATCGGCAGCCCCGTGTGCTCCACCGCCATCACCGTCCCGTCCTCCAGCCGCCCCACCACCTCGAGCGGTGCCCCCACCTCCTCCAACGCCAGCGAGTGGTACCGCATCGCCTCCAGCTCGCCCTCAACGCCGGGAAACCTCCGGCTCCGCCCAAACCGCACCCGCCCCGTCTTCCCGTGCGCCGGCGTCGCGCTCACCAGCTTCGCCCCGAAGGCCAACCCCAACGCCTGGTGCCCCAGGCAGATGCCCAACGTCGGCACTCGACGCACCCCCGCCTCCCGCACCAACTCGATCAACCCCGCCCGCTGCGGATCCGTCGGCCCGGGGCCGATCACCAGCACCTGCGCACGCCAGAGCTGATCCACCGCCTCCGACGCCCGCACCACCTGCACACAAGCGCGCCCCACAGGAAGACAGTCGATCACGTTCCACGAGAACGAGTCGTGGTTCTCCACGAAAAGCACCTGTGGATCCGCGGGCATCGAAGTGTCTCTCCGGAAAGACGGTACCGCCCGGTCGCCGGTTTGTCTACAGCACTCCCTCTGAAGTATGGCCGACCGCGTTGAACAGCCGGCCTACCGGGGGCCGGTGGGGAGCGCCCTTTGAAACTGATTGGCCGTCTGCTGCTGCCGTGCTCGCTGGGGCTCACCCTCGTCGCGTGCGGAGGAAACTCGAAGCTCAACCCGGTGGTGGACTCCGGCACCAACCTGCCTCCCGTCGTCTGCCTCGATAACGACGGCGACGGCTTCAACGGCACCGGCACCTGCACCTCCGAGCCCAACCTCGACTGCAACGACAACGATCCGACGGCCTTCCCCGGGGCCCGCGAGAGCTGCAACGGCCAGGACGACTCCTGCGACGGCCAGGTCGACGAAGGCCTCCCCATCGTCCCGTATTTCGCCGACGGCGACGGCGACGGTGTGGGCGCTACCCAGACCGGCGAAGGCTGCAAAGCCCCGCCCACCGGCAGCGTGGCCCAGTCCGGTGACTGCGACGACACCAACCCCATGGTGCGGCCCGGCCAGGCAGAAACCTGCAACGGCGTCGACGACGACTGCGACGGCACGCCCGACAACGGCCTCCCCTTCCAGGACTTCTACACCGACTCCGACGGCGACGGCTTCGGCGACCCGATGAGCGCCCCCGTCAACTCCTGCCAGACAACCGTGATGGGCAAGGTGCCCAACCTCGCCGACTGCAACGACGCCAACCCCACCGTGAAGCCCGGCGTCACCGAGCTCTGCAACAAGGTGGACGACAACTGCGATGGCCAGGTGGACAACGGCATCGCCTTCTCGAGCTACTACCCCGACACCGACGGCGACGGCTTCGGCAGCGCCACCGCCACCGCCGAGTCCTCCTGCGCCCCCGTCCCCGGCAAGGTCACCACCAACTCCGACTGCAACGACGCCAACCCCTCCGTGAAGCCGGGCGCCCCTGAGCTCTGCAACGCCCAGGACGACAACTGCGACAGCCAGGTGGACGAGGGCCTCACCTTCGCCAACTACTACCCGGACGCGGACGGCGACGGCTTCGGCGCGGCCGGCGCCATGGCCCAGTCCGCCTGCACCCCCATCGCCGGGAAGGTGACCAACAACCAGGACTGCCAGGACGCCAACCCCTCGGTAAAGCCCGGCGCCCCCGAGCTCTGCAACGGCGTGGACGACGACTGCGACGGCCAGGCCGACGACGGCCTCACCTTCACCAGCTACTACGCCGACCAGGACGGCGACGGCTTCGGCTCCGGCACCGCCCAGTCCGCCTGCGCCCCCGTCGCGGGCCGCGTCACCACCAACACCGACTGCAACGACATGAACCCGGCCATCAAGCCGGGCGCCCCCGAGACCTGCAACGGCGTGGACGACGACTGCGACGGCCAGGCCGACGACGGCCTCACCTTCACCAACTACTACCCGGACGGCGACGGCGACGGCTTCGGGCGCGCCGGCTCCACCGCCCAGTCGGCCTGCCAGCCGATCGCCGGGCGCGTCACCAACAACACCGACTGCGACGACACCCGCAGCACCGTGAAGCCCGGCGGCACCGAGGTGTGCAACGGCCTCGACGACGACTGCGCCGGCGGCGTGGACAACGGCCTCACCTTCTCCAACTGGTACGCGGACGGCGACGGCGACGGCTACGGCGCGGGCGGCGCGGTGAGCGCCTGCAGCCAGCCTTCCGGCCGCGTGTCCACCAGCACCGACTGCAACGACGGCAACGCCTCCGTCCGCCCCGGCGCGGCCGAACTCTGCAACGGCGTGGACGACAACTGCGACAGCCTGATCGACAACGGGGTGACGACGCAGAACTACTACCCCGACGTGGACGGCGACGGCTTCGGCGCGGCCGGCGCCATGCCCCAGGCTTCCTGCAGCGCGGTGGCCGGCAAGGTGACCAACAACACCGACTGCAACGACTCCAACGCCGCCATCAAGCCCACCGCCACCGAGGTGTGCAACGGCCTCGACGACAACTGCGCGGGCGGCGCCGACGAAGGCCTCACCTTCTTGAACTACTACCCCGACGTCGACGCGGACGGCTTCGGCGCGGCCGGCGCCATGGCCCAGTCCTCCTGCAGCGCAGTGGCCGGCAAGGTGACCAACAACACCGACTGCAACGACACCAACGGCAACATCAAGCCGGGCGCCACCGAGGTGTGCAACGGCACCGACGACAACTGCGCGGGCGGCGTCGACGAAGGCCTGCCCACCCAGAGCTACTACCCCGACGCGGACGTGGACGGCTTCGGCGCCTCCGCCGGCTCCCCCGTGTCCTCCTGTGGCCCCGTGCCCGGGCGCGTCGCCAACAACCAGGACTGCAACGACGCCAACGCCAACATCCGCCCCACCGCCCAGGAGACCTGCAACAACGTCGACGACAACTGCAACGCCCAGACGGACGAAGGCAACCCGGGCGGCGGCGGCGCCTGCAGCACCGGCCAGTCGGGCGTGTGCGCGGCGGGCACCCTCACCTGCACCTCGGGCAGCGTGCAGTGCGTGCGCAACGTGGCGCCGTCCACCGAGACCTGCAACTCGCTGGACGACGACTGCGACGGCCAGACCGACGACGGCTTCTCCGGCCTGGGTACCGCCTGCACCGCCGGCCTCGGGGTGTGCCTGCGGTCCGGCGTCATCCAATGCAACGCCGCCCACACCGGTACCGAGTGCAGCGTCACCGCGGGCTCGCCCACCGCCGCCGCCTGCGACGGCCTGGACAATGACTGCGACGGCGTCGTCGACGAGCCCACCCTCACCTCCACCAGCGACCTCACCACCACCGCCTTCCAGGACCTGGAGGTTCAGCCGTACTACTACTCGTCCGGCAGCTGCGCGGGCGGCGTCAACGGCACCGGCTCCGACGCGCGCGTGGGCGGAGGCCTCTCCATGTCGGTGGGCTCGAGCGGCATCAGCTTCCAGCCGCTGACCAGCGCCGGCGCGCCCAACGGCAGCATCACCACCGTCACCGGGTTGACCTACTCCGACGTGGCCCTGGCCCAGGCGGGCGACGGCTTCGTGATCGCCGGCATCTGGCAGTACAACAACGCAGAGATCGACCTCTACTACGTCGACTCGATGGGCACCTCCCGCACCTACCGCTACACCCAGTTCAAGCTGCCGACGGGCTGCTCGGGCACCGGCTGTCACACCCTGGACTCGCTGCGGGTGGTGCGCGGCAACGGCAAGCGGGTGGTGCTGGTGTGGCGCGAGGACACGGTGGGCGTGCGGATGGCGCAGGTCGAGCCGTGCAACATCTCCGGCAGCTGGGAGCTCCGCGCGCCGGGCTGCGCCAGCACCACGCTGACGCCCATCACCGTGGTCGCCAGCGCGGCGGTGGTGCCCGGCCTTGGCGCCGACTCCACCCACCAGGACTGGGTGGCCTCGCAGACCTGCCCGTCGGCCGCGTCGCTGCGCCGCCTCGGCGTCACCTACCGGCCCAGCGCTACGGCCGTGTCCTTCTTCCAGGTGAACGAGGATGGCACCTCCAAGGCGGCGGATCAGAGCGTCTACTCCGTGGCCTCACCGCGCGCGCTGACCGAGCCCGACGTCTCGTACTTCAAGGACGGCGCCGCGGCGGATCAGTTCTTCGTCGCCTACGTGACGAAGGATCCCGGCAGCCCCGACGCCGACTTGAACTACTGGCTCACCAACGATCCCACCTGGCACTACGCGTACCTCGACTACGCCACCCAGAACGGGGCCGACTCCATCCTCCGGCCGAGGGTGAGCGCCACCGCCTCGCGGATCTGGATGACCGCGCTGCGCTACCTGACGCCCGCCGAGGAGCCCACCTCCTTCAAGCGGCAGGTGATGACGCGCCAGACCGATCTCACCGGCGCCCGCGTGCCGCTGGGCTCGTCGGTGGAGGTCAGCCCCACCTCCGGCGGCTGTGGCGGCGCGGCCTGCCGGCCCGGAGACAAGGACGGGTTCACCGCCTTCGCTTCCTTCGGACGCGTCTACTACTCGGGCTCCGGCGGCTCGCCTTCGGGCAGCTACGCCAGCACACTGACCTGCCACTAGGCGTTGGCACACCGTTCGGGCAGGTGTCGAGCGCCTTGCACGCTGGCCCGGAGGGCCTCGGGCGCCGTGTCCTCCCGCGTCCGCGGCAGCCCGCCCTCGTCGCGGGCGTGGCGTGCTGGTGCCGCCGCGGGCCGACGAGAAGACGCGACCCTGAGAGATCTCTCATGCGGCTCTCAAGCGCCCGGCCGGCGGCGTCCGTACGGTGCTCGCCGTGTGGACGCTCCTCCCCGCGCTGCTGGCCACCGCGCCCCTCACCTTCGACGCCGCGATGGTGCGCGCGGACAGCGCCCCTGACGTGGTGGCCGCGGTCCAGGCGAGCGCCGCCCGGCGAGACGCGCTGGATCGCATGAGCAGTATGACCGCCAACCCGCTGCTGCAGGCGCAGCCGGGCCTGCGCGTGGAGAACGGGGCGACGCGGCCGGAAGGGCAGCTCACGCTGCAGCAGTCCTTCAACGTGGCGGGGCTCGCCTCCGCGCGGCGGGGCACGGCCGAGAAGGACCTGGACGCGGCCCGCTGGGAGGCGCGCGGCCGGCGCAGGGACCTGCGGGTCGCCGTGGCGCGCGCCTGGCTCGAGACCTGGGCCCTCACCGAAGCCTCGCGGGCGGTGCTGGAGGAGGAGGCGATGGCGAAGGAGCTGGTGCTGCGCATCCAGAAGGCGGTGGCGTCCGACGGGTTGACGCGCGTCGATCTCGCCAGCGCAAGGGCCTTCGCCGCCGAGGCGCGCGCCTTCCACCTCGACCTCGAAGGGCAGGCGATCGAAGCCGGAGGGCGCCTGTCGATGCTGTTGGGGCTCGCGGAGCTCGCCACGGTGGAAGGGCCGCTCCCTGGCTTCGACGGCGCGGCGGCGCCTGTGGTCGACGCCGCAGCGCAGTGGCCGGCGCTCAAGCGGCTCGAGGCGCAGGTGCAGGGCGAACGATCCCGCGGCGTGGAGGCGAGCGCCCAGTACGGGACCGGGCTGCAGGTGCAGGCCCAGGGCGGGCACGAGGCGCCGACGCAGTGGTTCGCCAACGTGGCGCTCGGGGTGACGCTGCCGCTCTTCGACGTGGGGCGTCGCGAGGCCGGTGAACACGAGGCCCAGGCGCGACTCCTGGAAGGCGAACTGGACAAGGCGGCCACCGGCGCGCGAGTGGCGCTGGCGCTGTTGCGGCACGAGCTCGAGCACACCGAGGATGTCTTTGCGACGGTGCACGGCCAGCAACTGCCGGCGGCGGTGGAGGCGGCCGGGTTGCAGCTCAAGCGATTTCAGTCCGGCGAGTGCACCCTGCAGGAGCTGCTGCTGGTGCGACGCCTCGCGGTGGCCGCCCGCGTCGGGGCGATTCGGGCTCAGGCCGCGCTGCTCGCCGCGCGCGCGCACGCCCGCGAGCTGAACGCGGAACTCTCCCAGGGAGACCAGCCATGAACGCGCCACGTCCTCCCTCTGGCTTCGGGGGAGAGGGACTGCCTGTCCTCCTCCTCTCGCTCCTCCTCTGGGCGTGCCCGCGCGACGCCGAGACCCCCGAGGTGGCTCCTCCACCGCCCGCTTCTCCCTGGGTTCGCGTGAAGCCCGCCGGCGCCGCGGCGGTACTGGAAGGCCCGGCGCGCGTGCTGGCCGGGCCGGGCGCGTCGGCGGTGGTGACGCCTCCTCTGCGGGGGACGGTGGTGAAGGTGCGCGTCCGCCCCGGCGACGTGGTGGCTGCGGGCGCGCCGGTGGTGGACGTGGTGATGCCCGAGGTGCTGGACGCCGCCGGCCGCTTCGAGGGCGCCCGGGCGCGGCTGGAGGCGTGGAGCGCGCGCGCGGAGCAACTGGAGAAGCTGCGCGCGGAGGGCCTGGCGCGGGCGCTGGACGTGAGCGAGGCCCGGGCCAGCGTGGCCGAGGCGAAGGCCGATCTCCAGGCGGCGCGGGCGGTGCTGCTCGCCGCGGGCCTCAAGGAAGGCGACGTGCCCGGGCTGCTGGCGGGCTCGGGCGCCGTTCCGCTGCGGGCGCCCGTCGCCGGCGTGGTGGTGGAGGTGCTGGCCACGCTGGGCGCTTCCCGCGATCCGTCGGCGGACCCGCTGGTGCGCCTGGCCTCGACGGGCGCGATCCGCGTCGAAGCGCACTTCCCCCGCGCGCCGCCCGACGGCGACTGGTCCCTGGTGACGCCGCTGGGCCGCTTCCCGCTGTCGCTGGTGGCGCGCGCGCCGACGGCCGACGAGCGCGACGGCACCTTCGCGGCCTGGTTCGAGCCGCACGATGGGGGCGTGGTGGCCGCGGGCACGCTGGGCCGCGTCTCCCTCACGGGCGAGCGCGAGGCGGGCGTGGTGCGGGTGCCCGCGAAGGCCGTGCACCGCGTGGACGGCGTGCCCACGGTGACGGTGCGCCGCGGCGGCGAGTCGACGGCCCTGCCCGTGCAGGTGCTGCAGTGCCCGGGCGCGGAGTGCCTGGTGCGCGGGGCGCTCGTGCTGGACGACGAGGTCGCCGCCGAGGGCCCGCGATGATCCGCGCGCTGGTCCAGTGGTCCGTCGATCACGCGAAGGCGGTGGTGGCGATCACGCTGGGCCTGGGCCTGGTGGCGGGCGTGGGCGCGGTGCGGCTGGAGCTGGACGCGCTGCCTGACCTCACCAACAACCAGGTGCTGGTGCTGGCGCGCGCGCCGGGCCTCAGCCCAGAAGAGATGGAGCGGCTGGTAGCGCGGCCGATCGAGATCGCCTCGGGCGGCGCGCCGGGCCTCATCGAGCAGCGCAGCCTGGCCCGCTACGGCATCGCGGCCATCACCCTGGTCTTCGACGACGACGTGCCCGTCTACCTCGCGCGTCAACTGGTGCAGGAGCGGCTGTCCACGGTCAGCTTGCCGCCTTCGGTGGAGGCGGTGGAGCTGGGGCCTGTCACCGGCGGCCTGGGGGAGGTCTTCCACTTCACCCTCTCGTCCGACGCGCGCTCGCTGGCCGAGCTGCTGGAGCTGGTGCAGCAGCGGGTCGCCCCGACGCTGAAGAGCGTGCCCGGCGTGGTGGAGGTGAACCCCTGGGGCGGGGCGGAGCGCACCTTCGACGTGGTGACCGATCCGCTCCGGCTCTCCCAGCGGCACCAGACGCTGGGCGATCTCGCCGGCGCGCTCGAGCGGGCCACGGGCAGCGCGGCGGGCGCGTCGCTGCCGGCGGGGGACGGGCAGGTGCTGGTGCGCGCGGTGGCGCTGCCCGAGGACACCCTTGCCCTCGCCGCGGCGGTGGTGGCGCGGGACGTCTCGGCGCCGGGCGCACCGCACATCACCCGGGTGATGGACGTCGCCGAGGTCCGCGAGGGCGAGCGGGTACGCCTGGGCGCCGCCACCACCAACGGCCGGGGCGAGTCGGTGTACGTGATGGTGCAGATGCTGCGGGGCGCCAACGCGCTCGAGGTGATGTCCCACATCCACGCCCGGCTCCCCGACGTGCGCGCCGCGCTGCCGGACGACGTGAAGGTGGACATCGTCTACGACCGCAGCGTGCTGGTGAAGGGCACGCTCAAGACGGTGGGGAAGAACCTGCTGGAAGGCGGCCTGCTGGTGATCGCCGTCCTCTTCCTCCTGCTGGGCAGCGCCCGCGCGGGCCTGCTGGTGGCGGCGGCCATTCCCCTGTCCATGCTGGGCGCGACCGCGCTCATGT
This sequence comes from Myxococcales bacterium, assembly GCA_020846875.1. Lineage (GTDB taxonomy): Bacteria > Myxococcota > Myxococcia > Myxococcales > Myxococcaceae > JADLDB01. The sequence goes on along the minus strand of JADLDB010000042.1, from coordinate 40,582 downwards.
CCGCGCTGGGCGTCCCCGGTAACCTGATGTCTCTGGGCGCGGTGGATTTCGGGCTCCTGGTGGACGGCGCGGTGGTGATGGTGGAAGGCCTCTTCCACGCGCTGTCCCACGACGTGCCCGATCCCAAGGCGCGGCGCGCGCTGGGGCAGGAGCGCTTCCAGGCGGTGGTCCGCGACGTCGGCGCGAAGCTGGCCCAGCCGGTCTTCTTCTCGGTGTTGATCATCCTGCTCGTCTACGTGCCGGTGCTGTCGCTGTCGGGCACCGACGGCAAGCTGTTCCGGCCCATGGCGCTGACGGTGGTGTTCGCGCTGGGCGTCTCACTCGTGCTGTCGCTCACCTTCATCCCCGCGGCGGCCGCGCTCTGGCTGCGCGGGAAGGACGTGCCCGATCGCCCCACGCTGCCGGTGCGGCTGCTCGAGCGCTTCTACCCGCGCGTGCTGGCGGGCTTCGTCAAGCGGCCGCTGGCGGTGGCGGCGCTGGCGTTGATCGCCCCGGTGGTGGGGGGCGTGCTGCTGGTGCGCACCGGCACCGAGTTCACGCCTCAGCTGAACGAAGGCGACCTGGTGATCCAGACGACGCGGCAGCCGGACATCTCGCTCGAGGCGGCGGTGGTGCGCGCGGGCGAGCTGGAGCGGGCGGTGCTGCGGGGCGTGCCCGAGGTCCGCCAGGTGGTGTCGCGCATCGGCAGCCCCGCGGTGGCGACGGACATCATGGGCCTGGAGCAGGCGGACGTCTTCGTGGCGCTCAAGCCCCGCGGCGAGTGGCGAGCCGGCCTCACGCTCGACGCGCTCATCGCCGACGTGGCCCGCGTGGTGGAGCGCGACGCGCCCGGCAGCGAGCCGTCCTTCACCCAGCCCATCCAGATGCGCTTCAACGAGCTGCTCGGCGGCAGCGTGGCGGACGTGGTGGTGAGCGTCTACGGGGAGGAGCTCACCGAGCTGCGGGCGCTGGCGGAGCAGGTGCGCGACGTGGTGGCCCGTCAGCCTGGCGCCGCAGACGCGCGCGTGTTGGCGCCGCCGGCGGTGCCCCTGACGACGGTGCGGCCGCGCCCGCTGGACGCCGCGGCGGTGGGGCTCGACGCCGCCGAGGTGATGATGGCGGTGCAGTCGGTGCGGCAGGGCCGCGAGGTGGGCTTCACCTACCGCGGCGTGGTGCGGGTGCCGATCCTGTTGCGGCAGCAGGCGGGCGTGTCGGCCTGGACGCTGGGGGATCTCCCGGTGCCGGTGCCGGGCGGCGGGCTGGTGGCGCTGTCGCGGGTGGCCGACGTCGAGACGCGCGAGGGCCCGGGCCAGGTGAACCGTCGCAACGGCGAGCGGCGGCTCTTGGTCGGCTTCAACGTGCGCGGCGGCGATCTCGGCACGGTGGTGAAGCTGTCGGAGGCCGCGGTGGAGCGGGAAGTGAAGCTGCCCACCGGCTACCGCCTGGAGTGGGGCGGGCAATACGAGTCGCTGCAGGAGGCGAGGAAGCGGCTGGCGGTGGTGATCCCCGCGGTGCTGGTGTTGATCATCGCCGTGCTGCTGGTGGCCTTCCGCCGCGCCACGCCGGTGTTGATCATCTTCAGCCACGTGCCCTTCGCGGCGGTGGGCGGCATGGTGGCGCTCTTCGCGCGAGGCATGCCCGTGTCGTTGTCCGCGGCGATCGGCTTCATCGCGCTGGCCGGCGTGGCGGTCCTCAACGGCGTGGTGATGCTGTCGCGCATCCGCGAGCTGGAGGACGAAGGTGAGGGCGCGCGGGGAGCGGCGACGCAGGCGGCCCACAACCGGGTGCGGCCGGTGCTGATGACGGCGTTGGTGGCCGCGCTCGGCTTCGTGCCGATGATGCTGGCGCAGGGACCCGGCGCCGAGGTGCAGCGGCCCCTGGCCACGGTGGTGGTGGGCGGGCTGGTGAGCTCGACGCTGCTCACCCTGCTGGTGTTGCCCACGCTGTATCCTTTCTTCGCGCGCGCGCGCCGGCGCAGCGGGGCGGCCGGCGCATGACGCCCGTGGATCCTTGGCCTGCCGAGCCGATGCAGTACGTTGGCCCCATGCGACTCCTCGTCGTCGAGGACGAGCCGAAGATGGCGCTCATGCTGCAGCGGGGCCTCAAGGAAGAGGGCCACGAGGTCGACGTGTGTTCGTCGGGGCAGGCGGCGCTGCAGCAGGGCGCCGACGTACCGTACGACTGCGTGTTGCTGGACTGGGGCCTGCCGGACCTGGACGGCGTGGCGGTGCTGCGCGAGTGGCGCAGCCGCGGGGTGATGACGCCGGTGCTGCTCTTGACGGCGCGCGGCAGCACGGGCGAGAAGGTGACGGGCCTGCGCGCCGGCGCGGACGACTACCTGGTGAAGCCGTTCCACTTCGAGGAGTTGCTGGCGCGCCTCGAGGCGCTGGCGCGGCGCGGGGCGGGCGAGAAGGCCTCGTCCATCGTGGGCGACGTGACGCTGGAGGTCCGGCGGCGCGTGCTGCGGCGGGGCGACGTGGAGGTGAGCCTCACCGGGCGCGAGTGGGCGCTCTTCTCGGAGTTGGTGGGGCAGGCGGGCGACGCGGTGTCGCGAACGCGGCTCCTCCTCAAGGTGTGGGGCAACGACTTCGACGGCACCGGCAACGTGGTGGACGTGTACGTCGGCTACCTGCGCACCAAGCTGGAGCGGCTGGGGACGAAGCGGGTGTCGGTCGAGGCGGTGCGCGGCGTCGGCTACCGGCTGGCGATCGCACGGAGCGACTGAAAGTGCCCAGCGTCGAAGCCGAGCCGGTACGGGCGGCGGCACCGTCGGCGCGGCCGGCAAGTGACGACGTGCGCGCGGGGCGCCGTGGGTGAGGCGGTGCTCGAGGGAAGGCGAAGCGAAGAAGGACGAGACCTGGGGTAACTTCGGGTCGTGCTGCCGAGGGAAGGCCAGAGCCAGGAGAGGCGTGAGGCTCCACGGCGCTCGTCCTCTCCCCGCGGTGGGTGGGCGGCGCGATGAAGCTGGCGACCCGCCTCTGGCTGTTGGGCGCGCTGCTCCCCGGGGCAGTGATGCTGGCGGCGCTCTTGCTCGCCGGCCGTGTCTTCCGCGCGGCGCAGGAGTCCTCGCTCGATCGTGCGCTGCTCGCGCAGGCCGCGGCGGAGTCGGTCAGTCTCTTCGATCGGCCCGGCGGCCCGCACCTGCACCTGGCCGAGTCTCCGCTGCTCAAGTCGGTGCGCCCCTTCGCGCCCACGGGCGAGCTCTTCGACGACACCGGCGCGCTGGTCGCCCACTTTCCGCCCGAGCCGCCCCCCGCCAGCCGCGTCGCGCCCTCCCTCGCCGGCCCCGAGCAGGAGCTGTCCACCGCGGTGGGCCCGCTGGAGCGCACGCGGCACCTCGTGGTGCGCCTCACGTCGGCCGACGGGCGCCGCTGGGCGCTGCGCCTGAGCGCCTCCCTCGCGCAGTTGGACGCCAGCGTGCACGCCTTCCACGTCGTGGCCATCTCCTTCACGCTGGGTGCCGGGGCGATCCTGGTGGTCCTGCAGCTCTTTCTCGCGCGCCGCCTGTCACGCCGGCTCGACCGCCTCTCGCGGCACCTCGAGCGGGTGAAGCGAGGGCGCCTCGAGGAGCCGCCCGAGCCTGACGAGGGCCGCGACGAGGTGGCCGACCTGCGCCGGGTGCTGGCCGACGCCACGCTGCAGCTGCAGCGCGCCCGCGAGGTGCAGGATCGCCTCCTGGCCGACGCCGCCCACGAGTTGCGCACGCCGCTGACGCTCATGCGCACCAGCCTCGATCTCGCGCTGCGCCGCCAGCGCACGCCCGAGGAGCTGCGCGCCGCCCTGGCTGACGCGCGCGAAGAGGTCGATCGCCTGGCCGCCCTGTCCACTCGCCTGCTGGACTTCGCTGCCGCCGGGCGGGGGTGGGACGCCACGCCGGGCGATCTGCACCAACTGCTCGACGAGGCCGCCGAAGCGGCTCGCGCCCAGGCCGAGGTGAACGGCGTGCTGCTCGACGTGAAGGGGCCGCGGCCCGCCGCTGCGCGCTTCTCCGCCGTCGCGCTGCGGCAGGCCGTCGACAACCTCGTCTCCAACGCGCTGCGCTTCGCCCCGCGAGGCTCCACCGTCACCCTCGAGGTGCGCCGCGTCGGCTCGGCCTGGCAGCTCCACGTCGTCGACGCAGGGCCGGGCATTCCCGCGGATCACGCCGAGGCCGTCTTCTCGCCCTTCCACCGCCTCGATCGCCGCGGGGGCTCGGGCCTGGGCCTGGCGATCGTCGCCGAGGTGCTCCGACACCACGGCGGCAGCGCCAAGGTCGAGCCGCACGCCGGCGCCGGCGCTCACCTCGTGCTCGAGCTGCCAGATCCAACCAGCTGAAAAGCCACGGGTTTCTGGCTGGTCGATCGCCGCGTCACGAGACTTGCTCCGCCCCGAAGGGCTCTGTTAGAGGCTTGCCACTCCTTCACGGCCGCTCTCCCGGGGCCAGGCAGTCCGAAGGAGCGGCAGCAACCACTACGCACACGTGCGGGCCGTCCCACGGTGCTCCCGACAAGGTGTCGGGAGGGGAGCACGGCCAATTCAACGCGCGTGGAGGAAACAACCAGAAACGAAGGACAGGAAGCAATGAGCGAGACGCAGACGACGGAAGCCACGCAGCACGCCCCCATGGGCAGTCCCACCGGCATCACCATGCGCCAGATGCTGGAGGCCGGCGTTCACTTCGGCCACCAGACCAAGCGGTGGAACCCGAAGATGAAGCCCTTCATCTTCGGCGCGCGCAACGGCATCTACATCATCGACCTGCAGAAGACGGTGGTGATGGCCCGCGCCGCCCTGCGCTTCGTGGCCGACGTGACGGGACGCGGCGGCTCGATCCTCTTCGTGGGCACCAAGAAGCAGGCCCAGGACGTGGTGCGCGAGGAGGCGACCCGCTCGGGCCAGTTCTTCGTCACCAACCGCTGGCTGGGCGGCACGCTGACCAACTTCAAGACCATCAAGCAGGGCATCGATCGCCTCAAGACGATCGAGACCATGGCCAAGGACGGCACCTTCGAGCGGCTGCCCAAGAAGGAAGTGGCCAGCCTGCAGCGCGAGCAGGAGAAGCTGGAGAAGAACCTGGGCGGCATCAAGGACATGACCCGGCTGCCCGGCGCCATCTTCGTGATCGATCCCCGCAAGGAGATGATCGGCGTGCACGAGGCCAACCGCCTGGGCATTCCCGTGCTGGGCCTGGTGGACACCAACTGCGATCCAGAAGGGATCGACTACGTGATCCCCGGCAACGACGACGCGATCCGCTCCATCAAGCTCTTCACCGGGAAGATCGCCGACGCCGCCGTGGAGGGCGCCGCGCGGTACCGCGCCTCGGGCGCCGCCGAGCGTGACGCGCAGGAAGAGAAGAGCCGCCGCGAGGGTGGCCGGGGCGAGGGTGGCGAGCGCCGCCGCGCGCCGCGCCGTGAGGGCCGCGGTCCGGTGGTGGAGATCAAGGCCGGCTCCGCCGTCGAGCCCGCCGCCATCGAGGGCGCCGAGGGTGCCGCCGCCGAGGGCGAGCCCAAGGCCGAGGCCACCGCGGAGTAACCCGCCCGGTTCCGACCTGCTTCCCGAAGCGTCGGCCGGGCATTCCCTGGTCGGCGCTTCGTCGCTTTCCCCCTTTAACCCCAACGAGAGAAGACATGGCTGAGATCAGCGCTGCGATGGTGAAGGAGCTCCGCGAGAAGACGGGCGCGGGGATGATGGACTGCAAGAAGGCCCTGGCCGAGTCGGCCGGCGACTTCGCCAAGGCCGAGGAGTGGCTGCGCAAGAAGGGCGTGGCATCGGCGGCGAAGAAGGGCGGCCGGGTGGCGGCGGAAGGCCTCATCGGCCTCAAGCTGTCGGACGACGGCAAGCTGGGCGCGATGGTGGAGGTCAACGCCGAGACCGACTTCGTGGCGCGCAACGCCGAGTTCGTGAAGCTGACCAGCGATCTGGTCGCGCACGTCGCGCAGCACAACCCGGCCGACGTCGACGCGCTGCTGGTCCAGCCCTTCGGCGGCAAGACGGTGAAGGACGCGGTGACGGAGAAGATCGCCACCATCGGCGAGAACCTCACCGTGCGCCGCTTCGCGCGCTTCCACGTGGAGTCCAACGGGGTGGTGGGCAGCTACCTGCACTCCAACAACCGCGTGGGCGCGCTGGTCGAGGTGTTCGGCAGCAACGGCGCCGAAGCCAAGAGCCTTGCCACCGAGCTGGCGATGCAGTTGACCGCGATGCGCCCGGGTTGGGTGTCGCGCGACCAGGTGCCCGCCGCCCTCCTCGAGAAGGAGAAGGCCACCTTCAAGGACGAGCTGCAGAACACCTGGCGCTTCACCATCAAGGACGGCCCGGCCCGCACCGGCATCCTCCGCAGCGAGGACGCGGAGAAGGTGATGCTGGAGATCAGCGGCAAGCTGGAGAAGGTGCCGCTGTCGCAGATCGTCAAGCGCGAGCAGATCAAGAAGCCCGAGAACATGTGGGACAAGATCATCGGCGGGAAGCTGGAGAAGTTCTTCGAGGACAACTGCCTCGTCGATCAGGTCTGGGTGAAGGACGACAAGCTGAAGATCAAGGACGTCATCGCCGAGCACGGGAAGAAGGCGGGCGCCGCGCTGACGGTCGGCCGCGCCGCGCGCCTCGAGGTGGGCGAGGGCATCGAGAAGAAGAAGGACGACCTGGCCGCCGAGGTGGCCAAGACGCTGGGCCAGGCGTAAGCCGCCCCTTCGCAGCACCTCTGCCGGGCAGGACTCCTTCACCCGGGGTCCTGCCCGTCGTCGTTTTGGGCGTGCCGGCCCCCGGGGGAAGGACTACAACCCGCTTCCGCCATGACCGCGCCCGGGAAGAACGGCGCCTACAAGCGCGTGCTGCTCAAGCTGTCGGGCGAAGCGCTGATGGGCGATGAGAAGTACGGCATTCAGCCCGCGACGCTGCAGGCCATCGCCGAGGAAGTGCTGGAGGTGAAGAAGGCGGGCGTGGAGGTGGCGGTCGTCATCGGCGGCGGCAACATCTTCCGGGGCATCCAGGGCGCCACCACGGGCATGGATCGCGCCAGCGCCGACTACATGGGCATGCTGGCCACCTGCATCAACAGCCTCGCCCTGCAGGACGCGGTGGAGCAGTTGGGCGGCCAGACGCGCGTGTTGTCGGCCATCAAGATGGAGCAGATCGCCGAGCCGTACATTCGCCGGCGGGCGGTGCGGCACCTCGAGAAGGGCCGAGTCGTCATCTTCGCCGCGGGCACCGGCAACCCGTACTTCACCACCGACACCGCCGCGTCCTTGCGCGCGATGGAGATCAACGCCGACGTGATCCTCAAGGCCACCAAGGTGGACGGGGTGTACGACGCGGATCCGAAGAAGGACAAGGGCGCGCGCCGCTACCGGCGCCTCGCCTACATGGACGTGCTGAAGAAGCAGCTCAACGTGATGGACTCCACGGCCATCAGCCTGTGCATGGACAACAAGCTGCCCATCGTCGTCTTCGACATGACGAAGGCCGGGAACATCAAGAAGGCGGTGCTGTCCCCGGGAGAGATCGGCACCGTGGTGGGAACGCCCGAGACCGAGCTCGCCTGACTTTTCGACAAGGAGGCCACCATGGCCGCGCACGACGATGTGGTGAAGGGGCTGTCGGACAACATCAAGAAGAAGGTGGAGGCGCTCAAGCAGGCGCTGAGCAAGGTGCGCACCGGGCGCGCCTCGGCCGCGATGCTGGACCCGGTGAAGGTGAATTACTACGGCACGCCCACCCCGCTGGCCCAGTGCGCCGCGATCGCCGTGCCTGAGCCGCGGCTGATCACCGTGAAGCCGTGGGACAAGTCGATCCTCAAGGACATCGAGAAGGCGATCCACGAGGCCAACCTGGGCCTCACCCCCAACAACGACGGGGAGATCATCCGCCTGCCCATCCCCGCGCTCACCGAGCAGCGCCGCAAGGAGATCGCCAAGCAGGTGAAGTCCACCGGCGAGGAGTACAAGGTGGGCATTCGCAACGATCGCCGCGACGCCAACGAGAAGCTCAAGCAGCTGCTCAAGGACAAGGCGATCACCGAGGACGACAACAAGCGGTCCACCGAGAAGGTGCAGAAGGAGACGGACGGGGGCATCACGCAGGTGGACGACGTGGTAGCCAAGAAGGAGAAGGAAGTCCTCGAGGTCTGAGGTCCTCCGATGCGCGTCCTCGTCGCCGAGCCGTCCGTCCCTGTCCGCAACGCTCTGCGGAAGTTCCTCGACGGGGTGGCCGACGTGCAGACGGCGACGTACCTCGACGAGGCGGTGCAGGTGGTCCGCGCCCGGGCGCCCGAGGTGTTGATCGCCGCGGTGTCAGGCAGCTTCGACGGCGAGGTGCTGTGCGCGCAGGTCAAGAAGCTGGCGCCGCAGACGCGGGTGGTGCTGACCTACCCGCCGACCGAGTTCGAGCGCGCCGCCGATCGCGCCGAGGAGACCGGGGCCGACGGCTTCGTGGTGGGCCCACTGAAGCGCCACGCGGTGCTGGCCCAGCTGCACGCGGTGCTGGTGCAGCGCGAGCTCTACGACAAGTGGCAGGCGCGCGAGGCCGAGCTCGCCCGGGCGAAGGCGGAGAAGGACTCGAAGAAGAACGGGCCTCCTGCGGTGGCGCCGGTGCGGCCGTCCACGGGCGTCAACCAGGCCGACGAGGCCTTCTTCAAGAAATACATGCTGCTCGAGGTGAAGCGCAGCAAGCGGTACCGGTACCCGGTGGCGCTCTTGTTGGTAGCGCTCGACGGGCTGGACGCGAAGCTGAAGGCGCAGAAGGCCCCCGAGTTCCAGCGCGCCGCCATCCGCGCCGAGGTGCTGCAGGCGCTCTCGCAGTTGACGCGGGACATCGATCTGCTGATGCCCTTCGCCGGTGAGAAGTACCTGGTCTTCCTTCCGCACACCCCGCGCAGCGGGTGCAGCACGGTGGCGCGCCGGGTGGTGGCTCGCCTGCGGGAGCTCGCGTCCTTTCCGGGCGGGACGGCGTCGGTCGCGGTGGCCAGCTTCGATCCCAAGGTGGATCCCCGCGCGCAGGTCAGCTTCGGGGGACTCGTGCGCGACGCGACGCACGCGCTGAAGAAGGCGCAGGCCGCCGGCGGCGACCGCGTCGAGGCGCCGGACACGCAGCCGCTGCCGCGCCGCAGCCGCATCTCGATGGGCTGAACCTTCCCCCTGCCTCGGGGGAGGGCGTCAGGGAGAGGGGAAGATCTTCCCCGGATTCAAGATCCCCTGTGGATCGAGCACCCGCTTCACCTGCCGCATCAACGCGATCTCCGCGGGGCTGCGCGAGTGCCCCAGCCAGTCGCGCTTGAGCAACCCGATCCCGTGCTCGGCGGACACGCTGCCCCTGTGCGTGCGGACGAGGTCCATCAAGTCGGCGTCGACGTCGTGCGTCTTCGCGAGGAACTCGTCCTTCCCCATCGCCTCGGGCTTCATGATGTTGACGTGGAGGTTGCCGTCGCCGATGTGGCCGAAGAGGCACAGCTCCCAGCCGGGGTAGCGCTGCGCGAGGAGCGCCTCCAACTCGGCGCAGAAGGCCTTCAGCGCGGCGATGGGGAGCGCGAGGTCATTCTTGTGGGGCATGCCGGTGGCGGAGAGGGACTCGCTGATGGCCTCCCGCAGCTCCCAGAGCTTGCGCGCCTGGCCGGAGTCGGCCGCGAGCGTCCCGTCCTGCACCAGGCCTCGCTCGAAGAGCCCGGCGAGCCACACGTCGAGCGCGCCGTCCTTCGCGGCCTCCACCTCGAGCAGCACGTAGTGGGACGCCTTCGCCTCGAAGGGCGGACGGACGCCCCGGTGCTTCTCCAGCCGGGCGCTGCACGCGTCGGTGAAGAACTCGTAGGCCAGGACGGTGAAGGGGCCGCTCCGCGCCTCCTCGAAGAGCTTCAAGACGCCCTGGAGCGAGTCGAGCGCGAAGAGGAAGACGTCCACCTTGTCGGGGAGGCGCGTCAGCTTCAGCGTGGCCTCGGTGACGACGCCCAGGATGCCTTCGCTGCCGATGAACAACTGCCGAAGGTCGACGCCGGTGTTGTTCTTCTCCAGCGCGCCGTTGAGCTCCAGCACCTCGCCCTGCGCGGTGACGACGGTGAGGCCCAGCACCCACTGTCGGGTGAGCCCGTAGCGGATGACGCGCACCCCGCCGGCGTTGGTGGCGATGTTGCCGCCCACCTGGCTGGCGCCCTTGCTGGCGAAGTCCACCGGCCAAAAGAGGCCCACGAGGGCGCAGTGTGCGTGGACGGCCTCGGTGACGGCGCCGGCCTCCACCCGGACCGTCTGGCCGAGGACGTCGACGGGGTGCATGGCGCGCATCCGCTCCAGCGACAGGACGACTTCGCCGTGTGCGGCGACGGCGCCGGCGGCGAGCCCCGTCCGGCCCCCCGAGGGCACCACCGGCACCGCGTGCGCGTCGCAGAGTTTCAGGAAGCGGGCCACCTCGGCGGTGCTGCGGGGGCGCACCAGCAGCGACGGCGCGGGCGTGTGCACCTTGGTCCAGTCGCGGCCGTAGGTGGCGAGGTCGGTTGCGTCGGTGGACGCGAAGTCGCCAGGGAAGTCCATCAGGGCGGCGAGGAAGGCGGCAGGCAGAGCCATGACGAGGAGTCTCATAGCAGGCGGAGGGCGCCGGGCGGCGCGAGGACGCATACCTGACAGGGGGCGAAGGGGTCGCGCAGAAAGGCAGTGGCGTTGCCTGAATTGAGCGAAGTTGAACGTCAGAAATAGGCAGTGGGACTGCCCTTCCGCGGCCCCGCCCCTCACCCTGTGCTGTCACCTGGCCGTCACATGAGAGGACCACCGGAGACCGGCACGGCGCGCGCCACCGCGCGATGAAGGGCGGCGAGCTGCGAGCCCCTCAGAAGCGGTACAGCACCAGCCCACTCGGCGGCTGCGGCCGGGTGGCCTTCGGGTTGGGATCCCCGAAGGCGTCCGTCGGGAACAAGCTCGCCTCGCGTGGCGTGAGGGAGGCCCCGGCCAGCTTCGTCCCGCCGTCCGCGGGTGACACGCCGACGCCGGCGCGCTCCAGCTCCTTCACCACGTCCTTGAGCAGAGGATCGACGCTCTTCATCCGCAAGCCCGTCTGCATCGACGCCTTGAGCGCGGCGAGCGCCCCGGGCTTGTCGCCCTTCGCCATCGCCACGAGCGCGAGGTCGTAGTGGGCGCGTCCCCGCGTGCGCCACTCGCCCGGCGCCGTGGCCTTCTGGAGCGCGCGCTGGAAGGTGGCCTGCGCCGCCTCCGCCTCGCCGGACAGCCAGTGGGCCCAGCCGAGCCGCAAGAGCTCCTCGCCGTGCGCGGCGGGCGACTCGGCCAGAGGCAGCAGGACGGCCTTGGCCTCGGCGACGTTGCTGGCGTCGATCAACCGGCTGGCGACCTCGAGCCGCAGCTCGCGCGAGGTGGCGGCCAGCGTAAGGCCCTTCTTCGCGGTGGCGATCGCCTCCTCGTGCCTGCCTTGCCGGGCCAGCGCCTTGCTCAGGCGGGCCAGCGCGAAGGGGGACGCGGGGGCGAGGACCAGGTACTCGCGCCAGACGGCCTCCGCGTCCTTCCAGTCGCCGAGGATGCCCAGCGTCTCCCCGAGGTAGGCGCGGGCGATCAGCTCGCCGGGGTGCTTCTTCACCACGTCGCGCAGGAAGGCCACACCGGCCTCATTGGACTGGAAGCGCGTCAGCATCCAGAAGCGGGCGAGGGAATAGAGCTCCAGCACGTCGTCGGCGTCGCCCAGGGTGCCCAGCGCCTTCACCGCGTCGTCATGGCGACCGAGGAGCGCCTGGCCCAGGGCCAGCGCCGCGCTCGCGTAGCGCAGGGAAGGATCGAGGGAGAGCGCCTTCTGACAGTCCGTCACCGCTGCCTCGAGATCGGCCGCCTCCAGCACCACCGGGTTCTCCACGCCCAGAGGCTGCTCCTGCACCTCGCGCGCGCACCGCCCAGCCGCCGCCAGCGCCTCGGCGTTGGACGAGGTCGGCTGCGCAGTCACCTTCGGCTTGCGGGGCGCGGCGCCCACCAGCGCCTTCGCCAGCCCCGCTGCGCCCACGTCCAGCGCCTGGGCCCAGCCCTTGCCCGCCTTCACCGAGAAGGCCGTCGCCTTCTTCTCGTCGCGCACCAGCCCGGCCAGCGTCAGCTCGTCGCCCTTCGCCGAGAGGGTGAAGCCCAGCACCCGGTCCGCGCCCAGCAGGCGCCGCGCCTGCTCCAGGGCGGCGTCGCCGGTGAAGTCGGCGCCGGTGAGGTCCTCTTCCTGCAGCGCGCGCCACACTTGCTTGGGGTGCACTTCGGAGGCGGAGCTGCCTGCCTCCACCAACTCCGACGCGCGGGCCACCAGCAGGTCGGCCAGCGGCTGCAGCGACGGCTCGGCCTTTGGCGGCAGCAGCGCGATGACGGAGGGACGCGCGGGCGCGGCCAGGGCGGCGCCGGAAACCAACGTGAGGGCTAAGAGGAGGCGCATGGCCGGACGATGCCACAAGCCGCGCACAGGGCCGGCACGGATTGTGCGCCGTCGCGGTGCGGAAGGTCCGGAGACACGGCCCTCGACTCGCGCATACCCGAGGGGTAGGTGCCGGCCATGACGACTCGCAAGCCTCCCCGGTTCGCGTCGACGCGCCTTCAGTTTCAGCTCAACCGCGAGGGGCTGCGATGAGCTTCGCGTACACCGTCATCGCGGACTTCGACTCGCCGCAGGTGGCCGGCGACTGGGTGGCGTGGCTCAAGGACGGGCACCTGCAGGCCGTGCTGGACGGCGGCGCGCGCTCGGTGGACCTGGTGCGGCTCGAGCCCACCGCCGAGCACCCCTTGCGCTTCGAGGCGCGCTACCTGTTCGCCGATCTCCCCACGTTTCAGCGCTACGAGCAGACCGCCGCGCCAAGGCTCCGTGCGGACGGACTGGCGCGATTTCCTCCCTCGCGAGGCGTCCGCCTGACGCGGGTGCTGGGCGAGGTGCTCGAGCGGCTGCCGGGCTGAGCGGGCGGGGCTGCCTTCACTTCGAGGCAGGCGCGGGGCTCACGCGGAGGTCCACCACCCGCAGCGCCGTCAGCCGGTGCAGCGATCGCGAGCCGCGCTTGTCGGTAGTGACGACGAGGCGGAAGGGGCCCACGTCCGGCGCCAGCGCCTTGCCGTCCACCTCCCACGCCACCAGGACCTGGGTGGCCCCCAGGCTCTCGAGCAACTCGCCCACGCTGAAGACGGCCTGGAACCCATCCGCGGCTTGGGCCACCACCACCGCGCGCAGCCCTTCGTGCTTCACCTTCGGGTCGGCCGCCGGTCCCACGGGACCTTCGTTGAAGCCGAGGTGGCCGAGGATTCGGTCGAGGCGAACGCCCTTCACCTTGTGCGCGCCGGCCTTGTCGGACCAGTCCACCGTCACGGCCCCGAGGCCGGCGAGGTCCTTCTCGGTCAGCGCGGCCTTCTTAACCAGGGCGCCTTCTACCAGCACCGTCGGGGCTGGCTGGGAGGTGGGGGCGGCGGACAGCAGGAGGCAGATCAGGTGCGTCATGGCGGTTCTCCTTCGGTGAGTGGACGATCGATCTCCAGGGACAGGCCGACGAAGAGCTGGCGCCCCTGCCGGGGGAAGCCGAATTGGCTGTCCGCGGCGGCGTTCAGCAGGTTGGTGACGCGCGCCCAGGCCGCCACGCCCGGAGTTGGCCGGTACTCGGTCCGCAACGAGACGTCGGCGAAGCCGGGCAGCGTGTCCTGCTTCCGCGTGTCCGGGTTCAGGAAGGGCCGCGCCGAAGACGCACGGACACCCGCCCAGACGAAGAGCTGGCGGACCGGTTGCAGCCGCAGCTCGGCCCGCCCCGCCCAGGTGGCGCGGTAGTCGAGAGGAATGGCCCCCGCGTCGGTCCATTGTACCGCCCGCAGGACCTGCGCTCCGACCTCGAGCCGCAGCCCCCGCAGCGGCTCGAGGCCCAGCGTCACCTCGCCGCTCGACAGCTGCGCGTGGGCCACGTTCTGCAGCTGGGTCAACCCGCCGGGGATCCGCACCTCGGCGATCAACCCCTGCACTGCGCTGTGGCTCCCGAAGGCCAGCAACTGCAGCCCTTCGAAGGGGGACCAGCGACACTCTCCGCTCAACGACCACGCCGATTCGGGCCCCAGGGCCGGGTTGGGCTCGCGAAACCCCATCGCCGCCGAGAAGCGCTCGCGCAGCGTCGGGAAGCGGGAGGTGCGCGCGCCCGTCACGCCCAGGGACAGTCCATTGATGGGACGCCACTGCGCCGTCAGACGTGGGTTGAGCGAGGTGCCCGGTACCACGGAGGCCACCTGCAGCGGCACCTCCAGGTCCCCCTGAAGGGCGAGCTGCAGCGTCAGCTTTCGGGCGAACGTCGTCTCGACCTCGGGCGCGAGCGTAGCGGTGACCCGGCTGTAGTCATCGTCGGGGGCGTTGCTGGTGGTCGCGTGGTGTGCTTCCCAAGCGCCACCCGCCCAGAGCCTCAGGTGCACGGGCCCCCAGGGCGCCCGCAGGCGAACCTGCGCCCGCGAGCGCACGCCCGCGACCGGGTCGTGGTACCACGACGAGAAGGCGCGCGCCTTGTCCTGGGTGAGGTACCTGGCGTCGTCGTAGCTGTCGACCAGGTTGTCGAAGTTGCGCACCCACCCCAGCGTGTCGATGGCCGCGTTCTCCGAGAGGGCTACCTGGTGGCCGAGCTGCACGTTGAGCGCTCGCCACACCGAGAAGCGCCAGTACCGAGGGCGATCGTCTACGGTGCTGGGAGGCATGCCGCGCTCGCCGTCGAAGAACCAGGCGCTCAGGACGAGCGACTGTCGCGGTGTCAGCGTCACCTTTGTGGACAGCGCCACGTGGGACAGCCGCTTGTCGCTGTTCCGGCGCAGGGGGCCTGGCTCGTAAGCGGTGGGGATGAAGGCGGCGGACAGCGGCCACGCCGACTGGCCGAGGCTGCCGGCCGCCACCGTCCAGGCCACGCGCCCCAGCTTCAGGGAGTGCGCGAGGCGCACCTCGGTGCCCAGCGTCGGGCTGGTCTCGGCCCAGGCGCGGAAGAGCGCGCCATCGTCGCCCGTCCGCGTGACGATGTTGACCGCGCCTCCCAGGCCGTTGAGGCCGATGGTGACGGAACCCGGGCCTTTCACGACCTCGATCCGCTCGACGAGCGCCGCGGGGACCATTCCGAGGTCGAGCTGCCCGTCGTAGGGAAGCAGGAAGGGGGCGCCGTCGAGGAGCACCGCCACCTGGCGCTGGTCGAAGCCACGGAGCGTGAAGATGCGCTCGCCTCGGGCGCCGGTGGATGAGGTGAGCGCCACGTCCCACTCGGCAGCGTCGATCGCTGACTGGGCGCCCGTGTCCTTCACCGACTCCGGACCCACCGCGGTCTGGCCAGGCGCCTGTCGAGGGCCGCTGCGCACGGTGGTCTCGAACAGGCGCGCCGCGCCGTCCTGACCGAGCGCGGGCAGGGCCAGCAGGCCCGTGAGGATTGGTACTGCGCGCATCATCTTCAGGGCGTCAGCGTCAAGGTCGCGAGGTCGCGGACGTAGAGGCAGCCGGGGTACCCGAGCGCGTCGTCCCAGGTGAGGTTGCGGGTGAGCGGGTCGATGCCTCCGCGCGGCAACAGGGTGCTGCTCAGCGGGAGGAGGGACATGCAGTTGGAGCGGCTCGCGGGGTCGAAGCCGTCAGACGCGCGGAAGCTGACGGTGAAGGCGGTCCCTTGCGCGGCAGGGAAGGCGCCGTAGACGACCTGGTCGAGCGCGACGACCGTCTTCCCGGCGATGGAGGTGGTGGGTAGCGAGCCCAGCGCGACCTGCTGCGCGCCCCCCAGGTAGCCGACCTCGACCGTGAGGCCCGTGCCCGCGTCGGTGACACCTCCGTCCGCGAGGCCCGCGTCACGCTCGGCGCCGCCGTCCATGTCGGGCGAGGCGGGTCCACAGGCGAGGAGCAGAAGCGCTGCGAGCAGGGGCAGGAGTCGCGTCGTTGTCATGTTCGTTATTCCTATCTGGGAATAACGAACTGTCAAGCGTTCGCGTGCGCGGGCTCCGCCGGGTATGGTGGACCCATGGGGACTCACTCACGACCCAAGGGCCGGCAAGTTCGAGGAACAGCGGTCCCGCGCGGGCGCGAGCGGACCGGCTACCGCGTGGTGGGGCGGGTGTGGATCGAGAAGGACGGCGAGGCGTACCTGGGGTGGGGCCGCGTGGTGCTGCTGGAGCGGATTCGGGAGTACGGCTCCATCCTTGCCGCGTCGAAGTCGATGGAGATGGGCTACCGGCACGCCTGGAAGCTGGTGGAGGACATGAACCGGCTCGCGCCGCGGCCGCTGGTGCACAGGGAAGCGGGCGGGGCCTCGGGCGGGGGCACGCAGCTCACGGCCGAGGGAGAACGGGCGATCGCCGACTTCTGGAAGACGGTGGAGGGCTTCGGGCGGTGGCTCGATGGCGCGCAGGCCACGCGGAGCCCCGGCCGGCGGCGCGGGGCGCGCTGACTTTGCCCACCAGCTCGCTCCCTCCTCGCTGCTCGACCTCCGGCCGACGTGCAGCGCGCTCCGGGCTCCACCCAGGTGAACTCTTCGGGTGAGCGGTCTGCGTCAGCGCCGGCCGATGATGGCGGCGACGGCCCCGGGGTGATGGCCGAAGTCCAGCCGCGAGATCGAAGGGAAGCCGGCCGTCTGCAGCCAGGCGGCGATCGAGCTTGGCGCATGCACGGTGCCGTGCGTGGTGCGCAGGGCCAGGTGCAGGCCATAGACGGCGCGCGCCACGTCCTTCTCGGAGGTACCCTCGGCGAGGGCGTCGATGATGACCAGCCTCCCGCCGGGCTTCACCGCGCTCCCCGCCCGTGCCACGAGGCTCGCGGCCCGCGCTGCCGGCTCCAGACGAAGGACGTTGGCCAGGATGACCAGGTCGAACTCCGCCCGGGGGAAGGCGAAGGAGTGGGCGTCTTCGGACCAGGCGCGGGCGCGATCCGCGAGGCCGGCGTCGGCCGCGTGCCGGAGGAACACCTCGGCGACGCCCGGGAGATCGAGCCCCGTCACGGAGGCGGACGGGCTGCGGCGGGCCACGGCGAGGCTCCAGATCCCCGAGCCGCAGCCGACGTCGAGGATCGCCCCCGCCACCGGCCCGAGCTGCTCGGCGAAGGCCCCTGCCGCGCCCTGGAAGAGCCCGGCGAGCCCCGAGACTGCCTGGCTGTAGACGGCGGCGCGCTCGGCTCCAGCCCCGTCCATCACGATCACCGGCGCGCCCGTCTCGAGCAGCGAAGGTGCTCCGGCGAAGAGCGTCCCGGCCAGGGACACGGCGCCCGGCATGCGCTGCTCCAGCGCCGCCGCCTCCGCGCCGACCGACCAGCGCCCCTGCGCATCTCGTGTCAACAGCCCCAGCGAGAGCAGGACCTCGGCCACGGCGCCGAAGCCCCGCGCGCTGAGCCCCAGGCGCTCGCACAGGGCCGCTGACCCCACGGCGCCGTTCGCCAGCAGGTCCGTGAAGACGCCTGCCCGAGAGGCTGCATCGACCGCTGCCGCGATGCCCAACAGATCCGTCGCATCCGCTCTTATTTGCATGACCGCTCCCTGGACCGTCGCAGGTCCGCCAACAGCGTCTTCACCGCCCAGCCCACGGCGCTCCCAGCCGCCGGGCCGTCCATCCCGAAGTCATTGCGCATCGCGCGCCAGGCCTCGGCGCTGATGAGCTGCTTGATGACGGCCATGGCCCTGCGGGCCTCCTCCTCTGGAAGGCCGTCGAGGAGCGGACCCAGGCAGGCGCGGAACGCAGCGATCCGCCGGGGCTTGCCCGCCGCGCGGACCTCATGAGCGCCGCCGACCTTGAGCATCGCCTCCACCCAGGGCGCGTGCGCGTCAAACACGGCGAACAGCGCCTCGGGGTAGGCGCCCAGCCCCTCGGGCGTGTCCGGCAGCGGAGGAATGGCTCGCTCGGCCAGCACCTCGCCCAGCGCCGCAGCCAGGGCCTCCCGGCTGCCGAAGTGCCGGTACAGCGTGCGCAGCGACACCCCGGCGCGCTGGGCGACCTCCGCCAGGCTGTACTCCCCGGGGCGCACGCGGCCGACCTGCTCGACCAGCGCCTCCAGGATGGAGCGCCGCGTCTGCGCGGCTTGGCGTGCGCGCAGCGGGCTCTGGTAGCGGCGCGCTGGACGTCCCTTCCGTTTCATGACATATGATGTGTCATGAATTCTCAGGTCGTGTCAAGAAGGTGGAGATGAGCGCCGAGGAGGCGGTGGAGATCGTGGGGCTGACCCACGTGGGCCGAACAGACGTCTCCCGGGTGGGCGGCAAGGCGGCCAGCCTTGGCCAGCGGCTGCGCGACGGCTACCCGCTGCCGGAGGGCTTCGTGATCACCGCGGCGGTGTACCGGCGCTTCGTCAGCGAGGGGCGCCTGGACTGCTTGCTGGCGCGGGTGCTGGCGGGCGAAGCCGTCGGCAGGGGTGAGCCGGTGGCCTGCGAGGAGGCGTCGGCCGAGATCCGGGCCGCCTTCGAAGCCGTGCCCGTCCCTGGCGAGCTGGAGCGCGCCATCGTCGACGCCTGGCAGGGGCTCGGCCGGGGCCCGGTGGCGGTGCGGTCGTCGGCCACCGCCGAGGATCTGCCTGACGCCAGCTTCGCCGGGCAGCAGGAGACCGTGCTGGGGGTGACGGAGGCCGCGGCGCTGCTGCAGGCGATCCGCCGCTGCTGGTCGTCGCTGTGGACGTCGCGGGCGATCGCCTACCGGGTCCGCCAGGGCTTCTCCCATGAGGAGGTGTCGCTGGCGGTAGTCGTACAGCGGATGATCGAGCCCGAGGCGGCGGGGGTCCTCTTCACCGTCGATCCGGTCGGCGGCGCCGACGAGATGGTGGTCAACGCGGCCTATGGGCTGGGCGAGGCCATCGTGTCGGGGTGGGTCACGCCCGATCAATGGCGGCTGGCGCGCGACGACGGCCGGGTGGTGGCGCAGACGCTGGGCAGCAAGGAGCGCCGCGTCGTCGCGTGCCCCGGCGGCGTGCGCACCGAGGCGGTCCCCGCTGAGCACCGCGCCCGGCCCTGTCTGCCCGAGGCGGCCCTCCTGGAGCTGTACCGGTTGGCGAAGCGGATCGAAGCCGACGAGGGCGTCGCGCAGGACATCGAGTTCGCCTGGGCCAAGGGGCAGGTCCACCTGCTGCAATCCCGTCCGGTCACGACGCACGCGCCGCGCCGGGGCAGCCTCAGCCGCAGCCAGCGGCGCATGCTGGATGATGTGCTGGAGCACTACCCGTCGCCGCCGGTGCCGCTGGACGAGGAGCCCCTGCAGCGGGGGTACGAGCAGCTCCTGGCGATGGCCCGCGACGTGGGGGTCCGCTTTCCTCCGGCGTCGGACATCCTCCGCATGGACGACGACGGAGTCTTCCGGGCCTTCCCGGTGGGCCCCCGCTTCGGGGTCGGCATGTGGCGGATGCCGGGCGCGCTGAGGGTTGCTCTCCGCAGCCGGCCGGAGCGCTGGAACGCGCGGCTGCGCGAGCTGGGCGGCGAGATCGCGGCGCTGCGAGAGCTCGAGGTGGGTCAGCTGCGAGACGACGCGCTGCTTGGCCATGCCCGCCGCGCCCTCGAGGCCGGGTACGGTGTCGCGCGGGTGCGCTTCGCCGAGATCATCCTGCCCAGCGCGCTGTGGGGGGCCTGGCTGACGGTGCTGGCGCGGCTCGCCGGGCAGCGCGTCGACCCCTTCGCCTGGTTGGGTGGGCTGCGCTACAGGACCGTCGACATCGAGCACGGGCTGCAGGAGCTCGCCGACCGGGTGCTGGCCCAGCCGGCGCTGCGCGCGTTGTACGAGGGTGAAGGGGCGCTGCCGTCCGAGCGGGCGCTGGCTGCCGTGGGCGAAGGGCCCGGCTTCCTGAGCGCGGTCGACCGCTTCTTACAGGAGCATGGCGCGCGCACGGAGGTCGCGTACCTCCCGTTCGCGACCCGCTCCTGGGCGGAGGACCCATCGGGCGTGCACCTCGCGGTGCGGTCGATCGTCCGCGCCGGCCAGTCTGGTGCCGCTCCCGAGCGGACACGCGCCGGCGCGCAGCGCTTCGAGGACCTGGTGACCGGCATCCAGGCGGGCCTGCCTCGCTTCCTTCGTGGGCACTTCGAGCGGGTGCTCTCGACGTACCGCGCGGCCCACGTCGGCCGAGAGGCCAGCCTGTACGCCATTGAGGAAGCGTATGGCGTGGCCCGGCGGGCGGTGCGGGAGCTGGGCCGCCGCCTCGTCGAGCGCGGGCTCCTGGGCGCCGTGGATCACGTCACCTTCGCCCGGCTCTCGGAGCTCGACGCCCTGAGCGCCGGGCAGCTCGACGTCGCCGAGCTGCGCCGCCGGGTGGGGCGCCGCCGAGCCCGCCGGGAGCTGGCCGTGCAGGTCTGGCGCACCCAGCGTCCTCCGCCGGAGGTCGTCAGCGGGGAAGGGTTGAACGGCACGGCCGGCAGCCCGGGGGTTGCCAGGGGCCCGGTGCGCCTCGTCCACTCGGCGGCTGACTTCGGCAGCCTGAAGCTGGGGGAGATCCTCGTCTGCCCCTACACCGATCCGACCTGGACCCCGCTCTTTGCCCTGGCGGCGGCGGTGGTGTCGAACACGGGCGGGGCCTTGTCCCACGCGGCGATAGTCGCCCGAGAGTACGGAATCCCCGCGGTGCTGGGTACGGAGGCCGCCACCACGACGTTGCGAAACGGCGAGGAGGTCGTCGTGGATGGGAACACCGGCAGGGTGCACCGGAGCGCCCCACGGCCTGCACCCGGCGCGCCGAGCGTCAGCCGCGCTTCTTGAAGTCGATGACGATCGCGCCCGGCGCGCGCTCGACGTAGGCGATCTCCACCGCCTCGCCGTAGCGCTTGGTGAGCTGGTCGAGCAGGGGGAGCGGATCGTGATCATTGCAGAAGCGCATCGTCTCGCCGGGCGTCAGCGCGTCGAGCGCGCCGAAGATGGCAGCGTGGCGGAAGCGCTTGGCGATGCCGCGCGCGTCGAAGGGGTAGAGCGCATCGGGGAGCAGGTGGAGGTGGTGGCCGTTGGACATGAGGGCTCCTTTTTTCGGGTGCTCCGCTTCTCACCCGGACGTCGCGTTTCCGCAACAGCTGATCTCCGGGCCTACGGCCCCAGGGGAAGCTTCCCGCGTGGGCTGGCCGGCGGCCGAGGGGACCGGGCGCGGGTGAGATCGCTGCCGACGACCGCCGCCAGTACCTGCGCGACGGAGGCCCGATTCAGGTCAAGCTCCTCGGCGCGGCGGAGCAGGCGCCGGCGGAGGGCGCGCTCCCGGACGCGATCGACGCGCGCCAGGCCTTGTCGCTGCTTCCACGCCCACAGCCGGCGGACCACCCTGGCGCGCTCGGCCAGCACCCGGAGGAGCCGCTCGTCCAGTTCGTCGATCTTCGCCCGCAGGCGGGCCAGCTCGTCCGTCATCGCCGCTCCTTAACCTGAGCTCGAGGCGGAGAAGGTGCGCATGGTGCCGGCGGTGACGCCGAACTGCTCGTGTGCCTCGACGGTGCGGGTGAGCTCGGAGGCGGTCAGTTGGCCCGCCAGCAGGGCGCGCCACGAGCTGAGCACCTGCGCGCAGGTGGCCTCATCTTCCCAGACGAACTCCGCCCGGAAGCGCCGCACGCCTGCCTTCAAGAGCCTCGGCACCGCCCGGACGGCGCTCTGCGCCTGTGCGTTGAAGACGGTGTTGCGGCACGCCCAGTCCACCACCACCGGGTGCTCGCGCCCCTGGCGATCCTTGAGCGCCACCTGGTGCCGTTCGCAGGGCCGACCGCAGGTGCGGAAGTCGCGCCCGTGGCTGAGCGTGTGCGCGTACACGCAGTGCTCGGTGTGGAAGGTGGCGATGTGGTGGTGCACCGTCACGGTGAAGCGCCCGGCGGGGGTGTGGGCCAGCAGCGCGTGCAGTTGCACCTCGTCCAGGTCGTGCGCGGCGGTGATCGTGTCGCAGCCCAGAGCCAGCAGGTGGTGGGCGGTGACGGAGTTGGTGACGTTGAGGGAGAAGTCCCCGTGCACCAGAGGGCGCACGGCTGTGGGTTGGCGCGAGTAGTGGGCGAGGCCTCCCCAGTGGCGCACCAGCACGCCATCGGGCTTCAGCTTCGACAGCCGCTCGTCCACGCCGGTCTCGCCCGGCTTCTGCACGCGGGTGGTGGCCACCGTGACGCGCAGCCCGGCCTCGCGCGCGCGAGACACGGCGGTGGCCAGGCCGTTCAGCTCCATCCAATCCAGCTCGACCTCGGGGAGCCCCAGCCCGATGACGGCCTCCAGCTGCGCGGCGGAGCGGACGAGGGGAACCAGCGCCGGCTCGGCGGGTGGCGTCGAGGGCTTGCTCGCGCTGGGGTGGTGTTGCGGGGACAGCACGGACTCGCTGCCGGGCGTCGGCGCATGGAAGGAGTCCTGCCGGTGGGCTTCGTCCGAGGTGCCGCCGACCCTGAGTTCTCGTGGTGCCGAGCGGAGGTGGTGTGGACGGGCGTCCTTCGAGCGGGCGCCAGCGGCTGACCGCTCGTGGAGGCAGTCGTGCGGACGGGCCTCGTTTGAGCCGGCGCCAACGGCTGAGCGCTCGGGAGTCGAGCCGCGCTGGCGGTCTTGCTGCGCGACGGGGTGCAGGGCCAGCGCCGCGCCCGGCCCGGTGGGCCTGGCGTACGCGGGCGAGGTGGCGGAGGCCTGCGCCGACTTCGCCTCATGCCGTGCGCGGGCCTCGGCGATCACCTGGGCCGTCACGTCGGCGGGCGCCACCGCGTGCCGCGCCGCCCCGAGGACCCTGGCTTCCAGCGCCTCGACGAGGGGTCGCCGGAGCGCCTTGAGCGTCGAGACCGGCACGTGCAGCCCAGGACCGAGGGCGGACAGCTCCACCTCCTCGAGGCGGAACGGGGTGCCGCCGAAGGCGCCCAGCTTCGAGGAGAGGAGCGCGATCTCCAGCCCGCCGCCGGACGCCCTCGCGAGGCGCTCCTCGGTGCGGCCTTCCACGGCGGCGCTGCGCCCAGCAGGGCCCAGCGCTTCGAGGCGGGCGGTGAGCGGCTCGCCCTCCTTGCCCCGCACGATGAGGCGCACCCCGAGGCGTCCCTGGACCCCGCGCGTGCCTTCCTCGACGGCCGCCTTCGTGTCGGCTGTGAGGCGGGGATCCGCGCTGAGGTACACGGCGTGGCCGGGCTTCACCTGGGAGAGATCGGGTCCCGGCCGGCCGAAGCGCAGCCACCAGCCGTCGGGCGCGGGCTCGACGCCGAAGAGCGGGCCGCCGGGCTCCTCCGCCTCGGGGCGCCCCGTGTCGAAGCCCACGCCGCAGCCGGGGATCAGCTCCGGCAGCTCGGGGGGCACGCCGCGCGCATCGGCCGCCGAGGCGTCGCCGATGACGGGCAGGGGAGACTTCACCTCTCCTAGCGGGAGGGCCCCGTTGCCGAGCGCCACGCCGCCCGAGGGACGACGCTCCGCGCGCTGGACGCGGACGGAGGCGCCGTTCAGCTCGACGACAACCCCCAGGAGCGCGCCGCGGTGCTTGGGGAAGCGGCCTTCGACCAGATCCTGGTGATCGCTGCCGGCGAGGAAGCCGTCGGAGAAGCCGCGCGAGTAGGCCACCGCCATCCGCCCGAGGTCCTGCTGGAGCGAACGCTGCGCCTCCCTCGTCGTGTCCTGCTTTCGGGCGATGGCCTCACGCCAGCGGCGGTAGCCCTCGACCGCGGTCAGCACGTAGTGCGGCCCTTTCAGGCGGCCTTCGATCTTGAGCGACGCCACCCCGATGTCCGCCAGCTCGGCCACCGCGCGGGCCCCGGCGAGATCGAGCGGGCTGAGCAGGTACTCCACGTCGCCCAGGGGACGGACCGCCCCGTCGATGACCAGCTCGTAGGGGAGGCGGCACGACTGGGCGCACTGGCCCCGGTTGGCCGAGCGCCCGCCCCACGCCTCGGAGGTGAGGCACTGCCCGCTCCAGGACATGCACAGCGCCCCGTGGATGAAGACCTCCAGCTCCAGCGGCGTGCCGGCGGCGAAGGTGCGGATCTCCGAGACGGACAGCTCTCGCGGGACGACCACGCGGGTGACGCCCAGCTGGCGGGCGAACTCGGCGCCCTCGGGGCTGGAGATGGTCATCTGCGTGGAGGCGTGGACCTCCATGGTCGGCGCGAGCGCGCGGGAGATGAGCGCCACGGCCGGATCCTGGACGATCACCGCGTCCACTCCGGCCTGGGCGCAGGCGCGCAGGAGGCGCTCCAGCACCGGCAGCTCGTGCTCGAAGACGAGGGTGTTGAGGGTGACGTACGCGCGCGCCCCCGCGCGGTGGATCTGATCGACGGTGGCGGGCAGCGTCTCCGCCGAGAAGTTGGTCGCCCGCGCGCGCGCGTTCAGCCCCTCGTCGAGCCCGAAGTAGACGGCGTCCGCCCCGGCGGCCAGGGCGGCGGCCAGGCTGTCGGCATCGCCGGCGGGAGCGAGGATTTCGGGCAGGCGTCGCTGCATCGGCGCGGATTTCCTACCGGGAGCGGGCGCGGACGGGAAGGGGCCCTCCGCTGTTGGAGAGAACTGTCTCTACACCATGGGCAAAGGTGCCCCGCCCTGTAGAAGTGGTTGTCAGACCCCCGTGGTAGGGGTGGGGTGGTCGCAGTTCTGGGCGTGAAGGAAGGGCGGGATGGACGAAGCGAACGTGAAGGCGCTGCGCGTGGCGGCGCGGCAATTCGGGGTGTTGAGGCGGGATCAGGGCCTCGATGTCGGCCTGTCGGAGTGGCAGATCCGGTACCGGGTGCGCACGGAGGCCTGGGAGGCGGTGCTGCCCGGCGTGTACCGGGTGGAAGGCGCACCGCCGACCTGGCGACAGCGCCTCAAGGCCGGCTGCCTCTGGGCGGGGAGGGGCTACGCGATCTCCCACGGGGCTGCGGCCGCGCTCTGGGGCTTCGACCGCTTCGAGGAAGGCCGCCTCGAGCTCTCGCTCCTCCGGTGCGCGCGTCCGCACGGGGACTGGGCGGTCCACCGCGTCGAGGTGCTGTCCCACCGCGACGTCACCAGCATCGACGGGATCTGCGTGACGAACGCGACGCGCACGCTGGTGGATCTCGCCTCCAACGAGGACGAGGAGACGATCCGCGCCTCCCTGGACCAGGCGCTCCGACGGAAGTGGACGACCCTGGACCGCCTGGAGACAGCGCTCAGCCGCCTCTCGGTTCACGCCGGCCGCGGGCCACTCCGACAGTTGGTGCGCGAGTACCAGGGAGGTGTCGGGCCCGGCGAGAGCGAGCTCGAGGCGCGCGTCCAGGAGTTGCTCGAGCAGTGCGGCTTTCCGCGCGCGGAGCGTCAGCGCTCCGTGGTCGTCGGGGGGCGCGTCCGGCGGCTGGACTTCCGGATTCCCGGCACGCCGGTCGTCATCGAGGCCGACGGCTACGCCTACCACTCGAGTCCCAGAGACTTCGAGAAGGACCGGGCGCGGAACAACGCCCTGATCGCCCGCGGCTTCCGGGTGCTGCACTGGACGTGGGCGGCCCTGCGGGATGAGCCGGAAGAGCTGGTCCGCCAGTTGTGCGAGACGCTGCTGCGGGCCGGCCGGCGCTCAGTACCTTGACATCAGCACCAGCAGCGCGATTCCACCCCACCAGCACAGGCACAGCCCGACGCCCCCAGGCCCTCCCCCGGCCCGCACCCGAAAGTGCCACAGCGCGCGCAGGCGAACACCGCTTCCACTTCAGGGTGAGTGGGACACAGGGCGGCCATTCCCGGGGAACTGCTTCTACACCAAGGGCACACCATGCCCGTGGTGTAGAGACAGTTCCGCGTGCCCCTCGACAGGCGCCCCATCGACCCCGGACAATGGCCTCGGCGGCCGGGCGTAAGGGGTGGCACCCATGCACCGACAGGACAAGCACAGGAGGGTCGTCGCCCTCGGCCTCTCGCTGGCCGTCCATGCGCTGCTCCTCGCCTGGGTGTTGGCGCGGCCAGTCTCCCCACCGGCCTCGGCGAAGCACCCGCGTCCCATCGCCTCCGTGGTGTGGATGGATACGGTCTCCGCGAGCGATCACCCGGCACAGCCCGCACGCGGCACGCCGCCGCCGGTCCCCAGCGCCGCGCCGTCCCCCGAAGCCTCGAGCACGCCTCTGGGGAAGCCTGCGCCCGAGACGTCTGCCGTGCCCCCGGCCACAGCGTCATCGCCCGAGGCCGCGCGCGCCCAGCTGGGCAAGCGTCCGGGCGGGACGTCTGCTCCGGAGGAAACGTCATCTCCCGAGGCCGCGAGCGCCCATCCGGGGACGCCTCCGCCCGGCACCCAGCCGCCGGTCGCCAGAGCTACGTCTCCCGCGAATGAGCCCCCAGCGGTGACGCCTCCCGTGGGTGGGGCTCTGCCTGCGGGTCCTTTGGCCGATGCGCCGCGGGCCCTCATCCTCGGGCCGGAACCCAACGCGCTCGGTGGGCCTGCCTCCGCAGCGCCGGCGCCCGGTGGCCGGACCGTCTACCCCTCCGACATGCCCTCCGACGCCGAGCTGCTGGCCGAGGAGGCGGCACGTGTGCACGACCGCGTCGAGGGCTGGGCCCGGGGTGTCTCCGCCCAGGCGCGGGTGCGGGGAGGCCTGCCGGATCCGGCCTACGGCCTCCTCGGTTCGTCCCTCCGCGAGGCCACCGACGAGGTCCCGAACTTCATCGACACCGACTCCGTGAAGGAAGTCGGCCAGGCGCTTGCCTACAGCTGGCAGTCGGGCGCCGAGAAGTACGGCGCCACCGGCCAGCCGTACGCCGAGCCCGAGGGCTACGAGGAGCGCCTCGAGAAGCCCACCCCGCTGGCCCAGGCCGCGTCCGCAGGCAGCCCCGACGGCATCGCGCTGTCGCAGTTCTTCGCCGCCGGCGCACGCCTCCAGGAGTTCGCCGACGGACGCGCGGGCGCCGAGCTCTTCGCCCTGGTGGAGATCCGCCAGCAGGGCTCGGGCGCGCTCGACTTGGTGACGCTGCTCCGGCCCAGCGGCGTCCTCCCGTTCGATCGCTGGGTGATGGAGCGCGCTGGCACGGTGGCGAGGGGCTTCCTCCTGGACGCGGGCGCGCGCGAGAAGCCCTACCGCAGCGTGTGGCGCTTCGACGGCCTCGTCACCTTCCGGCGCAAGCTGAAGCCGTCCGAGTTCGACGCCCGCGCGGCCCTCGGCATGGCGACGATGGCGGCCTTGAGCCTCCTCTCGGGGATCAACAGCGAGGGGCCGCGAATGCCTTCCTTCGTCGGTCGCTTCGACGAGCTCACCGGCGAGGTGGACCTGGTGGATCTCACCAACCCCTCCTACGACTGCCGGGTGACGCTGCTGGAAGCCGACTGACCCGCCCTGGCAGGGCCCGGGCTCGCTTTCCGCCGCAGGCCCGCTAAAGAAGCGCTCAAGACATGCACGTCAGCGTCTTCGACCTCTTCAAGATCGGCATCGGCCCGTCCAGCTCCCACACCGTGGGGCCCATGCGCGCCGCGCGCCGCTTCGCCGAGCGCCTGGAGACGGACCGCCTGCTGCCGAAGGTGACGCGGGTGAAGCTGGAGCTCTTCGGCTCGCTGGCCTTCACCGGCAAGGGCCACGGGAGCGATCTGGCGCTGATGTTGGGCCTCGAAGGCGAGGATCCCCGCACGGTAGACGTCGATCAGGTGCGGCCGCGCGTGGAGGCGATCACCTCCAGCGGGAAGCTCCGCCTCCGCGGCGCCCGGGAGATCGCCTTCTCGGCGAAGGAGGACCTGGCCTTCCACCGTCGAGAGAAGCTGCCGCTGCACTCCAACGGCATGCGCTTCACCGCCTTCGACGCAGCCGGCGGGCAGCTCTTGCAGCGCATCTACTACTCCGTCGGCGGGGGCTTCGTGGTGAACCACGAGGGAGTCGCGGAGGAGGGCGCGGTGCCCGGCGCCGTGCCCGTGCCCTTCCCCTTCTCCAGCGGCGACCGCTTGCTCGAGCAGTGCCGGGCCCACGGGCTGTCCATCTCTACGCTGATGCTCGCCAACGAGAAGGCCGCGCGGCCCGAGGCGGAGGTGCGCGCGCGCCTCAAGGAGCTCGCCCTCGCCATGGACGCCTGCGTGAAGCGCGGGTGCGAGCAGGAGGGCATCCTCCCCGGGGGCCTGCACGTGAAGCGGCGCGCGGCGTCGCTGTACCGGCGCCTCAAGGCTGATCCCCGCGGCGCCAGCGATCCGCTGGTGGCGATCGACTGGGTCAACCTGTGGGCCCTGGCCGTCAACGAGGAGAACGCCGCCGGGGGCCGCGTCGTCACCGCCCCCACCAACGGCGCCGCCGGCATCATCCCCGCGGTGCTGCAGTACTACCGTCGCTACACCCCCAACGCCGACGACGAGGGAGCGATGCGCTTGCTCCTCACCGCGGGGGCCATCGGCGCGCTCTACAAGGTGAACGCCTCCATCTCCGGCGCGGAGGTGGGCTGCCAGGGCGAGGTGGGCGTGGCCTGCTCGATGGCCGCGGGGGGCCTCGCCGAGGTGCTGGGCGGCACCCCCGAGCAGGTGGAGAACGCCGCGGAGATCGGCATGGAGCACAACCTGGGCCTCACCTGCGATCCGATCGGCGGCCTGGTGCAGGTGCCGTGCATCGAGCGCAACGCGATGGGCGCGGTCAAGGCGATCAACGCCGCCCGCCTGGCGCTCTCCGGCGACGGCAAGCACCACGTGTCCCTGGACAAGGTGATCGCCACCATGCGCGCCACCGGCGCGGACATGTCCCACAAGTACAAGGAGACGGCCCGCGGCGGCCTGGCGGTCAACGTCATCGAGTGTTGACTGACGCGCGGTGTCACGCGCCGGCGCTTCAAAACGTCTGTGCTGCCCGCCAGTCCCCTTGTCTGAAGCGGTGAGGAGTGCGACGTAAGGCCCACGCGTTATGTCCCTCGCGCGAGGAGGCCCCATGGAATTTCGTGTCACCCGGACCACGACGCCGAAGAAGCGCCCGCCCGAGGCCGGGCTGGGGTTCGGCAAGCACTTCACGGATCACATGTTCCGCGCCGACTACACCCAGGAGCAGGGGTGGCACGACGCGCGGGTGCTCCCGTACGGAGATCTGGGGCTCGATCCCGCGGCCGGCGTCTTCCACTACGGCCAGGCGATGTTCGAAGGCCTCAAGGCGTTTCGCGGCGTCGACGGCAAGGTGCGGCTGTTCCGCCCCGAGATGAACGCCCGCCGCATGGCCACCGGCGCGCCCCGCCTGTGCATGGAGGCGCCCGGCGAAGCGGACATGGTGAAGGCGTACCACGCGCTGGTGCGCGTCGACGTGGACTGGGTGCCGCGCGGCCCGGCGACGGCGCTCTACCTGCGGCCCACCCTGGTGGCCACCGAGGCCTTCCTCGGGGTGCGGCCCGCCACCCGCTTCTGCTTCTTCATCATCGCCTCGCCGGTGGGCAGCTACTTCGCCGGCAGCGCCGGCCTCCAGGCGGTGAAGATCTGGATCGAGCCCACCGAGGTGCGCGCCCCGAGGGGCGGCCTGGGCGCGACCAAGGCCGGGGCCAACTACGCGGCCAGCCTGCACGCGGCGATGGCGGCGAAGAAGGCGGGCTTCGATCAGGTGCTGTGGCTCGACGGGAAGGACCACGAGTTCGTCGAGGAGGTCGGCACGATGAACTTCTTCGTGGTGCTGGGTCAGACGGTGGTGACGCCGCCCTTGTCCGACTCCATCCTTCCCGGCGTGACGCGGGACTCGCTGCTCACCCTGAGCCGGGAGCTCGGCTACAAGGTGGAGGAGCGCCCCCTCTCGGTGAAGGAGCTCAAGAGCGCCCACCGGGCCGGGAACCTGAAGGAGGCCTTCGGCGTGGGCACCGCGGCGGTGGTGAGCCCGGTGGGCGAGCTGGCCTTCGGCGGCGAGAAGCTGCTCATCAACGACGGCAAGCCGGGCTCAGTGGCGCAGAACCTCTACGCCGAGCTGACCGCGATCCAGCGCGCCGAGAAGCCAGACACGCGCGGCTGGCTGCAGGTGGTGGAGTAGCCGCTACTTCCTCACCGCGGCCACCAGCGCCTCGACGGACTTCCGCGCGTCGCCGAAGAGCATGCGGTTGTTGTCCAGGTAGAAGAGCGGGTTCTCCACGCCGGCGTAGCCCGCGGCCATGCCGCGCTTGAGCACCACGGTGAGCCGCGCCTTCCAGACCTCCAGCACCGGCATCCCGTAGATGGAGGAGGACGGATCGTCCAGCGCGCCGGGGTTGACGATGTCGTTGGCGCCGATGACCAGCACCACGTCCGTCTTGTCGAAGTCGGCGTTGATGTGCTCCATCTCGAGCACGATGTCGTACGGCACGCCCGCCTCGGCCAGCAGCACGTTCATGTGCCCTGGCAGGCGCCCCGCCACCGGGTGAATGGCGAAGCGCACGTTGACGCCTTGCTCGCGCAGCGTGCGGGTGAGGTCCTGCACCGCCGACTGCGCCCGGGACACCGCCATGCCGTAGCCGGGGACGATGATCACGTTCTTCGCCTGGGCCAGCACGACGCCCAGGTCGTCGGCCTTGATCTCCTGCACCACGCCGGCGGGCGCCTCGCCGTGGGCAGCCGGCTTCACGTCGCTGGTTCCGAAGCCCCCGAACACCACATGCAAGATCGAACGGTTCATCGCCCGGCACATGATGATCGAGAGGATGGTGCCGGAGCTGCCCACCAGCGCGCCGGTGACGATCAGCAGATCGTTGTTCAGCATGAAGCCGGCCGCCGCCGCCGCCCAGCCGGAGTAGCTGTTGAGCAGCGACACCACCACCGGCATGTCCGCGCCGCCGATCGCCACCACCAGGTGCACGCCGATGAGGCAGGCCAGGCCCGTCATCGCCAGCAGGTACGGCAGGCCGCTGGCGCCCGGCATCTGCTGGAAGGGGTGGCCCATGCCGATGATCGAGAGGGCGATGAGCGCATTGAGCGCGTGCCGGCCGGGGAGCAAGAGGGGCTTGCCGGTGATGGTGCCCTTCAGCTTTCCCCACGCGACGATGCTGCCCGTCAGGGTGATGGCGCCCACCGCCACGCCC
Source organism: Myxococcales bacterium (assembly GCA_020846875.1). Classification (GTDB taxonomy): domain Bacteria; phylum Myxococcota; class Myxococcia; order Myxococcales; family Myxococcaceae; genus JADLDB01. The sequence continues at coordinate 9,869 of JADLDB010000042.1, read as the reverse complement.
GCCCAGATCTCCGCCAGGTGCACGGTGTGGCGCACGCCCTCGAGTCCCGCGGGAGGGTTCAGGTAGGACGAGAAGCCCACCAGCACGGCGGCGAGGCCCACGAAGCTGTGCAGCATGGCCACCAGCTCGGGCATGCCGGTCATCTCCACCCGGCGGGCCAGCGTGGAGCCGACGACGCCGCCCACCACCACCGCGCCCACCATCAGGCCCAGGCCGGCCTGGCGCGCGCCCACGTCGCCCGAGGCCACCCAGGTGATCGCGGCCACCGCGATGGCCACCAGCATGCCCACCATGCCCGCCGCGTTACCGGCGCGCGCCGTCTCCTGCTTGGACAAGCCACCCAGCGAGCGAATGAAGAGCACGCCCGAGGCGAGGTACGCGATGGCGGTGACGCCGGAGAAGTCGCTGCCCATGTCAGCGCCCTCCCTTCGACGCAGCGGGGGCCGCTTCGCGCTGGAACATCCGCAGCATGCGCTGGGTGACGAGGAAGCCGCCGGAGATGTTGATGGCGGCGAACAGCACCGCGATCGCCCCGAGGATGGTGGCGGCGTCGAGGTGCGCGCCCACCTGCACCATGCCCCCGATGATGATGATGCCCGAGATGGCGTTGGTGACGCTCATCAGCGGGGTGTGCAGCGCCGGCGTCACCGCCCACACCACCTGCCAGCCCACGAAGCAGGCCAGGATGAAGACGGTGGAGTGCTGCAGGAAGTCCGGCGGGGCGAAGCGCCCGAGGACGAACAGGCCGGAGATGAGCGCCAGGCCGCCCACCGTGGTGCCCCAGGCGCGCCCCGACTGGCTCATGATCTGCTGCTTGGGCTTGGCGTCCGGCCTGGGCGCGATGGACTTGGGCGCGGGCAGCGACGGCGCCTTCGGCGGCAGCGGCGGCAACGTCTCGCCCTGGTGCAGCACCAGCGAAGGCCGCACCACGTCGTTGTCCAGGTTGACGGTGAGGGTGTCGCCCTGGCCCAGCTCGCCCGCCAGGTGCACCAGGTTCATCGCGAAGAACTTGCTGGAGGTGGCCGCCATGCGGCTGGGGAGATCGGTGAAGCCGAGGATCTTCACCCCCTGGAAGTCCACCACCTCGCCGGGCCTGCACAGCTCGCAGTTGCCGCCCTGCTCGGCGGCCATGTCCACCACCACGCTGCCGGGCTTGAGGTGCTCCACCACGTCCCTCGGGAGCAGCACCGGCGCCTTCGTCCCGGGCACCAGCGCGGTGGAGATGATCACGTCCACCTCCTTCGCCTGCGCGCGGAACAGCGCCATCTCTGCGGCGATGAACTCGGGGCTCATCACCTTGGCGTAGCCGCCGCCGCCCTCCCCGAGCTCCTTCACCGTCACCTCGAGGAACTTCGCGCCCATGCTCTCGACCTGCTCGCGGGCCGCCGCCCGGGTGTCGAAGGCGCGCACCTCGGCGCCCAGGGCCCGCGCCGCGCCGATCGCCGCCAGCCCCGCCACGCCAGCGCCGATGATCAGCACCTTCGCCGGAGGCGTGCTGCCGGCCGCCGTCACCTGGGGACCGAAGAAGCCCTGCAGGTGCGCCGCGGCCTCCACCACCGCCCGGTAGCCGGACAGGTTGGCCTGGGAAGACAGCACGTCCATCTTCTGGGCGCGGGTGACGCGGGGGATCTTCTCCAGCGCCAGGGCCGTCACCTTCTTCGGCTTGAGCACGTCGGTGAGGCCGGGCGTGCGATCCGGGTAGAGGAGGCAGACGAGCAGCGCGCCGTCCTTCAAGCGGCCGGCTTCTTCGACGGTTGGCGCGCGCACCTTGAAGACGGCGTCGCTGTCCTTCCACCCGTCGTCCACCAGCTCCGCGCCGGCCAGCCGGTACGCCTCGTCGGCATAGCCGGCCGCCAGGCCCGCGCCCTTCTCGACGCGAAGGACGAGGCCCCGCTGGAACAGCTTCTTGACTGACTCCGGGGTCGCGGCCACGCGCTTCTCGCCGGGCAGCGACTCCTTCGGTACTCCGATGATGGTTGCCACGGGGGGGCTGATACCCCCTCGCCCCCCATGGCTCAATGAAATGCGCGGGGTGCGGGTGACCCGTACCCTCCTCAGCTGTTGCCAGTCAGCAGATCGATTCCCAGCCGCAACAGCGAGAAGGGCAGCACCTTCGGCAGGAGCGTGAGCACGAAGAGGGTGCCCGCGTGGGTGCCGAGCGCCGCCGCGGGGCCCTTGAACTGCCCCACCACGAAGGACGTGAAGGCCACCAGGCCCGCGAACCAGGCCCAGAAGGCCACCATCGGCACCACCGCCGGCCCCGCGCCGAACAACAGCTTCAAGGTGAACAGGACCCCGGCGACCGTCCAGCAGAGGAGGATGACGAGGTGCGCGGCGTTCTTCATGGCGTTCATGTGCGGTTCTCCCGGTGCGGCGTGTGTATGCATCAAACGCCTGGGCATCGATTCCGGTGAGAAACGAAGAGTCGCGTCGTCAACAACCTGTGGTAAGTGAAGGCCCCAGCGATTCCAGGGAGGTGCGCGCGTGATCAACCTGCAGCGGCTGGAAGGCTTCTACTGGGTGGCGAAGACGCAGGGCTACGCGCGGGCGGCGCGGGCCTTCCCGTACCCCATCACCCAACCCGGGGTGCACCAGCAGGTGCGGCGGCTGGAGGACGAGCTGGGGGTGAAGCTGTTCGAGCGGGTGGGGAAGGACAAGGTGGTGCTGACGCCGCGCGGGCAGGTGTTGTTCGACGCGCTGGCGCCCTTCTACGAGCGGCTGCCGGTGATCGAAGCGCGGGTGAAGGGCGGGGTGGTGGGGGGCACGCTGAAGATGCACGCGGCGGGGCACCTGCTGCGGCACCTGGTGCCGGACTGGCTGCGGCGGCTGCAGGGGAAGCGGCCGGACATCACCGTGGCGCTCACCGAGCTGCGCGCGGTGGACCTGGGCCTGCTGCGCGCCGGGGAGACGGATCTGCTGGTGGACTGGCTGCCCGAGGTGCCCTCCGACATCGCCACCCGCGAGGTGGGCCGCACCGAGGCGTGGATCGTCGCGCCGGCGCACGGGCCGTACGGCCAGGCGGGCAAGCTGAGGCTGGAGGCGCTGCGGGACGTGCCCTTCATCGCCTACCACGCGGATCGCACCCTCAAGGGGCTGCAGCTCGAGGCGCTCAAGCAGCACGGCATCGCCCCGGTGGAGGCCTTCGCCGCCGACTCGTCGGACACCATCCTCGGCTTCGTGGCCGCGGGCCTGGGCTTCTCACTGGTGCCGTCGCTGCACGCGGGCGGGCCGCGGGTGGCCGGGGTGGTTGCGCAGAAGCTGGAGCGCCCGAGGGCCAGCTTCCCCATCTTCGCTGCGTGGCGGAAAGGCGCCGGCCCGCACCCGCTGGTGGAGGCCGCCCTGGAGGTCGCCCCCTCGTAGCCGCCAGAGAGCCGTTGCGCTCGGGTGCCCCACCGGGTGTATGTCCCGGGAGTTTCCATTACGAATTCCAGGTTTCCCCGGACCTCCCATGTTCAGACGCGCGTTCCTCCTCGTGACGCTCGCCGCGGTGTCGGCGTGCCAGTGCAGCAAGCAGTCGGTGCAGGAGACCCTCAAGAAGGTTGGAGAGGCCTGCGCCACCGACGACTCCTGTGAGACGGGCCTGTGCGACGCGGTGCCGGGCTTCCAGCCGGTGTGCGTGCGCAAGTGCGCGGGCGGCTGCCACCCCGACGAGGTGTGCGTGCAGCGGACGCCCAACCGCTTCAGCTGCGCGGCGGACGAGCGCAAGCTGTGCCAGCCGTGCGAGGTGGACAGCGACTGTCCGTACCCCTCCGACAAGTGCATCGTGGTGAACACCGAGAAGGTGTGCGGGCGAGACTGTGCGTTCGATCAGTCCTGCCCCAGCGGGTACCAGTGCCTCAATGCGCGCGGCACCGACGGACAGCCGAAGGTGCAGCAGTGCAGCCCGATGGTGGCGAGCTGCGCGTGCCTGGCGCGCGGCGACCTCATGCAGCCGTGCGAGTCCACCAACCAGTACGGCACCTGCCGCGGGGTGAAGACGTGCGATCTCGTCTCCAACTCCGTCACCTGCGACGCGCGGACTCCCGCGGAGGACGTGTGCAACGGCGCGGACGACGACTGCGACGGCCAGGCGGACGAAGGGGCGATGCCGGTGACGTGCGGGGTGGGCGCCTGCCTGCGCACGGTGAGCTCCTGCGCCGACGGGGGCGCGTCGGCCTGCACGCCGGGAACGCCCATCACCGAGCTCTGCAACAACGTGGACGACGACTGCGACGGCACCGTCGACAACGGCTTCCCCATCGACGACGACGTGAACAACTGCGGCGGCTGCGGGGTGCGGTGCATGCTGCCCCACGCCACGCCCACCTGCGCGATGCGCACCTGCCGGGTCGGCACCTGTGACGTGGGCTGGGACGACTGCGACTCGATGGATCCGAACGGCTGTGAGACGGATCTCTCTTCTCCGATGAGCTGCGGCGCCTGTGGCAACGTCTGCACGCGGCCCAACGCCACGGCCACCTGCGTAATGGGGCAGTGCCAGTTCACCTGCCAGGGGGCCTTCCGCGACGCGAACGGAGATCCAGCCGACGGCTGCGAGTGCACCTTCGTCTCGGCGACGGATCTGCCGGACTTGAGTTTCACCGACGCCAACTGCGACGGCATCGACGGCGAGGTGAACAACGGCATCTTCGTCTCGCCCAGCGGCGACGACGGCAACGCGGGGACGCGCGCCCAGCCCAAGCGCACGCTGGCGGCGGCGATGACCGCGGTGGTGACCAGCGGCAAGCGCGACGTGTACCTGGCGGCGGGGACGCACGCGGGGCCGCTCGAGCTCCTCGGCGTGTCGGGGGTGAACGTGGCCGGCGCGTACCACGCGACCACCTGGCAGCGGGCCTTCACCAACCAGGTGGTGGTGCAGGGCGGCAGCGCGGCGCTCAAGGTGGAGGGCGCCACCAACGTGCTGGTGCAGGCGATCCGCTTCGAAGGCGGGACGGGCGCGCCCACCGCGTACGGCGGCTGGGTGAAGGAGTCCCAGGGTGTGCGGCTGGAGAGCCTGGAGCTGCGCGCCGGCGCCGGGGCTGATGGACAGGCGGGGGCGGCGGGAAGCGCTGGAACGCCGGGCGCGACGGGAGGCGCGAGCGAGACGGGCTGCGCGGACGACGGCGCCGTCGGGTGCATCATCCAGTTCGATCGCTGCTCGGCCCGCCCGGGCGCGGGCGAGGGTGGCACGAGCGCGTGCGGCTTTCCCGGGGGCTCCGGCGGCTTCCCCACGCGCGGCCTGGGCGCGGCTCCGGGGACCGCCGGCCTGCCGGCCCCCATGGGCACGGGCACGGGCGGCCAGGGCGTCATCGGGGGGATCGCCTCGGGACCTGCCGGTGCGCCGGCCAACGGGACGGACGGTATCGCGGGCTCGCTGGGCGCCGACGGCGCGGGCGCGTCCACGACGGGCAGCTTCGGGATGAATGGCTTCGTGGTGGTGAATGGGGCGCTCGGCACCGCAGGGACGCCAGGGCGGGGCGGCGGTGGGGGTGGCGGCGGGGGCGGCGCGCAGGTCCAGGGACTGGGCGTGGCGTGCGAGGCGTACGGCAGCGGCGGAGGAGGCGGCGGCGGGGGCGGCTGCGGCGGGCTGGGCGGAGGTGGCGGGCTGGGCGGAGGCGCCTCCATCGGCCTGTTCCTCTTCAACGCGCAGGTGAGCGCGCAGAGCGTGGTGGTGACGGCGGGCAACGGCGGACGAGGAGGCGCGGGCGGGCAGGGCGGCGCGGGTGGAGGCGGCGGGCCGTCCGGGTTGTCGCGGTACGACGGCGATCAAGGCAACGCCAGCGTCGGCGGCCACGGTGGCGCCGGCGGTGCCGGGGGGCGGGGCGGCCACGGCGGCGGCGGCGCGGGCGGCTCTGTCTTTGGCCTGGTGAAGAATTCCGCGACGATGTGGAACCCGATCAGCGGCACGTCCTTCATGATCGGCACGCCGGGCGTGGGCGGCACCTCGTCGGGCAGCGCGGGCGTCGCCGGCGTCTCGGGGATCCAGCTCACCTTCTGAGGCGGCTCACCGGCGCACCTTCTTCCGCGCGGGCTTCTTCGCCGCGGGCTTCCGGGGCGCCTTCTTCTGCGCGGCCTTCCGCTCGGCGGCGCGCTGCTTCTCCAGCTTCCGCTTCCACGGGGGCGTGGGCGTGGGCGGGCGGAACACGATTTCCTTCCGCGAGGCGCCCACCGTCGCGCGCGGCGCGGGCGCCTCGGCGGGCGCGTCCATCGCCAGGCGGTACGCCTTCGACACCCAGTCGCCGAACAGGTCGGCGTCGTCGTGGAGCGACTCGCCCATCACCACCCAGTGCGACATGGGCTTCTTGGCCGCGGGCATGGGCTTCCACGGCGCCGCGCCGGACAGCTCCAGCGCCGTCTCGTACAGGCGGCGATCCGGCAGCTTCAGCACCACTCGGCCGTCCCACACCAGGCCGAAGATGTGGCCGCGGGCGAAGAAGCTGTCGCAGCCGAACATGACCCGCCGGGTGATGAGCGGCAGGGGCGTCAGCGCGGTGACGAAGAGCTCCTCGAGGTGGCGATCCATCGTGCTCATGGCCCGCGACCATGCCACCGCCGCCGCGAGGGCGCAGCTTCGTCGCGAGCAGCAGTCACGGCCCGGACTTCGGCTCGCCCAGCGCCTTCTGCAGGAGTGCCGCGGCCAGGCGCACCTCTTCGCTCTGGTGGATGCGCGCCGGCCTCGTGCCGCGGGACGCCCGCACGTCCTCCAGCAGGGCGAGGCCCTCGGCGCGGCTGGCCGCCAGCGCGCGCACCTCCACGTCCATCGCCCGCAGGGCCAGGGCGGTGAGCAGCAGCGGATCCTTCACCGTCTCCAGGCGCACCCGCGCGCTGCCCAGCGCCGTGCGGGCCGCGTCGGGCCGGCCGTCCTGCGACTCCAGGGTGGCGAGGTAGGTAAGGAAGAGGCCTTCGTGCCGCAGGTCGCCCACGTCGGACAGCACCGAGAGCGACTGCTGAAGCTTGTCCCGGGCGGCGTCGCGGCGGCCGCGCAGGGCCAGCACGTGGGACAGCTTGCCCAGGAAGTAGCCCTCCAGGCGGTTCTCGGAGATGCGACGGCAGCGCTCGACGGCGTCATTCAGGTAGGCCTGCGCCAGGTCGAGCTGCCCCGAGTCCAGGTACAGGCTGCCCATCGAGCCCAGCACCCGGGCCTCGTTGAGGCGATCGCCCCGCGAGCGCGCCAGGGGGAGCGCCTCGTCGCAGCACTCGATGGCCTGGGCCAATTCGTCGCGCGCCACCCGGACGATGGCGAGGAAGGCGAGCGCCTGGATGAGGGTGGGCTGGTCGGCGTGGGCGCGGGCGAGGCGCAGCGCCTCCAGCAGGCCCTCCAGCGCCGGCTCGAGGCTTCCGGACACGAAGCGCGAGACGGCGAGATCGCAGGCCACCCGGCCGATCAGCCTCTCGTCGGAGGTGCGGCGGGCGAGGGCGAGCGCCTGCTCCAGGTCGGCCACCGCGTGCGCCAGCCGGCCCCGGACGCGCCAGGCGTTGCCGCGCTGCTGGTAGCCCTTCGCCAGGTGGGAAGGCGCGAGCGCGGTCGCCTCGCCGAGCCGCAGCGCCTCGTCGAGGAGCGCCAGGTGGGACGCGTACGGCCCGCGGCGGAGCATCACCGGCTCCAGCACCTGCAGCGCCTCGAGCGCGGTGGACGCGCTGGCCTTCGTCGGCGGCAGGGTGCCCAGGGCACGCTCGAAGATCTCCACCAGGTTCTGGTGCTCGACGAAGAGGTGCTCCATCGCCTCGTCGCTCCCCTTGGAGGACAGGGCTTCCACCCAGCCGTGCCCCAGGGCCAGGTAGTGGGCGGCGTGGCGCTGCCGCGCGGCGGCCACGGCGTGCTGCGCCTCCAGTTGCTCCGCGGCGAACTCGGCGATGCTGTCCAGCATCTTGAGCCGCAGCTCGCGGGGCGCTTCTGGCGCGGCGAAGTGCTGGAGCAGCGACTTGCGGTGCAGGGACTCCAGCGCGGCGAAGGGCTGCGGCGCGCCCGCCACGTTCGCCAACTCCAGCACCGCCTCGGCGGACTCGGGCGTGAAGCCGCCGCGGAACACCGACAACTGCGCGAAGGCGAGCTGCTCGGCCGGGTTGAGGAGCTGCCAGGACCAGTCGATGGCGTTCCACAGGGTGGCGTGGCGGTCCTTTGACGGATCTCTGCCGCCCAGCACCTCGAAGCGCTCCGAGAGCCGCTCGAGGAGCTGTCGGGGGGGCATCTGCGGCAGGCGGGACGCGGCCAACTGGATGGCCAGGGTGTGGCCCTCGAGGCGGCGGCAGATCTCCGCGATGGTGGCGAGGTCCGCCGGTGGGACGGGGCGCGCCAGCCCGGCGGCCTCGGCGCGGGCGAGGAAGAGCTGGACGGCCTCGGAGTCGGCGGCGCCCGTCTTGAGCGGGGCCAGCGGCTGCACCACCTCGCCCGGCACGCGCAGGGACTCGCGGCTGGTGACGACGAAGCGGACCTCGGGCGCGAGGGTGAGCCACCGTCCCACGGTCTGCTGCGCGAAGGGCGCCACCTGCTCGAAGTTGTCCAGCACGACCAGGGCGCGGCCCAGGCTCTTCAGGGTGCGGCCGGCGTGCGTCACGGTGGCGTCGTTGGAGGCGTCGACGGGCACCACCACGTCCAGGGCCCGGCCCACGGCCTTGCACACCTCGTCGACGCTGCGCGCCTGGGAGAGATCGACGAACCACGCGCCGCCGGCGCCGGTCCAGCCCTCGCGCTGCCGCCAGGCCAGCTCCTGCGCGAGCCGCGTCTTCCCCATGCCCCCGAAGCCCACGATGGTGACGAGGTGGGCGCCTTCCGAGAGGTGGGCGGCGAGGGAGTCGAGATCGGCTTCGCGGCCGATGAAGGGCCCGGCGGGCGGCACCAGGTTGGTGCGCTTCTTCTCGGCGCCGTCGAAGAAGTGGGACAGCGCGGCCAGGAAGCCCTCTTCCTCGGGGAGCGCAGGGCGGCGGCGCTCGGGGCGGGTGGGCGCGTCACGCTTCGGGGCGGCGTGGTCCTTCGTCGGCTGGTCGGCGCGCTTGACGGCCTGCACCCCGGCTCGCGTCGGCGGCTTCGTCTCCTCGGGGAAGAGCGCGCGCATCGCCGCCTCCACCCGGCGCGGGGAGTGGGGCAGGGCCTGTTGATCGAGCCAGGCCTCCAGCGCGTCGGCGGCCTGCCTGCAGTCGGGGAAGCGGGCGTCACGCTCGTGGGCCAGCAGCTTCAGCACCACGGCCTCCACCGCCTCGGGTATGGGCCGCACCTTCGAGGGAGGGGGAACGCGGTGCTCGAGGATCGCCCGCAGCACCTCCGCGTCGGACGGCTTCTGGAAGAGGCGCTCCAGGGTGAGCAACTCCCAGGCGACGATGCCCAGCGCGTATTGATCGCTGCGGCCGTCCAGCTCGAAGCCCTCGAGCTGCTCGGGCGAGAGGTAGGACAGCTTGCCCTTGATGATCCCGCTGTCCGTCTTCGTCGAGCGGTGCGCGGCGTGCGCGATGCCGAAGTCGAGCACCTTGGCCAGGCCGTCCCAGGTGACGAAGAGGTTCTGCGGGGAGATGTCGCGGTGGACGATGTGGAGGCGCTTGCCCTCGAGATCGGTCTTGGTGTGCGCCGCGTGCAGGCCGCGGGCGGAGTCGATCAGCACCTGCAGCGAGAGCTCGATGGGAAGGGCGGCGCCCGTCTGGCGGGCCTGCGCGATGACCGCGCCCAGGTCCTTCCCGCGCAGGTACTCCATGGTGATGAAGTACGCGCCGTCGTGCAGGCCGGCGTCGTAGATGTTCACCACGTTGGGGTGGCTCAAGTCCGCCGCGGTGCGCGCCTCGTCGAGGAACATGCGCACGAAGTCGGGGTTGTCCGAGTGGTGCGGGAGGATGCGCTTGAGCACCACCAGCTTCTCGAAGCCCTCGATGCCGCGCTGCCGAGCGAGGAAGAGCTCGGCCAT
>JADLDB010000041.1 GCA_020846875.1 Myxococcales bacterium | reverse complement strand
TCCCGGAAGCGCAGTGGTTGGCGGACGGCGAGGGGGTGCCCCTGCCTCCGCCCTCGGACGACGAGGTGACGGCTGTGCTGCACCGCGTCCTGCGCCAGGCACAGCAGGCTTGGGCGGACCTCGACGAGGCCTGGCCCGATGACGAGTACGAGGCCCTCCAAGCGCACGCCCTGCAGCGGCCCCTGGACCTGGAGCTGCCTGCCTCGTCGCGACGCACCCGACGTGTCGCCGTCGCCCACGGCTTCTCACTGCACGCCGACACCGCCGTCCACGGGAATGACAGGCAGGGCCTGGAGAGACTCTGCCGGTATGCCGCCCGCGGCCCCATCGCCGAATGTCGGCTGACTCGCCTCGACGACGGCCGGTACCAGTACACCCCCAAGACGGTGCCGCCAGGGGGGAGGCACCAGGGCCACCAGGCGGCGGAGATGTAAGCGAGCTCGTCGCACGTCGAGCCCAGTCCGCTCCGCGTCGCGCGCGGGGTCGCGGGAGGCCGCGCCGCGGGGCTACTGCGCCGGTAGGACCACGGGCGGGACGCGCGCCGCGGTGGTGACGTCCAGCGCCTCGAAGCGCAGGCCTCCGCTGCGGGGCGAGGCGCCGTCGACGAGCACACCCGCCGCGATGCCGGCGCGGAGATCGACCACGGTGAGCCCACGGCAGTCGACCGCCGCCACGCTGGTGAGGTGGAAGGCCAGCGCGGACTTCGGCGCCCCCGCTCCCATCGTCACCGTGTTCCCCCGGAAGGTCAGGCCGCGCGCGTTCTCGATGGCGATGCCGGCGCCGTCGCGCATCTGCACCTCGTTGCCGATGAACTCCAGATCGACCGTGGCCTTGTTGGCCGGGTCCTCCACGTCGGGCCAGATCACCCCGGCGCGGATGCCGGCGAGGAAGGCGTCGCGAATCACGTTCGCCTCCACGCGGGTGGACCGCGCGAAGGGGCCCGCCATCGGTCGGCCGCCGCCCTTGGGCCAGTTGGCCAGCCACAGCCCGGGGCCGCCTTCGCTCTGCACGAGGTTGCGGGCGATGACACCTCCGGCGCCGGTGACGGACACCGCCCGGTTGGCCAGCGGGCGGAATTCGTTGCCGCTCACCACGAAGCCGTCGTTGGAGCGCGTCAAGTCGAACAGCAGCAGGTCGGCGGGCGCGTCCCCGACGGCGGCGGCTCCTTCCAACTCGACCACCTGGGTGAGGCCCCGGCCCTGCGGCGGGCAGTCCTCGGTGTCGACCCAGAGCACCTTGAGCCGCGCCGGCAGCACCGCCCCCCGACGCTCGTTGGCGGCGAGCAGCACGTCACCCTTCCGCACCGGGTAGCACCAGGTCGGCGACTCCTTGCTGTTGATGGTCCACCGGTTGCCGGTGCGGCTCGTCACCGCGTACGGCATCGAGGTGATGTTCACGTCGTCGTCGAGAATGCCCCTGAAGGTCGAGGCGACGATGGTGGGGCCGACCTTGTTGTGCTTGGCGTGAATGCCATCGCGCACGACAGAGACGAGCGCGCCGGGCTGCGGGGCGATCTCCACCGTTTCGAAGCGGACCGGGCCGTCGTTGTCGTACACGCGAAACGCCTTGTCCGGTGAGGCGCGCATGGTGACGTGGTCGAACTCCACGTCGCTGGACCGGGTGACGATGACGTTCGCCGTCGCCGTCTCGCCGCCGCGCACCTCGTCGTCCAGCTTGCGAACGAATGATCTCACCACCACCGCGCGGTCGCCGTCCGTGAGGCCCGAGAGCGACGTGCCGCCGTCGAAGGTGAAGAGGTACTGGCGCGGGCCCACCTTCTCCACGCCCGACGGGACGAAGCTCGTCGCCTTCACCGCGCGGTCCCGGCCGCCGTCAGCAGAGAAGAACATGAGGTTGGGCGGCTTCTTGCCGTTCGTCTCCCGCTCGAGGTCGGCGTAGGTGAAGGGGCCGGTGTCACCCGGCGGCACGGTGAGGACGAAGCTGCGCAGCGCCGTCCCGCTGACCCTCCCCTCGCTGTAGGGCAGCGGCGAGTGGTCGATGGTGAGGCGCGCCAGGCGCACGCGTGCGGCGTCCTCGATCCAAAAGGCGAGCGTCTGGTCGTCGAAGCGCAGCGTCGCGCCGTTGCCGGCGATGGTGAGGTCCTTCGCGCCGCGCAGCGAGAAGTAGTGCCAGCGCCCGTCGGGGCGGCCGACCCGGTAGACGTGGGGCTCCAGTGACAGCACGCCACCACCGCGTTGCTTGAGCGCCAGGAGGGCCGCGGCGATCGCCGGCCCGTCGTCGGTGACGCCGTCGCCCTTCGCGCCGAACTCCGACGCCTTGAGCTCCGCGCCGGTCGACGCCTGTACGTCCTCGGTGAGCACCACGTCCTGCGGGCCGCAGCCGGACGCCGCGAGGACTGCCAACGTGCAGGTGAGAAGCGAGCGCATGTCTGCTTCTCGCGCCGGTCCGACGCCCGTCGCCGGCGGAGGTGTGAAATGCCGTTTACAGGTGTCGCATTCGAGGGCGTCACGCACGGGTGACGGCGCGTCACTCGTCGACGCGCACCAGCTCCACGTTCGGCACGCCGCCGCGCACGCCGACGCGCAGGAAGTGCCGGCCCACGCCGTCGAAGGCCTCGGGGGACGCGCCGCCGCCGTCGGCGATGTACGCGGGGATGCCCGCCACCTGGTACGCGTCGTAGGAGTACATGTGCCCGAAGAGCAGCAGGTCGACGCCGGCCTCGCTGAAGAGCGCTGACGCCTGGCGCGCTTCCCGGCGGCTGGCCCACTGGCCGCCGCGCAGGCCATTCACCTCGGTGACGGGGATGTGCGTGAAGACGACGTGCGGCTGCCCTCTCCCGTCCTCGAGCCAGCCGGGCAGGGCGTCCCACACCGTCGGCGCCAGCGTCCCGCTGCCCGAGTCCAGCGAGGTGAAGCGCACGCCCCGGTGCAGGAAGGAGTACGCGGTGCGGCCGAAGCGGCGCTGGTAGCCGTCGGTGGTGTAGCAGTCGTGGTTTCCCGGCTTTGCGTAGACGGGCATGCGCAGGCGGGCGGAGGTGGCCTCGATGTCGTCGAGTTCCTTCGTGCTGGTGCGGTTGGTGAGGTCGCCCAGCAGCATCAGGAAGTCGGCGCTCGGCTCGGCGTTCAGCTTGTCCACCACGGCACCGAAGCCGCCGATGGCCTCCTGAATGTCGCCCAGCGCGAGGAAGGTGAGGTCGCCGGCCGGGGGCGCCACGCTGCGCACCTCCACCAGGTCGACGCCCGCAGGGAAGCGCACGTCGAAGCGCGCGCCCAGGTGCAGTGAGGGCTCGGGCGTGCCGCTGGTGGGGCTGCCGTCGGTGGTGAGGACGCCGGGGAGCGCGGTGAGGGTGAGGCCGGGCAGCAGGTTCCACACGCGCACGCTGACGCCTGTCCACCGTCGGGCTGGTGCGGCTCAGGGTGAAGGAGAAGTCCGCCGACGAGGCGCGCACCGTGAGCGACGTGTCGGTGGTCTCGCGAAGGTGCAGCAGGCCGGTTTTCGTCGGTGGAGAGCGCACTTGAGTTCCTGCAACAGTGCTCGGGCGAGGACTGGCACGTCTTCCCCAAGAAGCAGCCGCTGCTGCTCCAACTCGGCGGTCTCGCCGACTGGCCTCTCTCGCTGGCGGACCTCGCCCACCCTCCTCGGACGGTCGAGTCGGCGCGCCAGGCAGCAGCGCGGTGGAGCCCTGGAACGCGAGACCAGGCTTTCGGTATGGTGCACGTGCTCATGACGAAGGGTGACCGAGTTCGAATGAGTGACAGCCTCAAAACCCGCCTCCGCGGAAAGTGCGGAGAGGCAGGCCGACACCTGGGCCCCTTCGACCCCGGCGATGCGCACGAATGTTGGGGATGCTCCTCGGCTCACGTCGAGGAGTTCGGCGATGGTGTGGGCATTGTGCAGGGTCTGACGGACTACAACGACTGCGAGCCGACCGACTCCGCCTACGATCCTTCGAAGACCGGTCCCGAGGTCGACGTCCGGTGGCAGCCCAGCAACCTTCGCTACGCCTACCGTCTCAGCGACCTGGAGCTCATCGGCTCAGGTCCATAGCGCCACCCGACTGGTTCGCCGATGTCGGCGACGGGCCTTCACGCGAAAGCTACCGCGCGAAGCGCGGTTTCGTTCGACCACCTGCTCCAGGCTGGTCGCCGTCATGCAGCCCACGTACGGTTCGCTCTGCGCGGAACATGCTTGGCCTCGCAAGTCGCGCTACAACCAAACCGAGCCCATGCCCATCGAATCGCTCGAACTCGAGAACTACCGCCAGTTCAGATCCGCTCGATTTGCGGACTTACCGTCGATGGCGGTCGTCGTCGGCGCGAACGGCTCGGGCAAGTCTACGCTGTTCGACGTCTTCTCCTTCCTTCAGGACGCCCTCGTCCAGAACGTGTCGCATGCGGTCTCGCGGCGCGGTGGCTTCAAAGAGCTCGTCAGCCGCGGCGAAGACGGCCCGATCGGAATCAGCGTCAAGTTCCGCGAGAGCAGCGGCCGCCTCGTGACCTACGAGCTCAAGGTCGGGAATGACGGTGGCAAGCCGGTCGTGGAGCGCGAGGTCCTCAAGTTCCGGCGCGGTCAGACGGGGAAGCCATGGCAGTTCATCGACTTCTCGCGCGGTCGAGGCACGGCCATCACCAACGAGGCCGCGTACGGCCAAGCGGGCGTCAGTGAGGAGCGCAAGGAGCACGTCCTCGATGATCCAAGCGTGCTGGCCATCAAGGGCCTCGGGCAGTTCAGGGACTTCAGGGTCGTCGCGGAATTTCGAAGCATCATCGAGAACTGGCATGTGTCGGACTTCCACATCCGCGACGCCCGGCCAAGCGTCGACGCCGGGTTTGCGGAGCACCTCTCCACGCACGGCGACAACGTTGCCCAGGTTGCCCAGTACCTCTACGAGCACCACCGGGTTCAGTTCGACCTGATTCTCAAGAAGATGAAGCAGCGAGTTCCTGGCATCGAGCAGGTCGAAGCGAAGGAGACAGAGGACGGTCGGCTGGTCCTTCGGTTCCAGGACGGCAGCTTCAAGGACCCGTTCATTGCGCGCTACGTCTCCGACGGGACGATCAAGATGTTCGCGTACCTCGTGCTTCTGCACGATCCGAAGCCGCATCCCCTCCTCGCCATCGAAGAGCCGGAGAACCAGCTCTACCCCGAGCTGCTGACCGAACTCGTCGAGGAGTTCCGTGACTACGCCAGGCGTGGCGGTCAGGTCTTTGTGTCGACTCACTCGCCTGAGTTCCTGAACTCGACACGGCTCGAGGAGATCTACTGGCTGGTGAAGCAGGGTGGCTTCACGACGATTCGGCGGGCCTCCGAGAGCCCGCTGCTGGTCAATCTCGCCAGGGAAGGAGACCTGCCCGGTGCGCTCTGGCGGCAGGGCCTCTTCGAGGGAGCCGCTCCCTGATGGGACGCGTCGTCTTTCTGCTCGAAGAGAAGTCGATGAAGGTGCTGCTGGATGGCCTTCTTCCTCGCCTCCTGCCCTCGCTCGACTTCCTCTGCGTCCCTCACGAGGGCAAGCAGGACCTCGAGAAGAGCATTCCCAGGAAGCTCAGGGCCTGGCGCGAGCCCGGAGTCCGATTCGTCGTGATGCGAGACAACGACAACGGCGACTGCGTGGCGCTGAAGGAGCGACTCCGCGGCCTGTGCGAGGAGGCTGGGCGCAGCGACGTGCTGGTACGCCTCGCGTGTCAGGAGCTCGAGGCGTGGTACCTGGGCGCCCCCGAGGCGCTCGCGGTCGCGTTCGGCGACGCACGGCTCCGCGAAATCGCGGGCAAGGAGCGGTTCCGGAACCCCGACGCGGTCGTTTACCCCGCGCGCGCACTCGAGGAGCTCGCCCCGGGATTTCAGAAGGTCTCGGGGGCCAGGCTCATGGCTGAGCACCTCACCGAAACCGGCAACCGCTCGCGCAGCTATCAGGTCTTTCTCGAGGGGATCCGTCGCATCGCGGCGACGCTCGCCAGCACCTGATTCGCGGCTGGGTGGGCCGGGCTGACGTTCAGTCGCGGGGCTACCTATTCGCGCCCGTGGCACATCCGGGTGCCCAAGAAGGGCGACCTCCTGTTCTTCTACGCAACGCCGAAGTGGGTGGGCCCGAGTGCGGGCGTATTCGCGAAGGCGACGATCCAACGCGCGGTATTAGGGCAGGCACCCACCGCCCCATTCGCAACAGAGCTCGATTTCCTGGTCGACCGGCGGGTTTCAGACCTCTGGTCTAGAGAGCCAGTCTTTGGCGCAGCCGTGGCGAACCTGCACCGCAGGGCGCATTCTGGGTCAAAGCCCGGCTGGGGCCAGAAGGCCACCCTCTGGTCGTTCGACGGGCGGGCTGCTGCGGAGCTGCTCGCGCTGTTGACCCGGAGCCGTGCTGGCGCGGACCGGTCTTCTGTCGACGCGCTCGCGCACGAAGCCGAAGAGGCCGGCAAGTTCGATGCGGATTCAGCCGAGGACGCCCGGCATCGCACGATGCGTCTTCTTGTAGAGCGTCGCGGCCAGCCGCAGTTTCGGGCCGCGTTGATGAGCGCGTACGACGGCCGATGCGCGATATCCGGCTGTCCGGTCGAGCAGGCGCTGGAGGCCGCGCATATCGTCGGCTACCGAGGAGTGCGGACAAATCACGTTTCAAACGGACTGCTTCTTCGCGCGGACCTGCACACCCTGTTCGACGCTGGCCTGATGACGATCGATTCGAAGAGGCTCAGCGTCATCGTTGGGGCTGAACTCGCAGGTACCGAATACGACAGCCGATTCGCGGGGCGACGCATCCGAGTTCCGCGGGCCGCCGCGCTTCGCCCCGATCGGCGCGCGCTTGAGATCCACCGGAAGGGATGCGGCCTGTAACGACACGCAGTCCCTCCGGAACATCACGGATCGCTTTGATGGGGAGTGCGGCTCTCCTCGGCCATGACGCGCCCACCGCGGTGCGTGCTCGTCAACGTCTCGACCGGCGAGCCGATGCCGTGCCTCTTCAACCCGACGCAGTGGAGCAGCTTGCCCGTTCCGGAGATCGAGTCGTGCAACCTGCGCCGCCAGGTGAGCTCTTCGACGAAAGTCGTGCTTCGGCATGGCACCCCGCGTAGCAGGGCCGAGGTCAGCGCGGCAGCGACTTCGCGAGCAGGTTCGCCGCCTCGTCGGGCCCGAGGCGTTCCAGTTCGGTGCCGTGCGCCGCGTAGAAGGCGACGAGCGCCTTCACCTGCTCCTCGGGGCTGAGCTTCGAGCTGTCGAGCACCTTCGCGAACGCCGTCACGAAGGACGGCCGCTGCCCCATGATGTCGGCCGCCGCGGCGATGCCGGCGCGCTCGAGCGCGTTGAAGCCCGCCGAGCCGTGCGCGCGCGTCTCGAGGAGGTGCTCGGCCGTCTTTGCGGTGGCGAGGACGACCGTCTGCCCCAGCTTCTCGCCGATCGGGTGAAGGAGCTTGCCGCCAAGGCGACCCGCCACCTCGCCGAGGACGATCTCCGCGACCGCCATCGCGGTCTTCATACGCGCGTTCGCCTCGGCGGCGCGGGTGCTGCCCTCGCGCATGACGCCCGAGGCCTCCGCGGCACCCGCGAACGCGACGTGCTCCTCGCCCTCGGAATGCGTCGCCGCGGCCTTCGTGGCGTTGTAGCCGGCCTCCAGGAGCTTCACCGCGAGCGCGCCGCCTTTGACCTCGGGCGCGGCGATGATCTCGACCAGGTCGAGGGCGATCTCGAGGTAGTCGATCGTCTTCTGACTGTTCTCGCCCTCGAGCTTCACGTTCTTGATCGCCTGGTCCGCCCAGCTTCCCGGCTTGATGTGGCGGGCCTCGCGCATCGCGTCACCGAGGTCCAGCCTGTTGAGCGTGCGGAACACCAGGTCGATGCTGGCCTTGTTTCGCAGGTCCTTCGCCTGCTCCTTGATGAGCTTCGAGCGCGCCGCGATCCGCGCGCTCATCGCGCCGACGTCATCGAGCCGCACCTCGCCCTTCTCACCGAGGCCGAGGCTCGCGCGCAGGTTCGCGGCGACCTCGCGCTGCTCCGCGGTGCCGTTCTCGAGGCTCGCGATGGCCTGGCCGAGGTCGCGAAGACGCGTGGGGTTCTCGGCGAGCTTCCCCAGCGACTCGGCCGTGTTCTGCATCATGCGCACGCCCTGGTCGCGCATCGCGAAGGCGGTCTGCGAGAGCAGGTGCTCGTTGACGTAGCCGACGATGCGCTTCGTCGTGGCGGAGGCCTCCTCGGGCGACATGTTGGGCCACGCCTTGCGTACGTCAGCGAGCACGATGTCTTCCGCGAGGTGCTTGGGCAATCGCGAGAGCGCGCCCATCACCTTGTCGCTGTTGAGCGCGTTGACGAGCTGACCAGTGCCGGGGCTGTTGCTCGAGTTGAGCTTCGGGCCGTTCGGCTCGTCCTTCGCGATGCGCGCGAGCGGGCCGGCGAGGGCGTCGCGAACCGCAGCGCGATCGGCGATGACCTGCTGGTGCTCGGCCGCGAGCTGCTGCCCCGACTGCGACCCAGCGGAAGCGGTCTCGACCGGCGCGTCGTGGGGCGCCGTTCCCGAGTACTGCTCGAGCGAGCTCGACTCGGTGCGAGGCGGGGGAGGAGGCGCTGCGGCGGCGGAAGTGGTGCCGGCGGCTGCCGGCTCGTCGGTCCGGTTGGAGGAAACGCGCGAGTTCGAGACAGGGCCAGCCATGTTCGGGCTCCGTGAGCGAGGGTGGAGCCCCGCCTCTGAGCGATTGTCATGCCGTTCGAACTCAGCGGAACTTCAGGGCTGCCGGGGGGGGAGCTGTCCCGCGTGACGGACCAGAGCTCCGCTTCGAGCGCGGCGACGTCTTAGGCGCGACGGTACCCAGTTTGTTCCCGGTCCGCCGGCTCCGGGGCGTGGTGGAGCCGATGTTGGGCGGGGCTGATCAGCCAGCGCTCCACGCGCGCCCCATCGCTGAGCCACACACCGGAGTGCCGCAGGTTCACGCCGAGGAAGTTGAAGCGGCCACCCGGCCGCGCCGGCACCAGGAGCCGCCCTACCGGGCCCCTCGAGGGGCGTGCCTTGACGCCCATCAGGGTTGCTGCGGCTTACTGCTGCTCCGGTGCGGGGCTGGCAGCGCCGCGAATCACCTGGATGGTGTTGAAGCGCTTCTGCTGCAGCACCTTCGTTCGCTCGCCGGACAAGATCGTGTTGATGGTGGCCCGCCCCCGCTCGGCCAGCACGTCGATGTCGTCTTCGTTGCGTAGCGTGAAGGTGAGGGCGCCCAATTCCTGCGCCAGCACCACCATCTCCGCCTCTTCCGGGAGCAGCAGCAGGGACAGGTGGTTGTAGTCGCGCTGGCCTTCGGGGATGAGGTTGATGTTGGTGGTGCCGGTGATCTTCCCGGTGGCCAGCACCACCGCGTTCTGCATCAGCGTCACCGCCACCTGCTCGCCAGTCTGAGGGTCCTTGAAGGTGCCGATCACATCGACGTGATCGTTCGGGCGCACCCAACCACCCACCGAGGTGGTGCCCTTCACCTCCACCGCCAGCGCCCGGGTGCGCCGCTGCACCTTCCTGGACAGCCGCTCGGACGCGCGGGTGGTCTCGAACTGGCTCCACAACAGCGGGTCTCCCGCGGCCACCGGCATCATCACCTTCTGGTTGACGATGTACGAGGCGGAGTCGGGCTGCACCACCGACGAGGTGACGAACTGCTCCGGCACGCTGCGCTGGCTCACCATCTCCATGGTGACCACGGTGCCTTCGGAGAGGTCCACCGACGCCACCGCCACCGGCACCAGGTTCCACCCCTTGCGCACGTCGGCCTCGCGCTTCTTGATGGCGGACCAGCTCAAGCCGGCGGCGATGATTCCCAGGGCCACGGCGGCGGCCAGCGGCCAGCGGAAGCCGGGCATCAGCGGCGGGCGGTAGGGCGCGTCCTCGCGGTCGCGGCGGGCGCGGGCGGGCAGCGACACCACCGGCTCGTCGCGGCGCTTCGGCTCCGGCAGCTCGGGCGCCTCGCCGTCGTACCCGTAGGGGCCGAGCGCGTCCTCCAGCTTCTCCACCTCCGGGTCCTTCCCCTGCTTGTCGAAGAGGTAGTCACTCATCGCCGGGGCCCTCCTCGGCGGGCGGCAGGCCCAGCTTCTCGCGTAGCAGCTTCATCCCGCGGTGCAGGTTGACGCGCACGCTGCCGGGGGTGAGGCCGGTGCGCTCGGCGATTTCGGGGCCGCTCATCCCTTCCACCAGGCGCATGGCCAGCGTCTCCGCGTACGTCTCGGGCAGCGCCTGCAGCGCCTTGAGCACCTTCTTCGCGTCGGGCGAAGACGTGCGGTCCGGCGCGGCCAGCCCCGGCTCCTCGTCCAGTGGGTCCATCGGCTGGTGGTCCCGCAGCGCGCGGGCGGCCCGGGTGCGGGCCAGCGAGAGCAGCCACGCGGGGAAGGCCTGGTCGTCTTCGAGGGTTCCGAGCTTCTGCCACATGGTGAGGAACACGTCCTGGACCAGGTCCTTCGCGTCGGACGGCCCGACGCGGGTGATGACGACGGCGTGCACCAGGCGGCCGAAGTGGCCGTGCAGCTTCGTGAAGGCCTGGCGATCTCCCTGCCGCGCCGCGGCCACCCACGGGCGCCACAGCGCGCGCGCAGGGCTGCCCGGGCGCTCGTCGCCCTGGCTCTTGCGCTCGATGCCCGCGGTCAGCGCCATCTGCTCCCCGAGAGGATGCCGCACCCCCCACCTTCGTTAACAGCGCCTGTCCGCCCCGCGCGGCTGCGTGCTAAGGCCCCGCCACCATGAGACGACTGCTCGGGTTGATCAGCCTCTTCGCGGCGGCGACGGCCCACGCCGAGCTGGTGGACCGCGTGGCGGCGGTGGTGAACAGCGACATCGTCACCCTGTCCGAGGTGGAGGCCCGCGCCGCGCCCGAACTGGCCAAGCTGCGCAGCGAGCCGGCGGAGAAGCGCGCCGAGGCGCGGGACCAGTTGCTCAAGCGCGCGCTGGACATGCTCATCGGCGAGAAGCTGATGGAGGCGCAGATCCGCGAGCTGAACATCGAGGTCGCCGACTCCGAAATCGACCTCGGGGTGGAGGACGTGAAGAAGCAGAACAACATCACCACCGAGCAGTTCGAGCAGCTGCTGGCGCAGGAGGGGTACACCATGTCCACCTACCGGACCTTCATGCGCAGGCACCTGGCGCGGATGAAGCTGGTGAACCTGAAGGTGCGCAGCAAGGTGAAGATCAGCGACGAGGACCTGAAGGCGGAGTACGCCAAGTGGGCGCACGACGAGGCCCAGGAGTTCGAGGTGCACGCCCGCCACATCCTGGTGCAGGTGAGCCCCAAGGCCACCCCGGAGCAGGTGGAGGCGGCGCGGGTGAAGGCGGTGGGGCTGGCCGCCGAGGCGAAGAAGCCGGGCATCGACTTCGCCGAGCTGGCCAAGAAGAAGTCGGAAGGCCCGTCCGCGGCCGATGGCGGTGACCTCGGCTTCTTCCGCCGCGGGGTGATGGTGGGGGAGTTCGAGCGGGTGGCCTTCAACACGCCCATCGGCCAGGTGGCGGATCCGGTGCGCACCAAGTTCGGCTGGCACGTCATCTACGTGGAGGAGAAGAAGGCGCTCGCCGCGCCGCCGCTCGACGAGGTGAAGGACCAACTGCGCGAGAAGATGCTCCGGGGGCAGCTCGAGAAGTACACCGAGCAGTACGTGCACGAGCTGCGGGCCAGCGCGCTGGTGGACGTGAAGCTTTGAGTCAATTCCCCTCGCCCCCAATGGGGGACGAGGACCCGGGAGAGGGGAAGAAGCCTTGCGAGCCTGCGTCTTCCTCCTGCTCCTCGCCGGCTGCACCACGGCCCCCTGCCCCATCGACCTGTACGACGCGGGCTGCCCGCCTCCCCCCGCTGACTGCGCGGACGCGGCCGAGGCCCAGCCCTGCAGTCCCGCCGGCAAGCGCTGCGCGCTCTGCGTGCCCCACACGTTTCACTCGTACGGGTTGTCCTGTGCCGTCACCCTCGACGGCGGGGCGCGCTGGGTGCTGGAGCGCGGCATTCCCCCGGCCGAGTGCCGCGACTGACGCGTCAAGGTCAGTCGCCGAACAGCACGCCCAACAGCGCCTTGAGCCGCGTCCACGTCGAGTCCCGCGGCGGCGGCTGGCTCGTCTCGTCGGACCGGTCGATCATGACGTCTCCGCCTTCAGCAAGCGCGGGGCCACGCGCACCTCGCCTCCTTCCGAAGAGGTACAGCGCCGGACTCCTCACAAATCCGTGAGGCGCACATGTCGGTCTGCGCTAAGGCAGGACATATGGCGCTGCCGCGGGTGGGCATCTCGCTGGGTGACCCCTCGGGGATTGGGCCCGAGGTGACCTTCAAGGCGCTCGCCGATGCGCGGGTGAGAAGAGTACTGGTGCCGGTGATATGTGGCGACGCCGGTGACGCCC
>JADLDB010000040.1 GCA_020846875.1 Myxococcales bacterium | reverse complement strand
CGCAACGCCGAGAGCCGCTGGCTGCTCCTCGACCGCGTCCTCGGCGCCGCTCCGGCACGAACGGGCCCTTCGCTTCGTCAGCTCACACAACAGGTGGTGGCTCCCTGAGCCAACCCGACACCCCAACTGTTGACGTCGTACGACTTGCGGCCCTGGGCATCGGTTTCGCTCGTGAGGTAGTAGGTCCCACTGGCTACGCGCGGGTGGAAGGTGAAAGTTCGGCCGTCCTCGTGGTACCAGACGAAGCTGAGGTTGCCGGAGGCGTCCTTCTTCACGAGAAGCCTCGAAGGCTCGGAAAGGGCTTCGGCGATCCTCGGAACCCAGGCGCTGCTTCCGGGGCTGACCGACGGGACCGGACCGAAGAAGCGAGTCTCGACCTCGGTCGTGAAGACCCGGGTGTACGTCGAGCATCGCGTGTCGACCCGGCTCATCAGGCTGTGAACCCAGTTGGGGCGAGCAAATGCCCACTCCCCACTCGGCAGCACTGATTCCCGGCACTCCGGCGGCAAGGCCGTTGGCGTGACCTGCCCCAAAGCAAACTGGTCGGCGACAAAGGTCCGGGTGAACCGAAAGTCGCTCCGGGGCAGTGAGATTCTTGCGTCTTCAGTCTGGCTGACGGAGGTTGGCCACGGACCAGAAATCAGAACGGGATCGCCAGCATAGTGAGGGCTGCACTTGTCGATCTTCGGAAGCCTGCTCCACCGGCGGGTGGTGACGCCATCCGCCAGCGCGATCGACGAGGCCGCGAATCCCACAAGAAGTACGTGTGCCGGCTTCATTGGAGGCCCCCGTCAACCAGTTCCGAAAAAGAACCACCACGAGCGCCTCCGTCAGGGGACGCCGAAAGACCCGGATCGTCAACGATGCGCCATGGACGAGCTACCGGCCTGAAGACCGCCTGCAAATCCAACTCACGTGCCGTCCAACCCGGTGGGGGAAAGCAGATGCCCAGATCGTCGCGCCCCGGCAGCATCGGACGGCACGTCCAGTCCAGAGGACAGTGCTTGTCGCTCTGGCAGGCGGCGCTGCAGAAGTATCCTCGGTCGTACTCGGCGAGAACGTGGGCACACACGCCCGTATGACAGGAGCGTTCGCCGCCCGCCGTGCAATCGGTCCCGACGGCTCCGCCGGCTCGAAGCCCTTGCGCCTCACTTGACGACCGCCACGCGAGAGCCTGTTTCGGCGGGTCCTCCTCTGGCCCCTTTGAGCAGTTCGCCAACAGGACCACTGCGAGACAACCCCACTCCGCGCCTCGACGCTGGTGCATGGTCCGCCCTCCCCGGCTTGTTGGCGCGTCACGTCACTTTTGTGGATTGTCAGCGTCAATGGCACTACTGGTATGCCGCAGCTGTGCCTATCCGCCTCCGTGTTACAAATTACTACGGTCGCGCCAGCGCCGAGCGCAGGGCGTCGAGGGTGGGCTCGAGCGGCTCCGCACGGCTGGGCCGCCTGAGCAACTCCGCCAGCGCCGGTGGGACTTCCACCTTCTGGCCGATCAGCGGCTCCACGATGCTGTCGAACTTCGCCGGGTGCGCGGTGGCGGCGGCCAGCCAGGTCCCCTTCCCGCCCTGCGCCCGCACGCGACGCAGCACCTCCACCCCGCACGCCGTGTGGGGACACAACGCCACCCCTGCTTCGCTCCAGGTGCGACGGATCGTCGCGCGGATCGTCTCGTCGTCCACCCAGTCGGCGTCGACCGCGCTCGCCGCGTTCGCGAACATCGCGCGCAGCCGCTCCAGGTTGGACGGCGCTCCTACGTCCATCGCGTTCGCCAACGTCGCGATCGACGCCGCCGGCGTGTACTGCCCGCTCCGCAGGAAGTCCGGGAGGACTCTGTTCGCGTTCGTCGCGAGGACGACTCGATCGATCGGCAGCCCCATCGCGCGCGCCATCAGGCACGCGAAGGCGTTCCCCAGGTTGCCCGTGGGAATCACGAAGGAGACCGATGACTTCTTCTCGTCCGCCAGCCGCAGCGAGGCGTGCGCGTAGTACGCCATCTGCGGAAGGAGCCGCCCCAGGCTGATGCTGTTCGCCGAGGTGAGGTGCAGAGTGTTTCGCAGCACGTCGTCCGCAAAGGCCTCCTTCGCGAGGCGCTGGCAGTCGTCGAACGTGCCGGACACTCGGAAGGTGCGGACGTTGTCGCCGAAGGCGCCGAGCTGGTGTGCCTGGCGGGTGGAGACGCGCCCATCCGGGTAGAGGATGATCACCCGGAAACCTGGGCGCCGGTGGAAGGCCGCCGCGACGGCGGCGCCCGTGTCGCCAGACGTCGCGACCAGGACTGTCCGCCCCTCTCTCTGCCCCTCTCCCCAGGGGGAGCGGGAAAGAGTCTCGGCGAGGAAGCGGGCGCCGAAGTCTTTGAAGGCCGCCGTGGGGCCGTGGAAGAGCTCCAGCAGGCCGTCGAGACGATCCGCCGGCGACGGCAACCACCGGACCGGCGCGTCGAAGGTGAACGCCGCCTCGCAGAGGGCCCCCAGCTTCGACTCCAACACCTCGCCTTCGAAGTACGGCCCCAGGAGCCACTGCGCCGTCGCCGCGAGCGCCGCGCCTGCAGGGCGCCCCGCGGCCCGTGGCAGCGGCATCGCCGGCATGAAGAGCCCGCCGTCCCTCGCCAGCCCCGCCGCGATCGCCTCCGTCAACGAGCGCTCGTCACCCCCTCGCGTGCTCACGCATCGCACGAGATCACCTCCGCCTTGGGCCCCGCCACCGGCGATACCAGGCTGTCCGACTCGATCCCCGCCTCCTTGAAGGCCAACGTCATCTCCCTTGCCGCGCGCTCCGTGGTGGTCCGATCCTCGAACCAGGCGAACACGCTCGGCCCGCCTCCCGAGATGCTCGAGCCCAGGGCTCCGCAGTCCAGCGCCGCCTGCTTCACCTTCGCGAACTGGGGGATCAGCGGCGCACGTCGCGGCTCCACGAGCACATCGCGGAAACCACGGCGGATGAGGAGCGCGTCGCTCGTGAAACAACCAGCCATCAGCAGGGCCAGGCCTTCGCTCTGCACCACGAAGTCGTGCAGCTCGTAGGCACCCTTGAGCGCCGCGCGGGACCGGCGCGTCTCCAACACCACGTGCGGGTGCACCAACGCGACGTGCAGCCAGTCAGGCACCGGTACGCGCACCGGCGCCCCCTTCGCCGGCGCGATCACCAGGCCGCCCAGAAGCATCGGCCCCACGTTGTCCCCGTGTTTGCTGCCGCTCGCCGCTGCTTCACCTTCCATCGACAACTCGTAGAGCGTCGAGAGGCCGACAGGACGGGGGAGCAGCGCGTTGGCCGCAACGACTGCCGCGACCGCCGAGGCCGCGCTGCCTCCCATGCCGGACCCGAGCGCGATCCCTTTGTCGAGCTCGACTTCGAAGCCCGTCCTCGGTGGGGCGTGGGGAAGCAGGCC
This sequence comes from Myxococcales bacterium, assembly GCA_020846875.1. Classification (GTDB taxonomy): domain Bacteria; phylum Myxococcota; class Myxococcia; order Myxococcales; family Myxococcaceae; genus JADLDB01. The sequence continues at coordinate 49,421 of JADLDB010000040.1, read as the reverse complement.
GAGCAGCGCGCGACCGGCGGTGTTGGATTCCGCGTCGAGCGGGAGTTGTTCGGCGATTCCGCGGATCGCTTTGATCGTGACGCGCCCGTCCGTCGTGCGTCTCACCGTGACCCGATCCCCCGCGCCTTGAACGCTGTGCCCCAGGACGTCGAAGCCCACGGCCACGTTGCCGATCGACGGCGGCGCCACCGCGATCGCCTTCGTCGGGATCTTCCCCTCTCCCCCGATGCGGGAGAGGGAGGCAATGCCCGCAGCTCCGTCCTTCACATGACTCACAGGCGCGCTCCGAGGCCCGTCGCGATGCGCAACAGATCCGCGAAGACGCCAGCGGCCGTGACTTCCGGTCCCGCGCCCGGGCCCTGCACGACCAGTGGATTGGTGCGGTACCGCTTCGTCGTGAACTGCACCACGTTGTCCGTCAGCCGGATGTGCGCGAACGCGTGATCTCCGGGCAGCGACGAGAGGCCGACCTTCGACACCCCGCCCTGCTCCAGCTTCGCCACGTAGCGCAGCACCCGCCCCTCCTTCTTCGCCGACTCCAGGCGCGCCTGCATCGGGCCGTCCAGCTCTTCGAGACGGGACAGGAAGGCGTCTACCGGCACGTCGCGCAGCGCCACCGGCACCAGGCTCTCCAGCTCGATGTCCTCCAGCTTCGTCTGCCAGCCGTTCTCCCGCGCGAGGATCACCAGCTTCCGCGCCACGTCTCGCCCCGAGAGATCGTCCCGTGGATCCGGCTCGGTGTAGCCCAGCTCCTTCGCCTGCCGGACCAGCGCCGAGAAGCGCTCGCTGCCGTCGAAGCGGTTGAACAGGTAGGCCAGGGTGCCGGAGAAGATGCCTTCCACCGAGAGCACCTCGTCCCCGGTGTCGATCAGATCCCGCAGGGTGGTGATGATCGGCAGCCCAGCCCCCACCGTCGACTCGTAGAGGAAGCGCGCCCGCGGCTGCGCCTTGAGCGCCGCGTACCGCGCCCACGGCCCCGAGCCCGCGTGCTTGTTCGGCGTCACCACGTGAATGCCCTTCGCCAGCCAGCCCTCGTAGCGCGCCGCCACCGAGTCCTCCGCCGAGCAGTCGATGATGATCGCGTGGGGCAGGTGATCCGCCTGCACGTGCGCGGCGAAGGAGTCGAGATCGGTCGCCACGCCTTGCTCCAGCAGCGCGCGCGGGTCGCTCAGCTCCAGTTGCGTATCGCCCAGCGCCATCTTCGATCTGCCGGTGATCGCCCGGACGCGGAGATCCACGTTGCTCTTGGTGAGCAGCCGCTCGCGTGAGGCCGCGATCTGCGCGAGCAGCGCCTTCCCCACGTTCCCCGGGCCGATGATCCCGACCGAGAGCGTCTGCGCCGACAGGTAGAACGCCGAGTGCACCGCCCGCAGCCCCTTGCGCGCGTTCACCGCGTCGATCGCCACCGAGATGTTCCGCTCGCTCGAGCCCTGGGCGATCACCTTCACGTTCACGCCCGCGCGCGCCAGCGCCGAGAACAAGCGCGCCGCCACACCCGGGGTCCCCGCCATGCCGTCGCCCACCACCGCCAGCGCCGCCACGCCGGGCGTCACGGTGACGGCCTCGATCATCCCCGCCGCCAGCTCGCGCGCGAAGGCCTCGCGCACCGCCCGCTCCGCCCCGTGCCCGTCCCGCTCCTGGATCACGCAGCAGATGGAGTGCTCCGAGCTCCCCTGGGAGATCATCACCACCGAGATCCCCGCCTCCTTGAGCGCCTCGAACGCGCGCTCCGCCGTGCCCGGCACGCCGATCATCCCCGCCCCTTCGATGTTGAGGATCGCCAGGCCCGAGAAGGTGGTGACACCCTTCACCGGCTGGTCGAGATCGCGCTCCGCAGAAATCCGCGTGCCCGGGTGCGTGGGGTTGAAGGTGGACCGGGTGATGATGGGAATGTTCCGCTCGAAGGCCGGCGCCATCGTCTGCGGGTGGATCACCTTCGCCCCGAAGTACGCCAGCTCGCACGCCTCGGAGTAGGACAGCCGGTTGATCAGCACCGCCTCGGGCACCAGCCGCGGATCCGCCGACAGCACGCCGTCCACGTCGGTCCAGATGTGCACCTCGGCCGCGTTGAAGAGCGCCGCGAAGATGGCCCCAGAGTAGTCGCTGCCGTTGCGCCCCAGCGTGGTGATCCGCCCGTCCCGCGTGCGCGCGATGAAGCCGGTGATGACGACGCGGTCTCCCGGGTCGGGAACGAAAGCCTTCAACTTCGCGCCGCTCGCCTCCCAGTCCACCATCGCGCCCAGCTCGCCCTTCTCCACCACCAGCACGTCGCGCGCGTCCAGCCAGCGACTGGGCGCACCTCTCGCGCGCAGGCACGCGTCCAGCATCAGCGAGGACCACACCTCCCCCAGGCCGGACACGAGCTCCATGAGGTCCGGCGACACCGCGCCCACCAGCGCCTGCGCGTGGAGGAGCTCGTGCAGCGCCTTGAACTCCTCGGTGAGCCGCTGCTGCATCGGCCCGGCCTGGTCGCCCAGCAGCGCCTTCGCGGTGTCGCGATGGCGCTCCGCCAGGGACGCCGCCGCCCCCTCCCAGCCTTCATCCCTCGCCGCCGCCCGCTTCACGAGGGTGATGAGCGCGTCCGTCACGCCCTGCAGCGCCGAGACGACCACCACCTGGCGCTCGCGCCGCTCGAGGAGAATGTCTGCGACGCGGGCCAGCCGCTCGGCCGTGGCCACGCTGCTGCCGCCGAACTTGTGGGCGATCAACGGGAGAGTCATGTCGCCGCGGACTCAAGCACGGCGCGGTGCGTCACTGAAGCGCTACAGCCCCAGCTCGGCGATGACGCGCCCGTCCTCCACTTTCACCGCGCGGAGGAAGTACTTCCCGTTGCCCTGCTCCAGCCGGTGGATCGGCACCGTCGGCAGCGCCGCCCGCACCGCCACGTTGATCGTGTCCAGCACCTGCTGCTGCTGCGTCTCCGGTAGCCCGGGGAGCTGCAGCGCCACCACCTGCGGATCGTCGAGGTAGAAGAGCCGCGGCTCGGCTTCGTAGCGGAGACGGCCTTCTACGGAGACCGTGCCGCGCGCTTTGAGGATCGCCACGCCCGCCGTCGCGTCCAGCTTGAGCCCGATGCGATCGCTGCCGGGCTTGAGGACGACCTTCGGGTTCGAGAGCTCCACCGAGAGGACGCTGTACTCGCGCGTCACGGGGAAGGACCTGGAGAGCTCGCGCTCGATTTCGGCAGCAGTGAGCGTGACCCGAAGCGGGCAGGCCGCAAAGAGGAGCGTCAGCGCCAGGAACCACCGCCTCATGGGTGACTTCCCCTCTCCCTGATCCTCTCCCCCGCTGGGGGAGAGGGGGCTATCGCGGTTGCAGCGGCGCGGCCGGGGTCTTCGGCTCCGAGGGTGGCAACAGCTCCACCTTCGCCCCCACCGCCCGCGCCAACGAGCGCATCCCGATCTTCGTGTCGTAGTCCGCCTGCGCGTGCTGCAACGACGACTGCGCGTAGGCGGTGAACGCATCCACCAGCTCGCGCGTGTCCCCCGTGCCGATGTCGAACGCCGTGAAGGCCGCCGTCGCCCACCGCCGCGCCTCCTTCTCCGCCAGGGCCAGCTTCGCGCTGCGATCCATCCCCGCCTTCGTGTCGCTCCACGCCTTCTCGATCTCCATCCTCACCGCCGAGGCGAGCAGATCCCGCTGGTGCTGCATCTTCTGCAGCTCCGCCCGGGCCTGGGCCAACTGCGCGCTCTTCTGCGGGAAGTCCCACTGGTACCGCGCCACCAGGAGCAGCCCCGCCGACAGGTCGTTGTACGGATCGTACGCGAACGGCGAGTACTGCCTGGTCGCGTTGGTCGTCCACGCCCAGCGGAAGAAGCCGGCGATGCCCAAGTCCGGGTAGAACATCCGCTCGCGGATCAGCACCTCCTGCTCCCGCGCCGCGATCCCCGCCCCGATCGCCTTCAGCTCCGGCCGGAGCTGCTCCGCCGTCGCCAGGTACGTCTCCACCGGAGGAAGCGTCCCTTCCTGCGCCTTGAGCTCCTCCTCGACGATCTGGAGCTCTTCCCCCGGCTTCGCGGCGATCAGCAGCCGGATCGCCGAGAGCGCGAACGTCGAGCCGCTGTCCGCCGCGGTCAGCTGCGCCTGGACCAGGTTCCGGTAGTAGTCGATCTTGTACACGTCCATCTGCGTGACCTGCTCCGACTCCTCCTTGCGCAGCCGCTCGAGCGTCTTCCGCGCGTCGTCCAGCCGGGTCAGCGTGTCGGCGATCACCCGCTTGCCCGACGCCGCCAGGCAGTACCCGTAGAAGGCCTGCGACACCTGCAGCTCCGCCTCGTCCTCGGCCCGCGTCTGCAGCGCCTGGCCCGCCTCCACGCCCTTCTTCCCGGCCTCCTCCAGCGCGTCCAGCTTGCCGAAGGTGAAGATCGGCATCACCCCGTCGGCGCCCGCCCGCGTCGTCACGCCCGGCGGACCGAAGTCCAGGTCGTACATCAGAGACGCCTTGGTCGTCGGCGCCCCGCCCAGCCCGTCATTCTTCGCTTCCGGCGTGGGCCCCGCGAAGGCGAGGTACGAGTCGATCCGGGGAAACCACGCCCACTTCGCCTCGTTGTACTTCGCCTGGAAGACCTTGAGCTGCGCCTGCGCTTCCTTCACCCGGTGATCGTTCGCCCGCGCCCGCTCGATCAACTGGGCAAGCGTCAACGGCTCGGCGGCCGCCGCGCTCGCTACGACGAGGATCGACGTGATGGAGACCCGCACGCTTGCGGGCCAATTTGCCGCACCGAGTCGTCGAAATGAAGGTCTTTTGGCTATGGTCGTTTCAATGGCAATGAACCGCGCGATCCTGCTGGCGACCCTGGTGTGCACGTGCCTCGCCTTTGCGGAGGAGCCAAAGAAGCCGCCCACCCTCAAGGGCACCAAGAAGGAGTCCGCCCCCAAGCTGGATCTGGGCCCGATGGACTTCGGCAAGCTGCCCACCGACACCAAGCTGGAGAAGAACAAGCCCCCTCCGGAGACGGTCCCCACCACCAAGTCGAGCCCCGTCGAAGAGGGCTACTCGGTGGTGCGCGTGGTGCACGGCAAGGCCTTCATCCGCATGGCGGACGGCGCGAAGCCTTCCACGCCCTTCGAGCAGGTGACGCTCACCAACAACATGACGGAGAAGTTCTCCACCGTGGTGCGGGTGAAGAACCCGGCGAAGAAGAGCGCGCGGATCGAGGTGGTGGTGCTGGACTTCCGCGGCGACACGGTGATGGAGGCGTCGGGCGAGCTGTACTTCCGCAGCGGCCCGGAGACGGAGTGGACCGTGGACTGGGAGCCCACCGGGGTGCGCGGCCCCGGCCAGTTCCAGGTGCTCATTCGCGTGGGCGGCAACCCGCTGGGCACCTTCCCCGTGAAATTCGCTGAAGCGGCGAAGTGAATGCGCTAGACGCTCCCGCGAGACCCAACCGCAAGGAGCGTTGCCATGGCGTACACCGATCGCGTCAAGCAGATCCTCTCCTGGTACCCGTCGGAGTCGCCGGGCGTCCTCACCAACCTCGCCCGGATGATGAACACCGGCACGCTGGCCGGCACGGGGAAGTTCGTGATCCTCCCGGTGGACCAGGGCTTCGAGCACGGCCCGGCCCGCAGCTTCCAGCCCAACCCCGCCGGGTATGATCCCGACTACCACGCGCAGTTGGCCATCGACTCCGGTTGCAACGCCTACGCCGCCCCGCTGGGCTTCCTCGAGGCCGTCGCCGGCAAGTTCTGCGGAGAGATCCCGCTCATCCTCAAGGTGAACAACTCCGACACGCTGGCCAAGGTGGACCAGCCGATCTCGGCGCTCACCTCCACCGTAAAGGACGCGGTGCGCCTGGGCTGCGTGGCGATCGGCTACACGATCTACCCGGGCTCCGGCGCGCGCAACCAGCAGTACCAGGATCTGCGGGATCTGATCGCCGAGGCGAAGGCGGCGGGCCTGCCCACGGTGCTGTGGGCCTACCCGCGCGGCGCGCTGTCCAAGGACGGCGAGACGGCGATCGACGTGGTGGCCTACGCGGCGCAGATCTCCGCGCAGCTCGGCGCGCACGTGATCAAGGTGAAGCCGCCCAAGGACTTCATCGAGCAGGCCGAGGCCAAGAAGGTGTTCGAGAAGTACAACATCCCCACCAAGACGATGGCCGACCGCGTGCGCCACGTGGTGCAGAGTGCCTTCAACGGCAAGCGGATCGTGATCTTCTCCGGGGGCGAGGCGAAGGAGACGGCCACACTCTTGGAGGAGATCAAGGGAATCCGCGACGGCGGCGGCTTCGGCTCGATCATGGGTCGCAACGCCTTCCAGCGCCCGCACGCCGAGTCGGTGAAGCTGCTCAAGGACGTGATGAACGTCTTCAAGGGCTGACCGTCCTGGACTCCTGAAGTCCCACAACCTCACAAGGAAACGACATGTCCCGCTTCGTCATCGCTCTCGGCCTCCTCACCTCGGCGCTGGCCTTCGCCGGCCCGCCCCCCGCGCCCGACGCCCCCACCGCCAAGCCGCTCCCCGCCCCCACCGCCAAGCCGCCCCCCATGCCCACCGGCGCGGAGCTGAACAAGACGCTGTACGTGCTGGGCACGCTGATCGCCCGCCCCGTCACGGCCGCCGGGCTGTCCGACGCCGAGGTGGCCGAGGTGATGAAGGGCTTCAAGGACGCCGCCACCGGCAAGCCGTCTACGGTGAATCAGGATGAGTACGGGCCCAAGGTGGACGCCTTCATGCGCGCGCGCATCGAGGAGCACACCAAGAAGGTGGCGGAGAAGGAGAAGGGCAAGGCGAAGGACTTCCTGGCCAAGGCCGAGAAGGAGAAGGGCGCGCAGAAGCAGCCGTCGGGCCTGGTGTACTTCGAGACCAAGGCCGGCACCGGCGCTCAGCCCGCGCCCACCGACACGGTGAAGGTGCACTACAAGGGCACGCTCACCACCGGCGAAGAGTTCGACTCGTCCTACAAGCGCGGCACGCCCGCCGAGTTCCCGCTCAACGGGGTGATCAAGTGCTGGACCGAGGGCGTGGCGAAGATGAAGGTGGGCGGCAAGGCCAAGCTGATCTGCCCGTCTGACATCGCGTACGGCGATCGCGGCGCGCCTCCGAAGATCCCCGGCGGCGCCGTGCTGGTCTTCGAGGTCGAGCTGATCGGCATCCAGGGTAAGTAGGGCCGAAGAGGAAACCCTGAGACGACGAAGCGCTCCCGAGTCACACCCGGGAGCGCTTTCGTTTTCAGGTTCCCTGTGGAGCTAAGCGGGATCGAACCGCTGACCTCCTGAATGCCATTCAGGCGCTCTCCCAGCTGAGCTATAGCCCCGTGATGTCGCGCGTTTACGGGTGGGGCCGCAACGCGCGCGGCGACTTACCGCTTTTTCTGTGATGACGCCACGGCTTTCGACGCGCCCGCCATCTTTTCCTGAAGGCGTTTGGCGAGATCGGCCCCTTCAGCCAGCAGATCGTTGATGGACGCGTTCTGCGCGCGGATCTTGTTGGTGACGTTCTCGAGGGACTTCTTCACCTGAGAGAGGTTGGACGGGAGCTGCAGCTTGCCCTTGCTGACCTCGGCCCACACCGCCTCACCGAGATCGCGGTAGGCGCGATCCAGCTCGCGCTGGTTCATGTTCGTCTGCACCTTGGCCTGGGCCATGTTGGTGGCGAGCTCCACCTGCTCGCGCAGCACCGCCAACTGGGCCTGGGCCTCTTCCCACGCCGCCTGGATCTGCTTCACCACCTCGGTCTGCTTGGGGTCCAAGGACGCCTCCTTCGAACGCGGGAAAAGTGGCGGGAGGGTATCAGGCCTTGAGCAGCCTGGCTCCGAAGAAGCCACCGCCCTCGAGCTGGTGCGGCCAGACGCGCAAGGACTCGTCCAGGCGGAAGTCCGCATGGGACGCGAGGAAGCGCTCCACCACCGCCTCGTCCTCTTCGCGCAGCACCGAGCAGGTGCCGTAGACGAGCACCGCGCCGGCCTTGAGCTTCGGGGCGATGGTGGCGAGGATCTCGCCCTGGGTCTTCGCGAGCTCCGCCACCTTCTTCGCGGTCAGCTTCCACTTCTGATCCGGCTCGCGGCCCAGGGTGCCGGAGCCGCTGCACGGCGCGTCCACCAGCACGAGCTCCGCGAGATCGAGGCGTGGCTCCTTCGGGAAGCTGACCCAGGTGAGCTTCGCCTCCCCCACCCTGCGCCTGGCTTCCTTCAGCCGGCCGGCGTTCGAGTCCCACGCGTAGACGCGGCCCCGTGGCCCGACGGCGTCCGCCAGCACCAGCGTCTTGCCGCCCGCGCCCGCGCAGTAGTCCACCACCGTCATCCCGGCTTGAGCCCGGCAGAAGGCGGCGAGCTTCTGGCTGCCCAGGTCCATCACCTGCAGCCGGCCCTCCTTCATCCAGCGCGACTCGAAGATGGCGCGGCTCTCGGTGGTGGCGCGGAGGGCGTCGGGATCTTCTTCGCAGGCCTTCACCTCGAAGTCCTTCGCGCGGAGCGCCGCGAGCAGCTCGTCCCGCGTGCCGGGCGGACGGACCCGGAAGGTCAGCGTCGGTTCGCGGTTGAGCGCCGCGAGCACGGCCTCCAGCTCGTTGGGGGGCGCCACCGCGGCGATCGCCTCCGCGAGCCAGGTGGGGAAGCTGTGCCGGTTGGCGGCCTGGTCGAGCGGCGTGGCGCCGAAGTCCAGAGTCACGTCACGGGCCAGCTCCTCCTCCAGCACCGCGTCGGGGAGGCTGCGAGGGCGGATCGGCCCGGGCAGCTTGAGCTCGACCATCACGCGGTCCGCGACGGCGAAGGTGAGCTCCTTCCGCCAGAGGGCGTAGCGCAAGAGCGCCTGATCCTCGGGCAGGTGCAGGCGGGCGGCCGTGTAGCCCCGGGCCTTGGCGGAGAGATCGAGGCGGCGCAGGTGCCGCGACAGCTCCCGCGCGGCGAAGGCGACGAAGCGCCGCTCCTTGCCGCCCAGGTTGCCGCCCTCCGCCAGCGCCTCGGAGATCGCCTTGCGCAGCGGTGTCCCCTTCAGCACGGCGACGTGCGCCTCGAGCGCGGCGGTGGCGGCCTTGCGCGAGGCGAGGCCGACGACTGCAGAGGGAGGCGCAGCGGTAGACACGGCCGGCAGTGCGCTACCACGGCCGGCCATGTCCTGGCACCCATCAGAAGCTGACGCCCAGGCGGTAGCCGAAGGAGCCGGCGAAGGCGGGCGCGCCGAGGCCCGACACCAGGAGGGTCCCCGCCGACACGTAGGGCTCCATGAAGCCGTGGCGGCCGAGGAAGATCGTCACCGGGAGCTCGGCGGCCACCGTGACGAGGGCCGGCGCCGCCCAGGCCCAGGCTGGGCCCCACCAGGACTGCGCGAGAGGCTGCCCACCTGGCACCGCGCACGCGCACCCGAGGCGCGGAACGTCAGGGCACCGCCGACGAGGCACACCTGCGCCACCCCTTCAGTGCCCGAGGTAGCTGCGCCTCCACCCGGCGAGCTTCTTCGCGACGTCGCGCCGATCCTCCACGCTGGGATCGCCGGCGAGCTGCAGCCGCTGCTTGTTGAGCATGAACAGCGCCTGGTTGACGTCCTCGCCGGGGCGGGCCTGCTTGCGGAACTTCGCCTCCAGCCGCGCGATCTCGTCGCCCAGCGCCTTCGCGCTCGGGACGGAGCGGGCGGGCTTCGACCGCCTGATGATCGGCCTGGGCCTGCTGGGGCTCGTCTCCGGAGTCCCCGGTTGGACCGCGCTGGGGGGATCCGCTGACGCCTCCTCCGCCGCTTCTGCCTCTTCCTCGGCCGCGGCCTCGAAGTCGTAGTTGTCGTCGTTCTCGGCGTTCACCGGCTCCGCCTGCCCCAGCCACCACCAGGCTCCCAGTCCACCGCCTCCGACGAGCACCACTCCCAGCGTGACGACGAAGGCCCAGCGGCGGCGCTTCGGAGGCTGGGACACCGGAGCCGGAGGCCCTGCGATCAGATCCGTCGCGCGCAGGGGCTTTTCGCCCACGGACGAGGCAGCCTCGCCCAGCTGTCCCTTGAGGCCTTCGAGCTCCCTCCGCGCCCCCGTGGCGTCCTCGAGGCGCTTCTCCCACAGCTCGCGCAGCAGCCGATCGAGCAGCTCCGGAATGCCCTGCCCCAGCGGAGGCGGCGCCTTGTCGTCGAGCTCCTGGCCGGTGAGCAACGCGAAGCCCAGCGCCCCCAGCGCCTTGAGATCTCCGTCGGGCCTGGCCGGCTGCGTCGACAGCCCGAAGTCGATCACCTTCACCCCGTCGCCCACCACGAAGACGCTGGACGGCCCCAGGCAGCCGTGCGCGATGCCCCAGGCGTGGGCGGCCTCCAGCACCTTCGCGATCCGCGCGAGGAGCTGCGCCGTCTCCTCCGCCGGGAGCTTCCCCCCCCGTTCCAGCACCTGCGCCAGCGACTCGCCGTCCAGCCGCGCGAAGATCCGGTAGCGCCGGCCATCGGGCACGTTCCCGAAACCGAGGACGGTGGCGATCTCCGCGCAGCGGATGGAGTTGGCCGCCTTCACCTCTTCGTCATGGCCGGTCAGCTCGCTGCGGAGCACCTGGATCGTCACCGGCTGACCACTGCGCGCGTGCGCGCCCCGGTAGAGCGTCCCCCAGCGGCCCTCCCCGGCCTTCTCCTGGACGCGGTAGTCCCCCAGCAGTGCGCCCAGCACGCGGTCCACGTGCCCTTGCGTCGACTCGGGGATGGGCTGGAGGGGAACGGTCGCCACGCGAGGCAGCCAGCGTAGCAAACGCTCGCGAACCTGCTTCCCAGTGGCCCACCCCGGACTCGAACCGGGACGACTTTAAGGGTCGGCGGATTTTGAGTCCGCTGCGTCTACCAATTCCGCCAGAGGGCCTGGCTGTTTCGTCACTGCGACGGCGTGCGGCTCTAGCAGATCTCCCCTCTGAGGTGTACACGCGCGCCCATGATCAACCTGCTGCTCAGCCTGGCCGCCGGCGTGGTGGTGGCCGTGGTCATCAAGCTCCTGGGCTTCCACCTGCTGGCGGGGATCCTCCCCGGCACGCTGATCTTCGTCGGCCTGTACGTCGTCCTCGGCCGGCGGAGCTTCGTGAAGCTGCAGGCGGTGATGCAGCAGGTCCAGGCCGAGCTGTCGACGATGAACCCTTCCAACAAGAAGGAGCAGCAGGTGAAGGCTGACAAGGCCGTCAAGCTGCTCGAGGCCGCGCTGCCCCTCGGGCGCTGGCAGTTCCTGCTGGAGGGCGAGGTGCACGGGCAGATCGGCATGATCAAGTACCTCTTCAAGGACTACGAGGGCGCGATGACCTCGTTCCTCAAGACCGGGCCCCGCAACTACTTCGCCCGCGCGATGCAGGCGGCGATCCTCTTCCAGAAGAAGGACTTCGGCGGCATGGAGAAGTCCTTCGAGGACGCGGTGAAGCACGGGAAGAAGGAAGGGCTGATGTGGGCGGCGTACGCGTGGTGCCTCCTGCAGAACAGAGAGAGCGACAAGGCGCTCAGGGTGCTGGCCCGCGCCGTGGAGGCCAACCCTTCCGACGAGAAGCTCAAGACGGCCCTGACCGCGGTGCAGAACGACAAGCGGCTCAAGATGAAGGCCTGGGAGCCGATGTGGTGGCAACTGGGCCTGGAGCAGCCCCCCATGCCACAGCCGCAGTTCTTCCAGGGCCGCCGGCCGCGCTTCAGGTAGCCCGCAGCACCTCGTCGTACGGCGGCCTCACGAAGCGGGCGCCTGGCTCCTTCTTGAACCAGGTCCACTGCCGCTTGGCGTAGTGCCGGGTGGCCTGGGCCGTCTTCCCGATCGCCTCCTCGCGCGTCAGCCGCCCCTCCAGGCAGTCCAGCGCCTGCGCGTAGCCCACCGCCTTCATTGGTGCCGCGCCCGCAAAGCCGCGCTCCACCAGGGCCTTCACCTCCTCGAGCAGCCCGCCGTCGAACATCGCGCGCGCCCGTGCGTTGATCGCCGCGTACAGCGCCTCGCGATCGGGATCGAGCACCCACAGCGTGTACGGGTAACGATCACCCCCGAAAGCGTGGGCCTGCCGGTGGACGCTGGCGCTCTGCCCGGTGAGCGCGTGGATCTCCAGGGCGCGGATGATCCGCACCCGATCCGCCACCGGGAGCCGCGCCGCCGTCACCGGATCCACCTGGGTCAACCTCGCGTGGAGCGCTGGGTTGCCCTCGCGATCCCCCAGCGCCTCGAGCGCCGCGCGCAGGCCTTCGTCGCGCCCCGGGGCCGCCACCACCCCGTGCAGCAGCACCCGCAGATAGAGGCCCGTGCCACCCACCACCACCGCCCGCTTCCCCCGCCGGTGGAGGTCGCCCAACGCCTCGTCCGCCAGCCGCTGGAAGCGCGCCGCCGAGAAGTCCTCCAGCGGGTCGACGCAGGAGATCAGGTGGTGGGGGACGGCCGCCAGCTCCTCCCGAGAAGGCTTGGCGGTGCCCACGTCGAAGTGGCGGTACACCTGCTGGGAGTCGGCGTTGACGATCTCTCCGCCCACCCGCCGCGCGACCTCGATCGACAGCCGCGTCTTCCCCGACGCCGTGGGGCCCGCGATGACGACGAGCGCCGGACCTTCCGCCGGCATCACTTCGCCAGCTTGAGCGCCGCCTCGACTTCCTTGCTGAGCAGCGCCGCGCCGTCCTGGCTGTAGCCGCGGTGCACCGACGCGATCGTCCCGTCCGGCCGCACCACGAAGAGGGACGGCAAGGGGCTCTTCGTGCCCAGCCAGCGGCGCGCGACGATGTTGAAGCGATCCTTGAGCACCGGGAAGGTGATCTTGTTCTCGGCGATCAGCTCGTCGATCTTCTTCTGGCCTTCCACCTCGGTGTCGATGGAGACGGCCAGGATCCGCAGGCCGGCGTCCTTGTGCTTCTCGTGCAGCGCCTGCAGCACCGGCAGCTCCTTCTTGCAGGGCGCGCAGAAGCTGGCCATGAAGGACACCAGCACCGCCTTCGTCTTCTTGTCGCTCGCGTCCGGGCCCACGTACTTGTCCAGGCCGACGAAGCCGTCCCCCACCACCTTCCCGTTGTAGGGCGGCAGCCGGAAGCTGGGCGCGAGCTTGTCCACCTCGGCCAGATCCTCCGCCAGGGCGGGGAGCGCGATGAGGGCGAGCAGGGCGACGTGTCGGAACATGTGGGCTCCAGAGATCGAGGCGGCGCGGGTCAGGACGCCTTCCCGGGGGGCGCATTCAGGGCCAGCCAGGCCTCCAGGCCGGCCAGCTCGACGGTGGTGGTCTTCTGCGGGTGATCGTCCGGCAGGGCCAGGGCCTTGAACTCCAGCTTCCCCGCCTGGACTTCCTTCTCCCCCCAGGTAGTGAAGTACCGGGCGCCCACCTTGGCGGCGCGCTCGATCTGCCGCTTCAGCTTCCCGCCGCGGGGATCGAAGTCCACGTGGTACCCGGCGTTGCGCAGCCGCATCACCCTTGCCACCGCGTCCTCGCGCAGAGGCCCGTCGAAGGTGCCGATGAAGAGCGTCGGCCCGGCCACCTGGGCGGCGTTCCCCGCCTCCAGCAGCATCACCAGCCGATCGAGGCCCATCGCGAAGCCGACCGCCGGTTTCTCGGGTCCACCCAGCTCGTGCACCAGCCCATCGTAGCGCCCGCCGCCGCACACTGTCCCCGCCGTGCTCAGCGCGCTGTCCCCTGACTTCGGCTGGTAGATGAACTCGAAGGTGGTGCGGGTGTAGTAGTCGAGACCGCGCACCAGGCGGCGATCGAGCGTCCACGGGATGGACAGCTTCGCCAGGAGCCGCTGCACCTCCTCGAAGTGCTTCCGGGACGCCTCGTCGAGGAAGTCGAGGATCGCCGGGGCCTTGGCGATCGGATCGGCCAGCCCCTCTTCCTTCGAGTCGAGCAGCCGCATCGGGTTGCGCTCGAAGGTCTGCTTCGCGTCCTCGCTCATGGACGCCGTCAGGGGCGCGAAGTGCGCCTTCAGGGCCTCCACGTAGGCTGGCCGCGCGCTGCCGTCGCCCAGGCTGTTCAGGTGCAGCACCACGTCGGGTACGCCCAGCCGCCGGAAGAACTCCCAGGCGAGGGCGATCACCTCCACGTCCATCGAGGCATCGCCGCTGCCGTAGGCCTCCGCGCCCAGTTGGTAGAACTGCCGGTAGCGGCCCGTCTTCATCCGCTCGTAGCGGAACATGGGGCCCAGGTAGAACCAGCGCGACACCGGCTCGGTGTTGGCGATCCCGTGCTCGATGTAGGCGCGCGCGGCGGGCGCGGTGCCCTCGGGCCGCAGGGTGATGGAGCGGCCGCCCTTGTCGTCGAAGGTGTACATCTCCTTCTTCACGATGTCGGTGACCTCGCCCACGCTGCGCACGAACAGCGCGGTGTCCTCGACGATCGGCGTGCGGATCTCCTGGTAGCCGTAGCAGGCAAAGAGCGCTCGGGCGGTCGCCTCCACTCGCTGCCAGGTGGCGATCTGCGGGGGCAGCAGATCGTTCATCCCCTTCACCCCGGCGAACTTCTGGCTCAATGGAAGGCTCCGATCCGCTGGCCCAGGCGCACGGGCGCGTCCGGCGTCAGCGACGCGTCCCACCGCACCCGGCCCTTCTGGAAGAGGAGGATCACCGTCGAGCCCATCTCGAACATGCCGAGCTCCCCGCCCTTGTCGATGGCGATCGGCCGCGGGTAGGTGTGCTGCCTGGCCGCCCCGCCGGTGTGGGTGATGATCGAGTCGTAGGCGGCGTGGATGCGCGCCACGCAGGTAGCGCCCACCGCCACGTAGGCCAGCTTCCCGGCCGGGGTGTCCAGGTACGTCACCAGCCGCTCGTTGATCGCGAACAGCGCGTCCTTGGTGCGCACCGAGGCGCCGTTGACCGGCCAGAGCTCGCCGGGGAGGTAGGTGAAGCCGGTGATCTCCCCCTTCAGCGGCGCGTGGAAGCGGTGGTAGTCGCGCGGCGAGAGGTACAGGGTGGCGAAGGCGCCCCCTTCGAAGTCCAGGGCGCGGCGCGCGTCGCCCAGCAGCTTGTCGATGGGGAAGCTGAGGCCCTTGGCCTGCAGGCACTGGCCGCCCTCCACCGCGCCCGCCTGGGAGACGTGGGCGTCCACCGGGCTGATCACCACGTCCCGACCCTCGTCGATGGCGCGCAGCCCGGGCTTGAGGCGCCGGGTAAAGAACTGGGCGAAGGTGGGGTAGTCCTCGATCGAGCCCTCGGCCTCGTGCAGGTCGACGCGGTAGCGCTTCACGAAGAAGCGTATGGCGGCCTGGTGGACGCGGGCGGGCGCCGGCGCGCGGGTGGCCAGGCCCACCACGGTGGAGAGCGCGGACCTGGGCAACAGCCGCATCAACGTCATGAAGGTTTCGTCACGCATTTCGCTTCAACTTGGCCGCCGCCAGAGCGCCTTCGCCTAGTTGCCGGAGGACTCGGGATTCACCGGGGCGGGGCGCAGGTGCTCCGGCAGCGGCGCACCGGGGATGAACAGGTACTGGCCCGCATCCTCCACCGGCGGGGGCTCGGGCTTCTTCTTCTCCGGCGGCGCCTCCACGGGCTTGCGCTCGTTGGTCTGGGCGACCAGTCCGTCCTTGACGAAGACGTAGAAGCTGTCGACGGAGCGATCGGTGACGCCGAAGGCAGCCCTGCACTTCGGCTCGTCCTTCACCACGAAGGAGGTGCCTTCACCCTGGCCGGGCAGCGTCTTCTTCGGTCCGGCGACGAAGCACGCGCCGTAGAGCTGCTGGAACTCGGCGATCGTCATCCCGCCCCAGGGCTTCCTGAGCCCCGCGTCCACCTCTCCACCATCGGCCTCGTCCTTCGGGGGTGGAGGGAAGAGGCTCGGTCCGGGCGGCATCGGATCGGGTGGGCGATCGACGGCGGCCAGGGCCTTCTCGCGCTCGGCCACCTCCTGGGCGATGCGGTTGCGCTCGGCCTGAATGGTGGTCACCAGCGCCGCCGCCTTCGGCCCCTCGAGCGTGTCCGGAGGGATCGCCTGGAGGGCGGCCAACACCCGGTCCATCTCTGCGGTGCCGTAGGCGTCGTCGCCGTCCCTCGCGACCATCACCGAGTAGGACGACTCGAGATCGTAGAACTCCGGAGCGGACTTCTTCCGGCACCCGGAGGCCAGCAGAGCCAAAGCGATCAGGAGCGCGACTCGACGCATGCCCGGACTGTCGCGCCGACCCGCCCCCGGGAGCAAGCTTTTCGGCACGCCCACCTAGACGCCCAGGAAAAGCCGCTTGCCGAAGTTGAGCGCCAGATCGGCGTCGAAGATCTTCTGCGCGGAGGTCTGGATGTCGTACTCCACCCGCAAGTACTCGACCGTGCGCGCCTCGGTGTCGTGGATCACGAAGCAGGCCCGGTTGTCGTAGTCGCGCGGCTGGCCCACCGAGCCGACCGAGATGATGTACCGGTAGCCCTTCCGCACCCCGAACTTCTGGGCCACCACGTCGTTCACCTCCGCGTTGCCGATCGCGAACGCCTTGCACAGGTGGCTGTGGCCGATGAAGGTGACCTCCGGCAGGTCGTCGGTGAAGGGCGTCAGCTCGCGGGCCTGCTCGAGCGCGAAGATGTACTCGTAGGCGCGGGGATCGATGGGCGAGCCGTGGCAGAAGCCGACGTCGCCGATCCGGTAGGCGTAGGGGAGGCTGCGCAGCCAGGCCAGGTTCTCTTCGGCGATGATCCCCGCGGACCAGTCCAGCGCGTGCCGGGCGGCGTCGTAATAGAACGAGTAGTCCATGCGGCCGGCCACCGCGGCGTCGTGGTTGCCAAGCAGCGTCACCTCGGCGTTGGTGCGGACCAGTTCGCAGCAGGGGTTTGGCGAGGCGCCGTAGCCCACCACGTCTCCCAGGCAGACGATGCGATCGACGCGCGACTTGTCGACGACCCGCATCACCTCCGAGAGCGCTTCGATGTTGCTGTGGATGTCCGAGATGATCGCGATGCGCAAGCGCTTGGCCCCTTGGTGGTGCGGCGGTGGGCGAGTCTAGTTGGAGATCAGCTTGTGCTGCTTCTCCATGTCGATCAGGCGACGTATCGCGTCTTGGACCTGGTCGTCGACGGTTTCGAACTCGAGCCCCATGCCAGGCGGCCCGCCCTGCCCTTCCACCCGCGACCAGACGACGCGCGCCACCGCCTCCACCGGCTGCTCCACCCCGAAGCGCAGCACCGCGCGGGCTCCGCGCTCCAAGGGCGTGCTGGTCCTCAGGAACAGGCCGCCTTCGCTCAAGTTCCCGATCCGCGCGTACACGGTGATGTTGTCACCTTCGCACCAACACCGGAGGCGTGACATCACTCGTGAGTGTTTCCGATTCTCAGACACCTCTGCCCTCCGAACGACGCAAGCCGACGTCCCTGCGCTCCCCCCGGAATGGCGCGTTCACTTCGGCCAAAATGCTAAGGAGCGGCGAAGAAGGGCGTCAAGGTGGGGAGTTGCCGACACGCGCGCACACCACGGTGCTGCGGAGGCGCTTCCAGTGTGGTCAGAATCGCCACCGTGAGGAATCCCCGGCCGGTCCGCTATCGCTGCGAGTTGTACGCCCAGTTGGAGACGGACGCGGGGGCGCCGGCGAAGGCGCGGGTGCTGGAGATCTCCGAAGGCGGGGCCTTCGTCGAGGAGTCGGCGGGCCTGGAGGATCTGCAGGTGGGAGACGGTGCCACCCTGGGCCTGCCGTTGCCCGGCGGGGATCCCTGGATGGCGCACGCGAAGGTGGCCCGCTACGGCACTTCGCGGCGCGACCTGCGCCACGGCTCGGTCGATCACGTGACGGTGATGGCGCAGGGCTTCGCGCTGGAGTTCGACGAGATGCCCGACGATGAGCTGGAGCGGCTGCGCGACTTCCTCGAGCTGCTCGACGGGCGCTGAAGGGGCCATCAGCCGACCCGGCCGCTGAACTCGTAGATCTTCTCCACGGCGATCTGCCGGTAGCGCTCCACCTTGAGGCTCCGCTGGGCGCACTCCTGGGCCAGCTCGGTCTCGCTGGCCTTGTCGGAGAGCTCGAGGCGGCGCCTGGCCTCCGCGCGGATCAACCCGGCGGCCTCGTGGGGGTGAAAGCACCAGGTGGACGAGAAGTGGAGCAGCCCGGCGAAGGGGATGAGGCGGCACTCCAGCACGTCGCCCACCGCCAGGCCCACCAGCTGGCGGCGCTCGGCCACGTCGAAGTCGATGCCGGAGAAGAGGCCTTTCAGGCGCACCTCGCTCTGCCCCATGCGGCGCACCTCGAACAGGCCGTGCACCGTCTCGGAGAAGGGGCGGAAGGCGGCGGCGCGCTCGGGGGTCTCCTGCCGGAGCGCCTCTTCGTAGCGGGCGCGCGCAGGCGTGCGGCCGAGGTGCGGCGCCGGGCGATCGCACACGTAGTGCTCGAGGAAGGCCGCCATGCGCTGCTCGAGCTGCCGATCGTCGTCGAAGACCTCGCCCGTTCGCGCGAAGAAGCCCTTCTTCGCCTCCAGCAGATCCGCCTTGTGGGCCTCGGGGGTGGCCCAGGTGATCAGCTCCTCCAGGAAGGTCCAGGGGGCGCGTTGAGCGGGAGTCATCGGGGCAGCGGCTCTCCGCCCATCAGCCGGGCGAAGCGGCCAAAGAGGTAGCGGGCGTCGTGCGGGCCCGGCGAGGCCTCGGGGTGGTACTGCACGCTGAAGGCGCGGGCGTCGGGCACGGCCAGGCCTTCGACGGTCTGATCGTTCAAGTTGAGGTGGGTGACGATCGCCTTGCCTTCGAGGCTCTTCGCGTCCACCGCGAAGCCGTGGTTCTGCGCGGTGATCTCTACCTTCCCGGTGGAGAAATCCTTCACCGGTTGGTTGGCGCCGCGGTGGCCGAACTTCATCTTCCAGGTCTTCCCTCCCAGCGCGCGGGCGAGGATCTGGTGGCCCAGGCAGATCCCGAAGACGGGCACCTTGCCCAGGAGTGCCGCGACAGTGACGTCGGCGCCCTTCACCGCCGCGGGGTCGCCCGGGCCGTTGGTGAGGAACACGCCGTCAGGCCGCTTCGCGAGGATCTCTTCGGCGGTGGCCCAGGCGGGCACGACCGTGACGCGGCAGCCGACGTCGACCAGGAACTGCAGCATGGCCTTCTTCAGGCCATAGTCGACGGCCACCACGTGGAAGCGCGGGGCGACGGGAGGTGGTGCGGCTCCGCCCAGCACGTTGGGGGTCGGCTTCGACCACTCGTACACCGCCCGGGTGGAGATCCCGGTGGCGAGATCGCGCCCTTCCATGCCCGGCGCGGCCCGCGCCTTGTCCACCAGCGCCCTCGCGCTCCGGCTGGTGGACAGCACGCCCATCTGGGCGCCGTGGGTGCGCAGGTGCCGGACCAGGCGGCGGGTGTCGAGTCCTTCGAGGCCGGCGATCTTCCAGCGGGCGAGGTACGCGTCGAGCGACTCAGCAGCGCGCCAGCTGGAGGGCGCCGAGTACTCGCGGACCACCATTCCGACGGCGTGGGGCCGGGCCGACTCCTCGTCCTGCGCGTTGGCGCCGACGTTCCCTATGTGGGGGTAGGCCATGGTGACGATCTGCCCGACGTAGGAGGGATCGGTGAGGATCTCCTGGTAGCCGAACATGGAGGTGTTGAAGACCACCTCGCCCACCACCTCGTCCACGGCCCCGAAGGTGCGGCCCTCGAAGGTCGCACCGTCAGCCAACGCGAGCAGGGCCGCTTTCACTGAAGCCACGAGATCGTCACCTACTGGAGCTTCGTCTTCTTTTCGACCTCGAAGTGGACGGTCCTGCGCTTGTCGAGGGGCTTCATCTCCACGACCCGGTCGTAGCTGATGCGGATGGTCACCGTGCGGCTGGCCTCGTCCCAGTTGACGGTGATGTCCTCTTCCGCCACTCCGAGCCCGGGGACCTTGGTCTCGTTGCCTTCCTCGTCGGTCGCGAAGTGCCAGCCGACGACTCCTTCGGGCGTCGCCATGTTCAGCCGGCGCATCACGGTGGCCTTGACGGACTCTTCGCCCTTGAGCCAGTCGATCGCCGCCGCGCCCGCGGCCTCACGCACCGACAGGTTGTCCCAGTAGACGGGCAGGAAGGTGTAGAGCCACCAGCCCAGGCCGATCAGCGCGAGGATGATGATCACCGAGACCGGGTTGACGGCACCTCTGGGTTTCGGCCGGAGGATCATGGCGAGGGCAGTACCCGCCCCCAACACGAGGGTCAAGCCTCACTCGTTTGAGGCGCTACTCGGTCTTCGGCGGCTCGCTGCCGCACAGGGTGACGGGCTTGAAGAAGCGGCTGTACGTGATGCCGGTGCCGCCGAAGAGGGAGCTCAAGAAGCCGCCCCGGGCGAGCGACAGCCAGATCACCGTGGCCTTGCCCTTGATGTTCCCGTACGGGACGAACTCCGGCTTGTTCTGCGGCCCGCCCAGTCCAAAGCGCCCGTCGAGGCTGTGGTTGCGGTTGTCGCCCATCACGAAGACCGAGCCTTCGGGCACGACGATCAAGCGCTCGCGCATCCCAGCCAGCGTGGCCCGGCGGTGCTCCGGTTCCTCGAGGATGTAGTGGGGCTGGCCGTCCAGCGTCTCGCGGTAGAGCGTCTCCCGGGTCTGGGTCCAGTCGTCGATGAACCAGCGCTTGATCCCGTCAAAGAAGAGCGGCTCATTGACCCGCGGTTGATCCCAGAACTTGTAGGTGGGCGTCTCGAGCTTCTTCTCCAGGGCCACGCCGTTGAGCAGCACTGCGTCGTCGGTGAACTCCAGCTTGTCGCCGGGCACGCCCACCACCCGCTTGATGTAGTCCACCTCGGGCTGCACCGGGTTGTTGAAGACGATCACGTCGCCGCGCTTCGGCGGGCGGATCAGCACGAAGGGCACGTAGTTGGTGAAGGGCAGGCGCACCCCGTAGATGAACTTGTTGACGAAGATCTGATCGCCGATCTCCAGGGTGGGGATCATCGAGCCCGAGGGGATCTTGAACGGCTCGACCAGCACCGCGCGGAAGGCGAGCGCGATCAGCAAGGCGCGGGTGAAGCCGCCGGTGAAGTCGAGGAAGCCGCCCTTCCGGAAGCGGGACAAGTGCCGGTCGGCGACGGCCTCCAGCTTCTTGGTGGCCTCGGCGATCTGCGCGCCCGGGGAAGGAAACGCCTTCACCAGGTCGGCGCAGGAGCCGCTGAGCTCCTCGAAGGCCTTGTCCTTGAGCTCGGCCTTGTGCTTGTCGGTGGCGCTCTCGACGTGGGCCAGCACCTCTTCGGCCTGGTAGCGGGCCTTGCGCGCCGCGTCCCACTTCCGCAGCGTGTAGCGGGCCACCACCAGCGCGGCCCACCAGAAGAAGCAGATCAGCCCTACCGCCTGCATCACCGGCTGCAGCCACAGGTAGGTGCAGACCACCGACTCGACGATCGCCAGGTAGACGAAGAAGATCAGCGCCAGCACCGTCACCGGCGCCCACAGGCTGACCAGGCGATCGTGCCAGCGCCACTTGTCCAGCGCCTTCACTTCCCCGGGCGTCAGCCTGGCGCGCACCACCCGCGCCAACGAGGTTGGCTCGGCGGACGGCTTCTCGGCGGTGGTCTCGGCCATGGGCGGGCCTTCAGTTCTCGCTCTTCAGGACCGCGAGGAAGGCCTCCTGGGGGATCTCCACGTTGCCCACCGCCTTCATCCGCTTCTTCCCTTCCTTCTGCTTCTCGAGCAGCTTGCGCTTGCGGCTGATGTCGCCGCCGTAGCACTTGGCGAGCACGTTCTTGCGCATGGCCGACACGGTGGTGCGGGCGATCACCCGCGAGCCGATCGCCGCCTGGATCGCCACCTCGAACATCTGCTTGGGGATCACTTCCTTGAGCTTCTGGCAGACCTCGAGGCCGCGGTGGTACGCGTTCTCCTTGTGGACGATGATCGACAGCGCGTCCACCGGGTCGCCGTTGATCAAGATGTCCAGCTTCACCAGGTCGCTGGTGCGGAACCCGGCCATCTCGTAGTCCATCGACGCATACCCGCGGCTGACGCTCTTCATCTTGTCGAAGAAGTCGAACACCACTTCGGCCAGCGGCATTTCATAGGTGACGCGCACCCGCGTGCCGCTGGTGCCCAGGTAGTCGATCGCCTTCTGAATACCGCGCCGCTCCTGGCACAGCTTCAGGATCGCGCCCAGGTGATCGTTGGGCACGTGGATGTGGCAGGTCAGGAACGGCTCTTCGAGGTGATCGATGTTCTGCACCGGCGGCAGCTTGGCCGGGTTGTCGATGAAGAACGGCTCCTTCCCGTGGGGGAAGACCTTGTAGACGACCGACGGCGCGGTGGTGATCAGGTTCAGGTTGTACTCGCGCTCGAGGCGCTCCTGGACGATCTCCATGTGCAGCAGGCCCAGGTAGCCGCAGCGAAAGCCGAAGCCCAGCGCGCCTGACGTCTCCGGCTCGTAGGTGAAGGCCGAGTCGTTGAGCCGCAGCTTCACCAGCGCGTCGCGCAGGTTGTCGTAGTCCGCCGCGTCCACCGGGAAGACGCCCGAGAAGACCATCGGCTTGACTTCCTTGAAGCCGGGGAAGGGCGCGGTGGTGGGGCGCGCGGCCAGGGTGACGGTGTCGCCCACCTTGGCGTCGGCCAGCTCCTTGACGTTGGCGACCAG
Source organism: Myxococcales bacterium (assembly GCA_020846875.1). Taxonomy (GTDB): domain Bacteria; phylum Myxococcota; class Myxococcia; order Myxococcales; family Myxococcaceae; genus JADLDB01. The sequence continues at coordinate 27,067 of JADLDB010000040.1, read as the reverse complement.
GATCCCCACCTCGCCGGCGATGAGCTGCTTCACCGGCGTGGCGAAGGGCGCGATCACGCCGAGCTCCTGGACCTCGAACTCCTTGTTGTTCGACCAGAGCTTGATCTTCTGCTTGAGGGCGATGCTGCCTTCCAGCACGCGGATCAGCATCACCACGCCGCGGTAGTTGTCGTACCAGCTGTCGAAGACCAGGGCCTTCAAGGGCTCCGCCTGGCTGCCCTTCGGAGGCGGGACGACCTTGACGATCGCCTCGAGGAGCTGGTCGATGTTGACGCCTTCCTTGGCGGACACCGGCACGGCGACCGACGCGTCCAGGCCGATCACGTCCTCGATCTCGGCGCGGGTGCGCTCCACGTCGGCCGACGGGAGGTCGATCTTGTTGATCACCGGGATGATCTCGAGGTTGTGCTCGATGGCCATGTACACGTTGGCCAGCGTCTGGGCCTCCACGCCCTGGGTGGCGTCCACCACCAGCAGGGCGCCTTCGCAGGCGGCCAGGGATCGGCTCACCTCGTAGGCGAAGTCCACGTGCCCGGGCGTGTCGATCAGGTTGAGGACGTAGTCCTTCCCGTCCTGCGCCTTGTACTTCATGCGCACCGTCTGGGCCTTGATGGTGATGCCGCGCTCGCGCTCCAGCTCCATGTTGTCGAGGAACTGGGCCTGCTTCTGGCGTTCGGTGACGGTCCCGGTCTTCTCGAGCAGCCGATCGGCCAGCGTGGACTTCCCGTGATCGATGTGCGCGATGATCGAGAAGTTCCGGAGGTGCGCGTTCTCGTGCGGCATGAGGGCTCGCGCCCCCTAGCATCCGCCCTGCCTGAAATCCATTGCTCCCCTGCCCACCTGAGGCATTCTCCCGGGCGACGTTCTGGCCCAACAGGGGGACTCACTGAAATGAAGTCGCTTCGCCTCGCGCTGTCGTGCGCTGCCGTCGTGTCGTCGCTCACTCTGGCCCAGGGAGCCGCCCCCGCCGCGCCCGGTGCCCCACCCGCGCCACCGCCGCCCGCCGACGAGATCAAGCGGGTGATGGACTACCAGGAGAACGGGAAGGATCGCGGCCCGGCGCTGCTCGAGCTCACCCCCTGCATGAAGGTGGACAACACCAAGGGCAGCCCTACCGCCAACACCTGCATCGAGCCCGTCACCGGCCCGGTGAAGAAGGGCACCACCGTCTTCGCCTGGACGCTGTGGTTCTGCCCCAGGGACGGCAAGTACGAAGACGTCTCCATCCAGTACCTCCACGAGGGGCAGGTGCGCAGCACGGTGGACGTCACCATTCAGGGGCTGGCCCGCACCCGCACCTGGCGCGGCTACTCGTTGACCAAGCCGGGCAGGTGGGAGATCAAGATCCTCCGCGGCACCCAGGAGCTCGGCGTCACCAGCGTGACCGTGGAGAAGGACGAGAAGTAGTCACCTCAGCCGCTGCTGGCGACGGCGCCACAGGCCGATGGACAGGGCCAGCAGCGCGAGGATGAAGGTGGCGAAGGCCCAGCGCCACGAGCGCGACGGGCCGCTCGCGATGTCCGGCCTGACGCTCTCCAGGGACTCGTCGAGCGCGGCCTTGAGCGGCTCCCAGCGCCCCGAGGGCACCGAGAAGAGCACCACCACGTGCCGCACCTCCCCCGGCCACGCGGCCACCAGGATCCGCCGAAGCTGGCTGCCTTCCCGTACGCTGCCCAGCACCTCCACCCGCGCTGAAGCGCCGGTCCTCACGTCGGCGCGCTCCAGCACGAAGGGCAGCTCCAGCTCGTCGCGGAAGTGGCGCAGCACCGCGGTGGACGCCTCGTCGCGCGAGGAAGGCCCCAGGGTGAGCGGCTCTTCGACGATGGAGATCATCATCGTCGCCGCGTCCTCGCCGTCCCCGTCCATCAGCGCCGCGGAGAGGTAGCGGGCCGCCTGGGTGTTGCGCGTCACCGTGGCCACCCGGGTGCCGTGGTACAGATCCATGCGCGCCATGCGGAACTGGCGCGGCGGGCGCAGCTGGTAGCCGTCCTGGCGCAGGGGCGGCCCCACCAGGTCGAGCGCACCCACCACGGCGAGGAGGACCAGCGGCGACACTGCCGCCGGTTATGCCACGACGAGCGCCTGCCCGCGGCTGGCCGTTTGGTTTAAGAGTCGGTCGCCACGCCCATGTCTCCTTTGGAACGCCAGGCCCACGAGTCGAGAGCCGAGCGCGCGCTCAAGCGCGGAGAGCTGGCCGCGGCCCTGGACGAGCTGCGCGCGCTGGCCGCTGCCTTCCCCGACGATCCAGGGCTCGCGGCCCGCCTCGCGCAGCTCGAAGCCAACGTGTCTCCGCAGGATCTCACTGCCCGCGCGCCGATCTCCAGTGAGCCTTCCGGCGTCTTCGCCTCGCCCATGCACGAAGCCGAAGCGAGGGCCGCTCGCGGTGACTTCGCCGGCGCCATCGCGCTCTACCGCCGGCTGCTCTCCGACAAGCCTCAGCTCGAGCTGGTGAAGGAGCGCCTTGCCGAGCTCTTCCAACTGGCCCAGGCCAGCGAGGCGCCGCGCCGGTCCGTCAGCCGCGAGCAGGTCCTCGAGCACCTCCTCGGGCGGATCTCCTCCCGCCGCAGGCCCTGACCACCCAAGTCATACCTGTAGCGGTCCATCTGACGCACGTGTCACGACGGGCTGGTGAACCGTGGCGTTCGCGTCATAGGCTCCGGTGTCGCACCGACACCGATGACGGCCATGGCCATTTGCTTGGGAGATTGAAGTTGTCACTCGTCGGGCGCCAGATCGGCCGCTACCGGATCCTGGAGCAGTTGGGCCAGGGCGGGATGAGCGTGGTCTACAAGGGCCTCGACACGGCGCTCGATCGTGAGGTGGCGGTGAAGGTGCTGCACCCGCACCTGGCCAACAAGGTGGAGTCTCGCAAGCGGCTGGAGCGCGAGGCCAAGGCGGTGGCGCGGCTGCACCACCCGAACATCCTCGAGGTGTTCGACTACGCGGGCGAGTCGGCGACCGAGGCCTTCATCGTCACCGAGTACATCCGCGGGCACACGCTGCGGCAGTTCATCGCCGACGACTCGCTGCAGCCCCCGGAGGTGGCGGCGATGGTGGTGCACGAGATCTCCTCGGCGCTGTCGCACGCGCACGACAGCGGGATCCTCCACCGGGACTTGAAGCCCGAGAACGTGATGGTCCGGCAGGACGGGGTGCTCAAGCTGATGGACTTCGGGATCGCGAAGATCCTCGATCGCGACGAGAAGATGACCCTGACCGGCGCGCTGGTCGGATCCCCCGCGCACATGGCGCCGGAGATCATCGAGGGCGAGGCGTCCGGCGCGGAGGCAGACGTCTTCTCGCTGGGCACCATGCTGTACCTGTTCGCCACCGGGAAGCTGCCGTTCACCGCGCCCAACACCACCGCCACGCTGAAGAAGATCCTCGACTGCGTGTACGACGATCCGCGGCAGGTGGTGCCCACGGTGTCAGACGAGCTGGCAGAGATCATCGGCACCTGCCTGCAGCGCCAGCCGTCGGCCCGCTACCCCTCGGCGGTGAAGCTTCGCGACGCGCTGGCGGACTACCTGGCAAGCCTCGGCCTCACCCGCCCGCACGAGGAGCTGAAGGACTTCTTCCTCGAGCCGAAGGGCTACCGGAAGGCGCTGGGGCCGCGGATCACCAGGTCGCTGCTCGAGCGCGCCGAGCGCTTCATCGCCGAGAAGAAGCCGGCCCGGGCCCTGTCCGCGCTCAACCAGGTGCTGGCCCACGAGCCCTCCAACGGGCGCGCGGTGGAGCTGCTGGGGCAGATGAAGGCCCGCAAGCTGCGTGAGCAGCGGACCCGTCGCCTGAGGCGGCTCGCGCTCGGCCTGGGCCTGGGCTTCATCGTGCTGATGAGCGTGGCGCGCGGGGTGGACGTGGCCACCCGGGCGCCGGACTTCGCGCTCGTCACCCGGATCGATCCTGCCCAGGTGCTGTTCGCGTCGGTGAAGTGGCCGCCGGCCCCGGCCCCGCCGCTGACGCCGGAGCAGCCGCTCGAGGACGACCCGCCGGAGCCGGTGAAGCACCCTGGGGAGACGGGCAACCCGACGGGGCAGCCACGAGGCGAGAAGATCCCCCCCAAGCCCACCGCCGAGCCGATCGACGTGGCGGTGGTGGTCCGCCCGTTTGGCTACGTGAAGGTGGACGAGGGCGCGCGGAGCGTCGACGCCCTGTCCCGGCACCAGCTCAAGCTGCTGCCCGGCAGGCACCGCTTCACCGTCACCTGCGATCTGGCCTGCGAGCCGGAAGGCAAGGCGATCAGCGTCGAGGTGAGGCCCGGCGAGGACGTGCTGCTGGTCGCGCCGCTCAAGCCCTCGCTCGTCTCCTTCCAGGGCTACCCGGCGGACGCGGTGATCCGCGTGGGCAGCGAGGAGCGGACCGCCGCCGAGTCCGCCACCCGCCCCTTCCGCCTGGTGACGCCCGCCGGCGGATCGACGGAGCTGCGTCACCGCTTCGAGTTCGAGGTGCGGGCAGGTGGCCAGGTGATCGACCGCGGGAGCCGCACCGCCGATCCCGGACGGCCGCTGATCGTCGTGAAGGGGGCGCCGTGACCCGGGCGCTGGTGCTGGCGCTGGTGATCGTCCCGTGGGCGGCCTCCGCGCAGGTGGCGCCGGAGCGCGAGCTGGAGGTGAGCCGCTCGCTGTACGACGCAGGGAAGTACGCCGAGGCCCTGGCGCGGGTGGGCAACGCCATGCGCGGCACCAACTTCACCGACGCCCAGCGGATCGAGCTGCTCAAGCTGGGCGGCCTGTCGGCCTTCAACCTGGGCGACCTCAGCGCGGCGAAGGCCCAGTTCCTCCAGTTGCTGCTGCTCAACCCCGACTACGTGCTCGATCCCTTCGCGGTGGCGCCGCCGGCGATCCGCCTCTTCGAGCAGGTGAAGAAGGACAGCCAGTCCCAGCTGGATCTGGTACGGCAGCAGATCGCCCTGCGGCTCGAGCAGGAGCGGCGCGCCCAGGCCGAGCGCGAGCGGCTGCTCAAGGAAGAAGAGGAGCGGCGCCGGCGGATGGAGAACCTGTCTCAGTCCGTGACGGTGCGGACGGTGAAGACCCAGTCCCTGGTGGTGAACTTCATCCCCTTCGGGGCCGGGCAGTTCCAGCAGGGGCGCACCGGCTGGGGCGTGGCGTTCGCGGTGTCCGAAGGCGTCCTGGCGGCGGTGAGCATCATCTCGTACTTCGCGCTGGGGGCGCTGTTCGAGCCGTACACGTACACCTGGAACGATCGGCTGACCGCCGACGGCACGGGCCTGTTCTCGGTCACGGTCAACCGCATTCCCCCCTCGCGGCAGACCGAGGCCGACGTGTGGCGGGCCCTCAAGGTGTCTTCGGGTATCGGCTTCTATTCGCTGTGGGCGCTGGGGATCATCGAGGCCCTGTTCCACCACCAGCCCACGATCGTCACCGAGACGCAGGAGCTCAAAGGCCCCCAGCCGTCCCCGTCCCCCGGCGCGCGGCTGCAGATCTTCCCCACCCACGGCGGCCTCGGCGCCGGCGTGCAGCTCGGTTTCTGAAGAAGAGAGGACTTCTCGAATGCCCAGCCTCACCATCAAGACGCCCGATGGAAAGACCCGCACGGTGAGCCTGCTCAAGCGGATCACCAGCCTGGGCCGGGGCGCGGACAACGACATCGTGCTGGAGGACGCGCACGTCCCCGACACGGCCTTCGCGATCATGTTCGACGGCGTCTCGTACAAGGTGGGCGGCGAGACGAAGTTCCAGGTCAACGACAAGGCCACCGACGAGCACGAGCTGAAGGCCAACGACGTGGTGAAGGTGGGCGACACGGTGCTCACCTTCTCCCTGGCCGAGGCGCCCCTGGCCCAGCCGGCGCTGGCCACCCGCTTCTCCCGCGGCGACTCCAACAACCCCGACGCGTCCACCCAGGAGCAGCCGGGGATTCCCGGGCGCGAGCTGGCGGCGCTGCGCCGCTTGACGCGCTTCTCCGAGCACCTCCTCACCAGCTACGACCTGGACAAGCTGCTGGAGACGCTGATGGACGAGTGCATCGAGGTGGCCCGCGCCGACAAGGGCTTCCTGATCCTCATGGAGTCCAACCAGCTGCGGGTGAAGGTCGCCCGCAACGTGCAGCGCGAGACGATCGAGGACGCGATCGAGCGGGTGTCCGACTCCATCGTCGCCAAGGTGGTCGCGCAGCAGAAGCCGCTGATCATCGCCGACGCGCTGGACGATCCGGAGTTCAACTCGTCCGAGTCGGTGGTGAACCTGAAGCTCCTGTCGGTGATGTGCGCGCCGCTGATGCACAAGGGCGAGCTGTTCGGCCTCATCTACCTGGGCAACGACCGGCTGGTGAACCGCTTCGATCAGAAGGCGCTGGACACGCTGACCATCTTCGCGTCGCAGGCCTCGCTGCTGGTGCAGAACGCGCTGTTGGTGAACGAGCTCAAGCTGGAGAACGTCACCTTGAAGACGCGGCTGGAGGAGCACACCTACGGGGACATCGTGGGCGCCTGCCAGGGGATGCGCGACGTCTACAAGCGCATCGACAAGATCGCCCCCACCGACATCTCGGTGCTGGTGATCGGCGAGACGGGCACCGGCAAGGAGTTGATCGCCAGGGAATTGCACCGCCACAGCCCGCGCGCCAAAGGCCCGTTCATCTCGATCAACTGCGGCGCGATCCCCGAGAACCTGCTCGAGAGCGAGCTGTTCGGCCACGTGAAGGGCGCGTTCACCGGCGCCGTCGCCACCAAGATGGGGAAGTTCCAGGCGGCGATCAGCGGCACGCTCTTCCTCGACGAGATCGGCGAGATGCCCCTGCAGCTGCAGGTGAAGCTGTTGCGCGCGCTGCAGGAGAAGGTCGTCTACAAGGTGGGCGACAACCGGCCCGAGCCCGTGGACATCCGCGTGGTGGCCGCCACCAACAAGAACCTCGACGAGGAGACGCGCAAGGGCACCTTCCGGGAAGATCTCTACTTCCGGATCAACGTCGTCACCTTGAAGCTGCCGCCCCTGCGGGATCGGGGCGACGACATCGTGGTGCTGGCGCGCTTCTTCCTCAACAAGTACGCGCGGGAGTTCAACTCGAAGGCTCGCGGCGTCACCCCCGCCAGCACGGTGGCGATGAAGAAGTACAACTGGCCGGGCAACATTCGTGAGCTGGAGAACCGGATCAAGAAGGCGGTGGTGCTGGCCGACAAGCCGCTGCTGGGGCCCGAGGATCTCGACTTGAGGCCCGAGAACCTGCCCCCCATCCTCCCGCTGGCCCTGGCCAAGGAGGAGTTCCAGAAGCGCTACATCAACGAGGTGCTGGAGCGGAACGGCGGCAACCGCACCAAGACGGCCAAGGACCTCGGCGTCGACCCCCGCACCATCTTCAGGCACCTTGAAAAACTCGAAGCCGACAAGAGCCCCGGCACCATGGCGTCGGAGACAGAGTACGAAGGGGCGTGACGTTGCGTAATGGCTTGAAACCACTAGCCAACCGCGGCGGCGGCTTCATGGCTCGGCTGTTGCTATGCGGCGCTGTGGCGCTCCTGGAAGGCGCCTGCCTCATACCGCAAGACGACACCGTGCTGCCGGATCTGCCACCGAAGAAGAACAGTCCCCTGAGGGTGCTGGCCCCGACGGCCAAGCCTGCTCAGCGGCGGACGACCGTTCAGGTGGGCACGCCCGGGCCGACCTGCCTGCGGCCAGAGTTCTCGATGACGGTGTTGGACGAAGACACGGGCGATCCGATCCGCAGCCAGTGGTACGTGGATCCGACGGCCACCTACGAGCAGACGCCCACCAACCCGGTGTTCACCGGCGCGGTGATCTTCGGAGGGACCAGCACCACCCGCCAGGTGACGGCGCCCAACGCCATGCTCACCTTCCTCGCGTCCCTGGTGGACGGGAAGGAGCACCTCGTCGAGGCGTGGGTCACCGACAGCGAGTTCACGCCCGACGCGCCGCCCACCAGCGTCTTCCGCGATCAGCGCGTCCTGCCGGACGGCACCGAGGTGCCCGACACCGCGTACACCGACTTCAACGTCTGGGTGGTCAAGGTGGAGCCTTGCCCGTGAAGCGCGCGCTCGCCTTCACCTGCGCCGCGCTGTTGGCCGCCTGTGCGAGCGGCGCGCCATCGGTCCCGGTAGCGCCCTGCGTCACCAACGAGGAGTGCGGCTCGGGCCAGCTCTGCTTCGCCGAAGGGTGTGGCGACCCGGGCAAGGGCATCGTGGTGGAGGTGGGTGGGGATCCCCTGGGTGGCCTCTACGCCCGGGACATTCCGATCGCCGACGGCACCCTGGGCAAGAGCCGCGACTTCGAGCTCGGCGGGCCGCTGCTGGTGACGGGCGAGTTCCAGCGCGAGAAGACCGGCAACGTCGATCCCACCAACCGTACCTTCTACGCCGAGCCAGTGCTCCTCAAGGCGGTCGGCCAGTCAGAGCTGATCCCGGGGATCAGCCGCCCCTTCGAGCAGCGCTTCGAGCGCCCGGAGCGCGGCCGCTTCGAGATGAGCGTGGGTGCCGGCCGCTACCGCCTCTCCGCGTGGCCGTCCGATCCCTCCGTGCCGCCGGCCAGCGTGGGCGACGTGGTGGCCTCGCCGGACCTCATGGCCCCCGACGTCACCTTCGCCTTCCCCGCCGTGGAGGGCGCCGTGACGCTGTCCGGCCGGCTGGTGAAGAAGATCGACGCCACCCAGGTGCCCAACCTGGAGATCGCGCTCACCTCCACCACCATGGATCTGCAGGCCTTCGATCCCGACACCCGCGAGGCCCTGTCTCAGCGCTTCCCGGTGTCCTCGGGCTCCGCCAGCAGCCGCGGCGACTTCACCATCACCCTGGGCCCGCGCGCCAAGGACCTGCCGGCGGCGCTGCTGGTGGCCACGCCGCGGGAAGCCAACGCGGACGCCCCCACCAAGACCTTCCTGGTCGAGGCGCCCTTCCCCAACACCCTCACCCTCGAACTGGGCGACTTCGGCGAGCCGTTCACGGTGAAGGGGCAGGTGCTCGACCAGGCCGGCGCGGCGGTGATCCAGGCGCAGGTGCTGATGGAGGGCACGGTGACGGGCGGCGGGCGCTACCGCAGCCGGGTGGTCCTCACCGACTCGAACGGCGTCTTCACGGTGAGGACGCTGTCCCACCCGCCCGATCAATCGCTGACGCTGATCGTGATCCCCCCACCGATGAGCGATGCCGCGGTCACCCGGGTGGGTGTGAAGCTCGATCCGAAGACGGCGGATCCCATCACCGGAGAGCTGAGGGTCGACACCGTCACCTGCGATCAGCGGCTGGCGGTGCGGGGCACGGTGGTGTCGCCCGATGGAACACCCGCGCCTCTGGTCGGCGTGCGCGCCCTGGAGCACGTAGCCAGCGCGGAGCCCGGCAGCGAGCGCCCCTTCCCCCTCGATCCGGTGGAGGTGTTGACGGACTCCGCTGGCGGCTTCGAGCTCAAGCTGGACCCGGCCACCTGGCGCTTCGAGTTCGTGGCGGCTGAGCTGCCGCTGGCGAGCCGGCTCGTCACGGTGAAGAGCCTCGTCGACAGCGAGGGCAAGCCCATCACCCAGCAGACGATCCCCACCGTCGGGCTGGCGCGCGGCCGCACCGTGTCAGGGCGGATCACCGGCACCATCGCGCTCAAGCCGGGTTCCCCGGTGCCCTACTCCACCCTGCGCTTCTTCCGCGTCACCCCGGTGGAGGGCAAGGACTCGGCGATCCTCCTCGGCTCGACGGTCGCAGACGACGCAGGGCGCTTCACGGTGGTGCTGCCGGACCGCTGAGGCTGGCCACCTACTTCGAGGCCTCGTCCAGGTCCCGCTTGAGCGTCTCCAGCGTCGGGGCCACGGCGCCCGAGTACTGGACCGCCGACGTCGTGTAGAGATCCATCAGCCGCTCGAGCTCGCCGAAGGCCCGAGACAACCTCTCCCGGCCCGGCTCCGACAGGCCGCACTGCGCCTCGACCGCCCGCTTCTCCTTCAGCCAGCCGACGCGGAAGTCGAGGAAGCGCTGGTCGGCCCGGGTGGCCTCGGGCGCGGCGAAGTCACGGCGCTGGAGCTCGAGGCGGTCGATCAGCGCCCGAGCCTTCCCGGTGCACTCGGCGAGCGAGAGGAGCTGTCCGGCAGGCGCTGGGCGCTCAGGCGTCATCGCGAAGACGGACTTGAAGACGCTGTAGATGACGAGCAAAGAGAACCCCACCGCCACCAGCAGGTAGAGCGCCCAGGCGGCGGCTCGGAAGGGCCGGAAGCGGGGATCCTTCGGATCGATCGAGCTCATCGGGGCGCGGGTGGTGGCGGCGCGGCCGGCTTGCCGGGGGCGGGAGCGGTCGGCGCCGCAGCCCCGGGCCTGGCCGGCGGGGGCGGGGACTTTGCCGGAGCCGGCGCGGCGGCAGGCGGAGGGGCCGCCACGGGTGTGCCGGGCCCGGGCACTGGAGGAGCGGCCACCGGGCCGGGCTTCGGTGCCACCGGGGCAGGTGCTCCACCCGGCGGTGCGGCTGCGGGAGGTGCGGGCGCGGGCGCCGCCTGCCCGGTCCCCTTCGCCACCCGGCCCTGGAGCTGAGCGCGGAAGTCGCTGCCCGGGTAGGCCGCCAGGGCTTCCTTCGCCACCAGAAACCCCTGCTCGCGATCGCCCGCCATGTCGTACGACTGCGACAGCAGCACCATCGCGAAGTCGCGGGTGCGGGCCTTCTTGTCGCCCTCGACGAAGCGGGCCAGGGGCTTGATCGCCTCGGCGAACTTGCGCGCCTGGAAGAGCGCGTTGCCGAGGAAGAACGAGGCGTCCAGCGCGTCCTCGGCGGGCGGATCCATCGCGAGGAAGCGGGTGAGCTGGGCGGTCGCTTCGGCCCAGTCCTGGCGGCGGAAGGCGGCCTTGCCCTTGTCGAGGATCCCCGAGCCCACCTCCAGCCGCAGCGAGGCCGCGCGATCCTGCAGGGCCAGGCGGGTGAAGGCCGAGAGCTTCGATTGATCGAGCTTCTGCAGCGCGTCGATGCCCTTGAGCCGCTCGTCGCCCGGGAGGCTGGTCATCATCTTGTAGACCTGCATCGCGCCCTGCTCGGCGGCCACCTGCGCGGCGGCCTCGGCCTTGAGGGCGGCCATGGCCTTCTCCAGGCCGGCCACCTGCTGCTCGAGGCGCTCCTTGTCGGCGGCGGCGCTGGCCGCCCTCGCCCCTGAGATCGCGATCACCCCCGCCACGCACAGCGCGGTGAAGGCGGCGTAGGCGGCTGCGGTGGAGAACCAGGTGCGGCGCATGAACGCGTCCTGGCGGCTCGACACGTTCTTGAGCTCCGCGTGGAGCGACTTGAGCGCGTTGTCCGTCTTGATGGTCATGTTGCGCGACTCGATGACCTCTCGACGGATCTCTTCGAGCGCCTTCGCCGCGTCCGGGATCGAATCAGCCATGGCCCCGGCTTATCAGAAGCCCGGGACGTCGAGATCCGCCTTCGGCGCCGGCGGGAAGAAGACGGAGAAGCCCAGGGACACCCACAGCCCTCCGACATTACAGCCGGCGATCGGCTCCACGTAGTTGCGCGCGAACATCCACCGCACGTCGAGGTTGATGCCCAGGCGCTCGGTGAAGCGGTAGTTGAAGCCGCCGTTGATCGCGATCCCCCCCAGGAACTTCTCGGGCTGCGGCGCCGAGTTGGAGGTGACGATCGACAGGATCGGCCCAGCCTGCACGCCCGCGTAGGGGGCGAAGCCGGTGAAGAGGAGGTCGAGCTTGGTGAAGCGCGCCCCCAGCAGGCCTCCGTAGGTGACCGAGCTGAAGGGCGCCTGTCCTTCGAGCTCGAAGGTCTCGTAGCCGATCAGCAGATCGATGGTGACCTCGAGGAAGGAGAAGGCCCCGTAGCCGAAGCTGGCCCCGCCCTGCGGTCCACCGGGCGAGGGCTTCTTCATCGGCGCGCCGGCCTCGGCGGCCTTCTCGGCGAAGTAGCCGTTGGGGACGTACCGGTAGCCCCCGAAGGCGGTGATCCGCCCCCAGCCATCGATGGACCTGCTCTCGGCTCGGGCGCCGGCGGCGCACAGCGCGACCGCCAGAGCGAGGAGCGCGAAAGGAGGGCGCTTCACCACGTTCGCCAACCGTCCTGACCCAACCGAACACCGACCCTCGGCGGCACGGGCGGGCGCACCGCGGCCACGGTCCGGGCGCGCGCGTCCATCGGCGGAGGAGGCGGCGTCAGCGGGGCTGGCGGCACCGGAGCGACGGGCAGCGGGCCGGCCCCTTCGGCACGCGGAGGCGGCGCGGCGGTCAGCTTCTCCTCCAGCACCTTCACGTACATCTTGAGCTCGGCCAGCGCCTGCTCGCGCTCCATCAGCCGGCGGAAGAGCTCGACGCGGCGTTCCTTCTCGTCCATCAGCTCGCTGTGGAGTTGCATCAGCGAGGCCATGGCCTTCTCTGCGTAGCCCGCGGGGACCAGCTGCGTGGCCGCCTGGGTGCTCAAGCTGTCATTCACTTGCGTCTCTCCCAGATCAGGTCGAGGAAGGTGGTGCGCGGGCCGACCACGCAGGCACGAACGCAGCTCATCAGCGCGCGAAAACCGAACTCGCGCCAGATCAGCCGCGCGTGCCTGACCACGTCGGATCCCTTGATGACGCCATCCATGCGGACACCTCCCGCTACAGGGGTGTCGCGCACCGTAGCAGCGGGACTCGGGCCGGCAATTTTTCTACCCGGCGCCGCCCTCGAGCTCGAGCAGGGGCAGCTGCCGGACCACCACCCCCGCTCCGGAAACGGGCAGCGAGAAGTCCGCGCGATCGAGCCGCTCCAGCCAGGACCGCGCCTCGTCGTGGCTCACGCTGGCGGGGACGGGGGCCGACCGGGCCAGAAGCCCCAGCGCCGAAAGCCATTGATCGCCCGGCGCGTCGGCCGCGGGGAGCGCACGGGACAGGGAGGCGAGCAGCGCCGACAGCTCGCACCCTTCCAGCTCAGCAGGGACGCGGCGCACGGCCAGCGCGTCCCCGCCGAAGCCCTCCACCTCGATGCCCAGCCGGGCCAGCCGGGGCGCGGCGGCCAGCACCAGGGCCAGCGCCTCACCGCCGAGCGCGACGGTCGCAGCGAAGAGCCCCGGGGCCCCACGCTCCAGCTCCCGCGCGGCGAACCGGCGAGCCAGGGCCGTGAGGTGCACCCGCAGGGCCACCGCGCGCGGGTCGAGGATCACCAGGGTGCCGCCCGGGCCCTCGCAGATCCAGAAGCGCCGCCCCAGCTCGCCCACAAAGCGCAGGCTCGAGAAGTAGCCCGGGGGCGGCGCCTCATTGAGGCCCGGGCGCGCGGTCCCGAAGCCGGCCTCGCGCGCCAGCGGCGCCGGCTCAGGCTCCAGGGGCAGGCCCGGAGTGGCCTGGGCGCGGGCGAGGAAGCGCTCCACCGCCAGAGCGTAGTGCGCGTGCACCGGGGACCCCTGGGGGGCGCCGGGGGTCTGCCGCCAGGGCGCCGCCTTGAGGCCGCGGGTGATCGCCGCCGACAGCGCCTCCTGCACGCCGCGCGGATCGGCGAAGCGCACCTCGAGCTTCTGCGGGTGCACGTTCACGTCGACGGCGCGCGGATCGAGCTCGATCATCAGCGCCGCCACCGGCTGGCGCCCCGGCGGCAGCGAGTCCTGGTAGGCGCGCTGCACGGCCGCGTTCACGCCGCGGTCGCGCACGTAGCGGCGGTTGACGAAGGTGTACAGGCCGCGGGCCGTGGGCAGGGTGAACTCGGGGCTTGCGACGAAGCCGCTCACCACCAGCCCCAGGCGTCGCTCCTCCACCGGCAGCAGGTGCGGCGCCACCTCGCCGCCCAGCAGGGCAGAGATCCGCTCCTGCGGAGCGTCGGGCGTGGCGGGCGCGGAGATGAGCAGCCGTCCGGCGTGCTCGAGCCAGAAGGCGACCTCCGGGTGGGCCAGCGCCAGGCGCGTCACCGCTTCCTCGCAGTGCGACAGCTCGGTGGCCTCGCGCTTCAAGAACTTCCGCCGCGCCGGCGTGTTGAAGAACAGATCCACCACTTCGAAGCGCGTGCCGCCGATGGGCGCGGCGTCCTCCACCCGGGGCGTCCCGCCTCCCTCGATCGACACCTTCGTCCCGACCAGCGCGTCGGGCTCGCTGGTCAGCAGGCTGAAGCGCGACACCGAGGCGATGGAAGGGAGGGCCTCCCCGCGGAACCCCTTGGTGAGGATGTGGGACAGCCCCTCGAGATCGGCCAGCTTGCTGGTGGCGTGGCGCGCGAGGCTCAAGAGGGCGTCCCCGCGGGACATGCCGTGCCCGTCGTCCACCACGGTGATGGCCGCGAGCCCCCCTTCCGCGAGCGCCACCTTCACCTGGGTCGCGCCCGCGTCGATCGCGTTCTCCACCAGCTCCTTCACCACGCTGGCCGGCCGCTCCACCACCTCGCCCGCCGCGATCTGGTTGATCAGCTCCTCACTGAGGCGGTGGATGCGACCCATGGAGTGAAAAACTGGTGAGCGCGCGGACCTTACACTCCGTTAAGGTGTCGGTCCTCAAAGGCGATGCGCTCCACACCTCGGGACCTCCTCGAAAAGCTGCAGGCTCACCTCGGCACCATCGTCCTGGGGAAGCCCGAGCAGATCCGCCTGGCGCTCACCTGCCTCGCCGCCCGTGGCCACCTGCTGCTCGAGGACGTCCCCGGCGTGGGAAAGACGACGCTTGCCGAGGGCCTGGCGCGCTGCTTCTCGCTGTCCTTCGCCCGCGTGCAGTTCACCGCCGATCTTCTCCCCAGCGACATCCTGGGCACGCAGATCTTCGTGCAGAGCCAGGCGCGCTTCGACTTCCGGCCGGGGCCGATCTTCCACCAGGTGGTGCTGGCCGACGAATTGAATCGCGCCCCGCCCCGCACCCAGTCCGCACTGCTGGAGGCGATGGGCCAGGGACAGGTCAGCCTGGACGGCGTCACCCACGCGCTGCCGCAGCCCTTCTCGGTGATCGCCACGCAGAATCCGCTCGATCTGGCCGGCACCTACCCCCTGCCCGACTCGCAGCTCGATCGCTTCCTCCTGCGGTTGTCCCTGGGCCACCTGGACCCAGCGGTAGAGGCGAAGTTGCTGGTCGATCGGCGCGGCGAGCCCCTGCACGCCTTCTCGGCGATGGCCGACGCCGCGGCGCTCAGCGGGCTGCAGGTGGCCGCTGATCGCGTGCAGGTCCCGCCCGACGTGGCCGCCTACGCGGTGCGCCTCGCCGCCGCGACGCGCGAGCACACCGACATCGAGCGGGGCGTGTCCACCCGCGCGGTGCTCTCGCTCATGTCCGCGGCCCGAGCCCACGCCCTGTGGGACGCGCGGGACTTCGTCTCCCCGGGCGACGTGCGGGGCGTGTTGGTGCCCGCCCTCTCTCACCGCCTGCTCCTGCGCACCTCCACGCAGGGCGCCTTCGCCCGCGAGGAAGCGGCCCACCTGTTGGGGGAGATCGCCCGCCGCGTCGGCGCCCCGCGTTGAGGCAGACTCGAAGCCATGGCCAGCTGGCGCGAGCGCCTCAGGCAGTGGATGAAGCCGCCGCGCACCCTCAAGGTGACCCGCGCCGGCCGTACCTACCTGGTGCTCACCGTGGGCATCGGACTGGGTGCGCTCAACACCGGCAACAACCTGCTGTACCTGGTGCTGGGCTTCCTGCTCGCGGTGATCGTCCTGTCCGGCGTGCTGTCCGAGCGCGCGATCCGCGACGTGCGGGTACGGCGGCTGCTGCCGGACGGGGCCTTCGCCGGCGAGCCCTTCCCCCTGCGCTACGAGGTGACCCGCACCCGCGGGCAGGCCTTCGCGCTGGAGGTGTCGGAGGCCGACTCGGCGCTGAAGGGCTCAGGGTGGATCCCCTACGTCGCGCAGGGCCGGCCGGAGGTGGTGCGGGCTGACGTGGTGGCGCCGCGGCGTGGCCCGCTCAAGCTGACGGGCGTGCGGATCACCACCCTCTTCCCCTTCGGCCTCTTCGAGAAGACGCGCACCGCCCTGCTCGCGGACGGGCTGGTGATCTTTCCCCGCCGTGGCTTCAGCTGCGAGCCCCCCGGCTCCGCGGACGCCCTCCACCAGGGTGACAGCAGCACCGGCCGCCACCGCGACGGCGCCGGAGATCTGCTGGGCCTGCGCGAGCTCGAGCCGGGGGAGGACGCGCGCCGGGTCCACTGGAAGAAGAGCGCCGCCGCCGCGCAGTTGCTCAAGGTGGAGCGAGAGCGGGAAGATCGCCCCCAGTACACGCTCAGCGTCACCGAGCGCGAAGGCGACGCCCTGGAGCGCGCGTGCGAGGAGACGGCCGCGCTCACCCGCCGGCTGCTCGAGGACGGGGCGGAGGTGGGGCTGCTGGCGCACGGGCGGAAGATCCGCCCCGGCTCCGGGCCGGGGCACGAGAAGCGGGTGCTCACCGCGCTGGCCTTCCTGGGCTTCGACGAGCCGCGCGGAGGCCACGCGCCGTGAACCTGGCGAGCCGGAGGAAGCTCAGGCTGCGGCTGCGCGATCTCGCCGCGGCGTCTGCTTACGCTGCGGTCGCGCTGTCCGGCGCCATGCCGGTGTGGGTCTCGGTGTTGTTCGCGCTGTCCTTCATCGTCGCGCTCCTCGGCTTCCGCCCACTGGCGGGGCTCCGGACGGGCGCGGTCCTGGTGCTGCTGGCCCTGGCGGTGATCCTCTTCGGCCTCGCCTTTCGCGGCGCGCTCAACCTGGTGGTGGCGGCCGTCGCGTTCGCCTCGCTGGTGACCGCCCACCGCATGCTGGCGGCGCCCGAGCCAGCCACCGATCGCCAGGTGCTGTTGGCTTCGCTCCTGCTCATCGCCGGCGCCGCCGCCCTGTCCGGTGAGATCTGGTACGCGGCCTGCCTGCTGGCCTTCGGCGTGTTCGCCTGCCTCACCCTGGGGCTGGGGGTGGTGGAGGGGCCGGTGGAGCGCGACGAGGATCTTCCGCTGCGTCCGGTCCTCCGCCAGGTGAGCGTGGGGGTGGCGCTGGCGCTCGCCGGGGGGGTCGCCTTCTTCATCCTCTTTCCCCGCATCTCCTGGAACGTCGCCGCCCGCCGGGCCACCCCGCCGCTCCTCGGCGGCACCACGGGTATGACCGACCGGGTGCGCCTGGGTGGCGGCGGGAGCATCAAGACCAGCGCGCGGGTGGTGGCGCGCGCGACCCTGGACCCGGATCCCGGAGTCGATCACCTGGAGCGCTACTGGGTGGGCCGCCACTTCGACACCTTCGACGGCCAGGAGTGGCGCGGCTCGGGCGTCCCCGGCGCGCCGAAGGTCTACGCCGGGCTCAGCCCCCTCATCCCCGGGACCCAGGTGCAGCGCATCGAGCTGCTGCCGGCCTACGAGTCCCGCACGCTGATCGGCCTCGCCCAGCCGTTGGCCTTCAGCCAGGCGCAGGCCCTCTCGACCGCGGGCAGCACCACGGCCCTGATGGTGATCGTCAAGGGCGAGGAGGTCCACTTCGCCACGCCCGGCAACGCCTACCGGTACGTGGCCTTCACCTTTGGCGGGGACATTCCGGCGGGGAGGCTGGACGAGGACGAGCGGGCGCGCGCCCTGGCCCTGCCGGAGCACCTCGATCCCCGCGTCGCCCAGCTGGCGGAGCGGGTGGCCGGTACCGACGGCGATCCCAGGTCGGTGGCTCGCAAGCTCGAGGGCTGGCTCAAGAACAACCTCGGGTACACGCTCGAGCTTGCGGGGGAAGGCGACGCCCCCCTGTCCCACTTCCTGTTCGATCGGCGCGCGGGCCACTGCGAGCACTTCGCCACCGCGCTGGCGGTGCTCTTGCGCACTCGAGGCATCCCCTCCCGGGTGGTGGGCGGGTTCTTCGGCGGCGAGCGCGTCGGGGAGCGCTACGTGGTGCGCGCTGGAGACGCGCACGCCTGGGTGGAGGCGTGGATCGACGGCCGGGGTTGGATCACGCTTGACGCCACCCCGGAGGCCGGCCGCAGCAACCAACCGATCGCCGCGCTGGCGCGCCTCATCGACCTCTACGAGTCCCTGGAGGAGTACTGGCGCAAGCGGGTGGTCGACTACTCCTTGATCGACCAGGTGGGCTTCGTCCGCGACCTGGTCCAGCCCCCGCGCGGCCAGCGCACCGACGACGCTCACCCGGAGGCCACCGGCGGCACCGTCCCCTTTCGTCAGGTGCTGGGCGCGCTGGCGGCGGTGGTGCTGACCTGGCTCGTCTGGCGCGGACTGTCCCGCCGGCTGGCCCAGCGGCCCCACCCCGCCACGAGCTTCCTCACCGAGGTGGAGCGCCGGCTGAGCCGTGCCCACATCGCCCGACAGGACGGCGAAGGGCTGGAGGAGCTGTCCCGCCGCCTGTCGTCCCGGCGTCACCCGGCCGCTGCGACGCTGCAGCGGGTGACGCGGCGCTACCTCGAAGCCCGCTTCGGGGCGCGGCCCCTGCCGTCGGCCGAGCGCCGCGCGCTGCTCCATTCCCTGGAGCGGGAGCTGTCCCCTCGGAACTCCCGTGCCCAGGAGCCAGGGCCGAGCTGATACAGTCGCGCGCGGTGCTGCTGCGGATCTTCGAGATGCTGCTGCCGGTACGGAGGGGCGAGCGCCAGCTCACCTTCACCCTCTTCCTGCACAGCCTGTTCGCGGTGGGCGCCTTCCTCACCGGCCGCACGGTGCGCGACGCGCTCTTCCTCGCCAACTGCGATCGCTCGACGCTGGCGTGGATGTACGTGGCGTCTGCCGGGGCGGTGACGGCCGCGGGGCTGGTGTATGGGCGGCTGGCCACGCGACTGCGCCGCGACGTGATGGCGCTGGCCAGCGCCGGGCTCTTCGCGGTGCTCTTCGTGGGCGTGTGGCTCTTGGAGCGCGGCGTGCGGGCGGGCTGGGTGTACGGCCTGCTCTACGTCTACGTGGAGGTGATGGGCGCGCTGGTGCTGGTGCAGTTCTGGACGCTGGCCAACGAGCTGTTCAACGCGCGCGAGGCCAAGCGGCTGTACGGCTTCATCGGCGCGGGCGGGACGATGGCCAACATCCTGATCGGGCTATTGGCCGCGAAGGTGGCCACCACGCTGGGCACGGCGGCGCTCTTGATCATGTGCGCGGTGTTGCTCGGAGGCGCGGCGGCGGCCAGCTACGCCGGCGGGCGGCTGGGTCGGCAGCGGATGTTCGCGCGGGCGGCCTCGGGCAAGCCGGGCGCGGCCAGGCGCAGCGGCGGAGGCCAGCGCGTGTTGGCCGACTCGCACCTCCGCGCGGTGGCGCTCTTGTCGGCCGTCACCTTCCTCACCACCACGCTGATCGACTTCGAGTTCAAGGTGGTGGCGGCGGACAAGGTGTCGGGCGACGGGCTGGCCGCCTTCTTCGGCTACTTCAGCGCGGTGGTGGGTGTGCTGGCGCTGGGGCTGCAGCTCTTCGGCACCAGCCGGCTGCTCAACCGGATCGGGGTGATCGGCTCGCTGGCGGTGCTGCCGATCTCTCTGGGCCTGGGCAGCGCGGCCCTGGCGCTCGTCCCCGCGCTGTGGGCGGCGTCGATGGCCAAGGGCGCCGACACGCTGTTCCGCTACTCGGTGAACGACGCCACCACGCAGATCCTCTACCTGCCCGTCTCGTCCCAGGTGCGCGTGTCGGCCAAGGCCTTCATCGACGGCGTGGTGAAGCCGATGGCCATCGGCGTGGCGGGCCTGCTGTTGGCGGGCTACCGGCACTTCCTGGGCGGCGACCCCTACCGGCTGGCGTGGCTGTCGCTGGTGCTCTGCGCCGCCTGGGTGGCGGTGGTGATGGGCCTGCGCTCGAAGTACCTCAAGTCGCTGCAGGAGAACCTGAAGCAGCGCCGGCTCGATCTCGAGTCGGCCCGCCACCGGGTGATCGACTCCAACACCAACTCGGTGCTGGAGCGCGCGCTGGCCAGCGACGACGAGCAGGAGGTCTACAACGCGGTCGCGCTCTTGCCGCACCTGGAGAAGATCGGCCTCGATCACAAGGTGGAGGTGTTGCTCGAGCACCGCTCCGCGAAGATCCGCGAGAAGGCGCTGGAGTACTACGCCCACCGGCAGACGATGCGCTTCGCCAACTCCGTATTCCGCCGCTTCGAGGATCCCGATCCGGCGGTCCGCGCGGCGGCGGTGGACGCCTTCTGCGCGATGGGAAGGGACAAGGCGGTGCGCAGCGTGCGCAACTTCCTCAACGACGCCGATCCGCGGATCCGCAGCGCGGCGGTGACGGGGATGATCCGCTTCGGTGGCCTGGACGGCGTGCTGGTGGCGGCCGAGGCGCTCAAGGGGCTCATCGACAACGGCGATCCGGTGATGCGGCAGCACGCGGCGCGGGTGCTGGGCGCGATCGGCGTGAAGAACTTCTACCAGCCGGTGCTGACGTTGATGAACGACGCGGACCTGCGGGTGCGGCGCGAGGCGGTGACCGCCGCCGGGGTGCTCAAGAGCCCCGAGTTCGTGATCCCCCTCATCTACCGGACGCAGTCGCGCGAGACGCTGCGCGAGGCCACCCACGCGCTCACCGCGTACGGGGCCCAGGTGATCCCCACCCTGCAGAAGGTGCTGGCCAACCACCTGGAGGACCCCCACATCCGCCGGGCGGTGGCGCGGGTGCTGGGCCGCCTGGGCACCAGCGAGGCGGCGGAGGTGATCGCCCAGCACCTCGCCGAGCGCGACGAGGAGCTGCGGGGCAACATGTACCGATCCCTGGCCCGCGCGGTGAAGGGCCGGCGCCTGTTGCTCAAGGACTTGAGCCGCGTGCGCAAGGCCCTGGACGTGGAGCTCGAGCGGGCGTACCGCGCGCTCCACTTCGCGCAGCTCCTCTCGCTGGACGCGGGCCCCGGGCCGAACACGCCCAGATCCGGCGAGCCGGCGGCGCGGGCGCTGCTCGGCTCGGCGCTCAAGGAGAAGGTGTCGCAGGTGGAGCGCCGCGTCTTCCTGCTCCTCGCGGTGCTCTACCCGGACGCGGACATGGAGCAGATCGCCGCGGGGATCTACGACGCGTCCGCCACCGACGCGGCCCGGCGCCGCGGGAACGCCGTGGAGCTGCTCGACAACCTGCTCGACCGGCACCTCAAGCAGCGCTTCCTGCCCCTGCTCGAGGAGCTGCCTCGCGCCGACCGCCTGGCGCAGGTGGTGGCCCTCTTCCCTCCCCCGACGCTGACGCCGCAGCAGGCGCTCTTTGAGTTGGCGAAGGACGAGGCCGCCTGGGTGCGGGCCTGCGCCCTGTGGTGCATCGCCGAAGGGAGTTCCTCGGCCGAGCCGGACCGCGACGCGCTGCTCGAGCGGGCCGTAGGGGACACCAGCGCGGTGGTGCGCGAGCTGGCCCTGGTGTCGCTGGACGCGAAGGCCCCCGGGCGCGCCGGGCCGCTGGCGGAGCAGAAGCTGCGCGACGACGCCCCCCAGGTCCGGCGGCAGGCCGCGCTGATCGCCAGCCGGTACGCCGCGTTGGCTTCAGGAGCGGGTTGACCACAGCACCCACCCGCCGATCACCACGAAGGACAGGCCGGCCAGGCGCTGGAGCGCCCGCGGTGAGATCCACCGGGTGAGCGCTTCGCCCGCGAGGACGGCGATCGCCGTGGTGGCGACCAGCGCCGCCGCAGCGCCCACGAAGACGGACAGGCGCGAGGCGCCCGCCGCAGAGAAGGACAGCGTGGCGAGCTGCGTCTTGTCCCCCAGCTCGGCGAGGAAGACGGCGGCAAAGGTGGTGGCGACGAGCTTGAGATCCATGCCGCCCGTCTACCCTCTTGCGGCCGCCGGCGTCGCTTCGGAAGTGGACAGCCCCCCACCTTCGCGTCGAGGATTCGCGCGCCCCGGCCACCAGAGATGATCACCACCGTCGAGAAAGTGCTGTTCCTCAAGTCGATCGATCTGTTCTCGCAGATCCCCGGCGAGGACCTGGCCGCCGTGGCGCTGATCTCCACCGAGGAGCAGCGCGACCAGGGCGACGAGATCTTCGCCGAGGGCGAGTCGGGCGACGCGCTGTACCTGGTGATCGACGGCAAGGTGCGCGTCCACAAGGCGGACCGGGTGATCGCCGAGCTGGGCGAGCGGGAGTGCTTCGGGGAGATGGCGATCCTCGACGCGGCGCCGCGCTCGGCCACCGTCACCGCCGTCTCCGACACCAGCCTGCTCAAGATCACCCGCGAGGACTTCCAGGAGATCATGACCGAGAAGCCGGAGATCGCGCAGGGGATCATCCAGGTGCTGACTCGCCGGCTGAGGGACGCGATCCGCTGATCCCCGGCGAGTGCGACAAGGTACGACAGCCGGGGCAGAAGCGCGCCGCACCGGGGCGAGCGCGGCTACACTGGCGAGGCCATGGCAGCCCGCGCACCCGCCCCGCCGCTCAAGCCCATCGCCGACTCTCCCAACGCCTCCACGGCCCCTGTGGATCCCATGTCGGATCCGGCCCTCAAGAAGCAGGTCGAGGCGGCGCGTGGCGTGGCCTTTCACCTGCTCAAGGGCATCAAGGTGATCGGCATGTACCGCCACAACGAGGCCAAGTACGGCGAGTACCTGCAGAAGGCGTGCACGGCGCTCAACGAGTACACCACCCAGTACGGACCGCTGCAGCTCAAGGTGGAGCTGACCAACTTCACGCTCCACAAGCAGGACCTGTTCACCGAGGACAACCCGATCCCCTACAAGTTCTACAAGGACGGGATCCGCCAGCTGATCTTCCGCGCCGGCTTCACGGTGGAAGAGCTGACGATGTTCACGGTGATCTCCCTTTCGGATCCGGATCGCGGCGCCGAGGATCTCAACAACCAGCTCTGGCGCGCCCAGATGCCGCACTTCGAATACATCATGGTCGAAGGCTTCAAGATGGACGAGTTCTCCGAGGAGGAGGTCCAGGTCGAGGTCGACAAGGTGGTGGACTACCTGCAGCGGCGCCTTCGCTCGAACAACGACGACTACCTGCGCTTCGCCCGGCTCACCGAGGCGGACCTGGAGATCAAGCTGGAGGACGTGGAGCAGATGCGCGGCCTGGTGATCACCGGCGTCACCGCCACGCCGGATCTCAAGGCCCGCCTGCAGAAGGACGTGCACGAGGAAGAGAACATGCGTCTCTTCCCCAAGCTGATCAGCGCCGTCTTCCAGGTGGTCGAGTCGGGCATCGACGACGCCGAGCTGCTCACCGACATGTTCACGCAGCTTCTCGACGCCATGCTGCTGCAGGAGGACTTCGCGCTGATCAACCAGGTCGTCTTGAAGCTCAAGGCCATGGAGCAGCGCTCGGGCAAGGACAGCCCCATCGGGCACCTGCTCACCGCCTTCGTCTCGCGCATGGGCGACGAGCAGCGCGTCAACCGGGTGGGCGACGTGCTCAAGTTCTCCAAGCTCAAGCACCCCCAGGACATGGTGCGCTACCTGTCCAACCTGGGGCGCGAGTGCGCGCCGCTGCTGCTCGACGTGCTGGAGGTGCTGGAGCTGCCGGAGAACCGCACCCTGTTGTGCGACGTGCTGGTGCCGGTGGCCAAGGAGCACCCCGAGCCCTTCGTGGATCGGATCCGCGCCACCGAGCGCCCGCAGCTTCAGCGTGATCTCGTCTACATCCTCGATCGGTCCAACCACCCCGAGAAGCTCAAGTTCTTCCAGGCGCTGCTCAAGTCCAAGAACCTGGCGCTGAAGCTGGAGGTGATGGGGATCATCGCCAAGGGCCGCACCGGCGAGGCGCGCAACATGATCACCTCCCTGCTCACCGATCCGATCATGCAGGTGCGGATCCAGGCGGCGCGCGTGCTGCCGGAGTTCGATCGCGAGAAGGCCTTCGTGGAGCTGATGAAGTTGGTCAAGGACCATGACTTCGAGGAGAAGAAGCCGGAGGAGCGGGAGGCGCTGTACACGGCCATCGGCTCCACCGGCCTGGGTGGCGCCATCACCTACTTCAGCCAGCTTCTGCAGACCAAGGCGGGCCTGTTCAACAAGCAGAAGGTGACCACCGACAAGCTGCTCGCGGTGGCCGGGCTGGGTGGGGCCCCCACCATCCAGAACGCCAAGCTGCTGCAGGAGCTCACAGAGGACAAGGCACAGCCGCCCGAGGTGGTGAAGGCGGCGCGGATCCACCTGGCGCGCGTGCGCAAGCAGCTGTTCGGCAACACCGAGCACCCGGAGCACGCGCATGGCTGACAACCTGCAGATCACGCGCGCTGCCGAGGCGGACGACGCGAAGATCGACATCTTCGGGCGGGACAGCAACGAGAAGCTGCAGGCGATGGGTAAGTCGCTCGTCTCGGCGCTCTACATGCTGGTCCGCTCGGTGAAGATGTACGACCCGGACAACAACGTGTTCGAGAAGCCGCTGGCGCAGCTCCAGGACACGATGAACCAGATCATCCGCAAGGACGGGAAGCTGGAGCTGATGGGGGTGAAGCAGTCGTTCTACCTGAACGGCATGCTGGTGAAGGTGGACATGGCCGCGCTCGACAACGTGAAGTTCCTGCTCGAGGAGCTGCGGGACAAGGACGTGGGCGGGCTGACGCTGATGCGCTCGGTCACCGTCCCGGAGCTGAAGAACTTCATCTGGATCTTCTCCAAGGATCAGGGCGATGACGCCGACGAGGACGGCGTGCAGGGCCGCAAGCTGATGTCCATGAAGCTGGCCAAGTGGTCCAAGCTGAAAGACAAGCTGGAGAACGAGAAGGACGAGTCCGACGCCAAGCTGGATCGCAAGAAGTACGCGCTCACCTGCTACGGCCGAGCGATCTTCTTCATCCGCAAGTACATGGAGTCGCTGCGGAAGGGCACGCCGCTCAACACCTCCAAGTCGCTGCGCATCATCCAGGACTTCGTGGACATCTCCCTGGATCACCGCACGCACTTCCTGGGGCTCACCACCACCCGCACCGACTCGGAGTACTTGAGCTACCACCAGGTCAACACCTGCCTGATGGCGATCGTGGTGGGGGGTGAAATGGGGCTCACCAAGCCGCAGCTGCGCGACCTGGGCTATATCGCGCTGTTCCACGACGCCGGCATGGGGACGGTGCCCGACGAGGTGCTGAACAAGCGCGGGGCGCTGTCCCCGGACGAGCGGGCGATGATCAACAAGGCCCCGCTGGTGGCGGTGCGCAACATTCTGCGCGAGAAGGCGATCAACCGGGGCACCCTGCTTCGGCTGGTCACCACCTTCGAGCACAAGGTGGACTTCGGCACCGCGGTGCGCGACGGCCAGGGCAACATCCAGATGATCATCCCCAAGGCCAACCTGGGGCTGTACGCGAAGGTCATCTCTATGTGCGCCACCTACGACGCGCTGACCTCCAAGCGGCCCTTCCGTGACAGCTACGGCCCCGAGGTGGCGCTGATGCTGATGTGGACGGAGATGCGCAACAAGTTCGATCCCGAGCTGATGCGCGTCTTCATGCGGGTGATGGCCATTCAGCCGATCAAGGTGCTCACCAAGCGTCAGCAGTCGCTGACCATCGGCATGCTGTAGGGATCACTCCTCGGCGGTCAGGGCCTTCTCAGCGGCCTTGAAGTCGGCGGGCACCGGCGCGGTGAAGGACAGGCGCCGGCCCGTGCGCGGGTGCGGGAAGGCCAGCTTCCACGCGTGCAGGGCCTGCCGGGAGATGACCTCTGAGCGCTTCGAGGCCCGGGTGCCGTACAGCGCGTCCGAGAGCAGCGGGTGGCCGGCCTCGGCGAAGTGCACGCGGATCTGATGGGTGCGGCCCGTCTCGAGGCGGATCTGCACCCGCGCGGCCCTCGCGAAGCGGCGCGTCACTTCCCAGTGGGTGACGGCCTCGCGCCCGCGCGCGACGCGGGTGGTGAACTTGAGGCGCTGGCGGGGGTGCCGCCCGTGGAGCGTCCGGAAGGTGCCGCGATCGGCGGGCTGGCCGTGCACCAGCGCCAGGTAGATCTTCTCCACCTCTCGCGCCTGGAAGGCCGCCTGCAGCGCGTGGAGCGCCTGATCGTGCTTGGCGATCACCAGCACGCCCGAGGTGTCCTTGTCGAGCCGGTGCACCAGGCCGGGCCTCAGCGCGCCGCCCACACCCTGCAGATCGGTCACGTGGTGGAGGAGCGCGTTGACCAGCGTGCCGCCGCGATGTCCGGCCGCGGGGTGCACCACCATGCCGGCTGCCTTGTCGAGCACCAGCAGATCGCCGTCCTGGTACAGCACCGACAGGGGCAGATCTTCGGGCTGAGGCTCCACCGGCGCAGGCGCGGGCACGTCGACCAGCACCACCTCACCGCCCTTGAGGCGAGCCGAAGCGCGAGCGCGCTTCCCGCCGATCGTCACCCGGCCGTCGTCGATCAACGCCTGGGCGCGGGAACGGCTCACCCCTTCGAGGCGGGCAGCGAGGAACTGATCGAGGCGGCTCCCGCGATCGCTCCCGGTGGCCTCGACGCTCCTGGGGCCCACGCCGGCGGCGACGGTCACCAGATCTTCGACTTCACGTGACCCTTGGGCTTGATCACGATGTCGACGATCGCACGATCGAAGAAGTTGGTGCCACCGAAGATCTCGGGGCTGACGCGGCTCTTGAAGAGCTCGCGGCCCTCCTCGATCTCATCCTTGAGCACCTCGAAGAGGTTGTCCTGCTCGAGGCCCTGGATGATCTTCCGCTCGTTGTAGAGGCTGATGTCGGACGCGATGGCGCGGGCCAGCCGCATCGCCTTCATTCTTTCTTCTTCGGTCATCTCAAGGGCTCATTGTTCTGTGGCCACCTCAGGTGGTCAACCTTTCGTACGGCGGGCCTCGACGAAGGCCAGGTAGCCCCTGGAGACCCTCAGGCCGTCCAGGCCGAGTTCGCGGGCCAGGCTCATCAGGATGCCCCTCAAGTACACCGGGGCCGGTAGCGCCTCGTAGCGGTCTGCTTCGACGTTCTCGAGGTGGCGAGTGCCGATCCGCGTGCGCTCGGACACCTGGAGCAGGGACAGGCCCCGCGCCATGCGCACCTGGCGCAACAGGTCACCGTTGATCTCCACCCCGGCCGGCACCTCGTACGGCCGGGGACGGGGCTCCGGGCGGTACTCGCGCGCAGGGGCGGACCTGGCAGGGACGATGGCCGACTCGGAGCCGTCGCCCGCGCGCGGCTGGGACTCCTCCGACGAGGTCCCTGCCCGGGGAGCGTCACTAGACGCGGGCGTGGAGGGAGACGGACCGGGCGCCGGCTCGGACCTCTGCGGAATGACCTCGGGGGCCGGGCGCTCGACCGTCGGCTCGGCCGCAGCGACCGGAGGTGCTTCGGAACCCGCCTCGGTCGGTTCGCGGCGCCCAGTCGGCGCGCCGGAGCGCTCGGCGCCTCCAACGATCACGGCAGCGGGCGGCGCGGTCGCCGCGGAT
>JADLDB010000039.1 GCA_020846875.1 Myxococcales bacterium | reverse complement strand
GACGAGCTGCGGATCGAAGGAGATCTTCTTGGCCGGGGCGAACACCTCCAGCTCGTACTGGCCCGGCTTGGTCACCGTCCAGGTGTACTCCTCGCCCGACTCGCTGCTCACGGTGTCGTCGCACTTCGCGCGGGTGTCGGTGAGCTGCGACTCGCAGAACATCGACGGCGCGTTCGGATCCGGCTGGGGCCCGAAGATCATCACCGGGATGGACAGCACGGCCGCCACGCCACCGCCGATGAACGAGAACTTCTTCTTCTTGGCGATGCTGCCCAGCAGGCCCTCGCGGCCCTTGTTGGAGGCCATCATGGAGCGCCAGCCCGGCTTGACCAGCTTCGAGCCTTCCAGCTTGCCGAGGACGAACAGGTTGCCCTCGACGGGCACGTACTTCTCGGTGGCCTTGAAGCCGATCGTCCAGCCCTTGTCGGAGCCGATCACGGGAATGTCGTAGCGGTACTCGCCGAACTGCACGTTGGACGAGCCACCCCAGCCGTTGATCTCCTTCTTGAAGCCGTCCTTCAGGTTGTCGAAGTCGGCGCCCTTGCTGCAGTCGATCTCCACCTGACCGGAGCCGTCATCGAGGCCGAACACGGCGCCGCCCTTGATGGTGTCCAGCGTCTCGGTGCCCTTGACCGTCTTGGTGCCGTCCTGGGTGGTCTCGGTCTTCTCGAAGATGCGCTCGATCTTGAGCTCGTAGTAGAGGCACGGCGTCTTGGAGGCGGGCGAGAGCAGCGCCTGCGCCGGCGGCAGCACCTTGCCCTCGGTGGACATGGCGCCCTTCGGATCCTCCGACGTCGGATTCTTGGCGATGTCACCCGTCTTCTTGAAAGGCGCGGCGAGGATCCGCTTGCCCTTGAAGTGCTGCATCAGGCCGAAGGCCAGGACTCCGAGGCCCACAATCAACAGAAAGATTCCCATCTGACTTCTCCCGTGAGGCCGCGAAAGCGCGGCGAGTGAATTGCGGTGCAACCCCCGTTGCGCGGGAGAAACCCACCACCCCCCCGGGGTGTGCAGGCAATTTCGCGGCTGAATTCCCCAGCGGCGCCGGGCGGTTGGGCGGTCAGTACGACCAGGGGAAGCGCCGGAAGTCGCGCGGGCGCTTCTCGAGGAAGGCGTCGCGGCCCTCCTTCGCCTCGTCGGTGCCGTACGCCAGGCGCGTGGCCTCACCGGCGAACAACTGCTGGCCCACCAGCCCCTCGTCCGGCAGGTTGAAGCCGTACTTGAGCATCTTCATCGCGGTGGGGCTCTTGGAGTTGATCGCCTTGCCCCAGGCCAGCGCCACCTCTTCCAGCTCCGCGTGCGGCACCACCGCGTTCACCATGCCCAGCTCGAAGGCCTGTTGGGCGGTGTAGTCCTTCCCGAGGAAGAAGATCTCTCGCGCGCGCTTCTGGCCCACCTGCCGCGCCAAGAGCGCCGAGCCGTAGCCCGAGTCGAAGGACGCCACGTCGGGATCGGTCTGCTTGAACACCGCGTGCTCCTTCGAGGCCAGGGTGAGATCGCACACCACGTGCAGGGAGTGGCCGCCGCCCACCGCCCAGCCGGGCACCACCGCGATCACCACCTTGGGCAGGAAGCGGATCTGCCGCTGCACCTCGAGGATGTGTAGCCGCCCCAGCCCGGCGGGATCGAGCTCCCGATCGCCGGCCTCGTACTGGTAGCCGTCCTTCCCGCGGATGCGTTGATCTCCGCCCGAGCAGAAGGCCCAGCCGCCGTCCTTCGGGGACGGGCCGTTGCCGGTGAGGAGCACGCAGCCCACGTCCGTCATGAAGCGCGTCTGCTCCAGCGCGCGGAACAGCTCGTCCACGGTGCGGGGGCGGAAGGCGTTGCGCACCTCTGGCCGGTTGAAGGCGATGCGCACGGTGCCCTGGTCCACCGCGCGGTGGAAGGTGAGATCGGTGAAGGCCACGCCCTCCACGGGGCGCCAGCGCTCGGAGCGGAACGGGTTGGTGGTGCTCATGCGCGCGTCGTGTCACGGCCGGCTGCTTTGGCCAAGCACAAGCGTGCCCCGGGCGCGGCGAATTCCCCACGGTGATGCGCAGGTTGTCGACCGCCCACGACTCATCGGACAGGGTCTGCACCGGCCAGTCGTCGAACTGCGGATCGAGGCTCAGGTCGTACGCGCTGTCCGTGAAGTAGCCGCCGGGACCGCCAAAGCCCAGGTCGACGCGCCGCGCCAGGACGACTTCGGGCACCGGCTCCACGTAGCTCTGGATCTGCGACGGCAGGGCGTTGGCGAAGGACTCGCGGAAGATGTCAGAGCGCCCAGCGTCCTGCCTCCCGCATCCTCACCGCCGTCCAACGACTGGTCCGAACCGCAGTTGCAGCCCGCCAGCCACGCGGCGGCCGCCGCCACCATCATCACGCGCCTGATCGCCACGATGCCTCCGAACCTCGAGTGGGGCCGGGCGCCTACCAAGCGAGCTCTGGAAAGGCGACGGCCCGGGATCCACGTGGGAGCCCGGGCCGCGGCACTGGTTATCGCCGGAAGACGTCAGTCCGCCAGGTTCTTGTTGGAGCGCTTCACCGCGGGCGCCGCCGGAGCAGCGCGAGCCGGAGCCGGCGCGGCCTTGGGCTGGGGCGACTTGGCCTTGGCCACCGTCTTCGCCTTGGGGGCCGCCTTGGGCGCGGCGATCTTCGCGCTGGCCGACTTCTTCGCCGGGGCCGCCTTGGCCGGAGCCTTCGCCGCCTTCGCCTTGGGCGCGCCGTTCACCGGCTTGACCTCCCAGTCCAGCAGCGCGTTGGACACCTTCTCGTCGAACGAGCCTTCCCACTTGAAGTCGTCGGCGTCGGCCAGCACCAGCTTGTCGAAGCCCTTCACCGCCACCGCGGAGGTGAACTTCTTGTGGTTGTCGTACTTCTGGGCGGTGAACGACAGCTCGCAGCTGTCCTTGGCGTCGCAGCTCAGCTTGGTGAACTTGAAGTCGAACTCACCCTCGCAGTACGTGTCTGGGCAGAGCTCGTTCAGGTAGTCCACCCGCTCGGCCAGTTGCTCGGCGGAGTAGGGCGCGCCGTCGGCAGCAGCGGCCTCGGCGGACGGAGCGGCGGGCGCTTCCTCACCCTCGGCGGCGGCCACCGGCGCAGCGGCGGGCGCGGCGTTGAGGCTGCGGATCTCCAGCTCGTAGGAGAAGCCGCCCTTCACCATGTACCCGTCGCCCGGCTTCACCGTGATGGTGTAGGTGCCGGCCTTCGCGTCGACACTGGCCTTCGCGTTGGAGCCCACGCCGCCTTCCACGTCGGCCACCACCTCGCCCGCCGCGTCCTTGATGACGAGCTGCGGATCGAAGGAGATCTTCTTGGCCGGGGCGAACACCTCCAGCTCGTACT
>JADLDB010000038.1 GCA_020846875.1 Myxococcales bacterium | reverse complement strand
GGCGTCACCACCACGTCGGACACGTTGGCCGCGCCCGTCAGCGGACTCACCGGGCACAGGTTGAGCGCGTCCGTCACGCCGCGCACCAGCACCAGCCCACCGTCGGCCACGTCGACGAGCACCACGCGGCCGGCATTCTGGTCGCTCAGCAGGACGCGCTGCCCCGTCACCGAGAAGCGCCCGGGCATCATCGGCAGGCACGCCGGCCCCCCGTCGGCCGTCACGCCGGCGTCCGCCGGACACGCGCTGCTCCACGCCGCCACGCGCACGTCAGAGGCGCCCACCAGCACCAGGCCCGCCGCCGACACCGACTCCACGGTGTAGGTGGGCGAGTACTGCACCTTCCCGCCGCAGCTGACGGCCAGCGCGTCGCCCACCGGCGCCACCCACTGTGGGTTGAGGCAGTCCGCGCCGCCCAAGTCGATGACGGACACGCCGCCGTCCAGCGGCTCGATGCGCGCCAGCAGGCCCGGCCCTTCCGCCGCGTAGGTGTCCGGGTTCAAGTTGTTGAGCGCCACGTACACCGCGCCGCGGTGCGCCGTCACCGAGAAGGGCCGCGCCACGGGCGTGCCCCCGTCGAAGGGCTTCAAGTCCAGCCCCTTCAAGCTGATGCGCCCCGTCACCACGGGCGCCTCGGGCGTGGCCACCGACACCGCCAACACCTCCTGCCCCGCGTCCGCCGCGGCCGCGCCGAAGCCCCCGTACAGGGGCACCCACAGGGTGTCGCCCAGCATCGCCAGCCCCTGCGGGTAGGTGTTCGGCCCCAGCGGCAGCTCGGCCACGGTGCCCAGCGCCACCCCGCCCTGCACCCCCGCGTCGAGGAGGATGAGGTCGCCTCCGTCAAAGCCCTCCTTCAGCACCTGCAGCGTGCCGCTGCCCGCGTTGGCGACGTACACGTACGGCGGCGCCACCAGCACCTGGTTGGGCACCGCGCCCGTGGAGTTGGCCCGCGCCACCTGGCCGAAGCCTCCGCCTGACGCGTTGGGCACCGCCTGGTACAGCCGGTTGTCCATGCCGTCCGCCGCCAGCAGCGTGCCCTGGTAGCGCGCCAGCGCCGCCGGGTTGGTGCCGAAGTCGGACAGCGGGCCGCGGCTGCCGGTGCTGGGGGAGAAGCCCACCGCCTGGCCGCTCCAGTAGCAGGCCGCCACCGCCTCGTAGCCGCACGCGCCCGCGCGGCACACCTCGCCCTGGGTGCAGGCGTGGTTGCAGGCGCCGCAGTGCAGCTCGTCCGTCTGTGCGTCCACGCACGAGTCCCCGCAGCGGATGGTGCTGCCCACGCTGCAGGAGGCGCGGCACACGCCCTGCTCGCACACCTGGCCCGTCGCGCACGCCTGGTTGCACCCGCCGCAGTGCCGCGCGTCGTAGTCGAAGACGACGCAGCTCCCGTCGCACAGCGCGGTGCCCGGGGTGCAGGCGCACGCGCCCGACTTGCACTCCTGGCTGGCGCCGCAGGCAGTGCCGCACCCCCCGCAGTTGCGCACGTCGTTGGCGGTGTCCACGCAGCCCAGCCCGCAGGGCACGGTGCCCTCGCGGCACACCACCCCCGACTGAGGACAACCCAACAGCCCCGCCGCCACGCCCACCAGCACCACGCTTCCCAACCGCTTCATTGCGTCACTCCCTCCCAGGCCAAGGCCAGGGTGAAAAAGGCTGCCCGGGGGGGCAGCGGGTAACCATCCAGGTCCTGCGACTGCGTGTCGAAGAGGTTTTTCACTTCGAAGGCCACCGTCACCTCCGGCCGCTTCCACGGCGTGGAGGAGACGCCTACGTTGACGAAGGTGCGCGGGGAGAGCGCCAGCGTCTCGGTGCGGTTGACGTACTGCCGCGACTGGAAGAGGACCTCCGCGTGGGCGCGCAACAGCGCCACGCCGCCGGCGACGCGCGCGTGCAGCCGGTGCGCGGGCCGGTAGGGCAGCGCCTTCAAGTAGTAGCGCGGGTCATCCCGGAGGTTCTGCGTGGACAGGAAGGTGTACGCCACGCTGGTGTCCAGCCACGGGGCGGGGGCATAGCGGCCTTCCACCTCCACGCCGGCCACCCGCGCCGCCATCACATTGAAGGGCTTGGCCAGCGCCGGCGGGTAGTACTCGTAGGTGATGAGGTCCTCGTACAGCGCGCCGAAGCCCGTCACCGCGACGGCGGCCTTCTCGTGGTGCCAGCCGGCAGTGACGTCGGCGGACAGGGCGCGCTCCGGGCGCAGCGCGGGGTTGGGCATCAACGTGCCCTGCAGCACGTAGCGCTCCTGGAAGCCGGGCGGACGGCTGGCCTGGCCTACGTTGGCCTTCACCTCGAAGCCCTTCGGCAACTGCACCACCGCGCCGGCCTTGGGGGAGAAGACGGTGAAGGCCCCGGCCACGTCCACGCGCACCGACGCGTTGAGGCCCAGCGCCCCGTCGAAGAAGAGGACTTCGTCGGCCAGCATCGCCCCGAAGCGGCCCTGCGAGGGGTTGGCGCCGGAAGGCTCGCTCAGCCAGTCGCCGCCGCCGGTGACGAGGGCGGTGAGGCCGTGACGCGAGAAGAAGAGGCGGGAGAAGACGGCCTCGGCGCCCGCCGACGACTCCAGTTGGTGGTAGCGGCCCGCGCCGAAGGCCGCGCCGGTGAAGGTGCCGTCGTCGAGGCGGCCGTAGCCGAGGACGGACAGCGAGCCGCCGGACTCGAAGGCGGTGAAGCTGCGCGCGGACAGCGTGCCCCGCAGGGTGGACTGCTGCGCCCCGGGGGTGGGGTTTTGCACGGTGCCCGCCAGCCCGCGGCGCTCGGCGGTGCCCTCGAAGAGGACGTCCACGGTGGTGGCGCCCAGGGACGCGCGGTAGCGGGCCAGCCCGCCACCCTGCAGGGCCTGGTTGTTTTCGCGGGTGGCGGTGGTGAGGGGGTTGCCGTCCAGCGCGGGGCGCTCGTCGTACTGGAAGCTGAAGTCGCCCCGGGAGTGGAGGCCGTGGAGGAGGAGGAGGCCGTCACCGCCCAGCAGGCGGGTGGCGCCCCCCACGGTGGCCAGGGTGGTGAGGAAGCTGCCCTGGGTGAAGTCGCCGAAGGCGCGGGTGCCGCCGGGCGCCCTGGAGACGAGGTTGACGACGCCGCCCATGGCGCCGGGGCCGTAGCGGGCGGAGGCGGCGCCGCGCAGCACCTCGATGCGCTCGAGGGCGGCGGTGGGCAGGCGGCTCAAGTCCATGGCCGCGCCGGGGCCGGACAGGGGCACGCCGTCCAGCAGCACCAGCACTGCGTTGCCCGCCGCGCCGCGCAGGGACAGCGACTTGCGCTGGCCGGCGCCGCCCGCGTCGGAGAGGACGGCCCCGGGCACGGAAGCGAGGAGGGCCGCCGCGTCCTTCGCTTCGCCCTTCTTCGAGGCGACGTCGACGGTGGTGACTGCGGCCGAAGGGTCTCTCGTCGACGGGCTGGCGTGGGCGGGCAGCGCGTCGCCGGCCTCGACGGGCAGGGGCACGTCCACCGGAGGCAGCGCGACGTCGGCGCCGTCCCCTCTGTCCCTGGGGAGCGGGGCTTCGGCCGGAGCCGCAGGGGGCGCCGGCGCAGCGGAGGCTGCCGCAGTCGGTCCAGACGCGGGCGGAGTTGACCTCGACTCCGGGGGCGGCGGTGAGGCCCGCTCCGGCGCGCCCTCCGCCTGCGCGCGCGCGGGCCCTGCCGCGAGCAGCACTGCCAGGCTGAGGAGGCGAAGAGGCCCCATGTGCCCTCGTCCCTCTTCCGCGAAGAGAGAGGACTCGAAACGGCGGGTATTCCCACCGCGTCGTCGGGTAGGTCTCCTGGCTCCCGGGCCTTCCGCGTCGTCTCCGCCTTCCCCCGGGTTTTCGGCCCAGAGTGGCGACTGCTTCGAGACTGCCGCGTGCCCCGCCAGTCCCGACGGGGCCTCCCGGTCACAGTGGCGCGACCGCGCCGGATTCTCACCGGCTTCCCTGCTTCCCTTTGGCCCGACTGGGCCACCCGACGACGCGCGCGGTGTACCGGGGCGCCGCCTGGCCGTCAACAAGAGGCTCGAGGTCCCCAGCGCCCGCTGGCGACTCCCACCGCTACCTCTCGAGCGCAGGCCGAACGCCGGCGGCTGCGCGGCGTCGTCGCCCCTGAATCTTCTGCGCGCTGCTGCCGTCGGTGCGTGCGTCTCCGGCAGCCCTGGAGTCCTCGATGCGCACCGCCGCCCTCGTCGTCGCCCTCCTCGTCGCCGGCTGCACCTCGCCCTTCCGCCAGGCCCGCGACCAGGCCGCCGCCGCGCTGGCCCGCGGCGACTACCCGGCCGCGACCGCCCACCTCCAGCACGCCTGCCGGCTGCAGCCCGGCGACGAGGTGTGCGTGGAGGCGAAGAAGCTGGAGGTGCGCGTGGTGACCGACGCGCTGGCCGCGGCGCGCGGCCTGTGCGCAAAGAGCCGGCTGGAGGACTGCCTCGAGGCCCTGCGCCCGGCGCGCGCGGTGTCCGCCGCGCCCGAGCTGCGACGGGTGGTCGACGAGGTGGCGCGCTCGCACCTCGCGCGGTGCGCCACCTTCCCTCTCACCAGCGAAGAGGACGTCGTCACGCACGTCCGCTGCGTCGAGGCCCTCCGCGAGCGCATCGCCACCGCCGAGTACGCCACCACCGTCGACCAGGAGCGCGAGCGCGCCGCGCAGGCGGTGGAGACGCTCGCCCGCGCCCGCAGCGCGAAGGCGGTGGCCACGGCGCTGGCGACGGGCCGCCTCGCCGAGTGCCTGGCGCCGCGGCCGATGCGGTCGCCCGTGGCCGAGGAAGCCGCACAGACGCTGCGGGCGCAGCAGCAGGTGCCCCTGGCGGTGATGCTGGGCGCCCAGCCGGTGCACGACGCCGCGCTGTGCGAGCGGCTCGAGGTGGCGACGGGCCAGCGCGTGGGGTGCGTGGACAACCAGGGCGTCGACGCGGTGGGGCTGTGGCTCATTCCCCGGCCGGCGCCGATGCAGCACACCCAGCAGACCTTCGTGCGCGACGCGCGCTACGTGGTGCGCGTCGACCGCTACCGCAACCCCCGCCACGACGAGCTCACCCGCCAGTTGTCGCGACAGGCCAATCGCTTCGACGCCGCCGACCGCGAGTACCAACTGGCCCGCGCCGACTGCGAGACGATGGAGTCGCGGCTGGCCCGCGCGAGCTACTGCCAGCAGTGCGCCGCACGCGACCAGGCCGAGGCCACCTGCAATCGCGCCAGGGCGCTGCGCAGCCACCGCGAGCAGCTGGAGGCGGCGCTGCGCGACACGCGCTCGGCGCTGGACGCCACCGCGGAGCTCCTCGAGGACGAGGTGTACGACACCTTCCGCTACGAAGAGGTGCGGCACCACTGGTCGCAGGTCTTCGACGTGACGGTGCGCGTGGTGGGCGCCGACGGCACCCGCGAGCAGGTGCGGCGCTTCGAGGCCAGCGCCGACGGCGTGACGCGGCCCGGCTTCGAGCCCGCGGGCGTGGTGTCCAGCAGCGCCACCACGCCCCGGTCGCAGGCGCTGTTCGACCAGGTCTTCCCGTCGATGTTCGCCGACACGCAGGCCGCGCTGGAGGCCGAGCTGGCGCAGCGCGAAGGCAAGGCCCTGGCCCGCTGCGCGGCGGGCGATGACGAGTGCCGCCTGCGCGCCAGTTGGTACCGGCAGCCGGACCTCTCCGTGCCCTGGATGGCGGCCCTCGAGCAGCGCGTCGACGCGCGCGCTTTGCCCTGGCCGGCGGTGGCGTGCACCCGGCGCCTCGTGGCGAGCAACTGACCGCGCCACGTCCACGCCAAACCCCCGAGCGCCTGGGGAGCCGACGACCCGAGCCAGCACCCCTCGACCCGAGGCCCGGGTTGGACCGCGAGGCGTTCTTCGCCGCGCTCGCTCGCGGCCATCCAGCGGCAGGAGGTGAAGTCGGCCTGGCTCCGCCACCGCTTGCTTCTGGGCGCGGCGCAGGGACGTGACCTCCACGGCACCCTGCGCCCCTCGAGCTGGGCGGGCCGCGCCAGACGTCAACGCGTGCCAGGCGACGCCACCCCCGGCCTGCCGGACGCGCGCAGCGCCTTGAGCCAGCCGCCGCTCAAGACAAACCGGGGGAAGCTCACGAACTGCTCGACGAAGATGCGCGTCACCGCGTCGCCCGGCCCCGTGAACGGTATCGCCGGTGTCTCCTCGCGCTGGTGGCCAAAGCCCTGCAGCCCGAACGCGAGCGCCAACGAGACCAGCGCCGCGACCGCAGAACTCCACTGGAGCATCACCACCGCCAGCACCAGCGACGCGGACGAGGCGATGAACGCCGGCACCGCGAACAGGTGAATCCAGAGGTTCAGGCGGTTGCGGTGAAACTCCGGGTAGCCCTGCCACTGCCAGTGGATGAGCTCGCCGCGCATGGTCGTGCGGTAACCACGGCGCCGGGAAGTTGCCACGCCTGTCCGCACAGAATTCCGGCTCGCCCCCAGGCGACCTTCGCCGAAGGCGTCGTGGAAGGCTCGAACTCGGACGTCAGGGCGAGGCCAACAGCGAGGTGGCCACCACCCGCACGTTCCTCGGTGGGAAGACGCTGTAGTCCGGGGCCGGCAGGCCCTCGGGGGTGAACACGACGGCCGCGGTTTCGGGCGCGAACGGCCGCTTCACCACCACGCGCTCCGCGGGCATGCCCTTTGTGCCGATGGAGTACAGCGTGCCGTCCTCGGCGATTGCGCCCTGGCAAGGCGGCGTGACGTTCACGTCGGTGGGCGGGGCGGCGTAGGTGCCCTCGGTGGTGAGCGTGCCGTCCCACGCCAGGTGCCGCAGGTTGCACGCCGCGCCGTCGTAGCCCACGAGCCAGAAGCCGTCGCTGCGCGCCCTGGTGA
This sequence comes from Myxococcales bacterium, assembly GCA_020846875.1. Classification (GTDB taxonomy): domain Bacteria; phylum Myxococcota; class Myxococcia; order Myxococcales; family Myxococcaceae; genus JADLDB01. Next base: position 6,032 of record JADLDB010000038.1, on the reverse strand, counting down.
GCTCGCGATCGACGTTCGACAACTGCGTCGTCACCGAGGCGCCCTGCTGGTCGCGGACGATGAGGTGGCCGCCCGGCATGGCCTCCACCAGCAGCGCAGAGCCGCCATAGCCGAGCCTCACCAGGCCAAAGCCGTCGAAGTCTGGAACGTGGGCCGTCCCCTGGAAGCGCTGAGCCGTGCCGAAGCCGCACTGGTACAGGTAGTTGTTCGAATCCGGCCGGCTCCACACGTCGACCAGGGCCTCGGGCGCTTCGGGCGTGCCGCACTTCACCATGGGTCTCACGTCGTTGCCGTCGACGTTCGGCAGGGTCGAGCCCGCGCCCGACTGGACGAAGCTGTCCTCGCGGAACTCCTGCAGGTACACTGGCTGCTCGCGAATGTAGACGATGGTGCCGTTGGGCCGCAGCGCCGCGACCACCAGGCTGCTCGGCAGACCGACGCGGACGCGCGTGGGCGTGTTCACCGACGCGAGGCCCAGCGCGCCCGCCCCCGTGGCGCCGATGATCAACACGTCACCGGCAAGCCCTGTACCGCCGCCCGTGCCTGTGCCGCCGCCCGTGCCTGTGCCGCCGCCTGTGCCGGCTGCACCCACCGTGACGCGCAGCTCGCCCGTGATGGTGGCCCCGTTGAGGAGCCACTCGGCGACGACGCGCACCGGACCGGCGCAGTCCGCGTCCATGGCGACAGCGCACGAGAAGCTCGTCTTCGCCTTGCCGTAGGTGTCGAGCGTCAGCGTCTCGCTGGCCTTGAGCGAGCCCGCGACGCTCGTCACCTTGACGGTGCCGGCGCCCACGTGGCCCTGCCCATCGGTGGCGGTCACGGTGACCTCCGCCGCCTGGCCCAGGTCGTCAATGCTGCGCGGCGTCACCGAGACGTCGAGGACGGGCTCGCCCGCGGGCGGCTGACAGGCCCAGAGGAGGAAGCCGCCGCCGGCGATGGCAAGGGACCACGGAACCAGGCTCGATGCGCGCATGCGACTCCTCCAGAAGGCCTTGCAGGCTACCGCGAATTCGCCTCCGAAGGTGGACGCGAACTCCAGGCACGCCGGCAACTGCCGCGCGCCTTTACGGACGCGCGTACGCCGACGCCGCGGCGATGGAGCTGGCCTTCTTCCCGCGGTGAGGCCCGTCAGAAGCCGAGGAACGTCGGCGGGCCCGGGGACGGCGGTGAGGCCCGCTCCGGCGCGCCCTCCGCCTGCGCGCGCGGGCCCTACCGCGAGCAGCACTGCCAGGCTGAGGAGGCGAAGAGGCCCCATGTGCCCTCGTCCCTCTTCGGCGAAGAGAGAGGACTCGAAACGGCGGGTATTCCCACCGCGTCGTCGGGTAGGTCTCCTGGCTCCCGGGCCTTCCGCGTCGTCTCCGCCTTCCCCCGGGTTTTCGGCCCAAAGTGGCGACTGCTTCGAGACTGCCGCGTTCCCCGCCAGTCCCGACGGGGCCTCCCGGTCACAGTGGCGCGACCGCGCCGGATTCTCACCGGCTTCCCTGCTTCCCTTTGGCCCGACTGGGCCACCCGACGACGCGCGCGGTGCACCGGGGCGCCGCCCGGGCGTCGACGCTCGCCTGCGCTTCCCTCGGGCAGCGGCTACGCTTCGCCTCCGCGTGTTCCTGTTCGTCCCCCTGGGCGTCGAAGGCGGAGAGGTGCGCTTCCCAGTGGTGGGCGCGTCCATCCTCGTCGGCTGCGTGCTGCTCTTCTTCGCCACCTGGGCGACGGAGCCGAATCCCCTGGGCATGGACCCGAGGTCCACCGGCGAGGCGGTGTCCTACCTGGTGGAGCACCCCTACCTCGAGGTGCCGAAGGACTTCGGCAAGCGCTTCCTCCCCGAGGCCTTCCAGCGCCAGTTCGCCGAGGTGCGAAGCGCCTGGTTGGTGCAGAACGAGTTGCCCGCCGAGGCGGTGCGCGCGGAGGAACAAGCCGAGCTGGAGCGCCTCGCCCTGGCCGCCCTCGCCGCGGTGAAGCCCACCCTCTTCACGAAGCTGGCGCTGGTGAAGGCGCGGGGCGCGGGCCAGGTGGGGTGGCTGACCCACATGTTCCTCCACTTCGGGTGGCTGCACCTCCTCGGGAACATGCTCTTCCTCTACGCGGTGGCGCTGGTGCTGGAGGACGCGTGGGGGCGCGGCCTCTTCCTCGCCTTCTACCTGGCGGGCGGGCTGGCCTCGGCCCTCGCGGAATTCAACCTGCACGGCGACTCGGCGATGGTGATGGCGGGCGCCTCGGGCGCGGTGTTCGCCTGCATCGGCGCGGCGATGGTGCGCTTCGCCCGGCGGCGGATGCGGGTGGGCTACGTCCTCTTTCTGGGCTTCCTCTTCCGCACCGGCACCTTCGGCGTGCCCTTGTGGGTGTGGGGGATGTTCAAGGCGGGCGGGGAGGTGGTGGACCTGGCCCTGGGCGCGACCCAGGGCGTGGCCGTCATCGCCCACGTGGCCGGCTTCTCCTTCGGCGCGCTGGTGGCGCTGGTGATGCGCGGCGCCGGCCTCGACAAGCAGTTGGTGGCCACCGACGAGGTGGAAGACCCGTACCGGCCCAGCGTGTTGCCGGAGCTGGAAGAGGCGCAGGGCCAGTTGATGCGGGGCCAGGTGGCGGAGGCGCGCGCCACCCTCGAGGCCGCGCGGCGGAAATACCCGGAGGACCCGGACATCCCCTGGGTGCTGATGGGCGTCGACCTGCAGGAGGGGAAGAAGCCGCAGGCCGCTCAGCAGTTGGAGCGCGTGCTGCAGCCCCTGCTGCGCGCCGGGCACAAGGAGTTGGCCGCGCAGCGCTTCACGGGCGCCTGGCCGTCCTTCAGCGCCGCCGACTTCCGGCCGGCCCTGGCCTGGCAGGTGGTGCGCACTTTCAGCGCCGAGGAGGTGCCGCGCGCCGCGCTGCGCGAGCTGGCGAAGCGGGCAGGCAGCGAGCGCTCGGCGGTGTCGGCCCGGGCGCTGCTCCGGGCCGCCGAGTTGGCCCTCGAGGCGCGGGACGACGACGACGCGGCGGACTGCCTCGAGAAGGTGCGCGCCGAGGGCCGGCTGTCGCGGGAGCTCGGCCAGCGGTGGGAGGAGTTGTCCGCGCGCGTGGGCCCGCGCCGTCGGGAGCAGTCCTCTCCGGGGGCGACCGAGGCGGTCAACGAAGGCCCTTCTGCGCCTCCGTGCGGGGCGCTGGAGGTGGAGCTGGGGGCCGGGCTGGTGGACCTCAAGGTGGCGGCGCAGCGCCAGACGTTTCACGCCTCGCTGACGAGCGCGCGGCCGGGCGCGGTGGAGGTGACGTTGTCGTCCGGGGCCACGCGGGCGCTGACGCTGGCCGAGCTCGTGGGCGTGGGGGCCGGGCTGGTGCTGTCCGCCGACGGGCGGAAGGTGCTGGTGCTGCTGTTGGTGGTGCGGGCGGGCGACGAGACGACGCCGGCCATCCTGGTGCGGCTGGACAGCGACAGCGCGGGGGTGGAGCGGCTGCGGCCCGGGGTGTCGGTGCCGGTGGCGTACGTGGAATTCCTCCGTTGGGTGTTGGCGCAGAGTCCCGCTCCGGCCTTTCCCTCGCGGGAGGCGCTGGAGGCGGGGCAATTCCGCCTGTACGCCGACGCCGCGGCGATGGAGTTGGCCTTCTTCCCGCGGTGAGGCCCGTCAGAAGCCGAGGACGTCGGCGGGCCCGGGGACGGCGGTGGCGATGCTGCCGTTGCCCACCTGGCCACTGGAGTTGCTGCCCCAGCACTGCATGCCGCCCGACAGGCGCTTCACGCACACGTGGTTGTCCCCGCTGGTGAGGGCCACCGCGTCGGGGGCCAGTCCCTGCACGTCCACCGGCAGGGCGGAGGTGGTGGAGGTCCCGTCGCCCAACTGCCCGTAGTAGTTGTAGCCCCAGCACTTCACCCCCCCGCCCATCACCATGGCGCAGGTGTGGTAGGCGCCCGCCGCCACCGCCAGCACGCCCGAGGTGAGGCCCTGCACGTCCACCGGCGTGGGCGAGTTGGCCATGGTGCCGTTCCCCAGTTGCCCGTAGGTGTTGTACCCCCAGCACTTGAGGCCCCCGCTGGAGAGAAGGGCGCAGGCGTGGTTGGTGCCCAGCGCCAGGGCCAGCACGCCGGACAGGCCCGTCACCGGCCCGGGAGTGGAGCGCGAGGACGTGGTGCCGTCGCCCAGTTGGCCGTAGGTGTTGTAGCCCCAGCAGCGCACCTCGCCCGAGGCCAGCAAGGCGCAGGAGAAGTTGCCGGCGGCGCGCACCACCAGCGCGCCCTGGGTGAGGCCCTGCACGTCCACCGGCGTCTGCGCGGTGCTGGTGCTGCCATTCCCCAACTGCCCGTAGATGTTGTAGCCCCAGCACTTGAGGCCACCCGCCGCCGTCACCGCGCACGCGTGGGACAGCCCGCAGTCGATGGCCGCGGCGTCCTGCAGGCCGGAGACGTTGACGGGCACCGGGGAGGACGCGGTGCTGCCATTCCCCAACTGCCCGTAGGTGTTGTACCCCCAGCAGGCCAGGCGCGGGGCGGCGGTGCGGGCGCAGGCGAAGGTGCCGCCCGCCGCCACCTCCTTCACGTCGGCCAGCATCGCCACCTCGGCGGCCTGGGAGTGGGCGAGGGTGGTGCCGTCGCCCAGTTGCCCGTAGGTGTTGGCGCCCCAGCACTTGACGCCCCCGTCGCCCCAGACGCCGCAGCTGAAGTTGGCGCCGGCGGCCAGTGGGTCCCCGGTGGCCACCGGGTCCTCGACGCAGCGGCGCCGCAGGAGGTCGCAGAAGGGGCTGGCGGTGGGGCAATGGCTGTCGGCCAGGCACTCCACGCAGGCGCCGCCGGGCACCAGGGTGTCGCACACCGGGGTGGTGCTACCGCAGCCGCGGGCCACCGTGCAGGTGACGCAGGCGTGGGAGGTAGAGTCGCAGAGGGGCGCGCCCGGGGTGCACTGGCTGTCCGACAGGCAGCCCACGCAGCGGGCGACGCCGCCGCGGGTGTCGCAGAAGGGGCGCTCCGCGGGGCAGCCCTGGTTGGTGCCGCACTCGCCGCACGTCTTGAGAGAGGGGTGGCACCAGGGCGTCGCGCCCCGGCAGTGGAAGTGGGAGGTGCAGCCCACGCATGTCAGGGTGGCCACGTCGCAGACGGGCGTGGCGCCCGCGCAGCCGTCACTGCAGCGGACTCCTGCGTCCACCGTTGTGCCGCCGCCTCCGCCCGCGCCGGCGTCCGTGCCCGCGTCGGTGGTGCCGCCACCTCCGCCCAGGCCACCGCCAGCGCCTCCGCCGGTGCCGCCGAAGGTGCACAGGCCCGAGACGCAGGCCAGGCCCGCGGAGCACGGCGCGCAGGTGGCGCCCTGCCGGCCACAGAAGGACTCGTCGGTGCCCGGGTGGCACAGGCCCTCGCGGTCGCAGCAGCCGAGGCAGGTGGTGGCGTCGCAGGTGGCGGGCGGCTTCGTGCTGCCGCAGGCGGCGAGCGCGAGGCCCACGGCCAGAGAGAGGACGACCGTGAGTGAGGACGGCTTCATGGTGCGGCTCCCCTGCCAGGGCGTGCTGGCGGGGCGCTCCTAGCGCAGTGGGTGGGCGGCTGTCGCGGGGGGGCCACTCCCCGCAGGAAACGCGAGCGAGGCCCAGCCCGTTGGCGTGCGGCGCCATGCACGCTCGTTTGGGAGGGGTTGCGTTGTGCTGTGTGGCGGGGCTCGGTCCGAGGCCAATGACCCCGGCTTCTACCCGACGGTCGTCCGCACGCCGAGCCCCGGGACAGACGACACAGTCGGCCTGGTGCTGGGCGCCACCGGCTCCGCTGAGTCTTCGAACTCGCTGGCGACCGTTTCGGCGGGTGGAACCGCGGCGGTGCTTGCCTAGTCGTCGCACCGCCGTTTGATCAAACCGCGCTCGCGGGTGCAAGCCGCCGTGATCGATAAGCCCGCGACGAAGGACTAGCTCAGGGAGGCGCCGCGGGACGATCGTCCGCGCCGACCCCGGGCGCCCAGTCGGCGGAGCCCTGATCTACTACTCCGAGAAGTCGTCGCGTGACGGGTGACGAAATCAGGCGGCACCGAGCAGTTGTTTGAGGTTGGCGTCGCGGGTCGCGCGGATGGCTGCGGTGAGCAGGCGGCCCCGGTCGG
>JADLDB010000037.1 GCA_020846875.1 Myxococcales bacterium | reverse complement strand
TCGGCCAGAGTCGTCCGCAACCTGTCGCCGTCCCTCTCCGCCTCACGCGCCATCTTCGCGCGCGTCGCCAGCCCGCGCTGATCCGCCAGCCTGCGTCGGCCTAATTCTCCGACTGGTCTTCAGTCCGTCTCGGGCTTCTGGGCGTCCTTCTTCGGCGGCGGCTCCGCGGTGGCGAAGCCGACCAGGTCGAGCAGCTTGGAGAGCTCGAGCGGCTTGGCCAGCGTCATCGCCACGCCGCGGCGCATGCCCTTGTCGGACACCTCGTCGCTGCCGAAGGCGGTGATCATGATCACCGGCACGTCCCGGTGGCGGGGGATCTGGTGGACCTGCTGGGTGAAGGAGATCCCGTCGACGTGCGGCATCATCAGATCGGTGATCACCAGGCGCACGTCTTCGTGCTGGAGCAGCTCCAGCGCCTTGACCGGGTTGGTGGCGGTGATCACCCGGTAGCCGTTGCGGCGCAGGAAGGTGCCGAGGAGGTTCAGCGTGGCCTCGTCGTCGTCGACGACCATCACGCTGATGACGGGCCTGCCCTGTTCCGTCGGCGCCATAGGTCCGAAGCAAGTAGCACGAGCCGTTGACTTTCGCGAGCGCCGCTCCCAAACACCGGGCATGGCCCTCACCGTCGACGAAGCCCTACGCCGGGGCGAGGAGGCGTGGTCCGACGACGACGTGGAGGGCGCGCTGGAGTGGGCCGAGAAGGCGCTGGAGCTCGATCCGCAGGCCCTCGGCGGCCTGGACTTGAAGGCCCACGCCCTGGCCGAGCTGGGCGAGCTGGAGGCGGCGGCGGTGGCCTTCGATGATCTCATCGAGCGCGAGCCCCAAAACCCCGTGCACCTGCTCTCGGCGGCGGAGGTGCGCGTTCGCTGGGCGCAGGACGATCGCGACGCCCTGGAGGAGGCGCTGGAGTTGCTCGATCGGGCGCACGCGCTCTCGCGGGGGGACGCCGAGCTGGCGCCCGAGGTGGCGCTCCTGCGCGGCCTGGCGCTCAACCAACTGGGCGACTCCGAGGGCGCGCTCGCCTGCCTGGACCAGGTGCTGGAAGACGATCCCGATCACCCCGAGGCCCGCCTGGAGCGGGGCTTCGCGCTGTTCGAGCTGAACCGCCTCGACGAGGCGCAGCGCGCGCTGGAGTCACTCACCCGCGATCACCCAGACGAGGCCTGGGCTTTCCACTACCTGGCGCTGATCGCCGAGCGGAAGGGGAAGGATCCCGCGCCCGCCTTCGCGAAGGCCCGCGCGATCGATCCTCAGGCCTTCCCGCCGCCGGTGCACCTGTCCCCGGAGGACTTCGACGCCGCGGTGGCCGAGGCCATCGAACGGCTGCCCGCCCACGCCCGGCCCGCGCTGGAAAACGCGATCCTCACGGTGGAGCCGATCCCCGGCGACGAGGACGTCAACGAAGGCCTGTCGCCCACCATCCTCGGCGTCTTCCACGGCACGCCCGTCGACGAGCGCAGCCCGGTGGAAGCCGCCCACCACCTCACCGCCCGCATCACCCTCTTCCAGCGCAACCTCGAGCGCTTCGCCCACACCCGCGAGGAGCTGATCGACGAGATCCGCATCACCGTCCTCCACGAGGTCGGCCACCTCCTCGGCCTCGACGAGGACGAGCTGTACCAACGCGGCCTCGACTGACACGCCCCGTCGCTGCTAGGCACCACGCCGGCGAAGCGGCCGCGTCTGGTGACCGGCCTGGTCTTCAAAACCAGTGAGCTGGCGCGCGAGCGCCGGTTGGTGGGTTCGATTCCCATGCTTCGCCGACCTTCACCCACCCCTGACTACCATGGTCAATTTTGCCTGTCGTTCCGTGGATTTAGCCACATTTCCATGGCCAGATGAGCGTGGAACCGCTATCTTCCCGCGCCGTGACGAAAGAGCGGTTCCAGGCGATTGAAGAGAAGACCAAGGCGCTCAAGAAGTTCCTGACCCAGCGGCGGCCAGAGGTGCAGGACTACCTCGATCGCTTCGAGATGGCCTGGGTGCACCACGACTGCGCGCTGGAGGGATCGATCTACAGCCCGCAGGAGCTGACGGCGGCGCTCCACCCGGGCGCGGTGGTAGCCGAGGCGTCGCTGTTGCCGATCGTCTGGGAGATCCGCAACCACAAGGCGGCGGTGGACTTCATCCGCGAGGAGTCGAAGACGGCGAAGAAGAACGCGGCCATCACCATGACCTTCGTGCGGCGGGTGCACGATCTCTTGTCGGGGAACACCCCCGAGGCCCAGGCGGCGCGCGCGGTGGCCGAGCGGCGGGAGCGCACCGAGAAGGAGCTGTCCAAGGAGCGCGAGAAGGCCGGCTTCCGCAAGGACATTCCGCTCCACAAGACGTACCTGCACGAGATCGCGCAGCCGGCGAAGGTGCAGCCGTTGCTCGAGAAGCTGCTCGACTGGACCGCGTCGGCCGAGTTCCGCGAGCTGCACCCCATCCTCCAGGCGGGGCGGGTGCAGCACCAGTTCATCCAGATCTTCCCCTTCACCGAGACCAGCGGGAAGGTCGGGCGCATGCTGGGGAACTTCCTGCTCTTGCGCAACGGCTTCCTCCCCTCGGTGATCGTCTCCGTCGATCGCGCCAAGTACTTCGAGTCCTTCCGCTCCAGCTTCACCAGCTTCAGCAACCTGATGATGGACGCGATGGACAACTCGCTGGAGAACGGCCTCAAGTACTTCCGCGACTTGAGTCGCTTCTACCGCTGACCTCCTGGGCCTCCCGTGCCGACCGCCGCCACCAGCTCGTTGGAGGTCGCCAGCCTGACGGCGCGCGACAAGGTGGAGCGGTTGGGCAAGCTGTTCAAGAAGCGCACGCGAGCCCTGGTGCTGCCCCACGACAACCCCGATCCGGACTCGCTGGCTTCGGCCTGGGCGCTGGCCACCCTCCTCGAGCAGCGGCTGGGGGTGCGGGCCGAGGTCGCCTACGGGGGGATCATCGGCCGCGCGGAAAACCTGGCCTTCGTCAAGGCGCTGGGCGTCCCGGTGACGCCCATCTCCGAGGTGTCCCTGGACGACTACGATCTGCTGGCGTTGGTCGACACCCAGCAGGACGTGAAGAACCACGCGCTCTTCGATCAGCGAATCGCCGACATCGTCATCGATCACCACCCGGTCCGCGAAGGGGCGGTCCACAACGTCTTCGCCGACGTGGGCGGGGTCTTCGGAGCCACCTCCACCATGCTGGTGGAGTACCTGCGGGCCGCGAAGATCGAGCCGTCGCCGGAGCTGGCCACCGCGCTGTACTACGGGATCAAGGCCGACACGCGCGACCTCGAGCGGCAGACGGTCGCGCCGGACGTGGAGTCGTACCTGTGGCTGTTCCCCCGCATCGATCGCCGCAGCCTGGCGGCCATCGAGCGCCCCACGCTGCCGATGCGCTACTTCCGGCTGTACCACCAGGCCATCGAGCAGGCGCGGGTGTACTCCTCCGGGGTGGTGACGGACCTGGGCGAGATCTACACACCGGACATGGTGCCCGAGATCTCAGAGCGGCTGTCCTTCCTCGACGGGGTGAGCTGGTCGCTCGCCCTCGGCAGCTTCCGCAGCCAGCTCTACCTGAGCCTGCGAATGCGCGATCGCCGGAAGAACGCGGGGCGGCTGATCCGCGAGGCCTGCGCGGACTTCGGCGGCTCGGCGGGCGGACACGGCTCGATGGCCGGCGCGCGGCTGCCGCTCACCGGGCGCAAGGCCCAGCGCGAGGCGCTGCGCCGCGACGTGGTCAAGCGCTTCAAAGAGGCCTTCGGCGTCGAGGGCGAGCGCGGCGCGTCGCTGCTCTCCGACGAGGCGTGATCTCCTGGGACTTCAACGCCGGCGCGCCCCTCCTGCCCGCGGTGGCCGCGCACCTGGCGAAGGCCTTCGCCGAGACCTGGGGCAACCCCTCCAGCGTGCACCAGGCGGGGAGGACGTCGCGCAAGCGGCTCGACGCGGCGCGGGAAGCGGTGGCGCGCCGGCTGGGCGCCCTCCCCCGGGAAGTCCTCTTCACCGGCTCGGGCAGCGAGGCGGCCGCGCTGGCGGTGCTGGGCGGGTTCCGCGCGCGGAAGGATCCCTCCAGGACGAAGGTGGTGACCTCCGCCATCGAGCACCCCTGCGTGCTGGGCGCGGTGGCGCAACTGGAGCGCGACGGGGCGACGGTGGTGCGGGTGCCCTGCGGCCCGGACGGGCGGGTGGACCTCGCGCAGGTGACGCCCCAGCTCACCCCGGACACCGCGCTCTGCAGCCTGATGTGGGTGAACAACGAGACCGGGGTGATCCAGCCCGCGCCCGAAGTCGCCCGCGCCTGCCAGGCGCGCGGCATCGTCTTCCACTGCGACGCGGTGCAGGCCCTGGGGAAGGTGCCCGCCACCCTGCGCGAGTGCCCGGCCGATCTCTTCAGCTTCTCAGCGCACAAGCTGGGCGGGCCCGCGGGGGTGGGCGCGCTGATCAACCGGCGCGGCGTGCCCGTGTCGGCCTTGATCCCCGGCCACCAGGAGGACGGGCGGCGCGGCGGCACGCCTGGCACGGCCCTGGCCGAGGCGCTGGCGCTGGCCCTGGAGCACGCGGTGGACCGCCAGGAGGCGTACGCGGTAGACGTAGCGGCCCTGCGGGATCGCTTCGAGCAGGAGGTGCTGGCGCGGCTCCCCGGCACGGCGGTGAACGGCGCCGGCGCGCCGCGCGTGGCGAACACCTCCAACCTGCGCTTCCCGGACGTGGACGGCGAGGCGCTGCTGATCGCGCTCGATCTCGAAGGCATCTGCGTCTCCTCGGGGGCGGCGTGTGCGTCGGGCTCGCTGGCCCCCTCGCACGTCCTGAAGGCCATGGGCCTCTCCTCCACCGGGGCCCAGGAGTCCCTGCGCTTCTCGCTGGGGGAAGGCTCCACCGGCGCCGAGGTGACGCTGGTGGTGGACGCGCTGGCGAGGCTCGTGCCCCGCGCGCGACAGGGGTGACGTCAATCCGCCGCGCCGAACAGCCCGCGGACCAGCGAGGAGACGGCCAGATCCGTCCCCACCCGCTCGTCGAGCAGCGGCATCAGCCCCTCGATGAACTCCTCGGCGGTGCGGAAGCGCAGCTCGGGATCGACGTCGAAGGCGCGCGCCACCAAGCCTTCGATCAGCCGGGGCACCTCGGGGCGCAGCGCGCGGAGCGGCACATACTCGGAGGCGCGGATCGCCCGGAAGACCTCTTCCGGCGTCTTGCCCTGGAAGGGCCGCTGCAGGGTGAGCAGCTCGTACAGCGTCACCGCCACCGCCCACAGATCGACGCCCGGGCTCAACGTGCCGCCGACGGCCTCGGGTGAGAGGTAGTACGGCTTGCCCAGGATCTCCTTCGAGCCGCCGACGATCAGCGAGCGCGCCACGCCGAAGTCCCCCAGCTTGAGGTGCCCGGTGCGGGAGACGAAGAAGTTGGACGGCGACACGTCGCAGTGGATGACGCCCAGCGGCTGGCCGCGCGGATCCTTCGCCCAGTGGGCGTAGGCCAGCGCCTCGAGCAGCACCCGCGTCAAGTACACCGCGAAGTCCACCGGCCACTGGACCTTCTGGGCGCGGCAGCGCTTGATGATCTGCCCCACGTCGCGGCCGTCGATCAGCTCCATCACCATGTAGATCGACTTGCCTTCGCGGCCGACGTCGACGACCTCGACGATGTTGGGGTGATGCAGGTGCCGGGACAGCTCGGCCTCGGCGGTGAACAACTTCACCGCTTCGGGATCCTCCTGGAGCGACGGCAACAGCCGCTTGAGCGCGAACTCGGTGCCCGCAAAGGGGCCTGCGGTGGCGCGAACCCGGAACACCTCGGCCATGCCGCCCTTGCCCAGCGGCCGGAGGACGTCGTACCGGCCGATCTTCTGGCCGGTCACCTCAGCGGCTTTCCCTTGGGCTTGCTGGTGCGCACGCGGGCAGTCAGCGCCTGGAAGTCCTTGTCGCGGCGGATGGGGCCGAGGTCGGGGTTCTTCATCAGATCGTCGATGGTGAAGCCCGCCTCGCCCGCGTAGTCGAAGCCGGCGTTCAAGGCGGCGATCGCCTCCTTGTTCCGCTTCTCATGGACCAGCGCGCAGGCGAGGTTGAAGTGGATCTCTCCCACCAGGCTGGGCGCCAGCCTGCGGCTCCGGGCGAGCTCCGCGGCGCGGCGGAACGGCTCCACCGACGCCTTCGCCTGCCTCGAGTTCGCGTACGCCACGCCCGTCAGGTACAGCACCGAGACGTTGTCGGGATCCTGCTCCTGCGCCTCGCGGAGGATCGCCAGCGCCTCGCTGTACCTGCCTTCCTTCACCAGGCCCGTGCCTTCGGCGATGGCGCTCTCCACCGTGCGGGCGCCCTTCTTCGCCACGTTCGCGGCAAGGCCGGCCTTGTCCCCCAGGATCCTCTGGCGATCCTCCGCGCTGGCGGAGGTGACGAAGAGCGCGCGGGCATCGACGGCCGGAGACGAGCACCCCGAATCGATCCGCACCGAGCCGACCAGCTGCTCCTCCACCCAGAAGCCCAGGAACGGGTACGTCTTCTGCGCCACGCAGGAGGCGCCCATCTGGCACACCGTCACCTGCCCCACGAAGATGCTGCCCTCGAAGGAGCCCTGCAGCACCGGCGTGTCCAGCGCGATGGCCGGACACTCCTCCGCGGCCTTCAGCCGGCCGATCAACTGCTGATCGACCAGCGTGATCTCGACGATCCCCACCCCACCGACGCGGTAGAGCCCGGTCATCGCCGGCGTGGCCGCGGCAGCGGAGGTGACCCAAGACGCAAACGTCAAGGTCAGCGTGAGAATGACGCTGCGGCGCAGCCGGCGCATGGGCAGCCCGCAGGTTAGCACCTTGAATCCGACGATCGCCTCGTTAAGATCTGCCCAGCGAAAGGAGCTTTCAACGGGCTGTTCCCTGCGGAGTGCGTGATGTCCGGCCAACGCTTGAACCGATACCAATCAAAAGGGGGTTGTTCCGTGTCTCCGGGTGCAAGCCCTCCAACGAGAGGGACGCCGAAGGCGGCATGGCCAAATGACTCCCACCTGAACCTCTTGGTTCAGTGAAGGTCGAACACACGGCTCAATCGTGGGGAACTCTTCTGAAGGGCGGGACAAGGCGGCGCTGCGAAGGCAGTTGGAGGATCGCCGGCGCGCGCTCACCCCGGCCCAGGTGGCCCAGGAGGGCGGCGAGGTGCACCGGCGCCTCGCCGCCCTCGCTTTCTTCTCGCAGGCCCGCACGCTGGCGCTCTTCGAGTCTCAGGCCTTCGAGGTGCCCACCCGGGCGCTGTTCGAGGAGGCGCGCGCCAGAGGCGTGCGGTGCGTGTACCCGCGGTTGGTGAAGGGCGAGAAGGTGCTGCGCTTCCACGTGGTGGCGCAGTCGTCGGACTTCGTGGCCGGTCCGCTGGGGTTGCTCCAGCCGTCGCCGCAGGCGCCCGGGGTGGCGCTGGAAGACATCGACTGCTTCGTGGTGCCGGGCGTGGGCTTCACGCGGGACGGCGCGCGGCTGGGCAGAGGCGGCGGGTATTACGACGCGACGCTGGCGCGCAAGCGGAAGGACGCCTGGGCCGTAGGCGTCGCCCTGGCGTGTGGCCTGGTGGATTGGTTGCCCGTCGAGCCGTGGGACGTCCGCGTCGACGCCGTGGTGGCGCCGGGCGGTGGCTTCGTCCTCAAGGCCTAACCGCGCGCGGCGAACACCCAGGTGTACATGCCTTCGCCGGCCAGGCCCCCGAAGCGCAGCCCGCGCAGCACGTCGGCGAGGCAGCGATCGAGCAGGTAGTCCGCCGCCGCCGGCCCGTCGGCCAGGTTGCCCTGCACCCAGGCGTGCGTCACCTGCCCCGCGTCGTTCGTCTGAAAGCGGAAGCTGCGCCCCCCGCCCAGCCCCGCCCGCCGCTCCAGCGCCGCGTTCCAGCAAGCGCTCACCTTCGGCCCCGCCGCGCGGATCGTCTCCCGCACCACCTGTGGATCGAGCAGCGCCCCCACGCTACCTGGCGGCGCGAAGTACGGGCTGACGTCGCCCGTGGCCTCGGGTGCGCCCTTCAACGTCGCAAACTCGAAGAAGACGTCCCGGGACGACGGCCAGGCGGTGCTGCCCAGCACGGCCTCCACGCAGCGGCCCGCCTCCGTCCCCACGAAGCCAGGCTTCACCATCGCCGCCTCGACGGTGAAGCGCAGCGACGGGCCGGGCCCTCCCCCGCGATCGATGCACGCGCGCACCAGGGGCGCGGGATCCACCAGGCCCCTCTCCGGCCCGTAGCGGGACGGGGACAGGAGCCGCACCCAGGCCAACGCCCCCCACCCGTCGATGGGCTGGGTGGGCAGCGCCACGGTGAGGGGTGCCTTCGGCCGCTCCTTCCACGGCCAGGTGGAGGCGATCTCCCGCAGGCAGCGCGCCGAGGAGTTGGACGCCCCGCCCGCCGTCGCGAAGGCCACGTCCCCGTCGTCCAGGAAGGTGAGCGTCACCCGCTGGCTGGCCAGCGCGTCGAGGGGCCAGCACACCGCGAAGAGCGAGTCGATGGGCCCGATGGGGGTCGCCACCGGTACGTCGCGAAAGGCCTCCGCGCCGGGGCCGGCCACCTCGGCCGCCTTGCAGCCGCACAGCAGCAGGGCCGACGCGACGAGCAGCCGCCTCACGTCACAGCACCAGCCGCAGCGGGTGCTCGAGCAGTCCCTTGAGCTGATGCAGGTACTGGGCGCCCACCGCGCCGTCGATGACGCGGTGATCGCCGGACAGGGTGATGGACATCATCTGGTGGATCACCATCTGTCCGTCGCGCACCACCACCTTCGGCTCCACCTTCCCCACCGCGAGGATCGCCGCCTGCGGGGGGTTGAGCACCGCGATGAAGCTGTCGATGCCGAACATGCCGAGGTTGGACACGGTGATGGAGCCGCCCGTGTATTCCTCCGGCTTGAGGCGCTTGTGCCTCGCCCGCTCGGCCAGCTCGCGCACCTCGGCGCCGATCTCCGCCAGGCCCTTCTGATCCGCGTCCCGCACGATGGGGGTGATGAGCCCGTCTTCGATCGCCACCGCCACGCCCACGTCCACGTTGGTGAGCTGCTGGATCACCTCGCCGGCGAAGATCTGGTTGATCCGCGGGAAGTCGCGCACCGCCACCGCCGTGGCCTTCACCACGATGTCGTTGACGGACACCTTCAGACCCTTCGCCTTCGCCTCCTCCCGAAGCTGGAGCGCCTGGTCCATCTCCACGTCGACGTTCAGGTAGAAGTGCGGGACGCCCGGCTTCACCTCGGTGAGGCGCTGGGCGATCACCTTCCGCATCTGGGTGACGGGCAGGCCCTGCGGCGGCACCCGCACGCCCGGGGCGCTGCGCGCGATCGCCGCGCCCTTCGCCGGCGCTGGCGGACCCCGGGTGAGCGCCTCCTCCACGTCCTTCTTGATGATCCGCCCCGCCGGGCCGGTGCCCTGCAGGGTGGCCAGATCGATTCCCTGGGTGGCGGCGATCTTCTTCGCCAGGGGGCTGGCGCGAAGGCGCCCATTGCCTGCCTGGCTCGCGAGGGGCGCAGGCCTCGCGGCAGGCGCAGGGGGAGGTGCTGCGGCCGTCGCTGCGGCGGGCGCGGGCGGAGCGGCAGGGGCGGCCGCGGCGAGGGGCTTTTCCACCGGCGCCGCCTCGGGGATCGCCTCACCGGGCTTGCCGATCCACGCGATGGTGGAGCCGACCGGCGCGGCGCTGCCCTCCGGCACCAGGATCTTGAGCAGCGTGCCGTCGTCGTACGCTTCGATCTCCAGGTTGGACTTGTCCGTCTCGCACTCGGCGATGGCGGTGCCGCTGGAGATCTTGTCCCCTTCCTTCTTCAGCCAGCGGGTGATCTTCCCCTCGGTCATCGTGGGGGACAGCGCGGGCAGTTGGACGGCGATGGCCATGGTCTTTGGTCGATCCTGGAAGAGAGTCAGCGGTACAGCACCTGCTGCACGGCTTGGGTGATGCGCTCGGCGGACGGCTGGATCGCGCGCTCGAGGTTGGCCGCGTAGGCCATGTTCACGTCCAGCCCGTGCACGCGCAGCACCGGCGCGTCGAGCTCGTCGAACAGCTCCCGCTGGATGAAGTCGGCCAGGTGGGCGCCCACGCCGGCGAAGCCCCAGCCCTCCTCGACGATCACCACCCGGTTGGTCTTCTTCACCGACCGGGAGATCGCCTCCTGGTCGAAGGGACGCAGGCTGCGCAGGTCGATCACCTCGGCGCTCACTGACTGGGCGGCGAGCGCCTCGGCGGCGGGCAGCACGCAGGCGGTCAACATGCGCGACCAGGTGATGATCGTCACGTCGGTGCCGGCGCGCTTCACCTCGGCGAGCCCGATGGGGACGACGTGCTCGCCTTCCGGCACCTCGCCGCGGGTACCGTAGAGCAGCTCACCCTCGATGAAGATGACCGGGTTCTCGTCGCGGATGGCGGACTTGAGCAGGCCCTTGGCGTCCGCCGGCGTGCCGGGCGCGACCACCTTGAGGCCGGGGAAGTGAACGTAGTTCGCCTCGAGCGCCTGCGAGTGCTGCGAGGACAGCCGGCCTCCCGCGCCACCCGGACCGCGGAAGACGATCGGACACCGCAGCTGCCCGCCGGACATGTGGCGCAGCTTGGCCGCGTTGTTGACGATCTGATCCATCGCGAGGATCGCGAAGTTCCAGGTCATCATCTCGATCACCGGCCGCAGGCCCACCATCGCGGCGCCCACGCCGAGGCCGGCGAAGCCCAGCTCGGAGATGGGCGTGTCCACCACCCGGGCGCTGCCGAAGCGATCGAGCAGGCCCTGCGACACCTTGTACGCGCCGTTGTAGCGGGCGACCTCTTCCCCCATCAGGAAGACGCGGGGATCGCGCTGCATCTCCTCGGCGAGGGCCTGGTTCAGCGCTTCGCGGTAGGCGATCTCGGCCATGGCGTCAGGCCGCTCCCTTCTTCTGCTGCGGGTCCGGCTCGTGGCGGGGCTCGAGCTCCCAGGTGACGTCGAACTTCTCGGGGAAGGCCGGCCACTTCACGTCGGTGGCGCCCAGCACGCGCGCGCGCGGCTGCTCGTCGCCCTCGCCGTCCTCCACGAGGTGGTGGGTGTACACGTCTTCCAGCGGGGGCTCGGGCGACGCCTCGGCGAAGGCCAGCGCCTTCTCGACGATCGCCTTGCCTTCCTCGTCGATGGCGTCCAACTGGGCCTCAGTGGCCACCTTCTGCTTCACGAGGTGCGCGCGCAGGTGGAGGATCGGATCCCGCTGCTTCTCCTGCTCCACCTCGTCCTTGGTGCGGTAGGTGGCCGCGTCGGACATGGAGTGCCCGCGGAAGCGGTAGGTGTAGGCCTCGAGCAGCACCGGGCCGTTGCCCGCGCGGATCCACTCGATCAGCGCCTTCGCGGTCTCGTAGACCTTGAGGACGTCCATGCCGTCGACGCCTTCGCCGCGCATGCGCCAGGCGTTGGCCCGCTTGTGGATGTCGGGCTCGGAGGACACGCGCGCGATGTCGGTGCCCATGCCGTACCGGTTGTTCTCCACGACGTAGAGGACCGGCAGCTTCCACTTGGCCGCCATGTTGAAGGTCTCGTGCAGCGCGCCCTGGTTGGCCGCGGCGTCGCCGAAGCTGCACACCGTGACGCGATCCTCGCCGCGGTACTTCGACGCGAAGGCCATGCCGGCGGCCAGGGGGATCTGCCCGCCGACGATCCCATAGCCGCCGTAGAAGCCGTGCTCGATGTCGAAGAAGTGCATCGAGCCGCCCTTCCCCTTGGAGTACCCGCCGTCGCGTCCGAAGAGCTCGGCCATCAACATTCCCGCGTCGGCGCCGCGGATCAGCGGGTGCACGTGATCGCGGTAGCCGGTCATCACCCAGTCGGTGGGCTTCAAGGCCTCGTTCACGCCCACGGCCACCGCTTCCTGCCCGATGTAGAGGTGGCAGAAGCCCTGGATCTTCTTCTGGCCGTACGCCTGGCCGGCCTTCTCCTCGAAGCGGCGGGCGAGGACCATCTTTCGGAACATCGTGATCAACAGATCGGGTGGGTGCATGGCGGGGTGAGGTGGTGTCACGCCTCGGGAGGCGTTTTTCAAGTCCGTTAGTACGCGAAGTGGGGCACGGACACGACCGCGTCCTGGAGCTTCACCGGCCGGCCGGAGTGATCGGTGGCGAGGTGCACGGCCAGCGCGTCGGTGAAGCGCAGGGCGTAGTCGTTGACGTGCCTGGGCTCGTTGTCGAAGGCTGCCAGCACCGTGCCCAATTCGGCCAGCAGCGGGTGCGCGGTGCGCTTGAAGGCGTCGTCGTCCTGCACCTCTTTGGGCTTCATCAAGAGCTGCGCGCCCTCACCGGGGAGCACCATGCGGCACTTCGCCAGGCAGGCCACCGTGCCCTCGCGCATGCCCTCGTGACGGCCGGTGACGTAGACGATCCGCGCCTTCGTCTTCACCACCTCGTGGAGGTAGCGCGGCGCGCCGACGATCTCGATGTCGTCCCTGCAGTAGTCGCTGGTGAAGAAGCGCGCGCCCCAGAAGCGCTTGAGCTCCTTCTGGTGCCCCTCCGCCTCATCAGGCGGAAGGCCCAGGGCCACCAGCGCGCCGGTGAGATCCCACCCGCTGGTGAAGTGAAACGGCTGGCAGGCCTCGAGCGCCTCGAGGTGCTTGTGCTGGCCGTACTCCCGGACGATGCGCGCCTGGCGAGGCAGGTTGTCGAAGACGGTGGAGTCGAGGTCGAAGATGACGAGGCCCTTCGGTCCCGCCGCGCGGGCGCGCTCCAGCACCTGCTCCAGGGTCCTGTGCCAATCGACGGCGATGCGGTGCGCGAACTCGGTCATGGCGAGCGGCGCGCGTGTACCTTCAATCCCGGCCAAGCGGAAGGAACTGTCTCGTGAGGGGGGTGACTCAGCGCGTCAGGGCGGCCGCGACCGCGGGGGTGGCGGCGGACGGCCGCCTGGACTTCTGGGCGACGACGGTCTCGGGGACGAGATCGGTCATGCGCTTGATGCCGTTGCGATCGAGGACGAGGCGGACGACGCGGACGGTGGTGCGCTTGTGCGCGCCGTCGTCCAGCGAGCAGCGGAAGGCCACGTCCACCCGGTAGCTCTTGGCGAGCCGCACCTTCTCCACCGAGAAGTCGTCCAGGTCGACGTAGTCGAGCTCGAACTCGGGATCGTCCATGTCGTGGAGCAGCGTGTCCACGTTGACGCGGATGATGTCGGTGATCCCCGAGACGATCCCGTCGGCCAGCCTGGGCAGCATGTCCGAGTCCAGCACGATCTTCTTGCGGTAGCGGATCACGCTCTCGCCCAGTTCGCCCTGGGCGACGGTGAGCAGATCGTCGCGGTGCCGCAGCCGCTGCACGTCCTCGGGCACCAAGACGCCGTAGTCCACCTTCTCGTGGCACACGCCCACCTCGTCCTGGGTGACGGGATCGATGATCCGGGTGGTGCGCTCGTAGAGGAAGCGCCCGGCGTGCTCGGAGAAGAAGCGGCGCAGGCCTTCCTTGATCCGGTCCTTGAGCATGTAGCCCATCACCGCGATCACGAAGAAGTTGAAGGACGCCTGCGGGTAGCGGGACTGGGCGAACAGGCCGACGCCCAGCGCGAAGGCCATAGCGCCGCCGGCGGCCAGCGAGAAGAGCACCTCTTCCCACTTCTTCCTCGGGGAGCTGCGGTGCACCTTGAGGAAGAGGATGTTCTGGCAGAACTTCTTCAAGAAGCTGATTCGGTGCGAGTACTCCTCGTTGTCGGTGCCGGGCGCGAGGACGGAGGGGAGCTTGTGGAGCTTGCGGTAGCTCTCGTCGGACAGCACCACGTCCATCAGCTCGCGGCGCAGTTCCGCCGAGTCGCCTTCCTTCGGCAGCGCCTCCATGTTCACGACGACGCGGCGGAAGTACTGCTCGACCTGCAGCGAGAGGTACTCGTCGACCAGCCGGAGCGCGGTGCGCGTCCTCTCGGACAGGGCGTAGCGCTCGGCCAGCAGGGCCGCGGTGCTGCGGTAGCGCCGCAGGACCTCCTGGGTGGCGTGGATGGAGGCGCGGGCCACTTCGTGGAGGTGCTCGGTGGACGGGGCCGGTGCGCGCCTGGGGGAGTCGGCTCCGGCGAGCAGCGCGGAGCACTCCTTCTTCACGCCGCGGGCGAAGCGGCGCAGCGCCCCGCGGAAGGTGCAGGCGAGCATCTTGGCGTCCCACACCACCTCCGCCTCGGAGCCCACCAGGCCCAGCACCTTGCGATCCTCGAGCTGCACCAGCGGCGAGTGCCGGCCGCCGAGGAGCTCGTCGAAGGACAGCACCGGCGTCTTGAGCCGCACGTAGTTGTGGAGGTCGGCGTAGAAGCGATCGCGCGGCCAGGTGTCCTGGGTCACGTTCAGGCTGGCGGGCACGAAGAGCAGCGTCTCGACCAGGTACTCGGACTCGTCGTCCGTCCCGCTCGGCTGGTACTCGAGTTTCAGCTCGAATTGCCGGCGATCGTGAACGTCGACCTTGCTGTCGAGGAGCTCGCCGGGCTCCGGGTGCGCTGCCACGAGGCAGAGAATAGGTCACCACGACCTCCCAGGCGAGTCCCCCTGCCCCGAGGCTTCGCGTTGACGGGGTGGGCGGGGTGTGAGACTGGCCCTCGTCGGACCGAACCGGAGGGGAGCACAAGCATGCCGCCGTGGGTTTCGAGCCTCGCCTCGCTGGGGCTGTTGTTGGTGGCGGTCGTGGTGGTGCTGTGGCGGCTGCCGAAGGTGGAGCTGGGCCACAGCAACGAGTTCAAGCGGCGGCGCTTCCTCAACTGGTTCCCGCTGGGGATGACGTACGCCTTCCTCTACTTCGGCCGGTACAACCTGGGCGCGGTGCAGCCGGAACTGGAGAAGCTGGGGCTGCTCACCAAGCAGGCCTTCGGCGATCTCGACGCGATCGGGGCGATCGTCTACGGGGTGGCCTTCCTGATCAACGGGCCGCTCACCGACAAGTACGGCGGGCGGGTGACGATCCTGATCGCAGCCATCGGCTCGGCGGCGGCCAACGTGTTCATGGGCCTGCAGTTCCAGAGCGCGCTGGAAGGCGGCAGCTCGAAGGAAGGCCTGTACGCGACGCTGGTGTTCGCCAACGCGGTGAACATGTACTTCCAGTCCTTCGGGGCGGTGTCGATCGTCAAGGTGAACGCGCCCTGGTTCCACACGCGCGAGCGCGGCGTGCTGGGCGGCGTGTTCGGGATCCTGATCTCCCTGGGCCTGTACTTCGCGTACGACTGGACGCCGGCGCTGTTCAAGTCGATAGGCTCGGTGCCGCCGCTCTTCTTCATCCCCGCCGCGGTGCTGGCGGTGTTCTTCGTGATCGACTTCGTGCTGATCCGCGACACTCCCGGGGACGCGGGCCACAAGGACTTCGACACCGGGGACGCCAGCTATGACGACTCGGCGGTGCCGTCGCTGGTGACGATCGCAAAGCGGATGTTCTCCCAGAAGGTGATCTGGATCATCGTGGCCATCGAGTTCTGCTCGGGCTTCCTGCGGCAGGCGGTGATGAAGTGGGGCCGCGCCTACGCGAAGGACACCGGGGCGCTCGGTGACTTCGTGTTTTCTCACTGGGGGCTGACCACCTGCATCGCGGGGATCCTGGGCGGCGTGTTCGCCGGCTTCATCTCGGATCACGTCTTCGGCAGCCGGCGTGGGCCGGTGGTGTCGGTGCTGTACGGGGGCCTGCTGGGCGGCGCGCTGGTGGCGGTGATGGTGCTGGGCAGCCCGGCGATCGGCTGGGCGGTGGCCTTCATGTCGCTGTGCGTGATCGGCGTGCACGGCATGCTGTCGGGCACCGCGTCGGCGGACTTCGGCGGGAAGAAGGGCGCCGGCATGGCCACCGGGATCATCGACGGCTTCGTGTACCTGGGGACCGCCACCCAGGCCTTCGTGTACGGGCGGATCCTCCCGAAGAACGAACTGGCGAAGGACCCGGCGAACTGGGTGAGCTGGCCCGTGGCGATGATCCCCGTCGCGGTGCTGGGGCTGCTGCTGGCCAGCCGGGTGTGGAACGCGCGGCCGAAGGCGGCTGGCGCAGGGCACTGAGGCCGCCGCCGTGCCTCCTGCGGCGATGAGGGCTGGCTGCCGCGCCCTCGCCGTGGCCGTGGCCGTGGGGTGTGACGAGCAGCGGTTCCTCCACGCTCACCCGGGGTGAACGGGGAGGAAGCGTTGCAGCGCCAGCTCCGTCTTCGCGTCCTGGATCGTCCCGCCGGCGATCGCCGCGCGCATCGCCGCAAGGTCGCGCCAGGTGATCACCCCGCCCTCTTCCAGCGGGCTGCCGTCCCCTGGCGCCGGCGCGGGGAAGAGGCCCGTCACCTCCACCGCGGCGAGGAAGATCTTCTCGGAGAGGATCCCCGGCGCCACGAAGAAGGGCCGCCCGAGCAGCTCCACCTGCTCTGGCTTCACCTCGTACCCCGCCTCCTCGCGCACCTCCTCCGCCGCGCGGAAGCGGACCCCCGCCTCGCCCTGATCCTTCTCTTCGAGCAGCCCGGCGACGATCTCCTCGCAGAAGAGGTGACTTCTCCCGTCCGGCACCGCCGGCACCTTGTCCTTCCGGAAGTACGCCGCAGGCCGCAGGTTCTGCCGGGTGAGGAACTCGGGGCCCTGGGCGCCGCGGCGCCACACCAAGACCGCCACCGCGTCGAGGCGAGGCCTGTCCACCACGTCTACGCGGTACACCACCGAGGCGCTGCCGTCGTCGCGCCGGTTCTTCACCCTGAGCCGCCGGACGTGCAGGAAGCCCTCGTCGCACCGCGCAGTCGAGGTGAGGTCCTCGACGACTTCCAGCCCCGTCACGTTCGCCATCACCCACGGCTTACCAGATCCGCGTCACGCCCCGGTGACGCGGCGAGTCGCCGCTTTCTGAGGTTGAGCCGCGCCGCCGGGCCGCGTACCTTGCCGCGCCATCACCCGGCCCTCCTCTCCGATGCCCCGACTTCGACGCCCTGCCCTCCCTCACCGCGGCCTGCGCCTCGCTCGCGTCCTCGCGTTCGCCGCCGCGGCGCTGGTCCACGTCTCGTGCTTTCCGATCTACCAGGGCGAGGAGATCGATCTCACCGGGCAGCAGGTCCGCCTCACCCTGCTCCACACCTCAGACATCCACTCGCGCCTGTTGCCGTACGACTTCAACCCGCTGAAGACGGACGTCGATCTGGGCCTCATCCCCGAGGCCGGCCCCTTCGGCGGCGCCACCCGCATGGCCTCGCTCCTCAAGCGCGAGCGCGCGAAGGCCGACCGCGTCATCCACCTCGACTCCGGCGACAGCTTCCAGGGCGCGCCCGTCTTCAACGTCAACCTCGGAGAGGTGGAATACAAGTTCCTCTCGTCGGTGGGGCTGGACGCCGCGGTGATCGGCAACCACGAGTTCGACGCCGGCGCGCAGAACTTCACCAAGCAGGCGCGCGACATGGCGCGCTTCCCGGTGCTCGCCGCCAACTACGTCTGGGAGGACTACCACATCCCCGGCAGCAACCAGACGGCGCTCTACACCTTCCCCTACACGGTGAAGAACGTGGGGGGCCTGAAGGTGGGCGTCGTCGGGCTGGGGAACATCGGCTCGCTCAACTCGATCATCGAGCAGGGCAACTCGCTGCAGGCCATTCCCATCGAGCAGAACGAGGCGGCCCGGCAGTACGTCGAGCTGCTCCGCCCGTCCGTCGACCTGGTGCTGATCGTCAGCCACGCCGGCCTCACCGAGGATCAGGATCTGATCGAAGGCTACGAGGCCTACTACGAGTACAAGGTGGCGCAGCAGTTCGTCGTCCGCTCGTACGACGCGTGGAAGGTGCTGGAGTGGTTCGGCGCCGAGGGCGATCCCAACGCGGTGGTGCGGGTGCGGATCCCTGGAGTGAAGGGGATCGACGCGATCCTCGGCGGGCACCTGCACATCGTCTTGAATCCCCCGCAGTTGCTCACCGATCCGGACGGCCGCAAGGTGATCCTGAGCCACGGCGGCGCCTTCTCGAAGTACTTGAACCGCCTGGACCTGGTGGTGCGGGTGCCGGAGAAGGCGGAGCTGAGCCCGCACGGCGCGGAGATCCTCTCTCACGACTTCCGGATCTTCCCCATCGACTCGGTGTGGTGCGACGACTCGATGCGCGAGTACTACCGGGCGCGCTTCTGGAACCCTGGCGAGTTCCGGTCCGATCCGAAAGTGCAGGAGGCGGTGCGCGCCTGCGCCGAGCAGGAGGACCGCAACACCACCCAGCTCCTGATGGAGTACATCGTCGGGCTGGACTTCAAGCTGAACCTGACGTCGATCTTCAGTTACGCGCCGCAGGACATCGCGCGCCGCAACAACAGCACCGGCGGGGACTCGCCGCTGGGCAACATGACCGCCGACTCGATGCGCCGCCGCCGGGGCGTGGAGGCCGAGGTGGCCGTCACCAACTCCCTGGGCATTCGCGACAACCTCTACGCCGGGCCGCTCACCACCGAGGCGATGTTCAACGTGTTCCCCTTCGAGAACACCATCAACATCATGTTCCTCTCCGGCCGCGAGCTGCAGGAGATGTTCGACTTCGTCGCCACCCGCTCGGCGGAGCGCGGCTGCGCCAGCCAGGCGCAGATCTCCGGCGCGCGCTTCACCATGGACTGCGCTCAGGTGCAGCTCAACGAGGTGAAGATCCCCTGCCTGCCCGCGCGTCTGTCGGACGCAGGCGTGCCGCTGGACTGCCCCATGGACGATCGCAGCGATCGCGCCCCCTGGGAGTGCCTTGCGGACGACACCGTCCCCGACGCGGGCGGCCGCTGCTGGGCCCACCCGGGCACCAACATCACCATCCTCGGCGAGCCCGATCAGCCGCTCAACCTCAACGAGACCTACCGGATCGCCGTCAACGACTACATCGCCAAGGGGGGCTCGGGCTTCCTGGTGCTCAAGCGCAACACCACGCGGGTGGAGACGGGGATCCCGCTGCGCGACTCGTTGATCGGCTACATGCAGAACTTCTGCACCTGCGAGGAGGTCCTCAAGGGCGACAAGGATCCATACGGGAACGTCGTCGGCAGGGACGGCAAGCTGTGCGGGAACCGCGACCCGCTGATGCCGTCCCGCTGGCTGGTCGACGATCAGACGGTGAACTTCTGCAGATCGGCGAAGGACTTCCACGCCTTGCTGACCGAGGTGGCGCCCGGAGCCGCCTGCCACTGCGCCGACATCTTCCGGGGCGCAGAGGCCTGCGGGCTGGCGCTGGATCAGCAGAAGCAGGACTGCCTGGCGAAGCTGCCCGAGGGCCCGCCGCTGGGGCGCTGCGGCTGCCGCGACGCGCTGGCCGGCAAGCCCGAGTGCGGCAACGTGCCCACCGCCACCCGCACCTTCTGTGAGAACCCTGCCCGCATGCCGATCGCCGTGGGAGTGGAAGACGGCCGGATCGCGCGGAGGATCAAGTGAAGCGCCTCTGGCTCCTCCCGGCGCTGGCCCTGGCCGGCTGCCCCACGCTGCAGCCCCCTGCGCGCCCGCAGTTGTCCAGCTTCGCCGTGAAAGTGGAAGGCGTGTTCGTCCGCGCAGGTGGCAGGCCGCCGCTGCCCGTGGTGTCGCGCTGTCAGGCCCGGTACGGCGGCGCGGACAACGTGCCGGCGGAGGTGAAGGGCACGAAGGACTGTCGCTATGAGATCCCTCTGGGGGAGATCGAAATCGACCTCACCGCCACCGCGCTCGACGTGGCCGGGAAGAAGATCGACACCTTCAACGGGCCGGTCTCCTTCCGGGTGCTGCCGGGCGATCTGTCCGGGGGCTACTCGGGGCGGTGGGCCCAGGCCGTGCTGGGCGAGATCAGCGCCACCGTGAAGTCCGTGCATCAGTACAGCGAGGTGCGGGTGTGGGTGGAGGACGCGCCCCCCAGGCCGATCTACGACGGCGGCGCGCTGGTGGGTGACCCGTCCAACCTCCCGGGCGAGCCGCTGGAGCGCACCTGGGCGACGGGCGCGTCCGCGCCGATCTACTTCGACGATCAGACGCTCCAGTCCCTGCAGCAGCCCGACGGCTTCGACAACCGCAGCTCGCCCTTCGTGGGGGAGTTCGTCCAGGTGGGGAAGAACCCGGAGAGCGGCGAGCTGCTGCTGCAGAGCTGCGTGGACGACCCCCTGCGCGATCAACAGCCCGCGCTGATGGTGGTGACCGGGCTCGATCCCGCCGGCTTCTTCGTCACCGACATCTCTGCCTGCCGCCTCAAGGAGCGCACCATGGACAGCACCGGCGCCATCCAGGTGCGCACGCCGGAGCCGCCCGAGGCCTGCCTGGCGACGCTGGAGGACGGGGGCACCGCGCCCATCGAGAGCACCGACGCGGGCATGGGCACCTGTCAGATCTCTCGCAAGGACTGCGCGACGAAGGCCGCGTGCGAGCACTACCTGCCCGGCACCTTCGCCTCGATGTTCGTCTACAACTACAACTACCCGGACGGCCTCTACGAAGGCGATCTGCTCTTCACCCTGGCCGGATCGATCCAGGAGTTCACCAGCACCACGCAGCTCGTCTTCCCGTCCTGGTCGATCGCCGACTCGGTGCGCTCCCACCCGCCCGCCGAGTGGGACAAGTGGCTGCAGTACGCGAGGCCCTATTGGATCGGCGGCCGCACCTGCGGCTGGGACGAGAACGCGCAGCCCTTCCTCACCGATCAGCTCTGCGGCCACAACCGGCGCAACCTGAAGATGGAGAGCCTCGAGTCCGCCCTGGTCACCATCAAAGAGGTGCGCTTCCCCGAGGTCTTCGAGAACTGCGACTTCAACGGCGACGGCACGGTGCCCTTCTTCTGCGAGTCGCGCGATCAGGACGGCAACTGGATCTGGACCAGCTGCGACTTCGAGAACGTCGAGCCCGAGGCGGAGCGGATCGAGCGCGAGTGCACCCAGGACTGCGTGCTGGGACAGGGGAAGCACGC
Organism: Myxococcales bacterium; assembly: GCA_020846875.1. Taxonomy (GTDB): domain Bacteria; phylum Myxococcota; class Myxococcia; order Myxococcales; family Myxococcaceae; genus JADLDB01. The sequence continues at coordinate 27,535 of JADLDB010000037.1, read as the reverse complement.
GGGGAAGATCTGCAGCGAGCTGTCCACCTTCAAGGGCTTCGGCCAGCTGGTGGTGGAGCCCGGGCCGGCCGGGCCGGCGTGGGCGGGGCTGGACGAGACGCTCGCAGCGCGCTTCCACCTCGGGATCGCGCCGGCGGGCATACCGGTGGGTGCCTCGATGCGCCTGGCGGGCTTCGGGGCGGGCGTGGAGGTGGCGATCGTCTGCGATCAATACGCGCGGTACCGCGTGGGCGACGACACGGTGACGGCCGGCGCCGCAGACGCGCTGCTCGAGCCGGGGAACGTCGTCCGCCTCACGCTGGGTGGCACGGACACCTCGGTGGCCTTCGCCGCCATGGGCGCCGCCGCGTCCTGCTCGGTGGGGGAGAACACCCGGACGCGGATCAACACCATGACCAAGGACGCGATCCCCCAGTTGAACGTGAACTGCCGCACCGACGATCCGGATTCCCAGGCGGCGCTGCAGTGCCAGTACCTGCGCGGCGCCACCTTCGAGGTGATCGGCCACCTGCGCCACGTCCAGCCCGCCCGCCCGCGGTGGATGCTGATCCCCCGAAGCCCGCTCGATCTCTGCTGTCACCCAGGCCCGGGGCTGCAGTGCCCCCGGCCGATCGCGAAGTGCAAACAGTAGCTCGTACCTGATGGGAGGGCCCGCGCGCCGGGCCCGGGAGAGGAACAGTGAGAGTGCAGCACAAGAGCGTCGCCCTGGTGGCCTTGATCTCGTCCGTCGCGCTGGCCGGCGACTTCATGGACACGCGCGTCACCTTCGCGCTGGCCAACTCGAACGTGCTGGTGAAGCCCGGCGAGACGACGCCCAGCGAGCCCGGCACCGGCTTCGGCGCATCCCGGCAGAACACGCAGTTCTACGACAACTTCAACACGCGCTTCACCGGCTTCGAGACGCTCTCGACGGTGGGCCTGTACAAGCGCAGCCCCAGCTTCTTCGACGGCTTCGACGCCGAGGCGGCGCTGAACATCCTCTTCAACGATCTCGCGTCGGGGGCGATCACCGTCTTCGACAACTCCAGCTACATCAAGCTGAACTACAAGCCGTCGGGCTGGGGCTCGAAGGAGGAGGTGGCGCTGACCGCCTTCCCCGTCTCGTCCGATCGCTTCCGGCTGGGCTACGCGTGGAAGGTGTCGTGGGGCGGCGACACGGCCTTCACCTACAACCAGGGCGCGGGCACCTCGTCGACCGGTCGGCCGGCGGCGGTGCCGGGCCTCAAGCTGCAGGTGAGCCGCGACCGCTGGTACGCCTTCCTGGGGATGAAGACGGGCCTGTTGCTGAACAACCTGCTCAACGTTCAGGAGCGGCAGTACGGCTTCCTGGGCGGCGGCGGCTTCGACATCCTCGCCAACCGGCTGCGCATCGAGCTGAACGGCGGGTTCTTCCAGCGCGGCATCGCCCCTTCGCTGGCGCAGCAGGGCGTGGAGGCGCCGATCAACGCGGGCGGCGGCTCGGCCCAACTGTCCTTCTTCTCAGACACGATCCTCCCGTCGATCGATCTGCGGCTGTACAGGAACGACCCCGACATCGCCAACCGCTTCTTCGTGCCCGAGAGCTACCCGGGTGGCTTCTCGTACCAGTTGTCGCTGGAAGGCTCGGCGCTGGTGCAGACGTTGATCGATCCGGACCGCTACGCGTCCACCAAGCGGCAGCCGGCGGGGGCGCTGGCCCTGCAAGCGCGCTTCAAGTGGGACTTCTGGCGCTTCTATTTCATCGGCCTGGTGCGCACGCTGTCCTTCATCCAGTTCGACGTGCCGGGCTTCCCGCCCTACTTCGACTACGCGGCGGGCAGCACGGTGCGGCCCGAGATCTGGGGCGCGATCGGCGGCGACAAGTACTGGCCCCGCATCCACCTCACCACCGGGCTGGTCGGCGGCGTGCAGATGCCGGCCTACGTGACGGCGCCCCGCTTCGACTTCGGCGGGCAGAACCCTCCCCCCGGGCTCACCGGACCGCGCACGGTGGTGGTGCGCGACGTGAACCTGGTGTCGATCCTCCCGCCGGACGTGCCGATCATTCCGATCATGTCCATCAAGGTGACCTTCAAGATGGACATCTCGGACTACTTCGCCTTCATCGGCGAGGCCTTCTACAACCGCGACGCCAACCGCACGACGTTCCGCGACTCGACCCAGTCGATCAACGTGCAGGTGTTCGAGAAGGAGAACCAGCTGGGCTTCAACCTGGTGCTCCAGGCGCGCTTCTGACCGCCGCTTCAGAGGCCCAGCGACTTGGCGATGATCTCGTTCATGATCTCGCTGGTGCCGCCACCGATGGGGCCTAAGCGCGCGTCGCGCCAGTGCCGCTGGATGTCGAACTCCATCATGTAGCCGGCGCCGCCGTGCAGCTGCAGCGACTGATCCGCCAGCTTGCAGCACATCTCCGTGGCCAGCTTCTTGGCCATCGCCGTCTGGCCCAGCGCCCACTCGCCCGCCACGTGCAGCCGCAGCGCGTGGTAGGTGAGCTGCCGCGCCGCCTCGAGCTCGGTGGCCATGTCCGCCAGGCGGTGCTTCACCACCTGGAACTTCGCCACCGCCTGCCCGAAGGCCTGCCGCTCGCGCACGTACGCCGTCACGTTGGCGAGGATGTCGTCCGCCGCGCCGATGGCGCCGAGCGCCAGGGAGAGCCGCTCCCACTGGAAGTTGCCCATGATCTGCGCGAAGCCGTTGCCCTCCGGCCCCAGCAGGTTCTCCTTCGGCACACGGCAGTCCTCGAAGACCAGCTCCGCGGTGTCGGAGGCGCGCCACCCCAGCTTCTTCAGCTTCTTGGCCACGCTGAAGCCGGGCGTGCCCTTCTCCACGATGATCATCGACAGGCCCTTGTGGCCCTTCGCCGTGTCCGTCTTCACCGCGGCGATCACGTAGTCCGCCCGTACCCCGCTGGTGATGTACGTCTTCGCGCCGTTGAGGACGTAGTGATCGCCGTCGCGCCGGGCGTTGGTCCGCAGGCCCGCCACGTCGCTGCCCGCGTTCGGCTCCGTCACCGCGAAGGCGCCGATCTTCTCCCCCTTGATCGCTGGAGCGAGGAACTTGCGTTTCTGCGCGTCGCTGCCGAAGGAGTGGATCGGCCCGGTGCCGATCGTCATCTGCGCGCCCAGGCCCGCCGCCACGCCGCCGGAGCCGCACTTCGACAACTCCTCGGTGGCCACCGCTTCGTAGAGGAAGCCCGCGTTGGTGCCGCCGTACGCCTCCTCGTACCTGAGGCCGAACAGCCCCAGCGCCGCGGCCTTGAAGTACAGCTCGCGGGGGAACTCCTCGGCCTCTTCCCACGCCGGCACGAAGGGCTTCACCTCGCGCTCGATGAAGGCGCGCACCGTCTTGCGAAACGCCTCGTGCTCTTCGGTGAAGGTGCCGAATCCCGAGCTCAATTGCGCCTCCCGTCAGGTTTCCCGCGGCCCGACTTCCTTGACCCTGCAACTCGCCGCTGCGTATAAGCCGACACGTTTCGGCGCCATAGCCAAGTGGTAAGGCAAGGGTCTGCAAAACCCTCATTCCCCGGTTCGAATCCGGGTGGCGCCTCTCGAAGCACCATGATCAGCCGCGCCGCTTTCCTTCCGCTGGTGGTCTTGTGGCTGTCGGCCCCCTCCTCTGCAGCGCCTCGAGATGCCGGTGTGCCTCTAGACGACGCCATTCCTCCTCCCGGCGCGATGGGCGCGCGGCGGCTCGACTTCCGGAACGGCAGCCCGCTGGTCCCGGTGAAGCTGATGGAAGGCAACTCCGAGGTCACCCTGGTGGGCCGCGGGCGGATGCGCTTCCGCCTCCCGGGCACGCCCGAGAAGCTGGTCGAGGGCCCCCCGGGCATGGCGTGGACGGTGCGCCGGAAGTCCGGGACGCCCGCCGCAGTGGTGGCGCGGATCCAGGTGGCGGAGATCCCCTTCAACGACAAGGTGGGCCTGCTCACCGCACAGGCCGAGTGGAAGGACCGCGGCCTCCTGCTGACCGAGAAGATCCTCGGCGGCGTGTACGGCATCGCCGGCAAGGTGATCGACAACCGCCGCTACGTCCTGGTCGTCGATCAACCGCCCGCCCCGCCCGAGTCGCTCGCCGCGCAGCAGCAGGAGATCCTGACGAAGTTCCAGGTGCGCACCTCCCTGCTGGAGGATGTCAAGGCGAAGGGCAGCGTGACGATGGAGCTGGTCGACGGCAACGGCGCCGTGGCCGCCACGGTGAAGGACACGCTCACCGCCGAGTCCCCCGACGCCTCGCCCATCGAGGTGAAGCGGGTGGAGTTCGGCGTCGGCTACGACTTCCACAACTTCGAGGATCGCGCCTACCGCGGATCGATCCTCTTCACCGCGGATCGCAAGGGCACCCTGGCGGTGGTGAACCAGGTGGACCTCGAGGAGCTGCTCAAGGGCCTGGTGCCCTCTGAGATCTTCGCCAAGGCCCACCCTGAGGCGCTCAAGGCCCAGGCGGTGACGGCCCGCGGCGAGGTGCTGGCGAAGATCGGCCTCAAGCACCTGGCGGATCCGTACCTCCTGTGCACCGAGCAGCACTGCGCCGTGTACAAGGGCGTGTCTGGTGAGGCGCCGTCCACCAGCACCGCGGTAGAGGCCACCCGGGGTGAAGCCGCCTTCGACGCCTCCGGTCGTCTGGTGGACAGCGTGTACAGCGCGGTGTGCGGCGGCCACACCGAGGACAACGACGTCGTCTGGGGCGGAGTGCCCAATCCGTCGCTGCGCGGCCGGCCCGACGTGATGCCCGGCAAGCCCGTGCCTGCCAGCCCGAAGGACCTGCACGCCTTCCTCACCACCGAGGCCGTCCACGCGTGCAAGGTGTCCACCTTCGCGCAGCCCAGCAAGTACCGCTGGGAGAAGCGCCTCACCGCGAAGGACGTGGACGAGAAGCTGGCCTCCTTCGGCGTCGGCCGGGTGATGGCGATGACCGTCACCGAGCGCGGCGTGTCGGGGCGCGCGCGGCTCCTGCAGATCTCCGGGGAAGAGGGCGCCACCACCCTGCGCGGCGAGCTCACCATTCGCAAGGCCTTCGGCATGCTCAACAGCGCCATGTTCGAGCTGTCCGTGGAGAAGGACCCGAAGGGCCGCCCGGTGACGTGGATCTTCACCGGCGGCGGCTGGGGCCACGGGGTGGGCATGTGCCAGACGGGGGCCATCGGGCGGGCCGAGGCCGGGCAGACCTACCGGCAGATCCTCGAGCACTATTTCAACGGGGCCCAGGTGGCCAAGATCTACTGAAGCGGGGCTCTGCCCTCGCGGGCCGGTTTTCGGTATAGGGGCAGCCTCTTTGCCGTTGGGGAGCAGCCCACCATGCGTTCAGCGTCCGCGCACCTCGTCGCCGCAGTCGTCCTCGCCTTCGCCACCACGGCCTGCGAGAAGGTCCGCATCGTCGGGCAGTTCGACGCCGGGCCCCTCTGCGCCGAGGGGGAGCGGCTGATCAACGGGGAGTGCCGCTTCGTCTGCGATCGCGACGGGGACTGCGCCGCGGGCGAGCGCTGCGATCTGCTCACCGGGCGGTGCGCGCCGAAGCCTCCGCCGAGGGACGCGGGCCCGGAGGTGATCACCTGCACCGAGGGCGCGGTGCGCTGTTCCTCAGACGGCCTGGCGCTCGAGCGGTGCGACGTCGCCGGCGCCTGGACCGTGCAGCAGCAGTGCCCCGCCCCTGACGGCTTCTGTCAGAACGAGGTGTGCCTGTCCTGCCGGCCCGGGGCGACCCGCTGCGGCGCCGGAGGGACCACCGCGCAGATCTGCCAGAGCGACGGCAGCGGCTGGCGCGACATCACCTGCGCTGCGGGCGCCACCTGCGTGTCCGGCGAGTGCCGGGAGTGCGAGGCCGGCCAGCGCCGCTGCAGCCCCGACAACCACAGCGTCCAGGAGTGCAAGCGCCTGCCCCGCGAGGACTTGAGCCTGGGCTACGTCAACGCCGGCGACAACTTCGACGGCACCTGCATCACCCAGGTGTGTGAGATGGGCGCCAGCGGGCCCCAGTGCCGCGTGCCGGCGTGCGTGCCCGGCGCCACCCAGTGCCTCTCCGCCACCACCCAGCAGACCTGCTCTGCCCAGGGCGCCTGGCAGAACACCCTGTGCACCTCGCTGCCCGGCATGGGGCCCACCGCGGAGTGCATCAACGGCGCCTGCATCGACGAGTGCGGCGACGCGGCCCGCGCCAAGAGCTACTTCGGCTGCGAGTACTGGGCCACCACCCTCGACAACTCGATGGACGCCCTCTTCAAGGGCAACACCCTGTCCGGCCAGGGCAGCGCGGATTCGGACTTCGTCTTCGTCGTCACCAACCAGTCCACCCTGCCCGCCACCGTCGAGGTCTGGCGCTACCAGGGCACCGCCCCGGTGCGGATCAAGCAGGTCACCGTCCCGGGACGAACCGACACCGCCACCCGCGGGCTGCTCAAGATCAACGTGCCCTGGCAGTCGATCACCGCCGCCTCGGCCGACACCGGCACCGCCGCCACCGGCCGCGCGCGCTACGGCTACCGGCTCACCTCCACGCGCCCCATCACCGTGTACCAGTTCAACCCCATCGACGCGTTCAAGACGACCGCCCGCACCTGCAGCGGCACGGCCGGCCAGGCGGACTGCGGCTGCAACGAGTACGCGGACTACACCTCCAGCGGCTGCGGCCTGATCGGGCTGTCCTGCTGCAGCCCCGGCCTCTGCACCCAGACGGCCAACGGCAAGCGCTGCGGCTACGGCACCTTCTCCAACGACGCGTCGCTGCTGCTGCCTTCGCACATCCTCGGCACCGGCTACGTCGCCGTCACGCCGGGCCACAGCCACATCAATGATCCGCCCAACTCCTACACCGCGGCGCGCTCCAGCCAGGTGGTGATCGTCGCCACCCAGGACACCACGGTCGTCACCGTCAAGGCCTCGGCTGTCACCCTGGCGGGCCCCGGGATCGCCGCGATGGCCGTCAACGAGACGCGCAACTTCACGTTGAACAGCTACGACGTGCTGGCGCTGTCCTCGGCCACCGCCGGTCCTGACGTGGAGTGCCAGAACTTCGGCGGGGCCGTCACCTGGTGCCGCAAGGGGAACGATCTGACCGGCACGGTGATCACCAGCGACAAGCCCATCGCCGTGTTCGGGTCCAACCCCTGCCTCAACGTGCCCTGGAGCCGCCCCTACTGCGATCACGTCGAAGAGCAGGTCTTCCCCTTCGCCACCTGGGGCAAGAGCTTCGTCGCGGTGCCCAGCCACCCGCTGCGGCTCAACGACAACAGCTTCTCCACCAGCCCGCCGCCGGATCACTTCAAGATCGTCGCCGGCGCGGCCACCACGCTGACGCTGACCCCGCCGCCGGCGGCCAGCGCTGTGCTCGCCCCCACCAACTGCCAGGCTGGCACCAGCCTGGCCGCCAACAACTGCCAGCTCGCCGGCGGCAGCTACGTGGAGTTCAAGAGCCTGCGCCCCTTCACCGTCACCTCCAGCAACCCCATCGCCGTGGCCCAGTTCCTCCCCGGGCAGGGGCAGGTGCAGAGCCCCCCGGCCTCGACGGATCCCAAGCAGGGCGACCCGTCGATGATCCTCCTCCCGCCGGTCGAGCAGTGGCGCAGCCGCTACACGGTGCTGGCCTCCACCGGCCTGCAGGACAACTACCTGGCGCTCACCATCGACGGCACCAAGGTGCAGTCGGTGTCGGTGGACGGCGCGGTGGTGACGGGCTTCGCGGCGATCGCCGGCACCAACTTCCTGGTGAAGAACCACCCGGTGGGCACCGGCACCCACACCATCCAGGTCACCGCGCGGCCAGGCCAGACGACGCTGCCGGGCGCGGGCGTCACCATCTACGGCTACGACGCGCAGGTCAGCTACGGCTACACCGGCGGGCTGGACCTGACCACGATCGTCACCGGGATCAACCCGGGCGGCTGACGAGGGTTTCCCCCACCGCGCCCCTGAGCTAGAGGGGCGTGCTGTTCGGCCGGCAAGACGCCTCGAAGGGACTGACTGAGATGAAATGCATCCTCGTGGTGGCGGCGCTCACGGGCCTCGCCCTGTCGCTCACCGGGTGTTCCACCAGCCTGTGCGATCGCAACGCGCAGCTCGATCTGTCGAAGAAGGCCGGCGACTGCGCGGGCGTCCCCCTGGGTCCCCTGCTGGGCAGCGCGTCCAGCTGCTCGATGAAGATCTCCGCGTGCACGTCGGACGATCAGGCGAAGCTGACCCGGGCGCTCGACTGCGTCGAGCAGGTCCAGGCCTGCACCAGCGCCAGCCGGGACGTGTACCTGCTGGCGCTCAACGGCTGCACCGATCAGCTCGCGGGGCTGTCCCAGGCCTGCCTCGACGCCTTCTTCGGTGGGGTGATCCCCGGTGAGGACGGCGGCATGGACGGCGGGGAAGTCGACGCCGGGCCGCAGCCGATCAGCGACGGGGGCAACGGGGTGGAGCTGGTGGCCGTGGCCGACGGCACCGACTATGCCTTCGCCTGGTCCCTGCGCCAGCCGGGCGACGTGGCGGTGTGGCAGCTCATCGGCAGCGACGCGCTGGGCGCGCGGGATCCGGAGCAGGATCTGGGCCCGGGCTCGCTCAGCGATCACCTGATCCCCGACTCCGGGCTCACCTCGCACCGGTACTTCCTGGTGGGCCGCGACTCGCAGGGAGAGATCGCCGCGGGGAACCTGGACGCCGGCAGCACCTCCGACGCGGGCATGGCCATGTGCCTGCGGTCCACCGACTGCCCGCCCGACCGCGTCTGCGACCTCGGCCAGTGCAAGACCCAGTCGTGCATGCTGGGCAGCACCACCTGCCCCGCCGGCTACCAGTGCTTCGCGCCGGGCACCTGCATCCGCATGACCAGCGACGCGGGCAGCTTCGACGCGGGCTTCCAGCGCCCCGACGCGGGCTTCACCCGCGCCCTCCCTTTCATCTCCAACGAAGTGGCCCTCACCTCCGGCCCGGCGTCCTTCACCAGCGACCTGAACCTGGGAGGCTTCCCCGGCCGCCGGCCGGCCATCACCGGCATCGACACCGCGCGCGTCTTCGTCAGCCTCGAGCAGGAAGGACAACTGGTGGCCCACGCCTCCAGCCGGCGCGGCAAGGACTTCGTGGACGACGCGCTCAGCAGCTACCCGCTGGACACGGTCGGCACCCGCGCCCGCACCACCTACAACCCGGACAGCAAGCTGACCTTCACCTGCTACAACGTGGGCCGCGGGGTGCGCGTGCAGCGCAGCAGCGACTTCGGGCGCACCTGGGGCGTGGCGGCGGTCACCGTCGAGGCGTTCGACGACGGCGGGGTGACCAGCAACATCCAGGACTGTGACATCGGCCCCTGGACCAACGGCGGAGCGATCATGGTGACGGTGGAGGACGACGGGCTGGCGGTCCGCACCATCTCCAGCGGCCTGTCCGTCTCCACGCCCGTCCAGGCCTTCCTGTCCAATCCGGCTACGTACTTCACGCCGACGCACCCGACGATCGCCACCCTGCCCTCGGACAGCCAGGTGCACGTCACGTTCACCGCGATCCGCCCCCTCTCAGGCGGCGGGCAGGACACCGAGGTCGTCGGGGTGTACCGGGACGGGACCCTGGGCGCCTTCACCCAGCCCCAGAGCCTGGTCGGCTTCCCCGCCGCCAACGCCCAGGACTGGAGCACCGTGGCGATCGATCCGAAATCCAAGCGCGCGCTGGGCGCCTTCGTGTCCGTCGAGCCAGGCCCGGGCGCCACGCCGATCTCCACCGTGTACACGACCCTGTGGAACCCCACTGCGCGCCAGTGGGGCTCGGGCCCAGACTTGAGCGTCTTCGCTTCCGAGCAGAACACCACCCTGCTCTTCCCGCAGAAGTCGCCCAGCACCGACGTGTGGTTCGCCTTCTCGCCGTCGGTGGCGATCCTCCCGTCAGGGAAGGCCTGGGTGACCTTCGTCGTGGGCCCGCGGATCACCAACACCGGCGACTACAAGATGGTGGCGATCCCCTTCGACTTCGAGCTCCAGTCACCGCTCAGCACCGCCAAGGGCTGGTACGTGGAGCCGGTGATCACCGTGTCCAACCTGCGCGTCCTCGATCCCCGCGGGAGCACCAGCGTCCCCCAGCCGCCCGTCTCGGTGATGTCGGCCGATCGCCAGCTGTCGATCTACGGCGCCTTCATCGAAGGCCTGGGGCTCAACGGCGAGGTGGAAGGCCGGGCGATGTTCTTCTCGCGGCCCTGAAAGGCCAGCCAGTCCGCTAAAACGCTCGGCGGGCCTGGGCCCACACGTCGCGGAAGCGGACCCGGGCCACCGCGCGGGCAAGGCGGCGGCCGGACGGCCCTTCGTCGAGGCGCATGGACTCGGCCACCGTCCGGGCCAACAGGAAGGCCAGGAGGACCACCAGGCCACCGGGCGCGATCGCCAGCAGCACCAACCCCACCACTTTGAGCCACGCCCACATGTCCGAATGACCCCCACGGTCGCTGTTCGAGTGCAACTGCACCCGACGTGCCCGGTCGCTCGAGGCTGACGTACCCGCTGCTTCCGATATTTTGTGCGGCGGCCCGCCCTCGCAGCCGTGCCTGTCCTGACACGGACGTCGCGGGTTTCCATTGCGTTCCTTTGGCCGGGCCCGGCGTGGCTGGTACAAGTCGAGGCCATGAGCGCCCCCTTCCTTTCGGTGGACGACGCCGGCCGGCGCCTCGAGGCCGTGGGGTACCTGCCGTCGCGGCCCATCTCCACCTCCGCCTTCCTCATGGATCGGCTGGAGAAGCCGGTGCTGATCGAAGGCCCCGCCGGGGTGGGAAAAACGGAGTTCTCCCGCGCGATCGCCCAGGCCCTCGGCCGGGAGCTGATCCGCCTCCAGTGCTACGAGGGGCTGGACGAGGCGAAGGCCCTGTACGAGTGGGAGTACGCCAAGCAGCTCCTCTACACCCAGCTCCTCAAGGACAGGATCGGCGAGCTGATGACGGGCGCCGGCTCGGTGAAGGAGGCCGCCGATCGGGTCGCCGCGTCCGACGCAGTGTTCTTCTCCGAGCGCTTCCTGCTGCCCCGCCCGGTGCTCAAGGCGCTGTTGAGCGAAGCGCCCACCGTCCTGCTGGTGGATGAGATCGACAAGGCCGATCCCGAGTTCGAGGCCTTCCTCTTGGAGGTGCTGGCGGAGAACGCGGTGACGGTGCCCGAGTTGGGGACGGTGAAGGCCCGCCACGTGCCCCGGGTGGTGTTGACCAGCAACAACGCCCGCGAGCTGTCCGACGCGCTCAAGCGGCGCTGCCTGCACCTGTACATCGACTACCCCACGAAGGAGCGCGAGCTGGCGATCGTCCGCGGCCGGCTGCCCCAGGTGCCCGAGAAGCTGGCCCAGCAGGTGGTGGCCGCGGTGTCACGGCTGCGCGGCATGGAGCTGAAGAAGGCCCCGTCGATCAGCGAGACCCTGGACTGGGTGCAGGCGCTGGTGCTGCTCAACGCCGACACGCTGTCGCCCGACCTGGTGGCCCAGACGCTCAACCTGGTCCTCAAGCACGAGGCGGACGTGGAGAAGGCGAAGCCCCAGGTGCACGCCCTGGCGGCGGCGGACCGCGGCTGACCCGCTCAGGGTGCCTCGCCGCTCTCTTCCGCCGGCTTCTCCACCTTGTCGAACCAGCCCTTGTAGCCCAGCTTCACCGAGTCCTTCGTGAAGGTCTCGCCGCGCTTCTTGTCGACGACGTACCACTTCCCGCCCTGCTTCCCGACCAGGTAGGTGGCCATCTCTCCGGGGGCCAGGCCCTTCTCCTGCACCTGGAAGTTGTCCTCGCTCACCTCCACCACGACCGTCCCCAACGGGGCCAGGGAGGCGCCGGCCACCTTGAAGTCCTTCATCCAGTAGTCCGTCTTCTCGTGGAACCACGGCGCCAGGGGGTGATCCTCCTTGCCCAGGCGCTTCTTCCGCTCGGCGATCGCCTCCAGCGTCCTGGGGTGGAGCAGCTTCTTCGCGTCGGCCCACTTCTTCGCCTTCACCGCGGTGAGGTACTTCGTCACCAGCTCCTGCGCGGCCTTCGCCTCGGGGGTGTCGGAGTTGGCGGCGGGCGCGGCGGTGGGGGCCGCGGCGGGGCCCTCCGTGCCCTGGGCCAGGGCTGGCAGCGCGCTCGCGAGAACAAGGGCGAAGAGGAGTCTGCGGGGCATGTAAGTCTCGAGGGTGAGGGTGGCCGCTTCGACTTACCACGCACGTCCCAATTCAACAGAGCTAGAGTGCCGACTCATGCGACTGACGTGCGCGCTGGCGCTGCTGATCTCCACGCCCGGCCTCGCCCAGGAGTCGGACTTCCAGAAGTACTACAACGCGGCGCTGCGCCTCCACGAGAGCACCGAGTACGAGCGCGCCCTGGAGACGCTGGGCAACGCCCGTAAGGCGGCGGTGACGCTGGAGGAGTCGGCGAAGGTGAACCTGTGCGAAGGCGTGGTGCTGGCCGACTTGAACCGCTTCGACGAAGCGCGCGCGGCCTTCAAGGCCGGCCTGTTGCTCACCCCCGACGCTCCCCTGCCCCTCAAGGTCGCGCCCAAGGTGCAGGCCGAGGTGGACGTGATGCGTGCGCGGGTGAAGAAGGAGCTCGCTCCGCTGCTCGCGAAGCAGGAGGCCGAGCGCAAGCAGGCCGAGGCCGAGCGGCTGGAGGCGGAAGCGAAGAAGCGCCAGGCCGAGGACAAGGCGCGCGAGGCGCAGCGGCTCGAGCTCGACAACAACAAGCTCGAAGCCGAGGCCCGCGCCGCCGAGGCGACCCGCCTGCTGGCCGAAGCGGAGGCCAAGCTGAGGGAGCTGGAGCGCCTCGAGGCCGAGCGCCGCCAGGCCGCCGTACTGGCCTTCGATCGCCCCGTCGCCGATCCAGGCCTCACCCCGCCCGATCGACAGTCGCCCGTCGTCACCGCCCTCGCCGGGCCGCCCTCCAAGGTGCCCATGGCGCTGACGATCGCCTTCACCGGCGCCGCGCTCGCCGCGGGAGGCGTGGGCGTGTACTTCGGCACCCAGGCCCAGGCGAAGGCGGATCAAGCGAAGGACGCCGTCTACCAGGACGACGCCCAGCGCCTCCTGCAGCAGGGCTCCACCGACGCCACCACCGCCAACATCCTCTTCGGGACCGCGGGCGGGCTGGCGCTGGGGGCGATCATCTCCGGCATCGCCTGGGCCTCGGGCATGTCCTCGCCGGCGCCGGTGGGCTCGACTCCATGACGTCTCGCCTGCGCCTCGGGTGCCTCGCCTTCCTCCTCGGCGCTGCGTGCTCCGTACCGGAGCTGAAGGATCTCGGGGAGAAGAAGTGCGATCTCGACGCCGGCCACGCCTGCACCCCCGGGTACGAGTGCGTGGGCGGCGTGTGCAAGGTGCCCGTGGGCGGCACCTGCACCAGCGGCGACTCGCGCATGTGCGGCGCCAGCGCCGGCGAGTGCCGCCAGGGCACCCAGCACTGCGCCGGCGGCACCTGGGGACCCTGCGAGGGGGCGGTGGGGCCCACCGCCGAGACCTGCGACGGCAAGGACAACGACTGCAACTCCCGAGTGGACGACGGGATCCTCACCGGCCCGGCCTGCGAGAAGAGCCAGGGGGTGTGCACCGGCGCGGTGAAGGCCTGCGTGGACGGCGGCTTCGTGGCCACCTGCGGCGCGGCCGAGTACGGCGCCGACTACGAGGCCACCGAGACACGCTGTGACGATCGGGACAACGACTGCGACGGCCAGACGGACGAGCTGGTCTCCGGCGGCGCTTGCCCGGCCACCGGCGTCTGCGACGGCCACACGCGCGCCTGCACCATGGGATCCCCCGGCGTCTGCCAGGCGCCCAACTACGAGGTCGACGAGGTCAGCTGCGACACCCGCGACAACGACTGCGACGGGCTGACGGACGAGGTCGTCAGCCCCTCCCTGTGCGCCAAACAGCAGGGCGTGTGCGCGGGGAAGCACCCGGCCTGCGTCGGTGGGGCCTTCGAGACGACCTGCACCCAGCTCTCGTACGGGCCGGACTACGAGAGCAGCGAGACCCTGTGCGACCTGCAGGACAACGACTGCGACGACGTGGCCGATCGCCTGGCCGACGGAGGGCTGATCCGCCTCGGCATGTGCGAGCTGTGGAAGGGCGTGTGCGCCGGCGCGACCCGGGTGTGCGTGGGCGGCAACGGGGAGGCGCCCTGCACCCGGACCTCCTACGGCAACAGCTACGAGGAGGTGGAGGGGAGCTGCGAAGGCCTGGACAATGACTGCGACGGGCGCGCCGACGTCTCGAAGGAAGCGAGCCTGGTGATCACCCCCAGCGCCGCCACCAACCACCTCGGGCTGGCTACCTCCGCCAGCGGCGGCTCCGGCGCGGTGTACGTCGACCAGCGCGGCGGCGTCTCGCGCGTCTTCTTCCGCCGCTTCAACGAGCAGCTCCGGCCACAGGGCAACGAGGTGGCGGTGTCGGATCCCTCAGCCACCGAGGCGATTCGCCCGGCGATCGCCCGCGTGGGCCAGGACTTCGCCGTGACGTGGATCGAAGAGGTGGGCGGGGTGAAGCGGCTCAAGGTGGCGCGGCTGACCGACTCCGGCACCCGGGCGTGGACCAACACCGTCGCCTCGCTGGTGAACGTCTACAATGATCCCCGCATCGCCAGCGCCACGCCCACCAGCTCGCCGATCCTGGTGACGTGGATCGAGGCGCCCGTGCTGCAAGTGAAGGGCGCCGTCTACGACGGGGCCGGCAACACGTTGACGCCCGTCACCACGCTGACGACCTCGCCGGACGCGGGAGGAGATCTCGTCTTCGACGTCGACGCGGTGAGGCGAACGTCCACCGGGGACTTCCTGTTGGGGTGGATCACCCAGACGGGCTTCACGGTGCGCTTCCAGGCCTTCAGCACTGGCCTCGCGCCGCTGGGCACGCTGCGAGAGGTGACCGACGCCGCCGAGACGGCCCGCAACGTGCGCGTGGCCGTCTTCCCTCCCACCGGAGAGGTGCTGGGCGCGTGGATCGGTACGGTCGGCAACTCCCAGAGCACCCTGCGCTGGCTGCCCAACGCCCTCGCCACCGCCCTCCCCGAAGCCGCCTCCGTATACGCCGGCCAGTCGAGCGACCTCGCCCTTGCCAGCGTCGCCGGTGGCTGCGCCGCCTTCTGGGCCCAGGGGCTGCCCCAGCCGCGTCTCGTCGGGCTCACGCTGGGCGCCGACGCAGGTGCGGTGATCGACTACACGCCAGCCGGCGTCACCGGGCTGTTCGCGCCGGGAGTGGCTTCCCTCGACGGAGGCGTGCTGCAGGTGGGGTACGAGGCCAACCGCGGCGGGACCGACACAGACTTGTACGGCCAGGTGATCTGCCGCCCGTAGCGGTCACGACATTTTTCCCTGGGTCGCGGGTGCCCGCTTTCCCATACAATCGTCCTGTTTTTGCCGGCCGGGGGGCCGTTTCGTCTTTGGACGGAGCAGTACCTCAGTCGCCTTCTGGGAGGAACACCATGCGTACCCTTCGCGTCCTTGCGCTCGCTGCTCTTGCGGCGCTGCTCATCTCGGCCTGCGGCGACAAGAGCCCGGCGGCGAGTGGAGGCACTAACGTCCCGTCGATCGGCGCCGTCATGCCGCCCCGCGGCCCCACCGACGGACACACGGTGGCCATCATCAAGGGGAACAACTTCCGCCCCGGCACGACCGTGTCGATCGGCGACAACGCCGCCCTGGCGGTGAAGGTGGTGGACTCGACGACGTTGACGGTCGAGACGCCGCCCGGAAGCGCGGGGAAGGTGAACGTGGTGGTGGCCAGCCCCGAAGGCCAGTCCACCACCTTCACCGACGGCTTCGAGTACTACGAGAAGGACGCCGACACGGCGAAGGCGCCGATCCTCTCCAGCATCCGCCCCAACACGGGCCCGGCGTCGGGCGGCACGGTGGCGCAGGTGACGGGCACCGACTTCCAGGACGGCGCGCTCCTCTTCATCGGGCGCTCCCCCGCCTCGGACGTGGTGGTGGTGGACGCGCTCACCCTGACCGGCACGCTGCCGGCCGGCGACGTGGGCGCTGCCGACGTGGAGCTCACCAACCCCGACGGCCAGTCGACGAAGCTGGCCGCGGCCTTCGCGTACTCGGGGGATGAAGGCGTTCCCCCGGTGCTCTCCGCCGTGTCTCCGGTGGCCGGGACGACGCTGGGCGGCACGGTGGTGGGGCTGGCCGGCACGGGCTTCAAGCACGGTGCGGTGATCTTCTTCGGCGGGCGGGTCGCCTCGGGCGTCACGGTGATGGGGACGACGGCCACGGCGACGACGCCTCCTGGCGCTCCCGGCGTGGTGGACGTGGCGATCACCAACCCCGACGGGCGCTCCTCCATCCTCCGTCGCGGCTACAACTACTACGTCGGAGGTCCGGTCATCTCGAAGCTGACTCCCAACTTCGGGCCCCCGGACGGCGGAACCGAGGTGACCATCGACGGGCGCAACTTCTCCGAGCGTGCGGTGGCCACCTTCGCCGGGAAGAGCCTCGACGGGCTGCGGCGGATCGACGATCGCACGCTGATCGGCAACGCGCCCGAGGGCCCCGTGGGGCCTGCGGACGTCCGCGTGGAGAACGCCGACGGCCAGTCCGACACGCTGGTCAACGGGTGGGCCTGGGGAGGCTCGCCGCCGCCCACCTTCTCCATCGCCCGGGTGACGCCGGAGCTCGGCCCCATCGCCGGCGGCACGCGGGTGACGGTGATCGGCTCCGGCTTCGAGGCCGGCGCGGAGGTCACCTTCGGCGGCCAGCCCGGCACCGGCGTACAGATCGTCGGGGGCGCCACCATCTCCTGCCTCACCCCGGCAGGGATGATCGGCCCGGTGGAGGTGCTCGTCACCCAGGGCACCCGCACCGCCAGCCTGCCCCTGGGCTTCTGGTACTTCGATCCCTCGCGGCGGGGCCCCACGCCGTCGATCGCCGCCGTCACGCCGGCCCTCGGGCCGTCCACGGGAGGCACCACGGTGCTGATCACCGGCGGAGGCTTCGCCGCGGGCGCCCGCGTCTTCTTCGGCACCGGCGAGTCCACCACCGTCACCGTGGTGAACAACTCCACGCTGAGCGCGATCACCCCCGCCAGCACCGTCTTCGGGCCGGTGGACGTGCGGGTGCAGAACGTCGACGGGCAGATGGTCACCCAGAACCAGGGCTTCGTGTACGTCGATCCCCGCGCGCTGGGGCCGGCCCCGGTGATCACCGGCGTCACGCCCAACGCCGGCGGCTCGGCGGACTCCACCGCCGTGGTGGTGGCGGCGCAGAACGTGGCCCAGGGCGCGCTGCTCTTCGCCGGCGGCGTCCCTGCCAGCGGCGTCACCATCGGCACCGGCATGGTCAACGGCACCTTCGGCCCGCACCTGGCCGGCGCGGTGGACGTGGTGATCACCAACCCCGACGGGCAGAGCGGCCGACTGGCCAACGGCTTCACCTACAACGCGTCACCGCCCACCCTCATGTCGATCACCCCCAACACCGTGCCGCTGGGAGGCGGCCTCAAGGTGCTGCTCTCGGGCAAGGGCTTCCTGGCCGGTGCCACCGTGTCCATCGCCGGCGCGGCGGTGGCCACCAGCTTCGTTGACGACACGCTGCTCTTCGTCACCGTACCGCCCCACGCCGCGGGCGCGGTGGACGTCACCGTCACCAACCCGGACAGCCAGGCGTCGACGCTGGTGGGCGGGCTCACCTACGCCGACATCACCCTGGGCAACGCCCCCACCCTGACGGCCGTCTCGCCCGCGCGCGGCCCCACCACCGGCGGGACGATGGCGCTGCTCATCGGCACCAACTTCGTCCAGGGCACGCGCGTGCTGTTCGGGTCGGCCCAGTCCACCGCAGTGACGATCATGAGTGACACCCGGCTGTCTGCGGTGGCGCCGGCGGGCATGGCCGGCGCAGTGGACGTGACGGTGATCACCCCCGACGGCCAGTCCGGCCAGTTGGTGCAGGGCTTCACCTACGTCGATCCTTCGCAGCTGGGGGCCTCGCCCATCCTGGTCTCCGTCACCCCGGCCAACGGCCTTGCCACCGGCGGCACCCAGACGGTGCTGACGGGCAGCGGGTTCCAGACGGGCATGCTGGTCTTCTTCGGGGGCTACTCGGCCTCGGCGGCGGCGACGCAGAACACCGGCATCGCGACCGCGACGACGCCGCCCGGGCCCTCCGGCGTGGTGAACGTGGCGATCACCAACCCCGACGGGCAGTCGGCGGTGCTGCAGAACGGCTTCGCGTACACCGCGAGGCCTGAGCTGACGACGATCTTCCCCGCGCAGGGCCCCACCACCGGCGGCACCAACTTCACCCTGGCCGGCAACGCCTTCGCGGCCGGCGCGCGTGTGTACTTCGACCAGGCCGAGGCGACCAACGTGATGGTGGCGTCGGCCACGGTGATCACCGGCACCACCCCGGCCCATCCGCTGGGGGCGGTGGACGTGCGGGTGGTGAACGCGGACGGGCAGTCTGGCACGCTCGACGGCGGCTTCGCCTACAACCCGCCGCCCTCGCTGGCCCTCGCGCGGCCCGGCGCCGGCCCCGTCAGCGGCGGCACCACCATCGTGGTCACCGGCACCGGCTTCCAGGCCAACGCCACCGTCACCATCGGCGGGGTGCAGGCCACCAGCGTCCGGGTGGTGAACGACACCCTGCTCTACGCCCTCACCCCCGCCGGCACCGCGCCCGGGGCCTTCGACGTGGAGATCCTCAACCCCGACATGCAGACGGCGCGGCTGGTGAAGGGCTTCCGGTACGATCTGATCGACGTGGTGGCGCAGCGGGCGACCACCTTCCCCACCGCGTACCTGCCGGTGGCGCGGGACGACGCGCAGTACTCCAGCGACGCCACCATCGTGAACCTCTCGGCCGCGCCGGTGACGGTGACGCTGGCCAGCTTCGACGCCGCGGGCACCCAGCTGGGCTCGCGCGCGCTGACCGCGGCGATCCCCGCCTTCGGCCGGGCGGTGGTGCCCAACGTGCTGCAGTTCATCGAGGCGGCCTCGGCGGCCACGGGGAGGACCGCGTCGGTCGCGGTGACCGCGGACGGACCGGTGACGGCCTCGGTGACGCTCGTGGACCTGGTCAGCGATGACACGTCCATCCTCCACTCGTCCACCGCCGCGCGCGCCTCCAGCCGGTTGCTGTTGCCGTACGCGTCCAGCGTGGGCGCCTACAAGACCTGGCTGGCGGTGCAGAACGTCGGCACCGCGGCGGCGACGGTGGACATCACCGCGCGCGACGCGACGGGCATGCAGCAGGGCCGGCTGCAGGCGGTGCCAATCCCCGCAGGCGGCCTGTACACCAGCGACGACGTGCTGGGCGCGATGACGGTGACGGGCGCGGTGGCCTCGCTGGAAATCGCCGGCAGCAGCGCCCAGTTGCTCGCCGTGGGCCGCACCTACTCCAACGCACGGCTGGGCGGCGCGATGGCGGCGCGCCCCTACGGAGACGCGGCGGCCTCGCAGACGCTGGCGTGGGTGCCGGATCTGTCCACCGAGACGAGCGCCTTCTACCTGGTGAACACCGACGCCACCGGGGCCGCCGACGCCACGTTGGATCTGCGCACCTCGGCCGGCCAGAGCCTGGGCACCCGCACCGTGTCGGTGCCGGCGAACGGCTTCGTCCAGGTGCCGGATCTGGCCCGGACCATCCTGATGCGGACCACGCCCACGCAGACCCTGTCCAACGTGCAGGTCACGGCCAACCGCCGGCTGTTGGCCTTCACGCAGACGCTCAACACGCTGTCCAGCGACGTGCGGCTGTACAACGCGCGGCCAGGAGGCGGCGTGCGGCTGCTGCTGCCGGTGGCGGATCCGCGCACCGCGCTGCAGGTGGTGAACGTGGGGGTCGCCGCGGCCAACGTCGAGATGACCTTGCGGATCGACGCGGGCAGCGTGCGCGGCGTGCCGCTCAAGGTGACGATCCCCTCGAAGGGGCACTTCTCGGCGTCCCTGCTGCTCTCCTCGCTGGGCGCGGGCGCGTCGAGCGGCTGGGTGGAGGTGCGGTCGACCAACGGCATGCCGCTCATCGCGGTGGCGAAGGTGGGCACCGACGCAGCGGCCAACTCGGGCGACGCGCTGGATTTGGGCGAGGCGTTGACCGTCCCCACGGTGGAGCAGATCCGCCCCAACCAGGGCCCGGCGCCCGGCGGCACCATGGCCACCGTCACCGGCGGGTACTTCCTGCCAGGCTTGGGCTTCCTCTTCGGTGACAGCCCGGCGCCGCGCGCGGCCACCGCAGCGGACGACACGGCGGTGGTGGTGTCACCTCCGGGCACCGCGGGCACCACGGTGAGCCTCACCGCGATCAACGTGGACGGCGCCTCGCACCGGCTGGACAACGCCTTCACCTACGTCGACCCCTCGCTGATCACCGCCCTGCCTTCGATCTCGTCGGTGACGCCCGCGCAGCTCAGCACCCTGGGCGGCACGGCGATGCAGATCAACGGCGCCAACTTCGCCAGCCAGGCGCGCGCCTACGTGGGCCTCGCGCCGGTCACCGGGGCAACGCAAATCAACCCCGGCCGCATCGACGGCGCGGGCCCGGCCGGCCCCATCGGCCCGGCGGACGTGACGGTGACCAACCCCGACGGCGCGTCGGTGACGCTCAACGGGGCCGTCACCTACGTGGTGCCGCCGCCGGCGGTGTCTTCGGTGACGCCGGCCAGCGGACCAGGCGTGGGCGGCACGGTGGTGCGGATCGCCGGCACCGGCTTCCAGGTGGGCGCCAGCGTCGGCTTCGGGCCTACGTCCTCGCCCAACGTGACGGTGCTGTCTTCCACGGAGATCGACGCGGTGACGCCGTCGGGGAGCGACGGCCCGGTGGCGGTGACGGTGCAGAACCCGGACGGGCAGAACGTCACCGTCAACAACGCCTTCACCTACGTGGCGGCGCCCACCGTGGCGCAGGTCACCCCGGCCAGCGGCTCCACCGCGGGCGGCACGTTGATCACCGTGACCGGCACCTTCTTCCGGCCGGGCGCCACGGTGAAAGTGGGCGCCAACGACTGCCTCAGCATTCAGGTGCAGGCCGGCGGCACCACCATCATCTGCAACACGCCTCCGGGCACGGCGGGGCCGGTGGTGGTGCGCGTCATCAACACCGACGGCCAGTCCGGGCAGTTGAACAACAGCTTCACCTACCTGGCCCCCATTCCTCCGCCGGTCGTCTCGGCCGTCTCGCCGTCCTTCGGGCCGATCACCGGCGGCACGCAGGTGACGATCCAGGGGGGGAACTTCCAGGCGGGCGCCTCGGTGCGCTTCGGGGCGGCCAACTCCAACGCGGTCGCGGTGATCAGCCCATCGGCGATCGTCGCCACGGTGCCGGGGGGCGCGGCGGTGGGCCCGGTGAACGTGACGGTGACCAACCCCGACACGCAGTTCGCCACCCTGCCCAACGGCTTCACCTACTTCCAGCCGGCCGATCTCCCCGGCATCGCGATCGTCTCGCTCACGCCCAACGAGGGGCCGCCGTCGGGCGGCACGCCGGTGTTCGTCTCGGGCCAGGGCTTCAAGGTGGGGGTCACCGTCACCTTCGGCGGGGTGGCGGCGACCAACGTCACCTACCTGGGGCCGTCCGCGCTGCTGGTGACCTCGCCTCCGCACGCCGCGGGGACGGTGTCGGTGACGGCCACCAACTCGGACGGGGCGAACAGCACCCTGGCCAACTCCTTCAACTACAACGCGGGCGTCGCTTTCCTGCCGCCGCCGGCGCGCCTGCCGCTCACCAACGAGCGCGGCTTCGATCGCGCGGATCTGTTCGACTACGACGGGGACGGCGATCTCGACGCGTACCTCTCGCGCTGGGAGGTGAACTGCGACAGCGACGGGAACGATCAACTCTGGGTCAACGACGGCACCGGCTCCTTCACCAACCTGCCCGGCTTCCCCGGAGACGCGCGGCGGACGACGGTGGACGTGGTGATCGCCGACTTCGACGCCAACGGCACCAAGGACGTCTTCACCCTGGGAGACAGCACCTGGTACACGCCGGCCAGCTTCTACCGGAACAACCCGCTGGGCGTGTTCACCCGCACCGACGTAGGCAACCTGCCCGGCCAGCCGTGCTGCGGGGTGCAGATCCGCGACGCGGAGGTGGGCGACTTGAACACCGACGGCCTACCGGACGTGTACGTGGCGATCGCCGGCGCCGACTACTGGTACAAGAACAACGGCAACGGCAGCTTCACCGCCCAGCGCACCGGCCTGCCCAATGTCAACGACGACTCCCGCGCGGTGTGCATCGCCGACTGGGATCGCGACGGCGACGACGACGTCTTCGTGGTGAACGCGTCGAACCAGCAGGCCAACTACTTCCTGCAGGGCCCGGCGGGGACCTTCACCCTGTCCAACACGCTCATCCCCGTGGTGGGCGGCGCGGGCGTGGGCTGCGCGACGGCCGAATTGCGCCCCGGCAGCGGGATCAAGGACATCGTGGTGGTGCGCGACGGGCAGACGTACCAGTACCTGAAGAACGACGGCACCGGGCGCTTCGTGGACGAGGCGGCCAGCTTGAACGTGTACCGGCTGCCCAATCCCCCTCCGTCCCTGCGGGTCGCCCACTCCACCGTCGTGGGCTCCGTGGGTGGAGTGAAGCCGACCGATCTCGACCTCGACGGAGATCTCGATCTCCTGATGAACCACCTGGATCTCGATCCGCGGATGCAGGCGTACATGAATGACGGGACGGGCTTCTTCACGCTGGGCACAGCCAGCCGCATCCCTTCGCGGCTCGACTCCGAGCGCACCTGGGCGGTGGGGGACGTGAACTCCGACGGCCGACCCGACGTGCTGGTGCCTGGCAACGGCAGCCAGCCGCGCCTGCTCTTCGGGCGTCCCAACGGCGTGCTGCAGTACTCCACGATGCGCACCATCCCCGAGCAGAGCTACTGCGTGCAGGACGCGGTGCACGGCGACTTCGACCGCGACGGGGACGAAGACGTCTTTAGCGTGTCCGGCTGCCGGTACACCATCTACGAGGCGATCACCAACCAGGAGCCGGCGAGCTGCCGCACCAACATCGCCCACCTGTGGACCAACGACGGCGCGGGCGGCTTCACCGACGAGACGGCGCTCAAGTTCCCCGCCTTCCCCTTCAACGGCACCACGGCGCAGACGGGGGACATGGACGGCGACGGTGACCTCGACCTGGTGGTGGGCACGTCGGGCGTGGGCGCCACCGGAGGCGGCTCCCGCGACAACGCGATCCGCTACTTCGTCAACAACGGCTCGGGGATCTTCACCGACGGCACCTACCCGCGGATCCCCTCCATCCAGGTGTTCGCGACCTCCATCGCCCTGGTGGACATCAACAAGGACGGGTACCTGGACATCTACTTCGGCACCGACGAGTACTCATGCAGCAACGCCCGGCACTACCTGCTGCTCAACACCGGCAACGGCTTCTTCTTCAACGTCTCGGGTCAGCTTCCGTACGGGCAGTTCCCCGACGTGCTGGGCGGCTGTGACGGCTTCAGCGCGTGGCGAGTGGCGAGCGGCGACTTCAACGGCGACACGTACGTGGATCTCTACGTGGTGGGCAACGGCCGGAACCGCATGCTCTTCAACCGCGGCGGCGTGGCGCCGGGCTTCTTCGTCGACGTCACCGCGTCCAACGTGCCCAACGTCAGCGCCGAAGGCCGCGGGGTGATCGCCGGCGACATGAACAACGACACCTTCACCGATCTCTTCGTGTGCAACGCGGGCACGGGCGGGGCGGGCGTCGACCGGGTGGTGCTGGGCAACGCCACCGGCGTGCTGGCCGACACCACCGCCACCAACTGGCCGGGCGAGGTGCAGCCCTACCCGTACCAGGCCACCTGTAGCGGCAACACCTCGCCCACCAGCTCGCCTTCCTGCGACATGGCCGATCTGGACGCCGACGGCGATCTCGACGTGGTGGTGGCTGGCGGCAACTACCAGAACCAGATCAACCAGCGCGATCGCCTGTTCATCAACACCGGCACCGCCTTCTTCAGCGATCGCACCACGTCCTCGTTGCCCTACGACACGGCGTACACCGAGAAGATCATGCTCTTCCAGGCCAACGCCGACACCAAGCCGGATCTCTTCATCGGCAACTGCGGCCAGCCGTACATCTACCTGCAGGCCCCGTGAGGACGCGCATGACGCGGCTGACACTGCTGGCGCTCGCCGTCGCGACCTCGGGGGCGAGCGCGGAGCCGAAGGATCCGGCGGCCCTGGCGCCTCCGTCGGCCGCCGCCCCCACCGGCGAGTTTGGGCAGAGCCGGCAGGGCGGCGCCGGCCTCGACCTGGTGCGATCCGCCTTCCTCGCGCCCAGGCACCTCGCCTTCACTCTGCGGGGCGGCTTCTTCCGCACCCCGCAGTTGACCCAGGAGGCGGGCACCGACGAGTACCGGATGGTGGACTTCGCCGTCACCTTCAGCCCCCTGCCCTGGCTGGAGATCGCCGCGCGGCTGCACAACGGCAACCTGGAGCAGTCCGCCTCACCGCAGGGCCACTACTTCCTGCAGAACGACTTCGGCCTGCGCGCCAAGGGGACGTACCTGCTGGCAGACGGCGCCCTGGCGCTGGCGGGGGAGCTGTACCTGCGGCTGCCGCCGCCCATCTGGACGTCGCTGAGCGGGGTGAGCCCCGGCTTCGGCGCGCTGTTGTCCTACGACTTCTCGCGCCACGGCGCGCCGCTGGTGTTCCACGCCAACGCGTCCTTCTACCTGGACAACTCGGCGGCCTTCGACGACGGCACCGGCGATCGCAGCCGCGAGTACACGCTGCAGATCACCACCTTCAACCAGGTGAGGGCGGGCGCGGCGCTGGAGGGCCGCCTGCACGTGGCGCGCGTGGGCATTCGGCCCTTCCTCGAGTACGCGGTGGACGTGCCGCTGGGCGGGGGCGCGCCGCCGATGCGCCTGGTGCCGGGCGTCCGGGTGATGCCGTGGCTGGGCCTGTACGTGGACGGCCTGGTGGAGATCGGCCTCACCAGGCCGTCGAGCGAGAACGTCGCCGTCGTCCCACCGTGGATGGTGCAGTTCGCCTTCGGCTGGCAGTTGGACGTCGACCCGCGCGCGGGGCCGGTGGAGAAGGTGGTGGTGGAGAAGGAGAAGCTGGTGGCCGAGGCGCCGAAGACGGCGACGGTGGCCGGCGTGGTGGTGGACTCGGCGACGCGCAAGCCGGTGCCGGACGCGGTGATCCAGATCCCGGGCCGCAACCGGATCCTCGCCGACGCCGACGGGCGCTTCCAGGTGCCGGAGGTGGCGCTGGGCCCGTTCAAGGTGGTCGCCACCAAGCAGGGCTACGAGCCGCGGGAGGCCGCCGGCGTGGTGGAGGCCGGCAAGCCGCTGGTGCTGTCCGCCGCGCTCACCCCGCTGCCCCCGGAGCCGCCGAAGCCGATGACGGTGAGGGGCGCGGTGCTGTCCGAGGCGGACAAGGCGGTGGTGGCCACGGTGGCCGCGCCGTCGGCGTCACTCTCGCAGAAGACCCACGGGAACGGAGAGTTCTCCTTCACCGTGCCGGCGGGCGAGCTGACGGTGGAGGCTGCGGCGGCGGGCTTCCTCACCCAGGGCCGGCGGATCACCGGCCAGCCGGGCGACACCGTGGTGGTGGACTTCGTCTTGAAGGCGGTGCCCAAGCAGACGCTGGTGGTGCTCAAGAAGGAGAAGATCGAGATCAAGAAGCAGCTCCACTTCGCCACCGGGAAGGACGTGATCCTCCCCGACTCGGGGCCGCTGCTCGACGAGATCGCCTCCACCATCCTCGCCAACCAGAAGCTGAAGATGATCCGCATCGAGGGGCACACTGACGATCAAGGCGACGACGCGTACAACCTCGAGCTGTCTGAGCGGCGCGCCGGATCCGTGGTGCGGGCGCTGCTCGAGCGCGGCGTGGAAGCCAGCCGCATGAAGGCCGTCGGCTTCGGCGAGACCAAGCCCCTGGAGAGCAACAAGAAGCCGGCCGGCCGGGCGAAAAACCGGCGGGTGGAGTTCATGATCGAAGAGCAGGAGTGACACGCACATCGGGCCCGAGGGGAACCTTCCCGCGGGAGCCTGCGCTACACTGGCACACCGTGACGTCCCCGCAGCCCGTCCTCGGGAAGTACCAGCTGATCCGCAAGCTCGCAGCGGGCGGTATGGCCGAGGTGTACCTGGCGCGCGCCGCCGGACCGATGGGCTTCGAGAAGCAGGTGGTGGTCAAGCGCATCCTTCCCCACCTGGCCGACGAGGAGAACTTCATCAGCATGTTCCTCTCGGAGGCGCGGCTGGCGGCCCAGTTGAACCACCCGAACATCGTGCAGGTGTTCGACTTCGGGCAGGCGGAGGCCACCTTCTACCTGGTGATGGAGTTCATCGACGGGGTGAACCTGCGCGCCCTGTTCCGCAAGGCCTTCGAGGCCAACCAGCCGCTGGGCTTCGCGGTGGCAGCGAAGATCGTCAGCCTGGCGTGCGAGGGCCTGGGCTTCGCGCACGACTTCGTCGATCCCTCCACCGGCCAGCCGATGAACCTGGTCCACCGGGACGTGAGCCCCGACAACATCCTCATCGCGCGCAACGGCTCGGTGAAGGTGGTGGACTTCGGGATCGCCAAGGCCGCCAACCAGACGCACCTCACCAAGACGGGCACGGTGAAGGGGAAGTTCGCGTACATGCCGCCGGAACAGCTCACCGCGCTCGCGCTGGACAAGCGGGCCGACGTGTTCGCCCTGGGCGTGGTGTTGCACGAGCTGGTGACGGGCAGAAAGCCGTTCGACACCTCCAACGAGGCGGCGATCGTCCGCGGCATCATGTACGAGGAGCCGATCCGCGCCTGTGTGGTGCGGCCGGACATGCCCGACGGCCTGCAGGCCGTCATCGACAAGGCGCTGGCCAAGGATCGGGAGCAGCGGTACCAGGACTGCCGCGAGCTGCAGGCCGAGCTCGAGCGCTTCATCGTCACCGCGGGCGCGCCGGTGTCGCAGTACCAACTGGCGCAGGTGGTGCAGAAGCTGGCCCCGCCGCCTCCGCAGCCGGTGCCCACCCCGACCGGACCGATGGGCCCACCCCTGGGAGTTCCGCCCACCGCGGCCACCGTGAAGGCGGCAGACGTCGAGCTCTCCACCTCGGTGTTGGCCACGCCTCCGCCGTCGGAGGAGATCCTGATGCTGACACCCAGGCCGGCCCGGGCGCCGATACCGACGGGCGTGGTGGCCGTGCCGCCGCTCCCCTCGCCTACGCTGCCGGGTGAGCCGTTCTTCGCGCCCAACCTGGCCCAGCCGCCGGGGCACCCTCCGCCGCCCCAACCGGCACCCTACGCCTCCAGTCCCTCGGGGCCCTACCCCTGGCCCTCGCAGCCACAGGCGCCCCAGCCCCAGCCCCCCTCCCAGTGGGGCCCGCAGACCCAGGGCTGGCAGGTGGCGCCGCCGGGGCAGGCGTGGTCGGGGCAGCCGGCGCCGGGCTGGGGATCGCAGCCACCTCCTCCGCAGCCGTCCTGGCCCCAGCCGCAGCCGTCGCCGGGCTACGGCCACCAGCCGCTCCACTCGGGCGCACCGCCTCGGCCGGCTCCTGCCGGGGGCTCAAGAGGCCCGTTGATCGCCGTGTTGGTGGGGGCGATCGTCCTGGGCTCCGCCGCCACCTTTCTCGTCTTGAAGAACCGCCAGGGGGCGGATCCCAACCCCGTGGTGATCGTCAGCCCGCCTCTGCCTGCCCCCGCCGGGCCGGTGAAGGTCGAGCCC
>JADLDB010000036.1 GCA_020846875.1 Myxococcales bacterium | reverse complement strand
GGACGTTGCCCGGAGGTCGAGAAGCGAGGAGGGAGCGGGCTGGTGGGCCCGTGACCGACGAGCGACGACGAGATCCGGGCAAGGGACCAGCGAGGCGTGCTCTGCTCAGGCGATCTCCGGGGTTAGTCTCAGGCCGTCCGGCCCCCGCGCCCCCCGGCGCTGGGCGACCTGAGAGCCGCTCCGGGTGCCACACCTCGGCGTGCGCGCACAGGGACGCGCACCCCCAGGCGGGTCCCGACTGTCTCCACTGCGTTGGGCGGCTTGCCCAGGCGCACCAGCCCAGCGCGCACGCGTCGGCGGCCGCCAGGCGGTGGACGAGGCAGACGACGGGTGAGCGGGCTCCGGGAGATGTGCGGGGCACACACGGTGAGGACGGCCCCGCCGCCCGTTCCCGCACCCATTTGATGGAGCACAGGACGACCACCAGGAGGGTGGCGGTCCGCCTTCCTTCCCACTCGGGCCACCTCCCGCAGCGCCGCGGCGAGCCAGAGGTGTACCGCTGCACGGCCGATGAGTACGAGCGCTGCACGCCGGGTTCGACTGCACCGGTCGGCGGATTCGCCGCGAGCCGATCAGCCCCCGATCGCACCGCAGCTCACGAATCACCCTCGGTGATCGCGCCGGCCCCGCCCTCTGGGGTCTCGGGACGCAGCCTCCTCTGACGGATCCTCAGCACTTTCGCCCCGACCTCCATGAAGCCGGCCGGTTGGAAACGGCGCCGCACGGGGACGGCCGCGGCTCAAGTCCTCGGATTCGGAGCGCCTGCGCCGAAGTTGCAGAGGATCCGTCAGAGGAGCCCGTCGCCCCCCACGCCCCCCGGCGACCTCTCCGGGCGTTCGCACGGATCACGTTTGATCACGCGCCCTCGCCGCGGAGCGCGCCGGTGATCCTACGGGCAGCTCACCCGCATCACCTGCGCGCCCGCTTCCGTGCGGTGGAGGTACACGACGCCGCCCTCCTCCTGCACCACCAGCTCCCTGAAGGTCTCCTCGGGCCCGGTGTTGGGAGGGAGCTCCACGCGCCCGAGCGGCCGTCCATCCACGGGGTCCATGCACAAGAGCAGCACGGAGAACTTCGGCGCCTCCTCGGTGCTGCCGGGCACCTCCACCACGCTGCCCAGGTAGATGACGCCGCTGCCGTCGCTGTCCAGCAGGTTCAAGTTCACCACCGGGGTGCCGAGCGCGTACTGGCGGGTGAAGCGATGGGCCTGGCTGGGCTTCTCGATGGCCGTCACCATCACCAGGCCGGCCCGGGCGTCGACGATGCCGGCGGACAGCCACGACTGGCCGTCCTTCGAGGGCCGCCCCGGCACCTCGGGACGCTCGGGGTCTCCGACGCCCTTCGTGGTGCCCACCTTCACCAGATCGCCGTGCTCGCGCTCGACGAACACGTCCTCTCCGTCGGTGAAGACGCCGGTGGAGCCGCCGCCCTCCTCGAGGCCCTTGCCCTCCACGGGCAGCTCGCCCTTGAGCTTCCCGTCCGGCCCGACGAGGGCGATGGAGCGATCGACCAGCCGGTCCATCACCACCGCCGTCCCGTCCTTCGCCACCGCCACGTCCTGCGCGGCCTGCACGGGGAGCTGCACCTCGCCCACCCGTTTCCCGTTCCGATCCACCTTCACCAGGCGGCCGTTCACCTGGTCGAGGATCCACACGTTGCCCTGCGCGTCGACGGTGAGGCTCATCGGCGCCTCAGGGTTGGCCTCGTCGGGGCGATCGCGCCCCAGGTTCTTCTCGCCGCTGCCCCAACCGAACTCCGCCACCACCCGCGGATCGCTCGGCCGCGACGGGGGCAGCCCGCCGTCCTCCACCGCCGGCACCTGCCTGCGCAGCTCCTCGAGCCGGGCGCGGGCCGAAGGCGCTTCGCTTCCCGCGTCGACGGAAGGCAAAGGCGTGGAGGCCGTCTCCACCGCCGGCTCCGGCCACAGCAGCACCGCCACCACCAGCGCCGCCGCCCCCACCACCGCCGCCAGCACGGCCCTCCGCTGTCCGGGACTCATCGGGCCCAAGGAAAAGCACAGGCCCGCGCCCGCGCAAACTGTCGCGCGCGGGTGACACCTTCCGAAACGCCTCCGCGACGTCGCCGCTCACGACATGCGCTGGCGTGATCCGTCCACCACACGGACAGCGGGGACCGCCATGCCGTTGTCAGGCGCGTTGACACCGCCTCCCGGCTCCCCTCGGGCGCGGCCGCTGGCACGCACGTCGCACTACCCGCCGTCCGATCGGTTTTTCGACAGCCGTCACACCAAGGGGACACGCGATGACGACGACGATGCGGACGATGTGGCTGCTGGGGGCGCTGGTGGCGCTGGCCGGCTGTGCGGGGACGGCGGGGGACACGGCGGTGGACAGCGACCTCATGCTGGGTGAGGAGGAGACGGGCGTCCTCTCGCAGGAGCTCTCCAGCGGCGTGGCGGTGGGCAGCACCCTGCAGACGACCGGCAATCTGAACCTGCGCACCGGCGCCAGCACCAGCTACCGGGTGCGCCTGGTGATCCCCAAGGGAGCGCGGGTCACCACCGTCAACCGCAGCACGCCAGTCGGCGGCTGGTACAACATCAAGTACAACGGGGTGGTGGGCTGGAGCTACGGCGGGTACCTGAAGCTCATCTCTCAGCCCGGCGGCGGCTCGTCCGGTGGCTCCTCCTCGGCGCGGGACGCGGCGGTGTCGCGGGCCAAGGGCGGGGTGGGCTTCTCGTACTGGTGGGGCCACGGCCGCTGGGCGCCGGGAGGGCTGTCCTCCTCCACGCGCGGCACCTGCACCGGCTCGTGCCCCAACTGCCGCCACGGCGGCAGCTACGGCGCGGACTGCTCCGGCTACGTGGGGAAGATCTGGCAGGTGCCCTCGTGGAACTCGGATCCCCGGGTGGACCAGCACCCCTACAGCACCATCAACTTCGTGGGCTCCAACCCCCTGTGGCGCACGGTGAGCCGCAGCTCCGCGAGGAAGGGCGACGCCTTCACCTACAACTCCAACGGCGCCGGACACATCTTCCTCTTCGAGTCCGGCGACGGCTGGGGCTCGATGTGGGCCTACGAGGCGAGGGGCTGCAGCTACGGCATCGTGCACAACCTGCGCACCGCGTCCAGCTCGTACAAGGCCATCGCCCGCGCGGGGTACTGACGGAGACGCTCAAGATGCTTGCGTGACGGCGTGTCCGGGGTACGTTCCCCGCGCGGTGCGCCTCCAATCCCGGA
Organism: Myxococcales bacterium; assembly: GCA_020846875.1. Lineage (GTDB taxonomy): Bacteria > Myxococcota > Myxococcia > Myxococcales > Myxococcaceae > JADLDB01. Next base: position 126,521 of record JADLDB010000036.1, on the reverse strand, counting down.
GGCACCGACATTCCAAACTCAAAGGATCGATCACGATGAAGAAGCTCCTGACCGCGGCGGCCCTGGCGTCCACCCTGTTCCTCGTCGGCTGTGGCAGCGACCCCTGCTCGGGGTCGAGCAAGTGCTCGGCGGACCCGAAGCCCACGGAAGCGGACATCAAGGCCTGCAAGGACGCGAACGCCAACACCTCGGCCAAGTGCTACTCGCAGAGCAAGGCCATGGCGGACTGCTTCCGCGCCAAGCAGGTGTGCACGTCTTCCAACGTGACGGACGGGGCGGCGACGCTGGCTGCCTGCTCCACCGAGGCCAGCGCCTACCAGACCTGCCTGAGCATGTGAGCCCTCTGCGACGCTCGTAGGACTTGCGCCCGGTGCCTCCTCAAGAGGCCCGGGCGTTCGCTTGTCTTTTCAGGCTGCGGCGCGCAGCACCTGGAGCAGCTCGGTGAGGAGGCGCTGGGGATCGTCGTGGAGCCCCGCCCACGTCCAGTGCAGCACCTTGAAGCCGCGGGCGAGGAGGGCGTTGGTGCGCTGGCGATCCTCCTCGAAGGCCTCGAGGCTGGAGTGGTGGGCGTAGCCGTCGGCTTCGATCACCACCCGCGTGCCGGGGATGAGGAAGTCGAGGCGCCGCTGCCGCCCGCGCCCGCGCACCCGCTGTTGACGCAGGGGCCGCGGCAGCCCGGCCTCTTTGAAGAGCTCGAAGACGCGGGACTCCAATTCGCTCTCGGCGGGCCCGTCGCCGCCCTGGTACTCGCGGACCAGGGCCTTGAGGAAGGGGATCCCCGGGCGCCGGCCGGAGCGGCGAAGGGCCTTCTCCAGCTCCTCCAGCTTCATCCACCTGCGGCTGAGCGCCTGCTCCACCGAAGCGCGGACGTCGTCGTCCGCCTCGGACCTGGCGAGATCGACCAGCGTGCGGGGGATGCTCGTCACCGAGAGGCCGCCCACGTCGATGACGTCCTTCTCGGGGAGCAGCGCGTCGACCCGGTAGATGGTCAGGGAGGCCGGACACCTGGTGCCTCGGGTGACGGAGAGCTCGAGGGCCCCCTCGGGGTAGCGGTTGAAGCCGTGGAGCGCCGCCGCCGCGCGGTGGGAAATGGCGTAGACGTGGTCGCCCACCTGCCTCCCCGGCCGTTCCCGGTAGAGGCGTGTGGCCTCCCGCCGATTGCCGGCGGCCCAGAGCGCCGCCGCGTGCAGACGACAGAGCCAGGTCTCAGGGGCGCCGTCCACGCGGTAGACGGAGCGGAAGACGTCTCTCCACGCGCCGTTCGCCCGCAAGCGGTCCACCTGCCTGGCCGAAAGGCCGAGCTGGAAGGCCTGATCCCTCCGTAAGACTCCGTGCTGCATCGCCGCGAGCGCCAACGCCGCCCGGACTTCATCGCTCACCATGATCACCTCCTGAAACCCGCCCCTTGTCTCACGCGGGGCTGACATCCAGCCCAGGAGGAAAGGGAATCAGAGGCTTCCAGGGCAAGGCGCCGCGAATGGGTGCAACACACTCCACCGAAACGGTCGAGTGTGTTGCACCGATTCACCGGATGCCCTTCCCCATGCCAGCAAAGGGCCCTCGACGTGCCAGCAAAGGGCCCTCGATGTGCCAGCAAAGGGCCTCGAGGTGCCAGCAAAGGGCCCTCGACGTGCCAGCAAAGGGCCTCGATGTGCCAGCAAAGGGCCCTCGATGTGCCAGCAAAGGGCCCTCGAGGTGCCAGCAAAGGGCCCTCGACGCGCCAGCAAAGGGCCCCGGTCGGCTGGCAGGTCTTTCGGGGGAGCCCGGTTACGAGGGCGAGGCGACCATCTCGTCCGTTTCGGCGCCGGGCTTTCCGTTCCCATTCCGGTTCTCGGCCGTGCCGAGCGTCTTGACGGGAGGGAAGGCGGGGACCGAATCACCCAGGTCCTTCGCCACTGCCAGCGCGCGGCGCAGGAAGCCCAGCTCGCGCAGGACGCGGCCCTCGATGCGGTTGGTCTCTGCGGAGTCGCGGCCGGTGCCCTCGCCGTAGGTGTGCTCGTTCGCCTCGCGCAGCGAGTCCACCACCGCGCTCACCGACGAGAGGAACGAGTCCGTCACCCCCGCGTCGTCCCCCAGCACCTCGCCGAACTCCGTGCGCCGCCAGACCAGCGCGAGCTGCACCAGGCCGGTCAGCGACGACTCCAGCACGTGCGGCGTGGTGGACGACTCGTTGCGATCGGCGATCTGCTTGCGCAGCCCCGCGTCACCCCCGGCCATGCTGGACAGCCCCGCCACCAGGCGCTTGCGTGCGCGATCGGCCACCGCCACCGCGGCGTTGCGCTCGGCCCGGGCCTCGGTGCCCTCGGCCGCCTCCTGGGTGGCGATCGCGTCCTCGAGATCCGCCATCAGGTGGCACAGCCACGCCAGGCGGTGCGCGCTGTAGCCCGTCACGCCGCCATTCTTCAGCTTGCCCTGCACCGCGCCCACCGCGCGCTCCGCGTCGGCTAGCACCGCCTCGGACTTCGTCTGGGCGCCCCACGCCTCGCACTGCGCGTCGGTGAAGGCCGCCCGGTACGCCTTGCGCCGCCGGTCGTCCAGGGCCGGCAGGGTGGCCAGCAGCTTCACCGCCAGCCGGTCCGCCTTCTTCGGAGCCGCCTTCGTGGTCGCCTTCTTCGCCGTCTTCTTCTTCGCCGCCATGGGTGCCCCCTCGTGGGTTTCTGAAGATCCCGAAAAGCGCGGCGCAAGCTAGCAACACCTCCTCGCGGCCGCACTCAACTCGTTGCGTCGTCAGAGTCGGTCCCCTACAAGGTCCAGCCACCATGGCGATGCACGAGAAGTACGAGCCCCGAGCCCTCGAGAAGAAGTGGCAGGACGCGTGGGAGGCGCGCGGCACCTTCCGCAAGGGCCGCCCCGCCCCGAAGGGCAAGAAGTACGTGCTGGAGATGCTCCCGTACCCCTCCGGCAAGATGCACATGGGGCACGTCCGCAACTACCTGCTGGGCGACGTCTACGCGCGCTACTTCTGGATGAAGGGCTTCGACGTGGTGCACCCCATGGGCTGGGACGCCTTCGGCCTGCCCGCCGAGAACGCCGCCATCAAGGACGGCGTGCACCCCGCCACCCGCACCAGGGAGAACATCGCCAGCTTCAAGGCAGAGATCAGGACGCTCGGCTACTCCTACGACTGGGCGCTCGAGGTGAACACCTCGGAGCCGTCGTACTACCGCTGGAATCAGTGGTTCTTCCTCAAGATGCTCGAGAAGGGCCTCGTCTACCGGCGCTTCTCGCGCGTCAACTGGTGCACCGGCTGCCTCACCGTCATCGCCAACGAGCAGGTGAAGGACGGCGTGTGCGAGCGCTGCGAGGCGAAGGTGATGGACAAGGAGATGCCCGAGTGGGCCTTCCGCATCACCAACTACTCGCAGGTGCTGCTCGACGCGCTCGACGGCCTGACGGAGTGGCCCGATCGGATCACCAGCGCGCAGCGCAACTGGATCGGCAGGTCCGAGGGCGTGGAGGCCGACTTCGCCCTCGAGGGCTCCACCGAGAAGGTCCGCGTCTTCACCACCCGCGTGGACACCATCTTCGGCTGCACCTACGTGGTGCTGGCGCCGGATCACCGCGTCGTCGCCTCCATCACCTCGAAGGCGCAGCAGCCCGCCGTGGACGCCTTCGTGGCGAAGATGGCCGCCCAGTCCAAGACGGAGCGCACCGAGGAGGGCGCCGAGAAGGAAGGCGTCTTCACCGGCGCGTACGCCGTCAACCCCTTCACCGGCGCGAAGGTACCGGTGTGGGTCGCCAACTTCGTGCTGTCCGACTACGGCACCGGCGCGGTGATGAGCGTGCCCGCCCACGACGCCCGCGACTTCGACTTCGCGAAGAAGTACGCCCTGCCCGTCAAGACCGTCATTCACCCTTCCACGAAGGGGCCGTGGGACGGCGAAGGCGCATACACCGACGACGGCGTGCTGGTGGACTCAGGCGCGTACTCGGGCAAGCCGAGCGCCGACGCGCGCAAGGACATGGGCGCGTGGCTCGTCCAGCAGGGCCTGGGCAAGCCCACCACCACCTGGCGCCAGAAGGACTGGGGCTTCTCCCGGCAGCGCTACTGGGGCACGCCCATCCCCATCGTCTACTGCGAGAAGTGCGACCCGGACCGCAAGGGGATTCCGGTGCCGTACCAGCAGCTCCCCGTCACGCTCCCCGACATCGAGACCGACAAGGTGCTCACCGGCAAGGGCGAGCCGCCGCTGGCGAAGGTGGCGTCGTGGGTGAACACCACCTGCCCGAGGTGCCAGGGCCCCGCGCGCCGCGAGGTGGAGACGATGGACACCTTCGTCGACTCCTGCTGGTACTTCGCGCGCTACCTCTCGCCCGCCTTCGAGGCGGCGCCCGTCGACGCGGCCGCGGCGAAGCAGTACCTCCCGGTGGATCTCTACGTGGGCGGCCCCGAGCACGCCACCATGCACCTGCTCTACTTCCGCTTCTGGACGCGGGTGATGAAGGAGCTGGGGCTCTCGCCGGTGGACGAGCCGGTGACGCGCCTCATCACCCAGGGCATCGTCAACGGGCCGGACGGAAGGAAGATGTCCAAGCGCTGGGGCAACGTGGTGGCCCCGTCCTCCATCGTGGACAAGTACGGCGCCGACACCGCCCGCGGGTACGTGCTGTTCGCCGGGCCCCCCGAGCGCGACTTCGACTGGAGCGACAAGGCCATGGAAGGCGTGTTCCGCTTCCTCCACCGCGTGTGGACGCTGGCCGCGACGCACGAGGCCGCGTGCGCGGGCGCCAGGCACGACGGGCCGTACGAAGGGAAGGCGCTGGAGATCCGCAAGACGGCCCACAAGGCCTTGAAGCGCGTCACCGAGGCCATCGAGCGGCTGTCCTTCAACACCGCCATCGCGGGGATCATGGAGTGCGTCAACGCCCTCTACCTGGCCAAGGAGGTGTCCACGCCCGCCGAGAAGGCCGCGATGAACGAAGCCGTCCGCCTCCTCGCGGTGGTGCTGGTGCCCTTCATGCCCCACTTCGCCAATGAGCTGGCCCAGGCGTACGGGGCGAAGGAGCCGCTGGAGGAGTCGAGCTGGCCCGCCTTCGAACCCACGCTGGTGGTGGATGACGTGATTCCGTACGCCGTGCAGGTGCTGGGGAAGCTGCGCGCGGAGATCATGGTGCCGGCCGGGGCAGGGGAGGCCGAGGTGCGCGCCGCCGCCGAGGCCGATCCGAAGATCGTCGCCGCCCTGGGTGGGAAGCCGGTGAAGAAGTTCGTCTTCGTCCCGAAGCGGCTGGTCAACTTCGTGGTGTGAGGTGAGGACTTCCCCGCTCCCCGACCCTCTCCCCCGATGGGGGCGAGGCAGAGCGTTGCTCCTCGGGTTGCTCGTCTGCGCGTGCGGCTACCGCTTCGTCGTCCCCCACGCGCCCGCCGGCGTGACGTCGGTCAGCGTACCCGTCTTCCAGAACGCCACCACCGAGCCCCAGGTGGACGTGCTGTGCACCCAGGCGCTGCGCGAGCACTACCAGCGCGCCGGGGTGCTGGGAGGCGAAGGCAGCCCTGCCTCCGTGGAGGGCGTGGTGGTCAGCGTCTCCTCCGGGGCGTTCCTCGCTGCGCCCGAGCGGGGGGCGTTCCCCACCTACCGGCTCAGCGCCTCTGTCCGCCTCACCCTCAAGCAGCCCAGCAGGCCCGACCGCGAGCTGCTCGTGTCGGGGAACGAGGAGTACCCCTCCGGCGCGGATCTGCTCCTCACCGAGTCGAACCGGGCCACCGCGCTGCGCAGGCTGTGTGAGAGCCTGATGCGGGAAGGGGCGGAGCGCCTGTCCGAGTAGCGCTCTCGCCGATCGCAAGTCCGTCGGGCCCGCCTGGCATTGAGCGGCTGCGGACCCCCGGGGCGGCTGCCTGGCCAGGGTCGATGCGGCGCAGTGAAAGTGAAAAGCCGACCGGGCTAGCCCGATCGGCCTTCTCTCCACTCGCTGCGGGAGGGGGTTACTTCGTGGCCGCCGCGAACTTCGCCGCGGTGGCGTGCGCCAGGCGCGCCACGTGCCGGCTGGCGTTGCGCGCGTGCAGCACGCCCTTGGTGGCGGCCTTGTCCAGCGCGCGGGTGGCGGCCTTCACCGCCTCCTTCGCCTTGGCCGCGTCGCCCGTGGCGATGGCCTCGCGGGCCTTCTTCAGCGCCGTTTTCACGCTGCTGCGGACGGCGGTGTTGCGAACGTTGCGCTTCTGCGCCTGACGGTTGCGCTTCTCTGCAGAACGGGTGTTGGCCACAGTGGTTTCCTTGGGGTGTCGCTGAAATGCGGAACGGCGCGCTCCTAGCGGGTTTCCCCCGGAAGGGTCAAGCGGAACGGCCCCGCCTCGCCTTCTCTTCCGCCTTGGCCTCGTCCCACAGCCCGTCCAACTGCTCCAGCGTCGCCTCCCCGAAGGGCACCCCCCGCTCCTCCAGCTTGTGCTCCACCGCCTGGAAGCGCGCCGTGAAGCGCTTGTTGGCCAGGCGCAGGGCGTCCTCCGGGGGGAGGCTCAGGTGCCGCGCCACGTTCGCCAGCGCGAAGAGCACGTCGCCCAGCTCGTGCTCGATCGCCTCCTTGTCCTTCGAGGCGATCGCCGCGTCCAGCTCGGCCAGCTCCTCGTCCACCTTGGCCCGGGGCCCGGAGAGATCCGGCCAGTCGAAGCCGATCCGCGAGGCCTTCTCGGTGAGCCGCTCCGCGCGCTGCAGCGCCGGCGCCTGTGACGGCACCCCGTCCAGCACGCTGCCGTGGTGCCCGTGCTTCTCCTTCCGCTCCTTCGCCTTCAGCTTCGCCCAGTTCTCCAGCACCTGGGTGGTGCCGCTCACCGCCGCCTCTCCGAAGACGTGCGGGTGCCGCCGCTCGATCTTGTCGCTGATCGCGTTGGCTACGTCGGCCAGCACGAAGCCGCCCGGCTGCTCGCTGGCCAACTGCGCGTGGAAGACGATCTGGAAGAGCAGATCCCCCAGCTCCTCGGCCAGCGGCCGCCACGGGCCGCCCTCCGCCACCCGATCCATCTCGTCCAGCACCTCGTAGGCCTCTTCGATCAGGTAGGGCCGCAGGCTCTTCAAGTCCTGCTCGCGATCCCAGGGGCAGCCTCCGGGCGCCCGCAGCCGCCGCATGATCTCCTGGAGCCGCTCCACCGCCTTGCCCAGCTCGCTCATGGCGGGCCTGCGTACCACGCCGGTGCGCCTTCCGCCCCAGCTTGAAACGTGCACAGGGGGCGGTGGTTTGGCTACGCTTCCCCCTGTCTTCCCATGCGGATCCTTGTGTCTCTGTGTGCGCTGGCACTGGTGGGCTCCGGCGTGGCTTGGGCCCAGGTCGAGCTGGTCGACCCCGACGCCCCGCAGCCCGAGGAGACGACGGCGCCCGGCAAGGCCAAGAAGAAGAAGGCGCCGCCGCGCGTCATCGCTCCCGACGCCGAGGCCGATGATCCGTCCGCCGCGCCGCCCGAGGAAGAGCTGGCTGGCGACGAGCCGGACGACACGGCCGATCTCCCCCGCCCGAAGATCACCCCGAGGCCGGACGCAGGGGTGAAGGACGTGAAGAAGCTGGCCCCCGGCACCAGGGACCTCTTCGCCGAGCCGCCCAAGCCGGTGGTGGAGAAGCGGCCGGTGCCGGCCATCACCTCCGCGCCGGTGTCCGACGCCGACTTCGCCACCGCCTGGCAGGTGTGGAAGAAGGCCGCCGACTCGAAGGACGTGAAGGCCGAGCAGGCGGCGCGCAAGGGGCTGCTGGAGCTGCGCTCGCGGTCCGGCGCGGAGGACGTGGAGCTGCACGCGATCGGCCTGCTCCGCGCGGCCACCCTCGCCGAGGCCGCCGGGGACAGCGGCGCCGCGGTGGAGATGGCCGTCAGCGCCTCGGAGCTGGCCCCGCACCTCCCCGCCGCGTGGGTGGGCCTGGCCCGGGCGTACTTCCAGGCCGATCCCAGCGAGGTGGGCCGCACCCTGGAGGCCTTCTCGAAGGCCTTGTCCCGCACGGCGGAAGATCCCCGCTACCTGCGCCCCTTGGTGGCGGACCTGAGCACCGTGGTGCTGCTGGCGCTGGTGGGCGTGGCGATCGCGGTGGTGGCGGTGCTCTTCCTGCGGCGGGCCCGGTACTTCTTCCACGACTTCCACTTCCTCTTCCCACGCGCGGCGGCCCGCTGGCAGACCTCGGCGCTGGCGGTGCTGCTGCTGGCGGTGCCGATCGTCTTCCGGCTGGGGGTGGTGCCCACGCTGCTCGCGCTCTTCGCCGCGTCCACCCTCTACCTCTCGGTGAAGGAGCGGGTGGTGGCGGTGGTGTTGGTGGGCCTGTTGGGGGCGGTGCCGCTGCTGGGCGCGCTGGTGGTGCAGCAGACGGCCTTCGCCGAGACGCCCGCGGAGGACATGTACCGCATCGAGCGTGGCGGGCCGGGGGTGGGGCCGCTGGTGGAGCGCTACGAGGAGCTGTCCCAGGCGGACAAGGTGTCCTTCCCGGAGCACGCGGTGCTGGGCCGCTACTACGTGCGGCGGGGGCAGCTCGACCTGGCCGCCACCCACCTGCGCCTGGCGCTGTCGCTCAAGCCCGACGACGTGCCCTGCAAGGTGAACCTGGCGGCGGCGCTCTTCTTCGGCGGCGACCTGGAGAACCCCCGCGCCATCCTCGAGTCCACCCAGTCCTCGGGCAGCGCGGTGGCGCTCTTCGACCTGGGGCGCGTCTACAAGCGGCGCATCGCGGTGTACGGCGACAACGTGGCGGCGGAGGTGGACAAGGCCAACTCGGCGCTGGCGGCGGCCCGCGACCTCGACGGGACGCTCCCGCCGCTGGGCAGCGAGGAGCTCACCGCCCCCACCACCGGCAACGAGTACCTGAGGACCCTGCCGCTGCCCAGAGGAGAGCTGCTGGCCCTGGCGAGGAGCCCGGAGGCCGCGGCGCGGGTGCGCTCGCAGCTCTCGCAGATCCTCCTGGGCGACGTGCCGGAGTGGGCAGCCCCCTACTACCCCCTGGCGGTGGCGCTGCTGTTGCTGGCCGTCGGCCTCTTGGGCCCGGCGCTGGAAGCCGCGAAGGCGTGCGCCCGCTGCGGTCGCCCGGTGAGCCGCCGCGAGGATCCCGAGGTGTCTCCGGGCAGCGTCAACTGCACCCAGTGCGTCAACGTCTTCGTGAAGAAGAACGCGGTGGCGCCCTCGATGAAGGTGCGCAAGCAGCTCGAGGTGGCCCGCTACGAGAGCCGGGTGGGGAAGGTGGCCTATGGCCTGGGCGCGGTGTGGAGCGGGATGGGCCACGTCTTCTCGGGGATGACGATCCGGGGGACGGTGTACGGCTTCTTCTTCGCGCTGGCGGTGCTGGCGGTGGTGATGCGCCAGGGGGTGCTGCGCGCGCCCTACGAGCCGTTGCCCACGCTGGTGTGGCTCTTCCCCGTGGGGCTGGGGCTGGCGATCCTGTACCTGGCCACCTTGCGCGGCCTGCGAAAGAGGCAGGGCTAAGGCGATGGCGCTCCAGGGCACCCTCAAGGACTTCGGCATCGCCGACATCCTCCAGCTCATTGGCCAGCAGCAGAAGACGGGCTACCTGAAGCTGGCCAACAAGGGCGACGAGGTGGTGGTCGCCTTCAAGGAAGGCAACATCGTCAAGGCCGAGGCCGGGCACCGCAGCAAGAAGGAGCTGATCGGCTCCATGCTGGTGGCGGCGGAGCTGATCAGCGAGACGCAGCTGGAGTTCGCGCTGGAGACGCAGAAGCGCACCCTGCAGCGGCTGGGGGACGTGCTGGTGAGCCAGGGCGCGCTGACCGCCGAGCGCTTCAAGGACCTGGTGCAGCTCCAGACCAGCGAGACGCTCTTCAAGCTGTTCCAGTGGAACGCGGGCACCTACGAGTTCGAGCAGGCCGAGGTGGAGGTGGACGCCACCCTGACGCCGCTGCGCGCCGAGTCGGTGCTGATGGAGGGCTTCCGCCGCGTCGACGAGTGGCCGGTGGTGCGCAAGCGGATCACCAGCCTGCAGATGACCTTCGAGAAGGTGAAGGAGCTGCCCCCGCCCACCTTCACCCGCGACTCCTTCGACTCGGCGCTCGACGACGCGTTCTCCGAGGAGAAGAAGGAAGTCAACAAGGGCGAGTTCCAGTCGGTGGGCGAGAACGAGCGCAAGGTGTTCGCGCTGGTGGCGCCCGGCCGCGCCGCCGCGAAGATCATCGAGCTGTCCTGCCTGGGGGAGTTCGAGACGGCCAAGGCGCTCTGCAACCTGATCAACCTCGAGTACCTGGCGGGCGTGGCGTCGACGAAGAAGGGCGGGCGCGACTTCGACGACAGCCGCTCGGGCGCGGTGCTGGGCGTGGTGGGGCGGGTGGCGGTGACGATGCTGGTGGTGGGCGGCCTGCTCTTCATCGGGACGCGGCTGGATCTGGGGGCGGTGAAGCTGGGCGGCGGCAACGCCATGACGTTCACCGATCCCGCGGCCCAGCGCTTCGCCAGTCGGGCGCAGATGTCCCGCATCGCCGCGGCCCTGGACGTGTACCGCCTGGAGCGGGGCTCCCTACCCGACGCGCTCACCGAGCTGGTGGACGTGGGCCTGCTTCGCGCCGACGACGTGCGCTACCCGTGGCAGGAGGCGTACTACTACCGGCGCGCGATCGACGGGACGTACGTGCTGTTGCCGCCCTTGCGGTAGTCAGGCCAGGGCAAGGCCCCGCGTCGGGCGCGGCCGTCATGTCACCGTCGGGCCAGAGTGCGGTTGGCGTTGCCCGGGCGAATGGGGTAGCCAGCGGGCACGCACGAATGAAGTCCCTCACCATCGACCTCACCGACAATGAGCTCGCCCGCGCGCTGGCGGGGCCGCAGAACGAGCACTTGAAGCTGTTGGAGCGCCGGCTGGGGGTGCGCGTGGGGCAGCGGGGGGCCGAGCTGCACCTGTCCGGGCCGGCGCCGGCGGTTTCCAGCGCGGTGAAGGTGCTGGACGCGTTGCTGTCGCGGCTGCGGGCTGGCCGCGCGCTTCACGCGGAGGAGGTGGAGCACGCGCTGCAGTTGCTGGGCGTGTCGGGGGACGAGGGGCTGGAGGTGCTGCACCTGCCGCCCATCCTCACCCAGCGGCACGGGCGGGCGGTGGCGCCCCGGGGCCTCACCCAGAAGCGCTACGTGGAGCTGATCAAGAGCCACGACGTGGTCTTCGGCCTGGGGCCGGCGGGCACCGGCAAGACGTACCTGGCGATGGCCATGGCGGTGGCGGCGCTGCAGGAGAAGCGGGTGAAGCGGATCATCCTCTGCCGGCCGGCGGTGGAGGCGGGGGAGAAGCTGGGCTTTCTGCCCGGCGATCTCGCGGAGAAGGTGAACCCGTACCTGCGGCCGCTCTACGACGCGCTCCACGACATGATGCCCCACGAGCGGGCGGCGGCGTTGATCGAAGACGGCACCATCGAGGTGGCCCCGCTGGCCTTCATGCGCGGCCGCACCTTGAACGAGGGCTTCGCCATTCTCGACGAGGCGCAGAACACCACCGTCGAGCAGATGAAGATGTTCCTCACCCGCATCGGCATGCACTCGAGGGCGGTGGTGACGGGCGACGTGACGCAGGTCGACCTGCCCACCGGGAAGACGTCGGGCCTGGTGCACGCCCAGCGGATCCTCCAGGGGCTGCCCGGGGTGGCCTTCTGCCTCTTCTCCGAGGTGGACGTGGTGCGCCACCCGGTGGTGCAGGAGGTGATCAAGGCCTACGAGGCCGCCGACGCCCAGGCGCACGCCGCCGAGGTGGCGTCGACCCGGCTCGCGGCGGACGGCGAGGCTGCCCCGCTGCCGCCTGCCCGCCCGTCACGCCCCCGCGTGGTGCGGGAAGACGAGCCGGCTCTGCAGGCCGCCCCCAAGCCCCGCCCCTCGCGGTGAAGACGGCGGGTTGACCGGCCGGGGGCCTTCCGGTAAGGCCCGTCGCGCTTTCCGGCGTCCTGCCGAAAGGCCCACCTCGCCTGCACCCCTCCGCGGACGCTCGGTGGACGCTTCAATACCCGGAGCGGGATGAGAGCCGTCCACGATGAGCGCTGAAGCCCAGAAGAAGACCGAGCTGGTGGTGAAGTTCCGGACCCACGAGAAGGACACGGGTTCGCCTGAGGTGCAGGTCGCGCTGCTGTCCGAGCGGATCACCCACCTCACCGAGCACTTCAAGACGCACAAGAAGGACTTCCACAGCCGCCGGGGCCTGCTCAAGCTGGTCGGCCAGCGCCGCCGCCTGCTCGACTACCTGAAGTCGAAGGACACGAATCGGTACCGCAAGCTGATCGACACCCTGGGTATCCGCAAGTAACGGATCCCCACCGGGGGGGCGCTCCTTTCGAAGGCCGGGCGCCCCTTCGTGCTGCACGGGGGCGGACAACGTTTTGATTCTCTGTTTGGAGTCGCCGACGCGCAAAGTCGGCGGTTGCGATCAGACGGTCAAGACGCTGACGCCGCCCTCGAGGCCTTCCCAACGAAGGCAACGAGAGGACAACCAACATGGCAGTCATTCGGAAGAGCGTGATGGTGGGCGACAAGGAGCTCACCATCGAGAACGGCAAGCTGGCCAAGCAGGCGGACGGCTCGGTGGTGGTGCGGTACGGCGACACCATGGTGCTGGCCACCGCGGTCAGCGCCAAGGACAAGCGGGACGTGGACTTCCTGCCGCTGACGGTCGAGTACAAGGAGAACATGTACGCGGCCGGGCGGATCCCCGGCGGCTACTTCCGCCGCGAGGGCAAGCTGACCGAGAAGGAGACGCTGTCCAGCCGGCTCATCGACCGCAGCTGCCGCCCGCTCTTCCCCGACGGCTACCCGTACGACACGCAGATCATCGTCAGCTGCATCTCGGCGGACCGCGAGAATGATCCCGACGTGCTGGCGCTGACGGCCTGCTCGGCGGCCCTGTGGGTATCGGACATTCCCTTCAACGGCCCCATCGCCGGCGTCCGCGTCGGCCGCATCGAGGGCAAGCTGGTCGCCAACCCCACCGCCAAGCAGCGCGCGGTGTCGGATCTCGATCTGGTGGTCGCCTGCTCCAGGGAGGCGATCGTGATGGTGGAGGGCGGCGCGGAGGAGGTGTCCGAGGCGGACATGGTGGCGGCGCTGGAGTTCGGCCACAAGGCCGCGCAGCCGCTGATCGCCGCGCAGGACGCGATGCGCAAGGAGCTGGGCGTGCAGGTCCGCGCCTTCGACGCGGCGCCGAAGTTCGACGCGGCGCTCAAGGAGAAGTGCAAGAAGCTGTCGTGGGAAGGCATCAAGAAGGGCTACGCGATCAGCGACAAGCACGAGCGCTACGGCGCGCTCAAGGCGACCCGCACCGCGATGCTCGACGCGCTGAAGGCCGAGCTGGGCGACGGCTACGCCGCGCACGAGAAGCCGGTGAAGGGCATCTACGAGGAGCTCAAGTACGAGTACATGCGCGACCTGACCTGCAGCGGCGGGCGCATCGGCGGCCGGGCGCACGACGAGGTCCGCGCCCTGGTGATGGACGTGGGCTCGCTGCCCCGCACCCACGGCTCGGCGGTCTTCCAGCGCGGCGAGACGCAGGCGCTGGTGGTGGCGACCCTGGGCACGGCGGAGGACGATCAGCGCATCGAGACGCTGGCGGGCGAGATCAGCCGCACGTTCCTCTTGCACTACAACTTCCCGCCCTTCTCGGTGAACGAGACCAAGCCCCTGCGCGGCCCCGGCCGCCGGGAGATCGGCCACGGCGCCCTGGCCGAGCGCGCGCTGCGCAACATGATGCCGTCGAAGGACGCCTTCCCGTACACGGTGCGGCTGGTGTCGGACATCCTCGAGTCGAACGGCAGCTCGTCGATGGCCTCGGTCTGCGGCGGGACGCTGGCGCTGATGGACGCGGGCGTGCCGATCAAGGCGCCGGTGGCGGGCATCGCCATGGGCCTGGTGAAGGAGGCCGAGAAGATCGCGATCCTCACCGACATCCTCGGGGACGAAGATCACCTGGGCGACATGGACTTCAAGGTGTGCGGCACCAAGAAGGGCATCACCAGCGTGCAGATGGACATCAAGATCACCGGGCTGACCATGGAGATCATGCTCCGCGCGATGGAGCAGGCCCGGAAGGGACGGCTGCACATCCTCGATCAGATGGTGAAGGTGCTGGCCGAGCCCCGCAAGGAGATCAGCCAGTACGCGCCGCGGATCACCACCATCCACATCCGCCCGGAGTTCATCAAGAACGTGATCGGCCCCGGCGGCAAGGTGATCAAGGACATCACCGCGCGCACCGGCTGCTCGATCAACATCGAGGACTCGGGGAAGATCGACATCGCCTCGGCGGACTCGGAGGCGGTGAAGGTGGCCGTGTCGATGATCCAGGCGCTGACCCGCGAGGCCGAGGTGGGCAAGGTGTACCTGGGCACGGTCCGCAAGGTGGTGGAGTTCGGCGCCTTCGTGGAGCTCTTCCCGGGCACCGACGGGCTCATCCACATCAGCGAGCTCGCGGACAAGCGGGTGAAGCAGGTGACGGACGTGGTGAAGGAAGGCGACGAGGTGATGGTGAAGGTGATCTCCATCGACTCGGGCGGGAAGATCCGCCTGTCCCGCAAGCAGGCGCTGGCCGATCGCGCCGCCGCCGCCGGTGCCCCGCCTCCCGGTGACGCCCCGGCCGAAGCCAAGCCCACCACCCAGGCCTGACGAGCTTCCTTCAGGTGGCGAGGTGACGGGGGAGCGGACCAGCGCCGCTCCCTCGTTTCATTTGAAGGTAGTTGTTTCAATGGGTTGGCGCGGCGGGCAGAGAGAAGATCAGCGGGGGCCGGTTGTGCGTTGATGGCGTTGTCCCGTGGCGACCTCGACGACCTCCTTGAAAAAGGTGAGCGGCTTCTTCGGCTTCTTCCGCTGGGCCTTCATGCCGCTGGGCCTCTTCGCGCTGGTGGCGGTGGGGGTGCACGCGGCGGCGGATCTGCTCGACGATCAGGTGCTGCGGCTGGTGGAGTCGGTGGACGCCTGGCTGGACGGGATCCTCGCCCAGTCCGAGTCGCTGGGCGCCTGGGTCAACCGCATCGACTCCCGCGAGCGCACGTTGATCGCCCGCGCGGTGGCCCTGGCCTGGGAGCTGGCGGTGGACGGCTTCGTCGCGCTGCCCCTGCTGGGCTACGACGAGCAGTCCGACGAGGAGCGCCGCTTCGCCTTCCGGAAGGAGACGTGGCGCGCGCTGCTGTCGCGCCTCAACCAGAGGCCCACGCCGATGCGGCTGGTGCGCCCCTTCGTCACCGCCGTCTTCGTGGTGGGCGGTGCGTACGCGGTGTCGCGGCTGGTGGAGTCCAGCCTCTTCGTCGGCCTCGTGGGCGACGTGGCCCCGGCGGACGTGGCCCAGGCGCTGGCCAGGGTGCTGGGCGGGCTGGCGATGGCGCTGGTCCTCTTCAGCCACGGCTGGCGGGCGGTGCTGCGGGGACTGGAGCACGCCGACGCGCGCTGTGAGGAGGCGGCGAAGACGTCGAAGGTGAAGCCGTGGCTGGTGGGGGTGTGGGGCAGCGCGCTGGCGATTCCCCTGGCGGTGGCGCTGCTGCTGGAGGCGCGCAGCCTGCTGTCCTTCGTGATGTGAGCCATGTTCGCGCGCCCGTCCCGAAGCCTGCTGGACTTCGCCGCCGCGGCGCTCTGCTTCTGGGCGGCCGCGTACCACACCCCGGTGGGGGCGCTGGGCCGGGCGATCGTCGCGCGCTTCTCGGGGGCGAAGGCCGACGGGCGCTCGCTGCTCGCCTACTACACCGGCGGCGTCTACGACGCGCGCGAGGTGAGCGAGCCGGAGCTGATCGCCCCGGTGCCGGACGCGTCGCTGCTGGCCACCATTCCTCCCGGGCGGGCGCTCGGCCGCGGGGCCTGGGCCAGCGCCGCGAGGCTGTCGGGCCGCGAGCGCGCCATCGTGGACGCCCTGGCGAAGCGCTACCACCTGCCGCTGGCGAGCCCCGAGGACGCGGCGCGCATACTGGAGAAGGCCCAGGCGGAGCTGGGCGGCGAGGAGGCGGCCATGCTGGCGCTCTTCGCCGGCTACGACGTGGCGGCCTACGCGGTGGCGCGCGCGAAGGCGGAGGGCCGGGAGCAGTCGCTCGAGGTGTTGGCCGCGCAGCTGCCCCCGGCCTCTCAAGGCGCCGTCACCGCCGCCTCGCAGGCGTTGATGCTGGGCACCGCGTACGGGTTGTCCTGGCCGGTGGCCCCCGGCACGCGCGTGTCCTCTGCCTTTGGCTGGCGCAGCCACCCCATCCTCGGGCGGGGGCAGCTCCACACCGGCGTCGACCTGGCCGTGCCCGAGGGCACCCAGGTGAAGGTGGTGGCCGACGGCGTGGTGCGCCGCGCCAGCGAGGACGCGGTGAATGGGCGCGTGGTGATCGTCGAGCACGGCCGCGGGGTGTCGACGGCCTACTGCCACAACTCGCGGCTCCTCGTGTTCACCGGGATGCGGGTGAAGGCGGGCGAGGTGATCTCCGAGTCCGGCACCACCGGGCGCTCCACCGGGCCGCACCTGCACTACCAGCTGGAGCTGGGCCACCGGCCGATGGATCCGTTCTCGTTCCGGGGCTCGAAGCCGGCGCTGGTGGAGCTGCCACTGCCGCTGGCGCCGAAGGCCCCGGGCCAGGCCCAGCCGCCCACCCGGCCGATGAGCCCGGCGCTGAAGCAGGCCTTCGAGCAGTTCGGCCAGCCCGAGGCCACCGAGCTCTGAGCTCGAGAGGGAACTCGGGCCTCATGGTAGACGGCGCCCATGACCTCCTCCGTCACCGTCCGCGTCCGCCGCCTGCGAGCGTCCGACCTCCCGCTGCCTGCCTACCAGACGCCTCACGCCGCCGGGCTCGATCTGCTCGCGGACCTCGTGGAGCCCGTCACCCTCGAGCCGATGGATCGCCGCCTCGTCCCCACCGGGCTGGCCATCGAGCTGCCCGTGGGCTTCGAGGCGCAGGTCCGCCCCCGCAGCGGCCTGGCCCTCAAGCAGGGCCTCACCTGCCTCAACACGCCCGGCACCATCGACGCCGACTACCGCGGGGAGGTGCAGGTGCTGCTCGTCAATCTGTCCAGGGAACCAACCGTCCTCCGGCGGGGTGATCGAATCGCCCAGCTCGTCGTGGCGCCGGTGTCCCACGCCACCCTCGTGGAGGTCGACGCGCTCGGCGAGACGAGCCGGGGTTCCGGGGGCTTCGGCAGCACCGGGGTAGGGCGTTGAAGGTGCAGTGGATCTGGACTAAAAACCCAAGTTTGATTCAGGCGTTACGCCGGCGCGCCACCGGCTCCAAGAGGTTTTCGCCCGTTGCTCTGCTACCGCTGCGGCACTCACGCGCCGGACACCGCTGAGAAGTGTCCTACGTGCGGGCAGAGCCTCGCCACGGGTGGGCTGCGTCAGGCGACGGGCACCTTCAGCCGCCGCCGCACGGTCACGGGTGCCATGGAGGGCTCTCCGTACAAGCCGCAGGACCTGGTGGCCAACCGCTACCTGGTGAAGGACGTGGTGGGGGCGGGGCCGCTGGGCTTCGTCTACCGGGCGCACGACAAGGAAATCGACGTCGAGGTCGCGCTCAAGGTGATCAACCCGCGGCTGGTGCAGTCGGCCGACGAGCGCCGCCACTTCGCCAAGGTGCTGCGCTCGGCGCGCAAGCTGTCTCACCCCAACCTGGTGCGCGTGTACGAGGAAGGGGAGGACGCCGAGCGGCCCTTCTTCACCTCGCAGTTCCTCGACGGGCTGACGCTGCGGAAGATCATCGACCTGCGCCTGCAGAAGGGGCAGTTCTTCGCCCTGCACGAGATCGAGCCCATCCTCACCCAGGTGTGCGCGGCGCTGGACGGGGCGCACAAGGTGGGGCCGCACTCCGACGTGAAGCCGGACAACGTGCTGGTGCTGCCCGATCTGCTCAAGGTGACGGACTTCGGGCTGGGGCTGGCCATGCCGCGGCTGCCCTTCGTGCAGGCGATGAAGGCGCGCAAGT
Source organism: Myxococcales bacterium (assembly GCA_020846875.1). Taxonomy (GTDB): domain Bacteria; phylum Myxococcota; class Myxococcia; order Myxococcales; family Myxococcaceae; genus JADLDB01. Next base: position 108,727 of record JADLDB010000036.1, on the reverse strand, counting down.
CGGATCGCTACCTCGCGCCGGAGCTGATCGAAGGCGGGGAGATCGACGGGCGGGCCGACCTGTACGCGGTGGGCGTGATTCTGGGAGAGATGCTGTCGGGCCTGACGCCGGACGGGGCCATCCCCGAGCTGCAGCGCCGCAACCCCGCCGTGCCGCCGGCCGTCGAGGGCCTGTACCGCAAGGCGGTGCACGCCAACCCCAACGCGCGCCACAAGACGGCCCTGGAGCTGTCGCAGGAGTTCAGCGCGCTGGCGAAGAAGGCCGCCCCGCCGCCGCCGCCCCCGATCCCCAAGCCAGAGAGCGCGGCCGGGGCTCCGCCGCCCGCCCGGCCCCGCACCAGCACCGGCATGCTGCAGCTGCAGCCCCGGCGCGAGAAGCCGCCGCCGCCCGTGCCGGAGCTGCCGCCGCCCCCGCCGCTGTCCGGCGAGAGCCCGCTCCCCGATGCCACCCAGCCGGTCGATCCCGAGGCGATCGCCCGCGCGCTCAAGAGCGGCAACGGCCTTGACGAGGCGGTGGCCCGCGAGGCGAAGAAGGATCGTGAAGAGACCGAGGTGATCGACTCGGGAATGTTCATCGCCCAGCTCGACGCCGACGATCACGCCGAGACGCGCGCGCAGGTGGACACGGTGGCCCCGCCGCCGGATCCGGGGGCCAGGCCGTCGTCGAACACCTGGCTCTTCGTGGCGGCGCTGGTGGTGGTGGGCGTGGGCGTGGGGGCGGGTGGTGGCTTCTTCCTCATCCAGCGGCAGAAGGCGCAGGCCCCGGTGGTCGCGCCGCCGCCCGTCCAGCCGCAGGCCGAGGATCCCGCCGCCGCCACCGCGAAGAAGGCTGCCGAAGAGAAGGCCCTGGCCGATGCGATCGCCGCGGACAAGGCCGCCAAGGAGAAGGCCGAGCAGGAGCGCCTGGCCGCCGAGCAGGCCGCGCGCGAGAAGGCCGAGCAGGAGAAGGCGCTGGCGGCCGCGAAGAAGGAGCCGAAGGAGTCGGCGAAGGAGTCGGCGAAGGAGGCCGCCGCCCGGGCCAGAGCCGAGCGGGAGGCGGCGAAGGCAGAGAAGGCAGAGAAGGCGGCCGCCGAGAAGGCTGAGTCAGAGCGCGCGGCAGCGGAGAAGGCGGCGGCAGAGAAGGCGGCGGCCGAGAAGTCCGCGGCCGAGAAGTCCGCGGCCGAGAAGTCCGCGAAGACGGTGACGCTGGCCGCCGCGGGGGCGACGAGCAAGCCGGCGGGCGCCGGCGGCTGCCCTGAGGGGATGCGCGCCGTGGCGGCGGGCACCTTCAAGATGGGCACGGCGCCCGGCGATCCGATGATGGGCTTCGACGAGAAGTCGCTGTCTTCGGTCTCGCTGGAAGCCTACTGCATCGACACCTTCGAGTACCCCAACAAGCGGGGCGTGGCGCCCACCACCAACATCGCGCTGGCCGACGCCAGGCGCCTGTGCGAGGCGCAGAGCAAGCGGCTGTGCAGCGAGGCGGAGTGGGAGCGCGCCTGCAAGGGCCCCGGCGGCGCCAAGTGGCCCTACGGCGGCAGCTTCGACGCCGCCACCTGCAACACCGAGGACGACGCGGGCGACGCGCGCAGCCTGGCTCCGTCCGGGCGGTTCGCGCGGTGCCGGTCCGGCTTCGGGGTGGCGGATCTGTCCGGCAACGTGGCCGAGTGGACCAGCGACAAGATCATCAAGGGCGGCTCGTTTGCCTCGAGCGACTACGCGGTGCGGTGCTCGGCGCGGAAGAACGGGGCGTCCTTCTCGAGGTCCTCCGAGGTGGGCTTCAGGTGCTGCGCCGATCCGCGCTGATCGCAGCCTGCCTCGTCGCCTTCGCCGCGACCGCCGCCGAGCGCCCCCGGGTGGTGGTGGTGAAGTCCGCGGCGCTGGGGCCCTATGCCCAGGTGATGGCCGGGTTCTCTGCCGAGGCGAAGGCCACAGTGGAGGAGGTGACGCTGCAGGAAGGCGTCCAGGCGGTGGAGGCGGCCTTCAAGCAGGTGGCCCAGTCGAAGCCCGCGCTGGTGCTGGCGGTGGGGCCAGCGGCGGCGGTGGGGGCGCGGCGCCAGTTCTCCGACGTGCCGGTGATCTTCGTGATGGTGCCGTACTTCCAGAAGTACGAGCTGGACGGACAGAACGTCACCGGCATCGCGCTCACCAGCGATCTGTCCCTCGAGTTCTCCGCCTTGAAGGCCACCTGGCCCCAGGCGAAGCGCGTCGGTGTGCTGGCGGATCAGCGGTACTCCAGGAAGTACCTCGAGGACGCTGCGGCGGTGGCGCAGGCGGCGGGCCTTTCGCTGGTGCCTGTCGATCTCGACTCGCCGCAGAAGGTGGAAAAGGCCCTGGCGACGGCGAAGGGGAAGGTAGACGCGCTGGTGATCATCTCGGACAAGACGGTGGGCAACGCCGCGGTGGTCGAGCGCCTGCTCGCCTTCGCCCAGGCCGAGAAGCTGCCGGCGGTGGGGTTGGTGCCGTCCCAGGTGGGCCGAGGGGCGCTCTTCGTGCTTTCTCCAGCGCCGCTGGCGATCGGCCAGCAGGCCGGCCGCCTGGCCAACCGGATCCTGGTGGAGAAGGTCGACCCGGGCGCGCTGGCCGTGGTGAGCCCCGAAGGCGTCGAGCTGCACGTGGACCTGGGCCAGGCGGCGAAGCTGGGCGCGCGGGACTCCTTCGGCGCGGAGGTGCTGCGGTTCGCGGCCCAGAAGGGCCTGCCGATCAAAGCGGTGGAGTAGGTCGGGAGCACTGAAGTTGACAAGTTGAGGGGGGTGGAGGGGTCTCCCGGCAGAGCACCAAAGTTGCTGCGCCTGGGGCTTAGGAGCCGGGAGCAACTTTGGTGCTCTGCCGCGAGACCCCCGCCCCACCCCCGGGTTGTCAACTTCGGTGCTCCACGCTCGGGCGCTGGCATGGCGCGGGCAGTTCCCCTATGGGAGCGGCATGATCCCTCGCTACTCCCGACCCGAGATGGTCGCGCTGTGGACGCCGGAGGCCAGGCTTTCACGGTGGCGCGACGTGGAGCTCGCGGCGCTGGAAGGCATGGTGCACGCGGGCATCGCCCCGAAGCAGGCGCTGGAGGTGTGCCGGGCGAAGGCGGGCGGCTTCACGGCGGCGGACGTGGCGCGGGTGGATGAGATCGAGAAGACGACCAGGCACGACGTGATCGCCTTCCTCACCTTCATGGAGGAGCGGATCGGCCCGGAGGCGCGCTGGCTGCACTGGGGCATGACGTCGAGCGACGTGCTGGACACCTCGCTGGCGCTCACCTTGCGGGACGCGCTGGGGCTGCTGCTCACCGGGGTGGACCGGGCGCTGAAGGCGGTGGAGACGCGGGCCTTCGAGCACCAGCGCACGGTGATGGCGGGCCGCAGCCACGGCATCCACGCCGAGCCCATCTCCTTCGGGCACAAGCTGGCCCTCTGGTACGACGAGCTCAAGCGGGGGAGGCGGCGGCTGGAGCAGGCGAGGGACACGATCTCGTTCGGGAAGGTCTCCGGCGCGGTGGGCACCTTCGCGCACCTGCCTCCGGCGGTGGAGGAGCACGCGATGGGGCTGTTGGGCCTCAAGCCCGCGCCCGCGTCCAGCCAGATCGTCCAGCGCGATCGCCACGCCGAGGTCTTCACTGCCATCGCGCTGGTCGGCACCAGCATCGAGAAGTTCGCGGTGGAGATCCGTCACCTCCAGCGCACCGAGGTCCGCGAGGTGGAGGAGCCCTTCACGCCGGGCCAGAAGGGCAGCTCGGCGATGCCCCACAAGCGCAACCCGATCCTCACCGAGAACCTCACCGGGCTGGCGCGGCTCTTGCGCGGCTACGCGCTGTCCGCGATGGAGAACGTGCCGCTGTGGCACGAGCGAGACATCAGCCACTCCTCGGTGGAGCGGATGATCGGCCCGGACGCCACGGTGGTGTTCGACTTCATGCTGTACCGCTTCGCCGGGCTGGTGGAGTCCTTCAAGGTGTACCCGGAGAACATGCAGAGGAACCTGGCGCTGTTGGGCGGGGTGGTGAACAGCCAGCGCCTGTTGCTCGAGCTGGCGAAGCGGGGCCTGGATCGGCAGGCCGCGTACGTGATCGTCCAGCGCAACGCGATGAAGTTCTACGAGGAGCAGAAGGACTTCAAGACGGCGCTCCTCGGTGACGCGGAGCTGCTCAAGGTCATGTCACCGGCCGACATCGAGGCCTGCTTCACGCCCGACTACCACTTAAAGCACGTCGGGCAGATCTTCCAGCGCGTCTTCGGGCGCAGCTGAGGCGCTTCACGGAGGCGAGACGCCGCGGGCGCCATTCACCTGCTGGCGGGCGGGGAGCAGGGCGCTGGTCGCGTTGGCCGAGACGACGTCGTAGCCCGCGTTGTAGTAGCCGACGAACTGCTGGGTGGTGGCGAGCGCTCCGGACTCGTACGTGAAGGCGCGGATGTTGGCCGGGTGCAGGCGCGTGGAGACGAGGTTTCCCAGCTGCACGCCGGTGTCGAACTCGTACATGAAGGCGCGCGGGTTGTTCAGCGCGAGCAGCGTGTCGACCTGCGTCAGGTCTGAGGCCAGGTTGATCAGGTACCAGACGGTGTTCCCGCCGGGCGCGGAGGGGACCCGCGTCTGGAGATCGAGGGGGTCGATCTCCAGGAAGGCGAAGTCCTGGGCGTTGGAGGCGATCACCTGCTGGACGATGCGCGGGAGGTCGCTGGCCACCTTCACGCAGAGCTGCACCACCAGCTTGCCCCGCAGGTAGTCGAGCACCTCGTCGAGGCGCTGGAACTTCTCGGTGGTGGACGGAACGCGGTGGCAGTTGGTCACCTGCGCCGCGGTCATGTTCTCGATGCGCTGGTTGTAGCAGTCGAGCGACTCGAACAGCTCGATGGGGCTGGAGTGGGAGATGACCGGCACGTTGTCGGCGGTGACCCGGACGTCGATCTTCACCCCGTCCAGGCCCTGGGTGTACGCGGCGGCGATCGCCCCGTTGGAGTTGTAGGGGATGGAGGAGGTCCACGCGCCACCGTGGCCGACGGCCATCACCCGCTGGCAGCTCGCGTCCGTCCAGCAGACCGAGAGCGAGGAGCGCCAGCTTCCGGCGTCGGCCGTCGAGATCCCGGCGTCGGCCCCTCCGTCGAAGCCCGCGTCCCCGCCCGCGTCCACCCCTGCGTCCACGCCTGCATCGACCTCAGGCGTGCCGCTGTCGGCGACCGAGGCATCCGCGCCGGCGTCCGCGTCGAAAGGCACCTGGGCGTCGGGTCCTGCGTCGAGCTCGTGCGACGCGTCCATGCCCGACATGACGGCGCCACCACAGCCGCTGACGGCGAGGAGGAGTACGGGGACGAGGCGGCGCATCAGCAGCAACCTAGATCAACCCGGCCTTCTTCAGGTTGCCGCGCAGCCGCTCGGTGACGTCGCCCACCTGCAGGTCGAAGGCGGTGCCGGTGATCTGCTCGTACGCCGCGAGGTACTTGCCGGCGAGCTCGACGCGCACCTCGTCGGGGATGGGGGGCGGCGCGCCGTGGCCGGAGAAGCCGCGCTCCTGGATCAGCCACTGGCGAATGTTCTCCTTGTCCAACATCTTCTGGGCCTCACCTCTGGCGAAGCGCGCCTCGTACTCGCTGGCCACCCAGTAGCGGCTGGAGTCGGGGGTGTGCAGCTCGTCGATGACCGTCAGCTCGCCCTTCACCAGGCCGAACTCGTACTTGGTGTCGACCAGGATGAGGCCGCGCGCCTTCGCCTGCCGCTGGCCTTCGGCGAACAGGCCCAGGGCGGCTTCTCTCGCGCGCTGCCAGTCGGCGGGCGACACCAGCTTGCGGCGCAGCACCTCGGCCTCGGACACCGGCTCGTCGTGCTTGCCCTGCTGCTCCTTGGTGGACGGCGTCAAGACGGGCGCAGGGAAGGCCTGGTCCTTCTTCACTCCCGGCGGGAGGTGCAGCTCGTAGGGATCGCGGCCGGCCTCGTAGTCGCGCCACAGGCTGCCGGTGATGTAGCCGCGCACCACGAACTCGATGGGGAAAGGCTCGGCGCGCCGGGCCACCGTCACGCAGGGATCGGGCATGTCGAGGACGTGGTTCTTCACCACGTGGGCGGTCTTCTGGAACCAGAAGTGCGCCAGTTGGTTCAGCAGATCGCCCTTGAAGGGGATGGTGGTGAGCACGTGATCGAAGGCGGACAGCCGATCGGTGGTGATGAGCACCAGCCGGTCGCCCTGGCGGTACGTGTCGCGCACCTTCCCCTGGTAGCGCTCTCCCAGCGCGGGGAAGGCGGTGGCCTTCAGCGTGTGAGGGAGCTGCGCGCGCAGGCGGGCGTCGGACATGCCGGCCTTGTAGCAGCAGGGGGAGGCGTCGTCAGGGCGTCAGCGGCGCCGCGGCCATGTAGACGAAGGCCGGGTTGAGGCGCAGCTCGCCGTCGATCCACGCGGCGGCGTACGGGGCGCCGGGCGCGCGCACCACGGTGATGGGGCCGGTCTCGGAGACGTTCCAGTGGTGCAGCAGGGTGCGGGCGATCAGCTCGGCGGCCTCGCGCTCGGACAGGCCCTGGAAGGCCTCGCGGCGATCCTCGCTGAAGCGCTCGACGCGGCCGTCGAAGGTGAGCAGCAGCGGCGCGCCAGCGTCCGGCGCGAGGAGCAGATCCATGTGCGGCTCGAGCGCCCGTGCGCCGACGAACTCGCCGTCGACCAACATGGGGAAGAGCACGATGCCGTGGGCGCCGGCCTGCGCCTGGGAGGCCTTCGCGATGTCGCGGAACAGCTCCTGGCGCACGGCGGACGGCTCGAACTCCAGCCACTCGGCGGTGCCGGTGAGGGCCTGGGATGTGGACGGTCCGCGGGTGGAGAGGGGAGGCCCACCGCAGGCGGAGGCCAGAGTGAGGGAGGCGAGGCTGATCAGCAGGGTGCGCGACACGGCGTGGCCACTATACCCACGGGGCCGGCGATCAGCCAGCTAGACTCCCCGCCCACATGGTGCACCCTGTCGTGATCTGTCACCAGCTCAGATCCCCGGAGAACCTCGGGGCGATCGCCCGCGTGATGGCCAACTTCGGGTTGACGCGGCTCATCCTGGCCGATCCGGCGACGCACGACTTCCGGGGGGTGGAGAAGCTGGGCGTGAAGGCGGATCCGGTGTTGGAGCAGTTCGCCGTGGCGGCTTCGCTGGCGGAGGCCCTGTCCGGCGTCGTCTACGCGGTGGGCACCACGTCCCGCACGGCGCTCAAGCGGCAGCGCGCCCTGCCCCCCGAGGAAGGCGTCGCCCGGCTCGCGGAGCACTCCGCGCGGGGGAGGGTGGCGCTGGTGCTGGGCGGGGAGAAGCGCGGGCTGTCGGACGACGAGCTGGCGCTCTGTCACGACGTGGTGGCCATTCCCACGCCCGGCCCGCAGCCGTCGATGAACGTGGCGCAGGCCGCCGCGGTGCTGCTGTACCTGTGCGCGGGACAGGGAACGCTCGCCGCGGCCGACGCCCAGCCCGGCGCGGACGGCGCGCTCCTCCAGCGGCTCGAAGAGAAGATGCAGGCCGCGCTCCTGGCGTGCGAGTTCCTCAACCCCCAGGCGCCGGGCCACGTGCTCAAGGAGCTGTCCCGCAGCCTGGTGCAGGGAAGGCTGACCCAGCGCGAGGCGCAGCTGTGGCTGGCCGCCTTCGAGCACGTGCTGCGGACCGCCAGCGGGTAGAGCGCCGAACAGGTTGGCTCCCGTCGTGACATCGGCGATTTGCGTCGCATCCCGTCGTTGCTCCTCGGTCGGCTGCCCACCAGCAGCTTCCCTCGTCGCGCCTTGGTCTGCTCGCAACTCACCGACGTCACTCGGTCCGCCAACCTGATCGGCGCTCTGGCCTCTGTCAGTTCTTCGCCGGCCGCCGGGCGATGATGTCGTCGATCGCCGCCTTGTCCTGGGCGGTGTGCTGCTCCTTCGGGCCCGCCGCTTCGGGCGCCGTCACCTTCTTCTTCACGTCGGTGACCAGCTCCTTCGCGTCGCGCTTCACCTCTTCCACCTTCGGCGCGCTCCACGCCGCCGAGAGCTGCTGCAGGGGTGACTTGCCGCCCACCTTCGCGGTGCCCAGCCACACGCCGAAGGCCACGCACAACCCGGTCCAGATCACGAAGCGGAGGAAGCCCATGGCGCGATCCCTACATGGCCCCACATCGGGGTCCATTTTTCGACCGGGTAGCGAGCCGTGCGAATGGTGCGTAGATGGGAGGCGTGGAGCTCGAGCAGGTCAAGCAGCGGGCGCGGGCGAGGCAGGAGCGCCTGTCCTCACAGCCGACCGAGGCGGCGGAGGTGTTTCGGGCCGACGCGATGAGCTTCTTTGCCCGGGTGCCGGAGCCTCCGCTGTACCGGCGGCGGGAGGATCCCGCGCGCAAGACAGCCTCTGGGTTGTTGGAGGAGGCGGAGCTGCTCCTGGCGCGCGGGTGGCGGCTGGGCGAGGAGGTGCGGCTGCACGTCGACGCGCTGGAGCAGCACCTGTCGGCGCTGTGCCTGACGGCTGAGGGGCGGGTGGAGGCGGCGGCCGGCCAGTGGCAGCGCGCGATGATCCTGGAGCGGAAGGCGACGGCAGGGAGCCGGCTGTGGCGGAAGACGGACGAGGAGCGCCCGCGGGTCTTCGACGAGGCGACGCGCCGCTCCCGGTACGATCCCCGGCCCGAGCCCGCGGTGCAGGTGAAGCTGGCGTGCCCGTGGTGCCAGAAGGCGGAGGACTTCACCCTGCCGCCCCGGCTGGCGATGCACCGCTTGACGTGCCTGCACTGCGCCCAGGGCTTCCAGGCGTACCTGGCCGAGGTGAAGAGCGTGGAGGTGGCGCGCGAGAAGGGGAATCGCCGCCGCTACACCTTCCGGGTGGAGGAGCCGGGCGGCGCGCCGACGCGGGTGGAGTTCGAGCACGTGGGCGGCGAGGAGCTGGTGGCGGCGCGGCGCGATCTGCTCGCCTTCCTCTACGGACCGCCGACCATCCTCCGGGGGGTGCTCAACCTGAACTCCAGCCGGGTGCTGTGGCTGCCGTCGGTGAGGTCGTGCTTCGTGGCGACGGCGGTGTTCGGCGAGGGCGCACCCGAGCTGGTGCCGCTGCGGGCCTTCCGCGATCGGGTGCTGCTCCAGCGGGCTCTCGGCCGGGCGGCGGTGCGCTGGTACTACCGGGAGGGGCCGGGCTGGGCGCGGCTCGTCGCCTCGCGCCCATGGCTCAAGGGCGTCACTCGCGCCATGCTGTCCGGCGTGGCGCGCGCGATCGAGAGGGTGCTGTAGGTGAGGGCGGCGAAGAAGCCCGACCGGGTGACGGTGGTGATCGTCGGGCTGCTGCTCGCCGGCGCCGCGCTGATGGGCTGGCAGGAGGTGGAGGCCAGCCGCCGGCTCCCCGACGACAGCGTGGCCCCTGACTTCACGGTGGAGACGCTGCTCGGCGGGCCGGTGTCGCTGTCCTCGCTCAAGGGGCAGGTGGTGGTGATCGACTTCTGGGCCACCTGGTGCGGCCCCTGCCGCGACGAGCTGCCCTACCTGCTCAAGCAGGTGAAGGCGCACGAGGCGAAGGGCGTGAAGTTCCTCGCGGTGAGCAACGACGATCTCGACGAGCAGCACGAGGCGGTGTCCGCCTTCGTGAAGGGGATGCCGGACCTCGGCCCCTACGCGGCCTTCGGCACGCCGGAGCTGGGCCACACGTACCTCGTCCGCGCGCTGCCCACGCTGTACGTCATCGATCGCCAGGGGAAGATCGTCGCCTCCGAGACGGGTCAGGCCTCGGAGACGCAGATCGCGCGGTGGATCGAAGCGGCGCTCGAGCGCTGAAGGCTACTTCTTCGGCGCGTCCGGCTTTGGCGCTTCAGCCGGCTTCGGGGCCTCGGCGGGCTTCGGCGAGTCCTTCTTCGGGGCCTCGCCACCCTTCGGCGCGTCCTTCTTCTCCTCGTCCTTCTTCTCGTCGACCAACTTGAACTCGGTGCGGCGGTTCTTCGCGCGGTTGAGCGGGGTGTCGTTGGGCGCCACGGGCCGGTCGAAGCCGAAGCCGTCGCTGCGCAGGCGCTTGGCGGCAATGCCCTTGGTCACCAGGTAGTTCTCCACCGCCTTGGCGCGGCGCTTGGACAGATCGAGGTTGTAGGGCCGCGAGCCGACGTTGTCGGTGTGGCCTTCGATGATCACCGGGCCCACGTCGGGGTTCTTCGTCAGCACCGAGGCCACCTCGTCGAGCAGCTTGAAGGACCGCGGATCGATCCGATCTGAGCCGAACTCGAAGAGGATCTGGTTGTTGATGCGGATCCGCTCGGACTCGAGGACGACCTCCTCCTCCTCTTCGGGGGGCGGGCAGCCCTGCAGATCGGCGGGGCCAGGCTCGTCGGGGCACTTGTCCACGTTGTCGGGGATCTGATCGTTGTCGCGGTCCGGGCAGCCATCGAGCTGCGGCGGGCCGGGCTCGGTGGGGCAGCCGTCGGCGGTGTCGGGCACGGTGTCGCCGTCGGTGTCCACGTCCGGGCCGGGCTCGGGGCACCCGTCCTGATCCTCGAAGCCGTCCTTGTCCTCGGGGACGTCGAGGCATTGATCGATGCGATCGGGAATGCCGTCGCCGTCCAGATCCGGCTCGGCGGTGACCTGGTAGCGGACGCCGAGGATGACGCGGAACGCCTCGCGGCCATAGCCGGCCACGCCCAGGCCCTTGCCGAAGTCGAGCTGCACGCCCCAGTGCTCGGCCACCATGGTGCGGGCGCCGAGGAGCAGCTCGAAGGGGCTCTTGAGCGACTCGGCCTGGCTGGTGGTGAAGGGGGCCTCGGCCGGCGTGGCGGCCACCAATTCGCCGATGAGCTCGGTCTGCTTGAGCGCCTTCCAGTCGGGCAGGGCGACGATCGCGCCGCCGCCCAGGGTGAACTCCTGGCCCACGTAGAGGTTCAGGTAGCGGCCCGGGGCGGTGCGCAGGCGCCAGCCGACGTTGGCCAGCACGCGGACCGGGCCGAACTTGCGCTCCACGGCGATGCGGGGGGCGAAGACGAAGCCGCGATCGGAGAGGAAGCTGAAGGTGTCCCCGGTGGGCGCGCGCACCTCGAGGATGCCGGCGAGGCCCACGATGGGGATCTCGGACTGGCGGAGGATCTGCACGCGGGTGAAGAGGCGCAGGGCGCCCAGCCCGGCGGCCTTGGGCGATTCCTGAGGAAACCCCTGCTCCTCCATCAGCTTGAAGTTGGTGGCCTGGTAGAGGGTGATGGGGAGATCGGCGCCGACCTCGATCCGGTTGTGGAGCTGCCAGGTGCCCATCAGGTTCAGGTTCAACCGGAAGGGGACGAGCTGGCCCAGGTAGGCGTCGCCGGACTTGAGGGCGAGGATGCTCCAGTTGAGATCGAGGATCGCCTGCAGCGCCCAGGAGCCGCGGTAGAGCGTCTCGGCGCCGTCGAGGGTGATGCCGCTGTTCATCGTCGGCGTCACCTTGTTGGGCACCAGGTCGATGCCGCGGGCGAACGGATCCGCCGCGTCCTGGGCCCAGGCCGCCACCGACAGGAGGCACAGCGCAAGGGTGAGCGCAGAGCGGCGCACGCAATCTCACGTTCTACCCCGTCCGGGGTGGCCGTCGAAAATTTCGAGGGTGCTACAGGCTGCTACTCCCGCATGAACTCGCTGGCGGGCACCACGCGGATGAGCCCCGGGTGCAAGGGCAGCGGCGTGGTGGCGATCCGCTTGTCGGTGGAGAGGAGCTCGGCGGGCTTGCTGGTGGAGTAGCTGATGGGCGTGGGCGCCTGGCTGACCAGCGCGGCCTGGAGGCCTTCCGCGTCCTTCGTGACGAAGACGAAGTTGAGCAGCTCGGGGGCCAGCTCGCGCTTCGCGGTGGCCTGCACCTGCTCGGGCGTGATCGTCTCCAGCGCCTTGCGCAGGTGGCCGAGGAAGTCGGGCGTCCCGTAGAGGACGTCGTCGATGGCCCAGCCGAGGCGGCGCTGATCCGTCAGCACCCACTGGCGGGTGGCGCCGATGAGGAAGCCGCGGGCGGTCTCGAAGCGATGGGCGGGGATGGGCGCGTTGCGCAACTGGTCGAGGAAGTAGAGGACGCCGCGGGTGGCGAACAGGCCGTGCTTCGCCTCCACCGGGCGCAGCCAGATGGACACGTCTTGCTCGGAGCGCGCGATGTTGGGCAGGGGAATGGAGGACCAGCCGTCCTGCCGGAAGTGCTGCGCGTAGGCGTAGGTGCCGTAGTTGAGGCCGCGCTTGTCGCGGAGCTCCTGGAACAGCACCCCGTGCTCTTGCCGGTGCTCGCCGAAGTAGGACAGCGTCATCATCAGCGCGAAGAAGCCGGGCTGGTCGCGGCGCATCGCGGTGCTGAAGCCGAAGCTGCCGGCGGTGGACAGGGTGTCGCGCTGGAGGATGAGGGTGGCGCCCCGAACGCCCGGAGCCGGAGGCAGCGGCGCGCGGGCGACCCCGGTGGCGGGCAGCTTGCGCAGCGCCTGCTTCACCTTCTGGGCGAGCGCGTCGTCCACGCCGCCGGCCAGTCCGATGATCAGCCGGTCCTGGGTGAAGACGCTCTTCCAGTGGGCCTTCACGTCGTCGAGGGTGATGGCTTCGAGGCCCTTCTCGGTGCCGCCGGTGAAGTGGCCGTAGGGGTGCCTGGGGTAGAGGAGCGCGTCGAGGCCGGCCTTGCCCAGCTCCTCGTCATTCTCGCCGCGCAGCCGGGTGCGGATGGCGGAGAGCTGCTCGGCCTGGAGGCGGGCGAGCTCCTTCGGATCGAAGCGGGGCGCCAGCAGCACCTCGGAGATGATCTCCAGGAAGCGGGGCAGGCGCTCTACGTGGACGCGGCCGGCCAGGGTGGTGAACTCCTTGTCGGTGTCGCCCGAGAGCTCGGCGGCCATGGGGTAGAGCGCCTCGAGCAGCTGGGAGGAGGACAGCGAGGCGGTGCCGCCTTCCACCAGCACGCGAGTGGTGAGCGCCGTGAGGCCTTCCTTCCCCGGAGGATCGTCGACGGAGCCGGCGCGGAAGACGAGGCGCACGCTGACGATGGGCTTGCCCGGCACTGGCACCAGGACCAGCGCCATCGGCTCCACCTTCGGCAGCGGTGTGTACGGCACCGGCACGGGCGGGGGAGGCGGCCTGGCCACCAGCTCGGCCAGCGTGTCCGGGGTGATCTGCGCGGCGTCTTTGGGCAGCGGCTTCTCGACGGGCGTGGTGGCGCACGCGGCGGCGAGGAGCGCGGAGGCGAGGGTGAGGTGGCGGCTCACTTCGCGCCTCCCTTCACGTCGACGGTGAAGACGAGCGTGGTGCGGTTCTTCTCGGTGAGGTGCTTCTTCGCAAAGGCGGTCAAGTCCTTCGCGGTGACGGCCTGGATCTTTCGGGCGAGCGTCTCCAGGGCGTCGGGCGCGCCGAGGACGCCCACGTGCCAGGCCAGCGCGTCGGCGATCTGCGCGGGCGTCTCGAGGCCCATGAGCAGGCCGAAGCGCAGGTGATCCTTGATGTCGGAGAGGCGCTTTGCGTCGACGGTGCCCTTCGCGACGAGGGCCACGGCGCCGGCGATCGCCTGCTCCACGGCGGCGCGGTGGGCTTCGTCCTTCAGCTTCGCCTCCACGCCGAAGAGGTGCGGATCGCGGTGGAGATCGTCCGACTCCCCGAGGCGCTCGACGAGCTGCTGCTCCAGCACCAGGGCCTTGTAGAGGGGCGAGGTGGGGCCGGCGAGGTAGGCGCCCAGCACCTGCATCACCGCCCCGTCGGACGTCTTCGGCGAGGCGGCGGGGACGTGCCAGTAGAGGCCGAGGCGGGGCAGGGTGGGCGTGGACCAGGACAGCGACGCGGTGCGCGCGGCGGTCTGCGGCGGCTCCACGGTGGGCGAGGTGGAGGCGGCCTTGCCCTGCCAGGGGCCGTAGTGCTTTTCGATCAGCTCCATCACCTTCGCGTCGTCGAAGTCGCCGACGATGATCAGCACGCAGTTGTCCGGCGTGTACCAGCGCTGGAAGAAGGTCTTCGAGTACTCGTAGCGCGAGGGCATCGCCTGGATGTCCTCGTAGAAGCCGAGGGTGGTGTGGCGGTAGGTGTGCTGGGTGAAGGCGGCGCCAAGGACGGCCTCTTCCATCTTGAGCGCCGGGTTGGCGGCGTTCTTGTGGTACTCGCCCAGGACGGCCTTGGCTTCGGTCTGGAAGGCGGGCTCGGAGTACTCGAGGTGCATGAAGCGATCGGCCTCGACGTCCACCAGCGTCTCGAGCGCGGAGGACGGGCCGTTGACCTGGTACACGGTGACGTCGTCGCTGGTGTACGCGTTCTCTACGAAGCCCAGCTTGCCGAGGAGCTGCCCGCGCGCGCCTTCGGGGAAGCGCTTCGTGCCGCGGAACATCATGTGCTCGAAGAAGTGGGCGAAGCCGGTGTGGCCCGCTTCGACCTCGTTGCGGCTGCCGACGCGCACCGCGGTGTACCAGGCGAGGAGGCCGGGCGAGGCGAACTGGACCCGCAGCACGGTGAGGCCGTTCTTCAGGGTGGACGCCTGGACGGGGAAGGGGAGGAGCGGGGCGTCTTTCGGCTTCGCCTTCTTCGGGGCGGCGAGCGCGGAGGAGGCCAGCAACAGGGACAGCCACAGCACACGTCTCATAGGCGGCGGAGTGTACGGGCCGACGCCCCGAACGGGCAGGAAAAGCCGCGGGTTGTCAGGGCAGGGGTGACAGCGGCGACAGAGCGGCTACAGTGCGGTGCAGCGGTTCTTTGACAATTGGGGGCGACACGGTTTCGACGGGGGCATAGACGCTCCTGGTCGCGTGCCGAGTGGGCTCATCACACTCGTAAATACAAATGAGCAAGCTACAAAAGCCAACGACAACGTTGAGCTTGCGCTGGCCGCCTGAAAGCGGTTCACGCACGGTTGCCTGACCTCCCGCCTGTGAGGTGAGGGTCAACCGCCATACTGCAGGCTGGTCTTCCCGAGCGCCCGGAGCGGGGAGACGAGAAAAAGCCCGGGACCGGCTTCGGTGCTTTCTGTCCGCAGGTGGCATCGGGGCCTAAATCAAGCTGCGGACTACGCACGTAGTGGCCAGGGGAAGAAGGCTTCCGGACCCGGGTTCGATTCCCGGCGCCTCCATGTTCTTCCTGTAAGCCGAGGTGTATCGCTTTTGTGATACACCTCAGCCATGCCCGTCTCCCTGAGGCTGCCCTCGGAGTTGTTGGTGCGCCTGTCTCGGCTCGTGGAGGAGCGCGACACCAGCGCGCACGCGTTCATGCTCGAAGCCATCCGCGAGAAGATCGAGGCAGAAGAGGCCCAGGCAGAGTTCCACGCCGCGGCCCGCCGCCGACTCGCGCGCATGAAGAGGACAGGCGTCGGCATTCCGGCCGACGAGGTGTTCCGCTACCTCCGCGCACGGGCTGGTGGTGAGAAGCCGCGCCGGCCGAAGGCGCGGAAGCTGACGTGATCGTCTTCGCCGAGGACGCGCTCATCGACCTGGAGCGCATCTTCCAGTTTCACCTCGGCGCGTCCGATCAATGGGCACTGGAGCAGCTCGGTCTCATCCACAGCGCCGTCTCGGTGCTCGACGAGCACCCGCACATCGGACGCCTCGTGCCGAACGATCGCGAACTGCGCGAGCTGATCATCTCCGTGGGGAAGACCGGCTACGTCGCGCTGTACCAATGCGACGAGGTCGACCACGTGCTCCGCGTGCTTGGCGTGCGCCACCAGCGTGAAGCCGGCTATCACCGCCGCTGAGCTACTCGGTGCGCATCGCCTCGACCGGATCGAGCTTCGACGCGCGCTGCGCCGGGTAGATCCCGAACAGCATGCCTGCCGTCGCGGTGAGGCCCAGCGACAGGAGCACCGCCCACAGCGGGATCTGCGCGGGCACCTCGAACAGCTCCCGCGCGGACAGCGCCAGCGCACCGCCCACCAGCACGCCGAACAGGCCGCCCGACAGCGACAGGGTCACCGACTCCACCAGGAACTGCGCCAGAATGTGCCGCCGCCGGGCACCCAAGGCCATGCGCACGCCGATCTCCCGCGTCCGCTCCGTCACCGACACCAGCATGATGTTCATGATCCCGATGCCCCCGACGAGCAGCGCCAGCGCGCAGATCGCCCCGGTCGCCGCCGCCACCATCGCCGCCAGGTTGTTGAACATCTCCGCCGACGTGTCATTCGAGTAGTAGTCGAAGTCGTTCTCGTCCTGCGCAGACAGCCCGCGCAGCCGCCGCAGCTTCGCCACCACCTCGTCGATCGCCTTGGGCACGTCCTCGGGGCTCGTCGCCACCAGCGCGATGTTGGTGTTCCGCGACTTGCCGAACACGCGCTCGTACGCCGGCCAGGGGATCACCGCGAAGGTGTCCTTCGACCGGCCCATGACCGCGCCCTTCCGCTGGGCGATCCCCACCACCTCGAACGGCACCCCGCGCAGGCGCACCTCCTGGCCCAGCGCGTCCTCCCCGGGGAAGAGCTGATCTGCGATGTCCATGCCGATGAACACCACCCGCCGCCCGAGCTGAATGTCCGTCTCCACCAGGAAGCGGCCCTCCGCGACCGTCACCCCGTTCGCCGGCTCGTAGTCGGGCAGCCCACCGCACACGTCGATGTTCTGCTTGGTCGCGCGCTCCGGGGTGGTCAACTTCTCCGGCTGATGCGGGTACTCCTCGATGCTGACGAACTGGATGTGCGGCAGGTCCCGTAAGGCCTCGCCCTGCTCCCGCGTGAGGTCCGGCCGCCGCTCGATCTTCCGCCAGTCCCGCGGCCCGAAGCTCATCGCCGGCCACTTCTGCACTTGGAATGCGCCTGCCCCCAGCTGCGCGAAGTCGGTGGACAGCTTCACCTTGAGCCCCTCGGTGAAGCTCATCATCGCCACCACCGTGGCCGCGCCGATCACGATCCCCAGCAGCGTGAGGATCGAGCGCAGCACGTTCCCGCGCAGCGTGGACAGGGCCATCTCCAGCGTGTCGAGGAGCGCGTTCATTCGTGCCTCAGCGCCTCCACCGGATCGAGCCGCGCCGCCCGCCACGCCGGCCAACTGCCGAACACCAGCCCCACCGCCGCCGAGAAGCCGATCCCCAGCGCCACCGCTGACGCGCTCACCGTCGCCGCCAGGGGGCTCGCCAGCGCCACCACCTGCGCCAACCCCAGCCCCAACGCGGTGCCGATCGCCCCGCCGATCGCCGCGACGATCGACGACTCGACGAGGAACTGAAGCAGGATGGTGGTCCGCCGCGCCCCCAGCGCCCGCCGCACGCCGATCTCCCGCGTCCGCTCCGTCACCGAGACGATCATGATGTTCATGATCCCGATGCCCCCGACGATCAGGGTGATGAGGCCGACGCCAAACGCCACCGCGTACAGCGAGCCGGTGAGCTGGTTGTACGTGCGCAGGAACTGCTCCTGCCGGTTGAGCGTGAAGTCGTCCTTCTTCTCCGGCGGCACCCGGCGCACCCGGCGCAGGATCTCCACCACCTGATCCTCCAGCGCCGACAGGTTGTCCGGCTCGCCCGACACCGCGAGGTTGAGCGATCGCTTCCCGCCGAAGTGCCGGAGGAACGCGGTGTAGGGGACCATCGCGTTCGCGTCCATGTTCATGCCCAGCAGTTGCCCGCGCCGCTCCATCACCCCCACCACCTGGAACGGCACCTCGCCGATCATCAGCTTCCGCCCCAGCACCTGCCCCGGCTGAAGCCCGGGGAAGAGCCGGTCGGCCACGTCCGCGCCGATCACCGCCGTGCTGCGCGTCAGCTCTACGTCCGTCTCGGCGAGGAAGCGCCCCGCGCCCACGGTGCCGCCCCCAGTCGTCAGGTACTGCGCGTTGGTGCCGATGAGCTGCACGTTGGGCGCCTCGAAGGTGTCGCGCTTCAGGTCCGCCTGCGTCATCGCCATCGGCGCGATGGCGGTGGCCAGCGTGGCTTCCCGCTCGACCGCCTGGAGCTCTTTCGCGCCCAGGTCCTTCCGGTTGCGCAATTCCCACCACGCGTCGCGGCCCTCGGCGAACCACGCCCACTTGGACACGTACAGGGTGTGCGCGCCCAGCGTGGCGATCTGCCCCTCGAAGCTCTTGTTGAGGCCCTGGATGATCGCCACGATCGCGATCACCGTCATCACGCCGATCACGATGCCCAGGGTGGTGAGGAAGCTGCGCAGCCGCGCGGCGACCAGGTTCTCGGCGGCGATCTGCGCGCCTTCCAGCGTCTCGGCGAGGATCCGCCGCGCGGCCGCCAGCGCCTTCATGCCGGCACCGGGGCGCTCGTCCCCAGGCCGGCCACGGCCGCGCCCGCTCCGTCGGCCACCACGTGCCCGTCCATCAGGCGGATCGCCCGCGGGCAGCGCGCCGCCAGCTTCGGCTCGTGGGTGACGAGGAGAATGGTGTGGCCGCGGTGGTGGAGCTCGCTGAAGAGGCGGATGATCTCCTCGCCGGTCGCCGAGTCCAGGTTGCCCGTCGGCTCGTCGGCCAGCAGCATCGACGGCTGGCCCACCAGCGCCCGGGCGATCGCCACGCGCTGCCGCTGCCCACCCGACAGCTCGTTGGGGCGGTGGTTCAGCCGGTTGGTGAGGCCCACCGCCGCCAGCGCCTCTTCCGCCATCGCCCGCCGCTGCCGCTTCGGCACGCCCCGGTAGACCAGCGGCAACATCACGTTCCCCAGCGCGGTGGCCCGCGGCAACAACTGGAAGGTCTGAAAGACGAAGCCGATCTCCTTGTTGCGCAGCGAGGCCAGTTGATCGTCCGTCAGCCCCTGCACGTCGGCGCCGTTGAGCCGGTAGGTGCCCGAGGTGGGCGTGTCCAGGCAGCCCAACACGTTCATCAGCGTCGACTTCCCCGAGCCCGACTGGCCGACGATGGCCACCCACTCCCCGCGCGTGATGCCGAAGCTGACCCCGTCCAGCGCGCGCACGACCTCACCGCCCACCGTGTAGTGGCGGTGCAGCGACTCCACCACGATCAGCGGCTCGCCCACGGCGCTCACCCCGCCGGCCTTTCGCCCTTCGACTCCTCGCCCTGCTCCTTGACCGGCTTGCCGTCGGACAGCTCGCGCGAGAGCACCCGGTAGGGGCCTTCCACCACCCGCTCGCCCGCCGCGAGGCCGGTGACGATCTCGATCTCCGTGTCGCTGGCCAGGCCCGTCTCCACCCGGCGGATCTTCGCCACCCCGTCTTCGATCACGAAGACGACCTTCTGCATCGGCTCGCGCTTCGCCTTGCGCCCGCCCGCCGCGGGAGGCACCGACGTCTCCGGCTTCGGCGCCTGGCTGCCCGGTAGCTCCTTCTCCGAGCGCACCGTCACCGCCTGGATCGGCACCACCACCGCGTCGTCGCGCGTGTCGGTGAAGACCGAGGCCTGGGCGCTCATCCCCGGCAGGGCCCGCGCGTCCTTCTCGGTCATCGCCAGGCGCACGAAGAAGGTCGTCACCTCGCCCTCGGTGCCCGCGTTCTTCACGTTGGCGTTGCGGGCCACCTCCACCACCTCGGCGCGGAACTTCTGGCCGGGCAGGGCGTCGACCTCCACCTCGGCGCTCTGGCCCTCCTTCAGGTAGACGACCTCCTGCTCGCCCACCTCCATCTTCATCTCCATCTGCGAGAGGGTGGAGATGATCAGAATGACGTCCTCCGAGAAGTCGGAGCCGCGCACGCGCTCGCCCACCTGCTTCTCCCGCTTGGTCACCACCCCGTCGATGGGCGCGGTCAGCGTGGTCATCGAGAAGGAGTGCCTCGCTTCCCGCAGGCTGGCGTCCGTCTGGGACAGGCGCCCGTTGGCCGCCTCGAAGCGCGCCCGGCCCGCGAGCAGCTCGGAGGTGGCCTTCTCCACCTCCGCCGCGCTGGCGATGCTGCCCGCCTGCAGCTTCTCCACGCGCTTGAGCTCGGCTTCCAGTTGCGCCACCTGCACCTTCGCCTGCTGCACGTCCGCCACCGCCGAGGCCCGCGCCGCCTCGAACTGCGACACCTGGGCGGCGTAGCGCCGGGGATCGATGGTGCCCAGCTCCTGTCCCTTCTTCACTACGTCGCCTTCCTTCACCGTCAGGGTGAGGAGATCGCCGGTGATGTTGGACGACAGCTTCACCTGGGTGGCCGCCTGCAGCTTGCCGCCCGCGGTGACGATGCGGGTGATGGTGCCCTGGCGACTGGAGATCGCCTGCACCTCCACCGGCGGCTGCGGCTTGGGCATCACCGAGGCCACCGTGATGCCGGCGATCGCGAGCACGAAGACGACCGCGAAGAGGCGCCCCTTCCAGCTCATCCGCTGCGGAGGCGGCAGCGGGGCCACCGTCGGCTTGTCCGGGGCGGGGCGGTCGGCGGTGACCTCGGTGAGGGGAGCCGGGCTCTTGAGTGCCATGAGAGACCTTTCACGCGCTTGTCAGGGACCGGAGGGGGCCCCGGTGGGCGCGATCTGGAGCAGCGCGACAGATGCGAGGAAGAGGATGACGACGACGGCGAAGCTGCGCACCCGGGACGCGCCGGAGCAACGGGCCATGCCCAGGCCCAGCAGCACCAGCGACCACAGGGTGAAGAGGTCCAGCGCGCTCGCGGCGGCGAGGGCCGGCGGCGGCAAGGACGCGGGCAGCACCGCCGTCAGGTTGGACGGGAGCAGCTTCGGCAGTTGCTCCGGTGTCACCGGCGCGTGGGCGATGGCCGCGGGGGCCGAGAGCAGCGAGTGGATCGCCTGCGGCACCAGCGCGTGCGCGGCCACGGTGAAGGTGGCCTTGAAGCCGGTGCGGGCGCCGGCCACCTTGAACCCCAGCCACAGCCCCACCGTCACCAGGAAGGCGAGCGCCACCGGGCCGACGCCGGCCACCGCCCACGATTTGACGCGGTGCAGCCGGACCGCCGCCTCGACGGCCATCTCCCGCTCGTGCTGCGTCATCTCCGGCTGGAGCTTGTCCGCCGCCACCGCCTCCTGATCCACCCTCGGGAGGATGAGCCCGGTCGCCAACAGGGAGAGGAGCGTGGACAACACCACCGCCATCAACGCCCGGTTGCGCTCGACTGCCCGCGCAAACCCCCGCCCCGGCTCGACCAGCGCAGTGAAGACGACGGCTGCGTCCTGCGTGAAGGCGGCGGCCATGGCGTGTGCGGTACGGGATGTAGCCACGCCGATTTCCGGAAGTCCTGCCTTCGCGCACCAGGCCGCGCAACCAGCAGGGATTGCTTGGAAGATTCGCTCGTCGACGCGGGTGCTGGCACCAGGTGGTGCACAGGGGTGGCGCTTGTCTTCTCGCTTGAGGAGAAGCCCGCACCGGCAGGCCGGCCCGCGGCGACACTCCAGCGGTGAGAGTCTTCGTCTTCGGTTGTCTGGCGCTCGCAGCGTGTGAGGGGCAGCTCCTGTCACTGGAGCCGGCCGGTGACGCGGGCGTCGTCGTGATGGTGCCTGACGCCTCGGCAGGTCCGGTGGACTCGGGCGCGGCGACGATGCAGGACAGCGGCGTCGTGTCCGCGGACGCGGGGACCGCCGAGCCGCCGGTGGACGCCGGCCTGTCGGGGCCGTGCGGCGCGCTCGACTCGCGCGTCACCGTGACGCAGGTGGACGTCGCGCCAGCCAGGGTGGACGTCGGCTCCTCATCCGGTTGGTCCAACAACCGGCCGGTGCACTTCGCGCCGCTCGCCGGCGGAGGCGCCAAGGTGGCCTGGAGCTCGAACGGGACGGTGCACGTCACGCCGCTCGACGCCAGGCTGGCTCGCTCCGGCCCCGACGTCACCATGCCTGGCACCAGTGTGCGCGGCTTCGTGGCGCATGACGACGGCGCGGTGGGGCTGCTCGTGGTGCGCGGCACCGGCATGTGGCTGGTGCGCCGGGCGCCGGACGGCAGCACGGCGTATGAGAAGGCGCTGGTGAATGACGCTCCTTCCGACACCGAGGGCGCGCGCTGGGTGGACGGCTGGGGCCACGACGGGCGGCTGCTCTTCACCGGCACGCACTACGTCGCGTACTTCGGCCACACGAGGCACTTTGGAGCCGGCGGGAAACACCAGGGCGATCTGCTCGAGGCCTACCTCGCCTCGACGGGAGCCCCCGGCGGACCGGGCGGCTGGGACTGGGGGTGCAGCCACTCGCTCGACGTGCGCCTCGCCTGGGACGGCGCGCGCCTGGCGCCGGTGTGCCTGTCGGACTGCTACAGCACCAAGGGCGTGCTGCTGGACGACTCGACGGTGCTGGTGGACGAGCCGTCGGGCAACTGCGCGGGCGCCTCGGACGGGGAGCTGGGCGGACTGGCGCCGTTGCCAGGCGGCGGCTTCGCGCTCACCTTCTCCTCGCGTGAGGGCCGCCCCCACCGAGACGTGGGCCTTGTCGCCATCACGCCGCAGCGGCGGAAGGGCGCGGTGGTGTGGCTCACCTCGGCCGAGGCGTCACGGCCCAACCTCGCGCGCTACGGAGCTCAGCTCCTGGCGGCCTGGCGCGAAGGTGGCGCGCAGCGCCTGGCCGTCCTCTCGCCTTCGGGCGAGGTACGGGAGGGCCCGGTGACGGCGGGCGGCGCCTGGGCGCCCCGAGACGACTTCGCTTCCTGGCCGGAGGGGCACGTGGGCTGGGCGCGCGGCGCAGGGCAGGCGCTCGAGGTGACGCGAGTGAGGTTCTGCCAGCCCTAACCCGCGCGAAGGCGGCCTGGTGCCACGGCCACAGGAGGCTGGCCAACTCCTCGCGCCGCGCTGGTCTGCCCTGTGGTGTCACACCCGCCGCGAAATATCCCGCACGGTGGTGGTGGCCCGCTGTACGGTGGCCGCGCGAAGAGGCCTGGGCGCATGCGTGAGCTCGTCACATCCCGTCGCAGCGCCGAGCGGCTGGCGCACGCGCGCGCCTTCTTCGAGAGCCAGCCCGCGGACGGGGACGTGGTGGTGCTGGGGCCCACCTGGGAAGCGGCCGCCGAGCTGGTCCGCTCCCTCGGCCGGCCGATGTTCGGCTGGCAGCGCTCGACGCTCTTCCGCTTCGCCGCGGAGCTGGCGCGGCCCTCGCTGCTCGAAGAGGGCCTCACCCTGGCCACGCCGCTGGCGCTGGAGGCGCTGTGGGCGCGCGTCACCTGGCAACTGCACGAGGCGGGTGCGCTGCATCGCTTCGAGCCGGTCTCCGATCGCCCCGGCCTGGCCCGCGCGCTCGGTCAGACGGTGGCCGACGTGCGCCTCGCCGGAGTGGAGGTCGCGCGGCTCGAGCCGGGCCTCATCGTCGCGGCGCGGGCCTTCGAGGAGGCGCTCGCCGCCCAGAGGCTGGTGGATCGCACCGAGATCTTCCGCCGCGCGAAGGGCGCGATCGACACGCTGTCCATTCCCGCGCTGGCGTTGATCGACCTGCGCGTGGGCGCCGGCGCCGAGGCGGCCTTCCTGGCCCAACTCGCCGCGCGCGCGAGACACGTCCTGGCCGTCGCCCCTGAAGCGGACACGGCGTCGGTGGCGCGCCTGTCCGCCGCCTTGCAGGTCGAGCCGCGCACGGTAGAGGCGAAGTCGTCCGGGGCCCTGCGCGCGCTGCAGACCCGGCTCTTCTCCGGGGCGGCGGTGACGGGCCCTGAGGAGTTCACCGAGCTGTTCTCCGCTCCCGGTGAAGCGCGCGAGTGCGTGGAGATCGCGCGCCGGGTGCTGGACGCGTCCCGCGCCGGAATTCCCTTCGACCGCATCGCCGTGCTGCTGCGCTCCCCGTCCACCTACCGGGCCCCGCTGGAGGACGCGTTCCGCCGCGCCCGCGTGCCGGCCTGGTTCGCGCGCGGAGTGCCCCGGCCTGACCCTTCGGGCCGCGCGCTGTTGGCGCTGCTCAAGTGCAAGGAGGACGGCCTGTCCGCCCGCGGCTTCTCCGAGTACCTCTCGCTGGGCCAGGTGCCGAAGGACGAGCAGGGCGCCCCGCCTGCCGCGCCGCCCGAGGAGCAGCGCTTCGTCCGTGGCGAGGTGGACGAGAGCCTGCTGCCGCTCGACGAGAAGACACCCGCGCCGCCGCCCGCGCCGCCCGAGGTGCTCGATCCCGACGCGCCCGTCACCGCCGGCCGCCTGCGGGCCCCGCGCCGCTGGGAGAGGTTGATCATCGACGCCGCGGTGATCGGCGGGACGGATCGCTGGCGCCGGCGCCTGGACGGACTGCGTCACAGGAAGGAAGCCGAGGCCGCCGCGCCCACTGCCTCCGAGGCGCAGGTGCAGCGGGCGAAGCGGGACCTGGGCGATCTCGCCGCGCTCGAGAGCTTCGCGCTGCCGCTCCTCGACGAGCTGGCCGCGCTGCCCGAGGAGGCGACCTGGGGCGAGTGGATCGTGAGGCTGTCCGCGCTCGTCACCCGCGCGCTCAAGTTCCCCCAGCGGGTGCTGGGCGTGCTGCAGGAGCTCTCGCCGATGGGCGTGGTGGGGCCGGTGTCGCTGCGGGAGGTCCGCGCGGTGCTCACCCCGCGGCTCCTGGAGATCGTCGAGGCGCCCACCGCGCGCCGCGCCGGGCAGGTCTTCGTCGCTCCGGTGGAGGCGGCCCGCGGGCTGGCCTTCGAGCTGGTCTTCGTGCCTGGCCTCGCTGAGCGGATCTTCCCGCAGAAGCTCAGAGAGGATCCGCTGCTGGCCGACGAGGTGCGGCGGCAGCTCTCGCCCGCGCTGGAGACCAACGTCGATCGCCTCGCCGCCGAGCGCCTCGCCCTCCAGTTGGCCGTGGGTGCGGCCGAGTCCCGGGCCGTCCTCTCCTGGCCGCGCATCGACGCCGAGCACGCCCGGCCCCGGGTGCCCAGCTTCTACGTCCTGGAGGCCGCGCGCGCGGTGGAAGGCCGACTCCCGGTGTACGAGGAGCTGCAGCGTCGCGCAGAAGGACACGGCCGCGTCCGCCTCGCCTGGCCCGCGCCCACCGAGCCGCTGGAGGCCATCGACGCCACCGAGTTCGATCTGGCCCTGCTGGACCAGGTGCTCCACGCGAAGTCGGACACGAAGGGACGGGCGCGCTACCTCGTCGGCGCCAACCCCCACCTCGCCCGCGCGCTTCGCACCCGCTACGCCCGGTGGATGCAGACCGCCTGGAGCTCCGCCGACGGGCTGGTGAAGCCGAAGGCGGCCGCGCGGGAGGCGCTGGCGCTGCACTTCGTCGGCAAGCGCCCCTTCTCCCCCACCGCGCTCGAGCTGTTCTCTGCCTGCCCCTACAAGTTCTTCCTCTCCGCGGTGCTGCGCCTCTCCCCCCTGGAGATCCCCGGCGAGCTGGAGGAGCTGGGCCCGCTGGAGAAGGGCTCGATGGCCCACGCGGTGCAGTACCAGGTGCTGTCCTCGCTCCAGGAAGAAGGTGTGCGGGTGACGGAGGCCACCCTGCCCAGGGCCTTCGCGCGACTCGACGAGGTGCTGGCGGAGGTGGCGAAGGAAACGTGGGACGAGTTCGTCCCCGCCATCGAGCGCGTGTGGCTGGACGGCGTGGACACGCTCAAGGCGGACCTGCGCGAGTGGCTGCGCCGCACCGCCGCGGATTCCGAGTGGGAGCCCTGGCGCTTCGAGCTGTCCTTCGGCCTGGGCGCCCGCGAGCAGCAGGATCCCCACAGCACGCCCGCGCCGGTGACGCTGATGGAGGGGCTCCAGCTGCGCGGCTCCATCGACCTCGTGGAGAAGAGCACCCGCGGCTCGCTGCGGGCCACCGACTACAAGACGGGCAAGGCGCGGGCGAAGGAAGGCAACGTGCTGGGTGGCGGCAAGCACCTGCAGCCGGTGCTGTACGCGCTGGTGCTGGAGAAGCTGTTCCCCGAGACGAAGGTGGAGGAAGGGCGCCTCTTCTACTGCACGCAGGCGGGGAACTTCACCACGGTGCCCACGCCGCTGGATCAGGCGGCGCGGGAAGGCATGGGCCTGGTGGTGCGCACCATCGCCCGCTCGCTGGAAGAGGGCTTTCTGCCCGCCGCGCCCGAGAAGGACGGGTGCCGCTTCTGCGACTTCCGCCCGGTGTGCGGGCCCGAAGAGGAGCGGCGCGTGCGCAAGAAGCTCTTGCGCGAAGAGACGAAGCCCCTGGCCCTGGTGAGGAAGCAGCCATGATCCCCCGCTCGCCCGAGGACTACGCCACCCGCAAGCAGTTGCTCGAGGATCTGGACAGCACCTTCGTGGTCGAGGCCGCCGCGGGCACCGGCAAGACGACCGTGCTGGTGGGGCGGATCGTCGCCGTGGTGCGCACCGGACGGGCGCGGCTGTCGCAGATCATCGCCGTCACCTTCACCGAGAAGGCCGCGGGCGAGATGAAGCTGCGGCTGCGCGTGGCGCTGGAGCGGACGCGGGACGAGGTGACGGACGCCACCGAGCGCCTGCGCCTCACCGAGGCCCTGGAGGAGCTGGAGATCGCCCGCATCGGCACCATTCACGGGCTGTGCGCGGATCTGCTGCGCGAGTACCCGGTGGAGGCGGAGGTCGATCCCCGCTTCGAGGTGGTGTCCGAGGGCGACGCCGACGCGCTCTTGTCCGCGGCGTTTCACCGGGCGCTGCAGGACGTGCTGCACGCGCCCCCCGAAGGCATCCGCCGCATCCTCCGCCGGCGTCCGAAGGGCCGCGGCGACGATCCTCCGCGCCGGGTGCTCTTCTCCGCGGTGCAGCAGTTGGTCGAGCACCGGGACTTCAGCGCGCCCTGGCGCAGGGAGCCCTTCGCGCGCGAGGCCGCGATCGACGCGCTGTTGCCGCGGTTGGGCGCCCTGGCCGAGCGCGCCCGGCAGCTCACCTGGCAGGCCCCGGACAGCAAGCTGGGTGAGTGTCTGGCCGCGGTGCGGCGCTTCAGCGACGATCTCGCGCACCGGGAAGCGGTGTCGCCGCGCGACTACGACGGGCTCGAGGCCCAGCTCAAGGACCTGTCCCGCGATCAGCGCCGGTGGACGTGGAAGCCGGGCGGCGTGCGCTTCCAGGGCGTCACCGTGGACACGGTGTCCGCCGAGCGCGGGCTGCTCTACGAAGAGCTCACCGGCTTCCTCCGCCGCGCCGAGGCGCACCTCGCCGCCTGCCTGCACGAGGAGCTGTTGCCGGTGGTCGCCGCCTACGAAGCAGAGAAGGCCAGGGTGGGCGCGCTGGACTTCGTGGATCTCTTGATCAAGACGCGCGACCTGGTGCGCCACAGCCGGCCGGTGCGCGAGTCCTTGCAGCGGCGCTTCACCCACCTCTTCGTCGACGAGTTCCAGGACACCGATCCGCTGCAGAGCGAGCTGGTGCTGCTGCTGGCAGCGGACGATCCCGGTGTCGAGGAGCCGTTCGAGGTCCGGCCCGTGCCGGGGAAGCTCTTCGTGGTCGGCGATCCGAAGCAGTCCATCTACCGCTTCCGGCGCGCCGACGTGCTGCTCTACGAGCGGGTGAAGCGGCACCTCGCCGGTCACGGCGCCTCGGTCGTCTTCCTGTCCACCAGCTTCCGCAGCACCCCGGGCATCCAGGCGGCGGTCAACGGCGCCTTCGAGCGGGTGATGGAGCTGGGCAACGGCCTGCACCCCGCCTACGTGCACCTGGGCCGGTGGCGTGACGCGTACGACAAGCAGCCGTCGGTGGTGGCGCTGCCTCCCGCGCGCGTCCACAACGAGCGCGGCTGGGTCACCAAGGAGCGGGTGGAGAGCAGCCTGTCGGACACGGTGGGCGCCTTCATCGCGTGGCTCGTCCGCGAGAGCGGCTGGACGGTGGAGGAGGAAGGCAAGCGGGTGCCGATCGAGCCGCGGCACGTGTGCATCCTCTTCAAGCGCTTGCGCCGGTGGGGCGGTGTGGACATTCCCCGTCCGTACGCCCAGGCGCTCGAGGCCCGCGGCGTGCCGCACGTGCTGGTGGGGGGCCGAAGCTTTCACGTGCGCGAGGAGGTGATGGCGCTGCGCACCGCGCTGATGGCCATCGAGCGGCCGGACGACGAGCTCTCTGTCTACGCCGCCTTGAGAGGGCCCTTCTTCGCGCTGGCGGACGAGCAGCTGCTGATCTACCGGCACGAGCTCGGCCACTTTCACCCGCTGCGCCCGCTGGAGGGCCTGACGCTGTCCGAGGACGCGAGCGCGGTGGCCGAGGCGCTGGCCGTGCTGCGCGACCTGCACCTGTTCCGCAACCGCCGCCCGGTGTCCGCCACGCTGCACGCCTTCCTCGAGGCCACCCGCGCGCACGCCGGCATCGCCTTCTGGAACGCCGGGGCCCAGGCCCTGGCCAACGTGCTGCAACTGGCGGAGGTGGCGCGGCGGCTGGAGCGGCGATCGACCAGCTTCCGCGACGTGGTGGAGGCGCTGCAGGACGAGGCGGAGGAGGGCGAGGCCCCCGAGGCGCCCATCGTCGAGGAGGGCACCGAGGGCGTGCGGATGATGACGGTGCACGCCGCGAAGGGGCTGGAGTTCCCGGTGGTGATCCTCGCCGAGCCCACCGCCAACGCGAACTGGCAGGAGCCGTCGCACTGGGTCGACCCCGAGCGCGGGCTGTGGGTGCACGCGCTGGGCGGCTGCCTGCCGGTGGAGCTGCGCGAGCACGAGGAGGAGGTGCGCGCGAGAGATCACGAGGAGTCGGTGCGGATCACCTACGTGGCGGCGACGCGCGCGAAGGACCTGCTGGTGATCCCCGCGGTGGGCGACAAGCGCTGGGACGACACCTGGACCGAGGTGCTCTACCCGTCGGTGTACCCGCCCGAGGGAGGCGCGCACGATCCCAAGCCCGCCCCCGGGTGCCCGGACCTGGGGCGCGACGTGATCGTCGGCCGCGAGGGCGGCGTCCCGTCCTGCGTCCCGCTGCCCGGCCTGCACCGGAGCGAGACGGGGAAGAACCGGGTGGTGTGGTGGGGGCCGAAGCCGCTCCGGCTCGAGCTCGAGGCGGGCGGCGGGCTCCAGGCGTCCGACGCGCTGGTGGAGGTGGTCGGCCCCAGCGATGACAGTCAGCGGGCGTGGGAGGACTGGCGGCTTTCCCACGCGAAGGCGCTGGAGGCAGGGGGCCGTCCGTCGGAGCGGGTGCGGGTGGCGCGCGAGCTGGACGAGGCCCCTCCTCCCGGCACCATCGGCCTCGAGGACTCGGGCGTGCCGCGCGCGGGGCGGCCGAAGGGGCGCCGCTTCGGTGAGCTGGTGCACGCGGTGCTGGCGGTGGCGCCGCTGGACGCCTCGCGCGCGCTGGTGACGAACGCCGTGGCGGCGCAGGGGCGCGCGTTGCTCGCGAGCCCGGGGGAACAGTCCGCGGCGGTGGAGGCGGTGCTGGCCGCGCTGGCCCACCCGTTGATGCAGGCGGCCCGCGGGGCGACGCAGGTGCGCCGGGAGCGGGGGATCGTCGACGTGCTGGGGCCGGCGGACTACGTGGAAGGCAGCGTGGACCTCGCCTTCCGCGACGCGAGCGGCTGGACCGTGGTGGAGTTCAAGACGGACGAGGATCTGGAGGCGCACCGCGCCGCCTACGAGGCCCAGGCCGCGGCGTACGTGCGGGCCGTGCAGGCCGCGACGGGACTGCCGACGCGCGGCGTCCTCTTCCGCGTGTGAGGGGATCAGCGCGTCTTCGCCTGGCGCACGTAGCGATCGAGATCCTCGCGGTCGATGAGCGAGAGGATTTCCACGCTGGTGCCTTCGGCGCGCCGATAGATCAGCCGCACGTCGGTCGCCACGCGCACGCGGAAGTAGCCGGGCAGCCCCTCCAGCGGAATCGCCCTCAGCGAGGGATGCCGGTGGTTCTCCGACAAGAGGTACGCCTGCTTGAAGGCGGCGCGCTGCAGCCGCGCGTCCCAGCCGTCGAGGGAGTCGTAGAACTCCTGGGTGAAGTTCGGCTTGAGCCAGGTGGACGGGAGCTCCTCCACCGGGCCCTCATCGCTCGCCGGGGCGGCCGGTGCCTGGGGCGCCGCGTCCGGGGTGCGCCTGAGCGCCTCCAGCTCCTGCTGCAACGCCTGCCTCTCTTCCGCCCAGCGCTCCTCGCGAGCCGTCAGCGCCGCCACCGACTCGCTGGCCTTCTCGTAGTCCTTCTTCAGCTTCTCCAGCTCGGCGCGCGTCACCTTGCCCTTGGCCTTCTCGAGCTGCTCCTTCGTTCGCTCCAGCGCGGTGTCCGTCTTCTCCGCCTCGCGCTTGGACAGGTTGCGCTCGCGTGACACCTCGGCCAGCGCGGCGCGCAGGTCCTTGAGCTGCTGCGCCAGCGACTCGGCCTTGGCCTGGGCCTTCTCCATCGCCTGGACGGCCTCGCGGGCCTCCTTCTTCGCGGCCTTGAGCTCCGCCGACTCGTCTCGGGGCGCGGCGTCCTGCGGAGGTGGGGCCAGCCTCGCCGACGCGTCCACCGCGGGCGGCCCTTTCTGCGCCGGGCCAGCGCCGTAGTACGTGCGGGCCAGGGACTGGAGGATCGGCGTGGCCGTCTGGCGCACCTCCTGCTGCGGGTCTGCCAGCAGGCGCCAGAGGATGCGCACCGTCGCGTCTTCCTCCACCGCGAGCAGGCCGATCTCGTCGGCCACCGGCGCCGAGAGGGACACGATGTCCAGCGCGGGGAACTCGTAGATCTTCGCAAGCAAGGCGATCACCGGCGCGCGCGCGTCGGGCCGGGCGCGGATCTCATCAGCCAACGTGTCGGCCTTCTGCACGCCGGACAGCTTCTCCAGCCGGTACCCGGGGACGGACAGCTTCAGCTCCCGAAAGAGGGCGGTCAGCTCCGCGTCGGTGAAGGCCAGGTAGAGGAACACCGACAGCTCGTCGCGCCCCAGCGCGGACAACGGCGCGTCGCCGCCCTTTGGGGGCAGCAGATCCGTGGGGCTCACCGGGGCTTCGCTCATGCGCGCAGGCCATAGCGCCGCGGGCCTCCGCGATCCACGACGGCGAACGCGCTACAACCGCGGGGGTGAGCGACCAGGCGCCGATGATCGTCGTGAAGGGCCTCTGCAAGCGCTTCGGCGACGCGCGCGTCCTCGAGGATCTCTCAATCACCGTCCACGAAGGCGAGACCTTCGTGCTCCTCGGCACCTCGGGCAGCGGGAAGACGGTGCTGATGAAGCACCTCGAGGGGCTGCTCAAGCCGGACTCGGGCCAGGTGATCATCGACGGGCATGATCTCACCGCGTGCGACGGCGAGGAGTTGATGGAGGTCCGCAAGGAATTGGGCATCCAGTTCCAGGCGGGCGCGCTGTTCGACTCGATGAGCGTCTTCGACAACGTCGCCTTCCCCTTGCGCGAGCTGGGCCACGTGCGGGAGCCGGAGGTGAAGCGGCGCGTCGCCGAGGTGCTGGCCTTGCTCGGCCTGGCGGAGGCCACGGAGAAGCTGCCGGGCGAGCTGTCCGGCGGCATGCGCAAGCGGGTGGCCTTCGCCCGGGCGATGGTGATGAAGCCGCGGGTGCTGCTGGCGGATGAGCCGACGGCCGGCCTCGATCCGCTCACCACCGATACGGTGGACGACGCGATCGTCACCGCGCAGAAGGCCCTGGGCGCGACGGCCTTCATCATCACCCACGATCTCCCCACCGCCTTCCGCATCGCGGACCGGGTGGGCCTGCTGCATGAGGGGAAGATCATCGGGGCGGCCGCGCCCGAGGAGTTCAAGGCCTCCACCCACCCGGCGGTGAAGGCCTTCTTGAAGGACTGGCTGGAGAGCGAGGCCGCGGCCCGGAAGCTGTGATTCTAGGCCTCGACCTTCACCTTCAGCGTCTTCGGCAGCACCTCTTCCTTCTTGGGGAGCGTCACGGTCAGCACGCCGTGCTTGTACGCGGCCTCGGGCCTGGTGCCGTCCAGCGTGTTGGGCAGGGTGAAGGAGCGGCTGAAGGTGCCCCAGGAGCGCTCCTGGCGGATCCACCCCTTCGCTTCCTCCGTCTTCTCGTTCTTCCGCTCGGCCGAGATGGTCAGCATGTTGCCGTCCAGCTTGACCTCGATCTGCGCCGGATCGACGCCGGGGAGGTCGAGGCGCAGCTCGACGGCCTTCTCGGTCTCCACCACGTCGGCCGGCGGCACCAGCGCGGCTTGCCGGTGATCGTCGAAGACGGGGGCGCCCAGGTCGCGGAAGAACTCGTCGAAGTCGCGGAACAGGGGGAAGCGGGGATGGAAGCGGGTCAGCGTCATGTCGTTCTCCAGGGAAGAGGCCCTCGCGGGGCCGCGGTTGGTCTGAGCGAAAACTCAAACAGGATCGTCTGCTGTCAAGTCGGCACCAGAGGGGCGGTCCGGGTAACGCAGGTTGTCCTTGCGTCAAGGGGAGGCGGGCAGGTCCGATGGGAAGACGGTGCACCCCTGGCGATGGGCCACGCTTCTCGTGCTGCTGGCGCCGGGCGCCTTCGCCCAGCCGAACGATTCCCCGCTGCCGGCCTTCACTGCACCGCCAGTCGTCGCGCCTGACGCGGGGGTGCTGGTGCCCAGCGCCCCGCCGATGCCTCCCGACGTTCCACCCGAGCCGCAGGAGGGCCCACTCCCTTCGCAGCCGCCCCCCGTCCCGCGCCCCCCGCCGGAGCTCCGGTGGAACCGCATCGCCGGCAGCTTGAGCGGCCTCTTCCTCGCGCTCCAGAACGTGTACCTCGGCGGGGAGCTGACCTTCCTCGGCGGCTTCGGGAAGCCGGGGCGCAGCGCGTCCGAGCCGGGCAACGCCGAAGGCTGGCTGATGCAGGTGGGGGTGCAGGCCAGCTACGGCCGGCTGACGGGGCCGGTGTGCCTGGGCTCGGCCTTCTGCGGCGCGCGCTACGCCGGAGGCCTGGCGGTGAAGGGCGGGTGGGGCCGCGGGGTGCCGGATCGCGACGGGTGGACCAAGGCGGGGCTGATGTTCTACGCGCAGGCAGACGTCCTCGCCGGCTACCTCGACATCCCCTCGGCGCCGCTGGCTCCCGGCGCCTCCTCCTGGGAAGGCATCGGCCGCCTGCGCCTGGGCCTGCACTACGCGTCGCTGGGCAGCACGGCGGCGGTGAACAAGGTGACGCTCAACGCCGCCTTCGTCCTCGAAGGCATTCCCTTCTCCGCGACGGGCAAGGGCGCGTCACTCGGCGCGGCGCTGGGGATCGCCTTCTGAGGCGACGGCGATGAAGCGGCGCATGTTGCCGTCCCTGCGCCGGCCGTCGGCCTGAATCGCGAAGCCCGCGGCCTCCACCGCCTCCTCGGTGCGCCGGTTGGGGTGGCAGCCGCCGGCCACGCGCGTCCACGCCGGCTGAATGGTGTCCTGCACCCACGCGCCGAAGCGGCCTTCGCTGCGCACGTGCTCCATCATCCGCAAGGCGCCGCCCGGCGCCAGCACGCGCTTCACCTCCGCCAGCCCCACCGCTGGACGCGGCACGCTGCAGAAGACGAGGCTGGAGACGACGGTGTCAAAGGCGCCTTCGCGGAAGGGCAGCGCCTCGGCGCTGGCGCGCACCAGCAGCACCGCGGGGTTCTTCCGCTTCGCCTTCGCCAGGGTGTCGCGGGAGGGCTCCACGGCCACCAGCGTCACGTCCTTCGGGTAGAGCGGCAGGTTCCTGCCCGTGCCGCAGCCGACCTCCAGCGTGCGCCCCTTCGCGCCGCCCACCAGCCAGGCGCGCCAGCGCTTGAGGCCGGACCACTCCATCACCGCGCACATCGCGTCGTACACCCAGGGGATCTGCTCCAGGCCGCGCATGTCACTCGTCTCGCATGGTGGGCGGGGTGGGGTAGAGCCGCTCGACGTCGTCGTGACGGCGAAGGCCCATCGCCTCCCGCTGGATGGTGAGGTACCAGCGCCACTTCTCCGCCTCTGCCCGCTCGTCTCGGTACTCGGCCAGCAGCGCGCGCCGCTCGGCCCCGGTGGAGCCGCCCAGCTTGTCCAGCAGCGCCTCGCAGCGCTCGAGGTGCAGCTCCAGGCGAGCGCCCGTGCGGCCCAGCGCGCTGGCCCGCTCCTTGTTCAGCTCCGCTTCCATCGCGGCGCTGGTCTGAAGATCCTTCCTGAGGCCCATGTCGCGACGCCAAGCGTAACGCCCGCGCCCCCGCCTGCCGACTGGCCCTTGCGCCCGGGCAATTCCCTGCGAGATTCCGCACCCATGGCCGCCAGCCGGAAGAAGAAGCCGAAGGACGCCGCGCCCGCCGCAGAGATGGGGGCGGATCTCGCACCCGTGGTGGGGAGGAACCTGCGCCGGCTGCGCACCGAGCGCGGGCTGTCGCTCGAGGGGCTGGCGCAGGCGTCGGGCGTGTCGCGCGCCATGCTGGGCCAGGTGGAGCTGGGGCAGTCGGCGCCCACCATCAACGTGCTGTGGAAGATCGCCCGCGCGGTGGACGTGCCCTTCTCCGCGCTCATCACCAGCGCGCAGGCCACGGGGCCCAAGGTGCTCCGGGCCACCGCGGCCAAGCGGCTGATGTCGAGCGACGGCAGCTTCTCGTCGCGCGCGCTGTTTCCGTACGACGAGCCGCGCCGCGTGGAGTTCTACGAATTGCGCCTCACGCCGAAGGGCGTGGAGCGGGCCGAGGCGCACGCGCCGGGCACCACCGAGAACCTGGTCGTCGCAAAGGGCCAGGTGGTGATCGAGATCGGCGCCCAGACGCACGAGCTGGGCACCGGCGACGCGATCCTCTTCGAGGCCGACGCGCCTCACGTGTACCGGAACGCCGGCGGGGCCGAGACGGTGCTGTACCTGGTGATGACCTACGCCGAGCCGGTGGGCTGAGGGCAGCCGCGCTACCGGGGGGCGAGCCACGTCGGCGGCGAGACGATCTGCTCTCCGCCCCGCACCTGCGAAGGCGCCTGGCTGCGAGCCCTGTGGCCCTTCGCCTTTGGATCTTCCCGCGCCACCACCTTGCCCACCACGTCGTAGTCGTGCGCCTCGGTGACCTCGACGGTGACCAGCTCCCCCGGGTAGGCCAGGCCGTCGTTGATGTACACCTGCCCGTCGATCTCCGGCGCCTGGCCCTGGTGACGTCCGACGAGCAGCAAGTCCGTCTCCGGGCTCCTGCCCTCCACCAGCACCTCGAGGCGCGCGCCGATCAGCTTCTTGTTCTGCTCGCGGCTCAGCCGCTTCTGAATGGCCATCAGCTCGCGCCAGCGCCGGGCGATGGTGCGCGGCGGCACCTTGCAGTCCAGCTCGTACGCTGCCGTCCCCGGCTCGTCGGAGTACTGGAAGACGCCCAGCCGCTCGAAGCGCAGCTCCTTGACGAAGTCCTTCAGGATCTCGAAGTCCTCTTCCGTCTCGCCCGGCAGCCCGACGATCATCGACGTGCGGAAGGTGAGCCCCGGCACCCGCGCGCGGATCTTCTCGACGAGCTGCTTCAAGAACGCGGACTCCCGCCCACGCTTCATCGTGCGCAGCAGCCGATCGCTCGCGTGCTGCAGCGGCATGTCGAGGTACTTGGCGATCTTCGGCTCGCTGGCCATCACCTCGATCAGCTCGTCGGGGAAGACGCGGGGGTAGGCGTAGTGCAGGCGGATCCACCGAACGTCCACCTGGCAGAGCGCCTTGAGCAGCTCGTGCAGCTTCGGCTTGCCGGGAAGATCGTGTCCCCACGCGGTCAGGTCCTGCGCCACCAGGTTCAGCTCGCGCACCCCCGAGTCGGCCAACTGCGAGGCCTCCTGCACCAGGTCCGCGATGGTCCGGCTGCGCTGCAGCCCGCGCAGCTTCGGGATGATGCAGAAGGCGCACTTGTTGTCGCAGCCCTCGGAGATCTTCAGGTACGCGGTGTACCCGGGCATCGAGTTCACCTTCGGCACCGCCGCGGTGTGGATGTACTCGGGATCGGGAATGAGCTGCCGGGGACTGGCCTCCGCCGCGAGCAGATCGCCGATCTGCACGTAGGCGCTGGTGCCGAGGAAGTGATCGACCTCGGGCAGCTCCTTCGCCAGCGCCTCGCCGTGCCGCTGCACCAGGCAGCCCGTCACCACCAGCGTGTCGCACCTGCCCGTCTTCTTGTGTTCTGCCAGCTCGAGGATGTTGTCCACCGACTCCTTCTCGGCGGCCTTGAGGAACGCGCAGGTGTTGACGACGATGACTTCCGCGTCGTCCGGCTCCTGCACCAGGTGGTAACCCTTGTGCTGCAGGGTGCCCAGCATCACCTCGCTGTCCACGCGATTCTTGGGGCAGCCCAGCGTCATCATGTACAGCGACTTCGATGCCTTCTTCGCCACGGTTCTTCTCTTCCTTTACTGGGCCAGCCCGAGCTCGCTGCGCTCGAAGTGATCGCCGGCCCACGTGAAGTGCGCGGTGGAGCCGCTGGTGTAGCCGATGGTCAGGTTGCCGTCGGGGTTCAGCTCGAAGCGCATCGCGCGCCCCAGTTGGCAGGTGGCGGCGGGCCACTCCAGCACGCGGAAGGCCGTCGCCCCCTTCACCACGTACATCGCCATGCGCAGCTCGTTGCCCTGCACGCAGGTGGTCCCCAGGTACGGGTTCTTCCCGGTCAGCACGCTGAAGATGGGCCGGTTGTCCGGCAACTGCAGCTTCGCGGGGATCGGCAGCGCCACCGAGGAAGGCTCGATCGCCGCCTGACCGGCGATCAACTGCCCCAGCGACTCCGGCGTCAGCTCCGCGTCGCCCACCACCCAGGTCGGGTAGTGCAGCCGGGAGTAGCCCACCCAGCCCGTCTCGCGCGCCTCGATGCCCTCCACCGAGTCGATCGGCGACAGCTTGAGCGCCTTGCGCAGCTCATCCGGGATGCGGGTGGGGCCGCCCACCATCTCTCCCGCCGGGCAGGTGGTCAGCTTCGTCGCCTCGCCGCCCTCCATGTCCACGTCCGAGTACTCGGCGCACAAGGTGAGCGCGAGCTGCTTGAAGGCCTGGAAGCGGGGCAGCGCCCGCGCGGGGATCGCCACCTCCACCGTGAAGCCCTTCGCGTCCTGCTTCGTGCCGGCCTTCACCAGCGCCTGGGCGAAGGCGGGCGCGGCCACCTCTTCGGGGGCGGCCCCGAGGCCCTCGGCGCCGAAGCGGAACACCACGCCCTTCGAGGTGGTGCCCGACTCCGGGAAGTAGAGGCTCACGTCCAGCGCGTCCGCGGCCAGCACCTTGTCGTCCGCCACCGTTATGCCCACGAAGAGCGTGTCCTTGCGGAACGCCGCCTTGAGGGAAAGCGACGCCGAGCTGCCCTTCGCCGACTCCGGCATCTTGAAGTCCTGCGCGGGCGCGAGATCCTTCAGCACGCCGTCCAGCTTCGGATCCTTCGCCAGCGTCGGCAGCGGTCGGATCGGCTTCTCCGCGGGCGCGGGCGGCGGGGCGCTCAACACGGCGGCGATCAAGGCGGCGGCGAACATGACGCGCGTGGCCCTACCACATCGCCTCAGGCGCGGGCAGAGGCGCCTAAAATCAACAGGTTACGACGTCCGACTGCTTTTCTGCACGGCCTGGGCGGGGGTGGGGTCAGTCGCTCCACGGCCTCGTGGAGGAGAGCACACAGAAATGGACAGCCAGATTCCCTGGAGACTGATGATCGTCGGCGTGTTGGTCACTTTGAAGATCGGCCTGGCGTGCGCGAAGTACAACAGCGCCAGCAGCTACTCGCCGTACTCTTCGTACAAGTACACGCCGCCGTCGTACACGTACACGACTCTGCCGCCGTTGCCGGAGCCGCCGCCCACGCCGGAGACGACGGTGCCCACGGTGCGGGAGAAGGGCGTGCCGGTGGCCTACGCCGCCGCCGAGGTGCTGCCGATGACGAAGGCCGAGAAGAGCGCCAAGACGGGCGCGACGGTGTTGGGCGCCTCGCGCGAGTCCACGCGGTCCTTCGACGCAGAGACGGGCATCTTCCCCAACGAGCACGACTCCCTGTTGGCGGATCTCGCCGAGCTCGCCGGCAAGGACTTGAAGGGCGTGCGCTTCGAGGAGATCGCCCCCACCGATGAGGAGGGTCTGCGCCAAGAAGGCCACTACACCCTGGTCGCGTACATGGACGGCAAGCGCTACGCGGTGCAGGCGCGCAACCTGGGCGACTGGTACGACGTGCCGGCCTCGGTGGGCCTGGTCAACACGCTGCTCAAGGCGCGCCAGCGCGCCACCCGCCTCGTCACCCTGGAGACCGGCGATCAGACGGTGAAGGTCCGCGCGGACACCATCGCCGCGCTGAGCAAGGCTCCGCTGGTCTGGGCCAACGCCGACGACGCGATGAAGGACGGCAAAGCCTTCGAGGCCGAGGCGCTCGACGCGCTGGAGCAGGAGCTGGCGAAGAAGAGCTACTGATCCTCACGCCTGCACCCGCAGCACCACCGGCATCACTGCGGGGCGTGTCCCGAAGAGCTGCTTGAAGGCTCTCCGCACGCCCCGCACCAGCGCCTCCCGCACCCGCTCGTCGTCGCCGCGGATCGCCTCCGACAACTCGGACAGCGCCAGCGCCGCCCCCTCGGTGGCCAGCCCCAGCGCCGCCGTCTCCGCCGTGGGCAGCCCCCGCGCGTGCACCGTCGGCCCCGACACCACGCGCCCTCCGCCCAACTGCAGCACCGCCACCACCACCACCACGCCCGACTCCGCCAGCGCGCGCCGCTCTCCCAGCGCCTCCGGGTTGATGGGCGCCACGCTCTCGCGTCGCATCGCCCGCGTCCCCACCGGCACGCGACCCAGGGTGGTGGCCGAGTCCCTGGCGAAGCCCACCACGTCTCCGTCCGTCATCAGGAAGGTGCGCTCGGCGGGCAGGCCCTGCTGGCGCGCCAACTGGAGGTGGCTGTGCAGGTGTCGCAGCTCGCCGTGGATGGGCACGAAGTGGCGGGGACGCACCACCTCCAGCAGCCGCCGCTGCTCGTCCTGCGCCGCGTGCCCCGAGACGTGCACGCCGGGCTCGATGGCCGGGTAGACGACGCGCGCGCCTCGGGCCAGGAGCCGGTTGATCAGCGCGGTCACCAGCGGCTCGTTCCCGGGGATGGTGCGCGAGGAGAGGATCACCAGGTCCCCCGCCTCGATGCGCAAGGGCCCCGGCTCGGCCGACAGCATGCCCATCAACGCCGACCGCGGCTCCGCCTGCGCGCCGGTGCACAACACCAGCAGCCGCTCTCGAGAGACCTGGCCCACCGCGTCCGCGCCGGCCAACACGTCGCGCCACGCCTCGAGCAGCCCCACCTTCTGGGCCAACTCCACGTTGCGCTGCAGGCTGCGCCCCACCAGCACGACCCGCCGTCCCAGCCGCCGCGCCAGGTCCACCGCGTGCCGCACCCGGTGCAGGTGGGAGCCGAAGACGGCGATCACCACCCGCCCGCGCGCGGTCGACACCAGGCGCTCGAAGGTGTCCTGCACCACCCGCTCGCTGCCGGTGCTGCCGGGGACCTCCGCGTTGGTGGAGTCCGAGAGGAGCGCCAGGACGCCTTCGTCGCCCACCTCGCCCAGCCGCTCGAGATCCGTGAGCTGTCCATCGACCGGAAAGAGATCCAGCTTGAAGTCGCCAGAGTGTACCAGCGTGCCGGTGGCCGTACGGATGATCAGCCCCACCGAGTCGGGGACGGAGTGCGTGACGCGCACCGGCTCCACCCGGAACTGCTCGCCCACGCGGAACTCCTCTCGCGGACCCAGCTCGCGCAGCTCGGCCTCCACGCCGGCCTCTTCCAGGCGGTGCCGCGCCAGCGCCAGGGTGAAAGGCGTACCCCACACCGGCACCTTCAGCTCGCGCAGCAGCCACGGGAGCGCGCCCAGGTGATCCTCGTGCGCGTGCGTCAACACGACGCCCTTGAGCGAGTCGGGCGCGTCCAGCAGGGCCCCGAAGTCGGGGAGGATGATCTCCACCCCGGGCAGGTCGCCGCGCGGGAACATCAGCCCGCAGTCGATCAGGACGCGCTCAGCGCCGTGCTCGAGGACGAGCGTGTTCATCCCTACCTCGCCCAAGCCCCCCAGCGGCGTCACTTTCAGCATCGGCGCGACTGTAGCAACGAGCGCCGAAGGCGTAGACTCGCCGGCCGCATGGCGACGGGGCGCTCGACGGGAGGGAAGGCCATCGGTCCGGCCATCAAGGGCTATCGCCTCACCGGGCGCCTGGGCGCCGGCGCGATGGGCGAGGTTTACGAAGGCGTCCATCAGCTCATCGGCAAGCGCGTCGCGGTGAAGGTGCTCAAGTCCGCGGCGCAGGATGATCTGAACGGGGCCCAGCGCCTCCTCGAGGAGGCGCGCGCGGTCAACGCCATCTCCCACCCGGGGATCGTCGACATCTTCGACGCCGGGACGCTGCCGGACGGACGGCCCTACCTGGTGATGGAGCGCCTCGAAGGGCACTCCCTGCTCGAGCACCTGAAGGGCCACCGGCAGCTCGCCGTCCGCGAGGTCCTTCACCTCCTCGCGGGGATCCTCGAGCCGCTCGACGCCGCGCACCGGGCCGGCGTCATTCACCGGGACTTGAAGCCCAGCAACGTCTTCCTTTGCGACACGACAGTGGGGCTGCCCCGGGTGAAGCTGGTGGACTTTGGGATCGCCCGCCGCGCCGGCCGGGAGGAGGCGCTCACCCAGCCGCTGATGACGCTGGGCAGCCTTGGCTTCATGGGGCCCGAGCACCTCGCCGGGGAAGTCGAGCCCGCGAGCGACCTCTACTCGGTGGGCTGCCTCGCCTTCCAGATGGTCACCGGCTCCCCCGTCTTCACCGTGAAGGGCGGCGCCCAACTGGCCCAGGCCCACCTCGCCCAGCCCGCGCCGCCGCTGCGCTCCAGGCGCCCCGACGTCCCCATCGAGCTCGAGGCGTGGGTTGCCTGGCTCCTGGAGAAGCAGCCTTCCGCGCGTCCCTCCACGGCCGAGGTCGCCCTCGCGGTCCTCAAGGAGGCCGAGCTCGCCTCCGCCGGGGTTGGCACCACGCCGGGCGGGCCGCGCTTCGGTGAGCTCGCGCGCGCCTTCGATCGCAAGGCCCGGGCGATGAAGGCCCAGCCCGCCCTGGTCGAAAAGCCGCAGGCGCCGGCCGTCCCTCCCCGGAAGGCCGCGACGCCGGGGCGCGTCCCGGAAGGCAAGCGGCCCACCCAACCGGGCGCGGGCAAGATCGCCGCCGCGAAGTCCACGCAGGGGACGGATCTCATGCCGGCCTTCAGCCCCATGAAGGACGGATCGTCGAAGCCCACGGCCGTTACTGCAGTGAAGCCGCGCGTGGACGCAGCGACGCTCTTCGACGAGGACGAGGAGTTCCCGCCCGGGGACCGCCCCACCGTCATCAACTGGAAGCGGCCAGACAAGCCGTGATCGCCCTGGTCCTGTGCACTGCGCTGGCGCAGGCGCCGCTCGCCGAACGCCGGATCATGCCGCTCCAGACCGATCTGTCCTTCGTCGCCGGCCTGGGGCAGCGCAACGCGGCGGCCTTCGCGCTGTACCTGGGGATCGCCGTCGGCCCGCTGCGCCCCCCGTGGGGGACGCCCTTCGGTGGCGTGGGCTTCGAGTTCGCGCAGCAGCTCGGCACCGTCCCGTACCGCGCGTCGTGGGGCGTGCAGGTGCGCGGTGGCTATGCGTGGAGCTTCGCGGCGCGGGACGACGACGTGCTCCCGGACGTGCTGGTCTTCGGGCGGGTGACACCCTTCTGGGGGACGGACGTAGGCTTCGGAGACGTGGCGAGCCCTCCGTCGCCCAACGAGCCGGCCAGCCGCACCAGCCTCTTCGGAGTGCGCGTCGGCGCCGGCGTGACGGTGCCCTGGTGGACGAAGAAGCTCCTCTTCCTCCGGCCCTTCGACGAGCAGCGCGGCTTCTCGGGCGACACGCTCAACGTCCTGGCTACCCTGCTGCTGGCGCCGCTCGCGCTGCTCAACCACCTGGAGCTGGTCGCGGAGCTCTTCGCCGAGGCCGGCTACTCCACGCTCACCTTCCGCTTCGGCACCGGCTTCTAACTCTTCAGCCCACCCGGCAGAGGACGAACCAGTTGTCGAGCGTCTTCCCGCTGCGCGCCGCCCGGCCGATGGAGACGTGCTTCGACACGCCCCGCAGCACGTCCTGCGTCTTGTTGTAGACGAAGCGGGACAGGCGCGCGTCGTTGGGGAGAAACCTGGGGCCGCCCTTCGGCGTGCGCGGCGGGTGGCGGGTGTAGTCGACGAGGAGCTCCCCGTGCCCGTGCGGGTACGCCACGTAGTACCCAGGCCCGACGGTGGTGGTGACGAGCCGGCTGGTCCGGTTGTAGCCCCACACCTCCTTGCCCAGCAGCGCCTCGTCGTCCGGCTGGTAGAAGACCTTGGCGAAGCGGGTGAAGGTGGGCAGCGAGTTCCGACCCTCGTGCGGGACGCCGTGCATGGGCGCCGTCCCCGGAGGCACGAGATCGTCGAGGCTCATGGGCAGAAAGCCCTTCGCCAGGTCGAACAGCTTCGCCTGCGACTTCGCCCCCAGCTCCAGCACCTCGGCGACCCGCCGGGATGAGGACAGGGCGTCGAGGTGATCCCGGATGGCGTCGACGTCAGGCTCTGGCGCGCGCAGCAACTGGAGGAGGTGCATGCGCGACCGATAGCACGCGCGGGGCCCATTGCATCCGGCGCGCGCTCGTGGTTCTTCGGGCGCCGTGGAAGACCTGCTCGCCGACTTGAACCCTCCGCAGCGCGAGGCCGTGCTGCACGAGGAGGGCCCCTTGTTGGTGCTGGCCGGCGCCGGCTCGGGGAAGACGCGCGTCATCACCCGCCGCATCGCCCACCTCATCCTCGAGCGCGAAGTCCCCGCGTGGAAGATCCTGGCGGTCACCTTCACCAACAAGGCGGCGCGGGAGATGCGCGAGCGGCTCACCTCGCTCCTCGGTGCGTCGGCGTCGGGGCTCACCGTCAGCACCTTCCACTCCGCCGCGGCGATGATCCTCCGGCGCGAGGCCGAGAACCTGGGGATGGATCGCAGCTTCCTCATCTACGACGACGGCGATCAGCTCTCGCTGGTGCGGCGCGCCATCCGCGAGGCCGGCATCGAATTGGCCTCGGTCAGCCCCCGGGAGATGTTGTCGCGCATCGACGCGGAGAAGAACGCGGGCCGGCTGCCCGGGCAGCTGCCGGTGGCCGGCGATCCCCGCCTCGAGACGGCGCAGAAGGTGTACCGGAAGTACCAGCAGCTCCTGCGCGCGGCGAACGCGGTCGACTTCGGGGATCTGCTGCTGTTGCTCGTGGAGCTGTTGCGCACCAACGAGAACGTGCGCGCGCACTACCAGCGCCGCTTCCAGCACGTGCTGGTCGACGAGTTCCAGGACACCAACCCGGTGCAGTACGAGCTGCTGCAGTTGCTCGCGCCGCCGCCGAAGTCGAACGTGGTGGTGGTGGGCGACGACGACCAGAGCATCTACCGGTGGCGCGGGGCGGAGGTGGACAACATCCTCGGCTTCCCCACGGTGTACCCCGGCTGCAAGGTGGTGAAGCTGGAGCAGAACTACCGCTCGGACCAGACCATCCTCGAAGCGGCGCACGCGGTGATCTCGAAGAACCGGCGGCGCATGGACAAGAAGCTGTGGTCCGCCCGCGCGAAGGGCGAGCCGCTGGGGCTCATCCTCGCCCGGGACGAGCGCGGTGAGGCGCAGGAGGTGGCCGCCCGCGTCCATGACCTGCGCCGCGAGGGGATCTGCGACTTCGAGCAGATGGCCGTCTTCTTCCGCACCAACGCCCAGAGCCGCGTGCTCGAAGAGACGTTCCGGCTGCTGCGGGTGCCGTACGTGCTGGTGTCGGGGCGCAGCTTCTATGACCGCGCCGAGATCCGCGACGCCGCCAGCTACCTGCGGCTGATGGTGAACCCGAAGTCCGACGCCGATCTCAGCCGGGTCATCAACACGCCCGCGCGCGGCATCGGCGACACGACGGTGGAGCGCCTCACCGAGTACGCGGCGCAGCAGGGCGGGAGCCTCTTCGAAGCGCTCGCGGCCCCCGAGCGCATCACCGGAATGGGAGGCGCCGCGGTGAAGCGGCTCAAGGCCTTCCGCGAGGTGGTGGACGCCCTGGTGGCCTTCGCCGGGAAGTCCCCCGACGCGACGAGCGCGGCGCGCTTCATGCTGGAGCGCACCGGGCTGGTCGCCGCGC
Source organism: Myxococcales bacterium (assembly GCA_020846875.1). Lineage (GTDB taxonomy): Bacteria > Myxococcota > Myxococcia > Myxococcales > Myxococcaceae > JADLDB01. Next base: position 65,289 of record JADLDB010000036.1, on the reverse strand, counting down.
ACCAGCAGGAAGGGACCGAGGAGTCCCTGGGGCGTGCAGAGAACTTGAAAGAACTCCTCACCGCCACCCAGGAGTTCGATCGCCAGCGCGAGGAGCGTCTCGCCGCCGCCGGCCATCCCCTGCCGCCCATCGTCCCCTTGCCGGAGGGCCCCGACGCGCCCGGCACCCCGGAGCCGGAGCCCGAGGAGACAGAGCCGTCACCGCAAGGCGATCTATTCGCCGGCTTCTCAGCTCAGCCTGTCGCCGTCACGGAAGCGGAGGCCCCTCCAGAGGCCGAGCCGGAAGCGACAGGGCCCGCCGCCTCCGAGGCGCTCTTGCTCGAGGTCGAAGCGCCGCCGCTGCAGTCCTTCCTCGAGCAGATCTCCCTGGTCGGGGAAGCTGACGGCGACACCGGCGTCGGCAAGGGGCGCGTGTCGTTGATGACGCTGCACGCGGCGAAGGGCCTCGAGTTCGACGCGGTCTTCATCACCGGCATGGAGGAAGAGATCTTCCCGCACCGCCGCGCCATCGTCCCGGAGGCGACCGCTGAGGACATGGCCGAGGAGCGGAGGCTCTGTTACGTCGGCTTCACCCGCGCGCGCCGCCGGCTGTTCACCTCCCTGGCGCAGAGCCGGGCGCTCTTCGGGGAGCAGCGCTTCAACGCGCCGTCCCGCTTCCTGGGCGAGGTGCCGTCGGAACTCTATGGCCTCTCGCCCGACGACGCGATGCCGACCATGGATCGCCCTTCGATGGGACGGCCGCCCATCTTGCGCCGCCGCGGCGATGACGAGGGCCCCGTGATCGACCGCACGTACGATCAATCCGGCGCCTTCCACCAGGGCCAGGACGGGGACGTGCGCGGCATGCGCGTGCACCACGGCCAGTTCGGACGCGGCGTGGTGGTGAGCGTCAGCGGGCGTGGGCCCACCGCGAAGCTGACGGTGCGCTTCGATCACTTCGGCGTGAAGACGGTGGTGGCGCGCTTCCTCTCGCCGGGGTGAGTCCCGCCCCGGGGCTCAGCTGTGCTGAGGGCGCGCCGGCGCCAGCGCAGGTACGGCGTCGTCACGACGAGCGACACCACGATGTAGATGCCAATCACCACCACCAGGCGCGGGCCGGGCAGGGTGGTCGCCACCAGCAGCGCGATGCCCAGGTGCCGCGTCGCGCAGGCGACGGCGAGCGCGCTCCGCTCTCCCGGCTCGGGCCCGCCGAGCGCGTGACCGATCGCCAGAGAGACGGCCATCAGCAGCACCAGCGCGCCGATCCCAGAGAGGCGCGCTTCCAGCAGCAGCGGCAGGTTGGTCGCGAGCAGCAGCACGGTGCAGAGGACCAGAAGGATCGCCGCGGCGGCGGTGAGCACCGGCACCACTCGATCCCGCAGGCGCTCCGGTACGAGCTTGCGGGTGACCATGCCCGCGGCCAGGGGCAGGAGGAAGGACTTGCCGATCACCGCCGCGACCTCCACGGCCGGCGTCGCGACCGGCACCTCGAAGAAGGAGGCCAGGCCGAGGAAGGAGAGCGGCACCAGGACCATCGCCAACAGCGATGACGTGAACACCAGGCTGAAGATGTAGGGGCCGGCCCCGAAGGCGGCCAACCGGCGCGGCAGCAGCGGCGCGCCGGCGGACACGGCGAGGAGCAGCAAGGCGGCCTTTGCGCCCAGGGTCAGCGGCAACAGCTTGGCCATCGCCACGGCCACCAGCGGCACCACCAGGTACATGGCGAGCAGCGAGCGCGCGAGGAGCCCCGGCCGGCGCCACACGTACAGCACGCCGCGCGCGGGCTCGCTCAGGCCGATCCCCAGGATCAAGGCACCGACGGACAGCTTCAACCCGGTCAGCAAGAGCTCCGTCACGGTGGCCTCGGCCTCGCGGCGAGGCTACCGGAAGCTTCACCGCACCGGCACTGCCGCCAGCCGGCCCACGGGCCGCACCTGGAGCTCGGGATCCAGCTCGGTGAAGGTCAGCACCGCGACCTCGGGGAAGGCGCCTTCCACCAGGCGCCGCAGCATGCGCCGCACGTCGGGAGAAGACAGCAGCACTGCCTTGCCCTGCTTCGCGAGGCGCTTCACACCCTCCAGGATCGCGCCGGCTTCCATCGGGTCGATCGCCGCCGCCGGGCCCGCCTGGCGCAGCGTCTCCTCCACCGCCGGATCCACCAGGTAGGCGTACAGCGGCCCGTTGGACGCGTACTGGAAGCTGATCTGCCGGGCCAGCGCGCCGCGGCAACGCTCGGCCAGCTGGGCGGCGTCGCCCTCGGTGGTGGGGGCCACCAGCGCGTCGAGGATCGCCCGCAGGTTGCGAATGCTGACCTGCTCCTGCAGCAGCCGCTTGGCGACGTCCGTCATCAGCGGCAGCGGGACCTTCTGCAGCGCCTCCTTCACCAGGGCCGGCGACTGCTGCTCGAGGGTGCCGAGGGCCGCCTGCACCTCCTGCACGCCGAGGAAGGAAGGCGCCCGCTTCTTGAGGTGCGTTGCCACCTGCTCGGCCACCAGCTCGCGAGGGTGCCGCAGCGGTACGCCCAGCGCCTCCAGCTGCGGCCGCTGGGCCTCACTCACCCGGGAGATCGCCTTCCCGCCCGGCAGCTCCACGGCCTCCGCGCCCTGGATCCCATGGTTGGCCAGCTCCGCCGGGGTCGCCAGCGCGAACAGCGCTCCTTCAGGCAGCACGCCGCGGCCCGCCGGCACCTCGTCGATGGACAGCGCCCACGCCTTCGGCGGCAGCGGTGCTCCGGTGCGCACCCGGAAGCCCGGCACGCGCACGCCCAGCTCCAGGAACAGCCGCTCACGCACCTTCTCGAGGTCGACGTGCACGAAGGCCTGCTCCGCCTCCTCGACGAGCGGCGTGAGGTCCGCGGAGAGATCGAGGGTCAGCGGGGTCACCGCCTGTGGCAGCTCGTGCAGCTTCGGCGCCTGGGCCGGCGCGCTGGAGGAGGCCGCCGCGGACGTGCTGGTCTTCGCCGGCTGGGCCTTCGCCTCTGCCTGACGGCTCTTCAGCCGCTTGAGGCCCAGGCCCACCAGCACCGCTCCGCTCGCGATGAGGATGAAGGTGAAGTGCGGCATGCCCGGCATCGCGGCCAGCGCGAGGCACAGGCCCGCCACCACGAAGAGCGCCTTGTACTGCCCGAAGAACTGGGCGCCGATGTCCGTGCCCAGCGAGTCGTCTTCCTTCTCCGACGCTACGCGCGTCACCACGATGCCCGCCGCCACCGCGATGCACAGCGAGGGGATCTGCGAGACCAGCCCGTCGCCGATGGCGATCAGCGCGTAGGTGCCCGCCGCCTCCGCCGCCGTCATGCCGTTCTGCAGCACGCCGATGACGATGCCGCCCAGCAGGTTGATCAAGGTGATCACCAGGCCGGCGATCACGTCGCCCTTCACGAACTTCATCGCACCGTCCATCGAGCCGAAGAGCTGCGACTCGCGCTCCAGCTCGCGCCGCCGGGCCCGCGCCTGATCCTGGGTGATCGCCCCTGCCCGCAGATCCGCGTCGATCGACATCTGCTTGCCCGGCATCGCGTCGAGGGTGAAGCGCGCCGACACCTCGGCCACGCGCTCGGCGCCCTTCGTCACCACCAGGAACTGCACCAGGGTGAGGATGGCGAAGATCACCGCGCCCACCACGTAGTCCCCGCGCACCACGAACTCGCCGAAGGCCTGGATGATCTCTCCTGCGTGCCCCTCCGACAGCGCCAGCCGCGTCGACGACACGTTCATCGCCAGCCGGAACAGCGTGGTGAGGAGCAGCAGGGTGGGGAAGGTGGCCACCTTGAGCGCGTCCTTCGCGTACAGCGCCGCCACCAGCAGCGCCGCCGCCGCCGCGAGGTTGACTGCGATGCCCGCGTCCAGCACCCAGGCCGGCAGCGGGACGATCATCGCGCCGATGATCATCGCCATCACCACCGCCAGCACGATGTCCGACGACGTCTTCGCGCGGGCCAGCACCTTCTCTACGAAAGCGAGCACGGAGTTCACGGCGCACCTCCCAGGGGGTTGGCGTCTCGCGACTCGGACTCCTCCAGGGCCACCTTCAAGATGGCCGCCGCGGCCTGGTAGAGCTCCTCAGGCACCTCTTCGCCCACGTCGTAGTGCACCAGCGACCGCGCCAGGGGGATGTCGCGGACCACCGGAATCCCCTGCGATTGAGCCTGCTTACGGATCTTCAAGGCGTCCTCCTCACGGCCCTTGGCCACGATGTACGGCGCCTCGCACTCGGACTCGTCGTACCGAAGGGCGACGGCGATATGGGTGGGGTTCACGACCACGGCGGTCGCTTTCTGCACCCCGCGTGCCGGGCCTCCGGAGGCCAGCTTCTTGTGCTCGGCCTTCCGCTTGGACTTGTGGTGGGGGTCGCCCTCAGAGTTCTTGTGCTCCTGCTTCATCTCCTCGTGCGACATCATCAGGTCCTTGATGTGGCGGCGGCGGGCGAGCGCCCAGTCACCCACCCCGAGGACCAGGAGCACTGCGGCGGCCTTGAGGACCGCGGGCCGCAGCAGCGAGAGCAGCGCGAGGAAGGCCCCGGCCCCGTCGTGTGAAATACCTCGGAAGGCCCAGGGAGAAGCCTCTCGCACCGCGCCCCAGACGATCCACCCGATGACGGCGGCGACCAGGAGCCCTTTGAGCACGTCGATCAGCTGGCGCACCGAGAAGAGCTTCTTGAAGCCTTCCACCGGGTCGAGGCGCTCGAGCTTCGGAGCGATCGCGTCGGCTTGCACCTGGAGCCCAGCGGTCGCGACCGACGCGGCCACCGCGCCCAAGAGCGCCCCCACCAGCGTCGGCGCGACGCACAGCGCCAGGACGCGCACGCTCTCCCACAGCGCGTCGACGGGGCTCTCCACCCGAAGGCTCACCAGCGAGACGGTCCAGGCCCTCACGCGGACGCTGGACTCCCCCGCGAAGGCCAGGGTCGCCACCAGCCCGCCCAGGGTGACGGCAGCCGACGTGAAGAGCTTACTGCGCGGAATCTGGCCCTTTTTTCGGGCCTCGCGGAGCTTCTGGGCGGTTGGCTGGTGCGTCTTCTCGCTCATACCGAGGCCCCGTCATCGCAGGACGCGTGCCAGTCACCGGCCGAGGTCCAGCACCATCCGCAGGGCGTCCGGGGTGCCGGTGGCGTAGTCCTGCAGTCGCGCCGCGAAGAGCCCCACGGCCAGCCAGATCACCGCGCCACCCCCGAGGATCCGCAGGGGCGCGCCGGTGTCCTGCAGGTTCATCCCCGGAGCGGCTCGCGAGGCCAGGCCGAGCCCCGCATCGATCGCCAGCGAGGCTGCGGCGATGGGCGCGCCGATCGCCAGCCCGGTGGCAAAGGCCCCGCCCACCAGGGAGGCCAGTTGCATCGCCGCCGCCTCGGAGTGGACGAAGGTCCCAAGCGGGGCCACCGCGTAGCTCTTGAAGAGCGCGCCCAGGGTCAGCGGCATCACTATGCCCGTCGCGGCCAGCGCCAGGAGCAGGTGGTACAGTGCGTCGCCGGTCGCGGCTTCCTTGCTGCCCGCCATGGGGAGCGCGGCTTCGGCCGAGGAGCCCCGGAAGAGATCGATGAAGCGGCCGCCCATGCGCGCGGCGTCGAAGGGCAGCGAAGCGATGAGGCCCAGGGTGGTGCCGAGCAGCACCTCCTTGAAGGCGATGCCCACGAAGTCGAAGGCGTTCGCCGCGCCGGGGGGAAGGCCCACTCCGGCGGCGACGTGAAGGAACAGCGCCAACGCGAGCACCAGCCCCAGCTTCACGTGCGTCGGCGCGTGGGTCCCGCCCAGCAGCGGGCACAGGAACGCCACGGGCACCAGGCGGCTGCCGATCAACGCGGTGGCCACCACGTGCGGCTGCAGCGCGTCGACCATCGGGGTGAGGATGCTCCAGGCGCTCACGAGGCGATCTCCGGGAGGACCAGGAAGAGCTGGGTGGCGAAGCGGGTGAGTTGGCCGCCGATCCACGGCCCCGCGATCACCAGGGCCAACACCGCGGCGCACAGCTTGGGCACCACCGACAGGGTGCTCTCCTGCAGTTGGGTGGTGGCCTGCACCAGGCTCATCAGGAAGCCGACCACCAGCGAGGCGGCGATGGGCGGGAGCGAGGCCAGCACCATCAGCAGCAGGGCTTCACGGGCGAGGGTGAGGATGATCGAGGTGTCCATGGCAGTTCACCGGTACGCGAGGATGAGACCGCGGCTGAGCAGCGCCCACCCGTCCACCGCCACGAAGAGGAGGATCTTGAAGGGCAGGCTGACCTGGCTGGGCGACAGCGTCTGCATGCCCAGCGCCAGCAGCACGTTGGCGATCAGCATGTCCAGCACCAGGAAGGGCAGGAAGATGAGGAATCCGATGATGAAGGCCTCCTTGAGCTCGGTGAGGACGAAGGCCGGCACCACCACAGCGAGATCCGTCTCCGCCACCAGGCCGGCCTCTTCGGGCGGGCGCAGCTCTCGTGCCAGGTCGACGAAGCGGGCGCGCTCCTCGGGGCTGCCGTGGCGGGTGAGGAAGTCCCGCAGGGGCTCGGTGACGCGGCCCGCGGTGGAGAGCAGCTCCGAGCCGCGGTTCACCTCCACGTACGCCTCGCGGCCGGTGTTCCACATCTTCTCGAAGGTGGGCGCCATGATGGTCGCGGACAGCACCGCCGCCAGGCCAGTCAGCACCATCGTCGGGGGCGCCTGCTGCGTGCCCAGCGCCGAGCGGAGGATGCTGAGGACGACCACGATCTTCGAGAAGCTGGTCAGCATCATGATCGCGAAGGGGATGATGGCCATCAGCGCCAGCAGCCCCATCATCTGCAGTTGGTTGCCGGCGAAGCCCGAACTCTGGGCGTCGAGCGAGGCGGAGGCGACCGGCCGGGCCATCGCGACGGCGGGAAAGAGCAGGGCGGTGAAGAGCACGGGCTTCATGGCGAATCTCCCAGGTCAGGCGAGGTCGAGGTTGGAGGTGCGCGGAGCGACCACCTTCGGGCGCGCGGTGGGGCGGATGCGAGCGAAGCCGTCGCCGTGGACGATGAGGTAGGGGCGGCCGTCGACCTCCACCAGCGCGACGCCCGAGCGGGCTGACAGGCCGACCCGCTGGACGACGGACAGCCGCGCGGCGCTCTTGAAGCGGGACAGGGGCAGCCCCCCCTTGGCCTTGAGGAACCACACTGCCAGGCCACCCAGGGCGGCGACGCCGAGCACTACGCGGGCCGCCGTCGCTGCCGACGCACCCTGCAGCACGGCCACCACCGGCAAGAGCAGCAGCATCGAGGCGGCGGCGATCAGCTTGTTTCGGGGAGAGAGCGTCATGGCGGGCCTCTAGAGGAGCGACAGGATGCGGGCGCCGATCTCGCCCTCGATCTCCACCAGCTCGGCCTTCGCCACGGGCTTGTCGCCGATGCGGATGAGTACCGTCTGGGCGGCGTTGACGTGCAGCGGGAGGACACCGCCGGGGCGCAGGGCGGCGAGCTGCTGCAGCGGAATGCGCAGGCGGGCCAATTCGATCTCGACGTCGACGGGCAGCGAGGGATCCGGGGTGGACATGCGGTTCTCCAGGGTTCGGCGCTCATGGGCGCGGGTGAGGGTGAAGCCGTCTGCGGTGAAGTCGCCGGCGAGCTGGAAGGCCGAGGTGGTCAGCCGGCCGGTGCCACGCAGGCTGTCGTCGTCGCGCGAGAGGTCCTTGAAGACCACGACGTCGCCCGGCACGAGGGCCTCGGCGTCGGCGGCGTCGAGCTCCAGCTTGCCCATGCAGCAGACCGCCTCGAGGGTGAGGGCGCCCACCTCCGCGGACAGCTCGCCCGGGGCCGCCGCCGGGAGGTGGGCGAGCGTGGCCTGCAGCCACTGCGCGGGGAGGATCAGGCGGGCGTGACCGTTCAGCTCACCAACGCCCACGCTCACCTCGATGCCGACGTGGCGGCGCCGCGCGTCCAGCGTGGAGAGCACCGGGCCGCGATCGGTGTGGAAGGAGATCAGCCGCGGCGCGTAGTGGGTGGCCACCGCAGGAAGGGCGCGCAGCGTGGAGAGGATCGAGAGCAGCAGCCAGCCGAAGGCGGCCTCCTCGATCCGCGTCAGCGTCACGTGGCCGACCTGCGCTGGCTTTGTCCCCGCGATGTGCTGCAGCACCGCGCCGGCGGCGATCGGATCGACCTCCAGCACGCCCGCCGCGTCGCCGTGCAGCTCGATGAGGGCGAACACCGCCTGCTTCGCCAGGTGCGAGAAGGGGTGGAGGCTTGCGTCGGCGAGGCGGGCGGACAGCTTCACCTCGGCGTTCAGTTGCTGCGAGAGGTGGGCAGCGACCGACTGAAGGGCCGCCTGCGCGTCTTCGACGGCCTGTGGGCGCTCAGCCAGGCTCAGGTGGGCCCGGGTGATCCTATGGACCGGCCGCAGCCGAAGGCGGGTCGGCACCGGGGCTTCCGTGCGCGGCGGCGCCTTCTTGGCCGAGCTGACGATGGTGCTGGTTTCCCGCATCGCGACCTCCATGGGGCCGCACCCTGTTCATGGTCGATGCCATGTCTAATGTGCTGATTGAACTGGGTTTCTTTCGCCAGGTCGTCCGCGAGGCGAGACGGGCGCGGTCCTACCCAGCAGGCGCCCGGAGGGCTTCTCGGGCGAGGCGGGCGGCCAGCGCATCCATGGCCGGTGGGGCCTGGTGGTCCGGGCGCTCCAGGTGGGAGAAGCGCGCACGCAAGGCGGGGGGCAGGTGGCGGACGATGGCGCACCGCAGCGAGGGGGAGGCCTCGAGCACCAGCCGCTGCACCCGGTCGAGGGCGTCCGGCAGGGTGCCGAACTCCGTGGTGAGGCGCGCCTGGCGAAGGGCAGAGGAGATGGACTGGAGCTCCTTCGCGCAGGCCTGGGCCCGGGCCCTCGGCGCGTCGGCGAAGCACTCGAGGAGCGATGCGGTGCGATCGCGGTGCAGCGCCTGGACGTAGAGCGCCACGCGCTCGGGGAAGCCCCGTGGCTGCGGGGGAGCAGCGGGCGCCTTCTTCGCCGGTGCGCTCACCTTCGGCGGCGGGCGGACGATTCGGGTCGGACCGATCATCGTCTTACGCCACCCTTCGCTGAACGGCCGGGTTGATCACCGCGCGGTTCGCCGGAGCCGGGGTGGCGGGGGCAGGCTGAGCAGCGGGCCGTGCGGACTTTCGAGCCTGCTTGAGCTTCCAGGCCAGGAAGACCAGCAGCATCGCCACCACGGACAAAGCAACGCCCAGGCCGATCACCAACGGGCGCAGCGTCGGCGCGGCCACCGGGGCCGCCACCGTCGGCGGAGGAAGCGTCACGGGATCGATCACCAGCACCACGTCGTCCCCGTTCAGGCCTTCGACGGCCGCGGCGACCAGGGCGCGAAGCTCCGCGCGCTGCTGCTGCATCCGCTCCACGGCGTCCGGGTGGACTCGCAAGAGTACCGAGGCCTTTGACGGAGTGGGGGCGACGCCGGGGCGCGGCGCGGGAGGCACCACCAACTCCACGGCGGCCGAGGTGACGCCGTCCATCGTCTCCAGTGACTCCTCCACGTCGCCTTCCTGCGCCTCGAGCTGCCGCAGCCGCTCGGCGGCCGGCGTCTCGATGAGGCCGACGTTCTGCGCGAGGGCCTGCGTCTTGAGCCGCTGCGGGCGCGGCAGCTTCAGCTCCGTCAGCACCCGCATCGCCTCGGTGGCGCGCTTCTCGTCCAGCTCGATGGCGAAGGTGGGCTTCTTGCCCTTCTCCGGCACCTTGTGGGCGTCGAAGCCCCGGGCGTCGAGGGCCGCGACGATCTCATTGGCGTCGCGCTCGTCGAGGCCGTGCTGGATCTGCGCGCTGCAAGCAGAGAGGGAGAAGAAGACGACGGCGAGGGCGGAGCGGAGGAAGGAACTCATGGCTTACACCTGGGTCTGGAGGACCTGCTTCACGCCGCCGGTGGCCTTCTCGACGACCTTCCCGGCGAGATCGAGCTCCTGGGACGCGCGGTACACGTGGGCCTGGAGCGACAACAGCTCCGCGGGCGAGAAGGCCTTGCCCGACTCCGCCAGCTTGAGGACCTGCTCCATCCGAGCCTGGGCGGCGCTCACCTGATCCAGCACCTTCGCCGCGCTGGCCGAGTGGGTTGCCTGGGTGGAGGTGGCGGCCTTTGTCCCCTCGACGCGGCAGGGGGCGGTGGCAGTCTGCTGGGCCTTGCGCGCCTCGTGAGCCGGTCCGTTCTGCACCGGCGTGGGCGAGTTCTCCGTGCGCTGAGGGGCGGTGGGCTGTTTGCCCACCTGGCCCTTCATCACCTTGCCGAAGGACTCAGTGGCTTTCGGCGTGCTGCCTGCGCCGGCGATGCCCGAGGGCCCGGCGCCACCCAGTGGGTTGATGGCCATGGCGTCCTCAGCGGATGTTGTTGATCGCCGACTTCGCGGAGTCGTGCCGCACCTTCAGCACGTTGGACACCGCGTTGTACTCGCGGCTCTCTGACTGCATGTTCATCTGCATCAGCATCGAGCGGTTGGCCTCCGCCCGCATCTGGTTGACCATGTCGCCGATGCTGTCAGGCATGCCCGTCCCGCCGTCCGCGACCTGGCCCGTCACGGGGCTGCTGGAGCTGCTCACCGTCTGGACGCCGGAGGCCGCGCGGCCCGCCGAGGCGACGCCCCCGCCGGAGCTGGCGAGGTTGGTGACGCTGGAGACGGCGGCGCTGATCACCCCGCCGCCGGGAATGCTGCCCATCAGCGCGCCGGAGACCACGCCGACCGCCTTCGAGGCGCCCTCCAGGGTGTTCTTGAGCACGTTGCCGAACTCGTTGCGGGGTGTCTGCCGGGCGACGGTGGGGGTCAGGGAGATGTTGTTGAGCTTGTTGCCGTCCATGAGTGCGTCCTCCGAGAAGAGTGGATGGACGAGCCCGTTTTCAGCAGCCGTGCCAGCACCTAAGCGCGCGAAAGCCCTTGCGCCGGCCGCCAGCAGGCAATCTCAGGGGCGGGACGGAGGGAGATCGCTGCTGGATGGATCGAAGAACTCGATCAGTTGGTCGCGGCGGGCGTGCGCGTCTTCCATACCCAGCGCGACCAGGGCCCTGGCGTACGGCGCGTCGAAGAGCAGGTAGCTGCCGAGCTCCGCCTGGGTGAAGAGGTTGGAGCTGGCGAAGCGCTGCAGCAGGCGGGCAGGCAGGGGATCTTCGGGATCCTCCGCGCCGGCGCGGGCCTCGAGGAAGGGCCGGGCGACCTCGGCGAGATCGCGCGACGGGCGCACCACGAGATCCCGGACGATCCGGTACGGCTGGCCGCGCATGTGGCGGACCGTCTCGGCCATGCGGGCAGCGAACTCCTCGCCGAAGCTCTGCCGGCCGGTGATCAAGAGTTGGTTGATGCGGCGCAGGCGATCGAGGTCGTGATCCGTCCGGTCGATCATCAGCGCGTTGAGCACCTTGCCGATCACCTGCGGCGTGGTGGGCATGGCGGTGAGGGCCGGAGGGTCGACCGCGGAGTGCGGCTTGTGGCGCAGCGAGAGGATCAGCACCCGATCGGCGCCCAGGCGGAGCGCGGGAGACAGCGGCGTGTTCTGCCGGACGAAGCCGTCGCAGTAGTACTCGTCGCCGATCCGCGCGCTCCTGAAGAGCAGGGGAATGGCGCCGCTGGCCAGCGCGTGCTCGGGGCCCAGCACCACCTCGACGGGCTGCTGGTAGGGATCCCTCGTCCAGGTGGGCAGGCCGCTCGCCCGGCGCTGCACGAAGATGATCGTCTTCCCGTCACGGATGCGGGTGGCGGTGACCGAGACGGCGTCGAGGTGGCCCTTCGCCAGGTTGGCGGCGATGCGCGGCCAGTCGATCGCGGTGTGCACCATGCGCTCGAGCGGCTCGGGGTGGAAGAGATCGTAAAGGCGCCAGCCCTCGGGGCGCTCACTGGAGCGGGTGGCCTTCCAGATCTTCCGGCTCACGCTCCAGAAGGACTCGCCTTCCAGCTTGTAGACCTTCTCCAGCGAGAGGTTGGTCCACAGCGACGCCAGCGCGCGGCCCTGCACCTCGGGCGTGTGCATGGTGGAGGCGAGGAAGCTGGCGGTCATCGCGCCGACCGAGGTGCCGCAGAGCACGTCGAAGCGGACGTGGCGCCGGGAGTCCGGGGGGAGCTCCTCGCGCAGGTAGCGGATCACGCCGGCCTCGTACGCCCCGCGCGCGCCGCCGCCGCTGCACACCAGTCCGATCCGGGGCTTGGCCATGAAGCGCTACGAGCGAGGTCCAAAAAGTTGCGGGTGCGACAGCGTGATCAACACTGGTCGCGCTCTGTAGCTCAAACCCACCCAGAGAGAACGCATGATCACCATCACCGCGCCGTCGATGTTGCCCACCCGGTTCCACCCGCGCGTCGACGCGGGCTTCATGGTCAAGCTGTTCACCCACGGGCGCGCGGTGATCGCCAAGGCCAGCGATCTGTCCATGGCCGGCCTGAAGCTGCTGGGCGACTTCACTGGCGCCGAGGAGCGCGTCACCCTGTCCATTCCGCTGCCGGACGATCGCGAGGTGGTGACGAAGGCCACCGTTCGCCGCCGCTCGCCCGACGAGCTGGGCCTGGAGTTCGATCAGCTCGACTGGGAAGACATGTTCGCGCTCGCGCGGTACCTGCACCCGCGCCTGCCCTGATCACCCGCCCGGCCGCTTCGCCTTGAGCTGGGTGACCAGGTCGAGCAGCTCGGCGCCGCGGAAGGGCTTGTGAATGTAGCCGTCGGCCCCCGCCCTCTCCGCCGCCTCCACGTCGCTCTTCTTGGCCTTCGCGGTCAGCATGTGGAGCGGCACCTTCGCGGTGGCTGGGTCCGCCTTGAGCATTCGGCAGACGGTGATCCCATCCATCTGCGGCAGCACCACGTCGAGGAGGATCAGGTCGAAGCTCTGGGTGCGCGCCAGCTTCAGGCCCTCCACGCCGTTGGCGGCGGCCTCGACCTGGCAGTCCGACTCGCTCAGGAGGCTGCGGACGAGCTCGCGGATCACCGGCTCGTCTTCCACCACCAGTATGCGGAACGGAGTCGCCACGCCGCGCAAAGTATAGGCCCTTTTTCGACGGGGGCGCGTGGCCCCGGGCTGGTTCACTCGTACGAGAGCGCTTCCACTACGTCGAGCTTCGCCGCGCGGCGCGCCGGGTAGAGCCCGGCGACGACGGCGCACAGCGTGGCCAACACCAGCATCTGCACCGCGGTCTGCCAGGGGTAGAGGAAGGGGAAGTTCCACCCTGTGGCCTGCACACCCACCACCCGGGTGACGATCGCCCCCACCACGCCGCCCACCGTCACGCCCAGCGCGCCGCCGGTCAGCCCGATGAAGGCCGCCTCGGAGGCGAAGAGGCGGACGATGTGGCCTCGATCCGCGCCCACCGCGCGCAACAGGCCGATCTCCCGCGTTCGATCCAGCACCGCGGCCAGCAGCGTGTTCACCACGCCAAGCAGCGCCAGCACCACCGCGACGAACTCCATCGCGTAGGAGACGGAGAAGGCGTTGGACACCAGGTTGATCGCCTCCGCGCGCAACTCGGCGTTCGACAGCACGTAGAGATCGAACCGCTTGCCCAGCTTCGCGGTGATCGCGCCGCGCACCTGCTCCAGCGCGGCGCCGGGCGAGAGGTAGACGTGAAAGGTGTCGACGCGATCGTCCTGGTACTGCTTCGTGAAGAGCGCGCGATCGACGACGATCGATCCCTGATCGGACGTGTAGTCGATGACGATCGCCCCCACCTTGTAGGTCAGCTGGCCTGACGGCGTGTTGACGGGGAAGCTGTCGCCCGCCGAGAGGTTGCGCCGCCGCGCGAAGTTCTCGCTCACCACCACGAAGCCCGCCTGCCGCTCCTCCCACGACGGCAGGTGGCCGTCGAGCACGGTGGGCTTACCCCGCTTCTCGTAGATCTGCGGGGACAGCGAGATGACGAAGACGCGCAGACCCAGCACGTCGTGCGGGTAGATGCGAACGGCGTCCGTCTCGGCGATGCCGGCGATCCCCTTGAGCTCGTCCTGGATCGACGCGCTCATCGGCTGGTTCTGCACTCCCGCCACCTTGGCCGATGAGGTGACGAAGAGATCGGCCGGCACTGCCTGATCGATCCACCTCTCGGCGCTGGCCTGGAAGCTGCCGACGAAGCCGGCGATGGTGATCGCCATGGACACGCCGATGGACAAGGCGCCCACCGGCACCGCGGTGCGCACCGGAGCCCGCGCGAAGTTGTCGGCCGCCAGCCGCCCGGACACGCCGAAGACCAGCTCGCCCGGCCGGCGGTAGGGGCGGTTCATCACCCGCAGCAGCAGCGGCGAGAGCAGCGTGGTGCCCATCAGCACCAGGAAGACCGACAGGTAGCCGCCGATGGGCAGGTTCTCCCGAGGCGGCGGCACCAGCGACATCGGGTACGCGCCCAGCAGCAGCAGCGCTCCCGCCACGGTGGGCCAACTGCGCAACCGCACCGCGCCGGCGCCCACAGCCGCGTCCCGCCGAAGCGCCTCCACCGGCTGCACTGAAGAAGCCACCCAGGCCGGCCGCAGCGCGGCGAACATGCTGCCGGTGATGCCCAGCACCAGGCCCACCACCAGCTCGGCCGCGCCCAGGTGCACGTCGCGCGCGTTCACCCGGATGTAGATGGATGACACCGAGTCGGACACCTGGGCGATCGCCGCGCGCCCGATGAAGAGCCCCAGCGGCAGGCCGAGCACGCTGCCCACCGCGCCCAGCACGCCGGCCTCGAGGGTGAAGAGGCCGCGGATCCGGCGGCGGGTGGCGCCCAGGGCCCGCAGCGTGCCGATCTCCCGCCGGCGCTGCACCACGCCGATCGACACCGTGTTGTAGACGAGGAAGACGCCCACCAGCAGCGCCACCGCGGAGCCGAGGTTGAGGCCCAACTGGAAGCTGCGCACCATCGTCTCCACCGACTGCCCGCGGCGATCGGGCGAGTCGACCTCGATGGTGGGACCGACCACGGCGCGCAGCCGCTCCTTCATCGCCTCGAGGCCCACCTTCGGATCGATGGCCACCTCGATGCGATCGAAGCGCCGCCCCTTCCCGAAGGCCTCCTGCAGGCTGCCGAAGAACATCACCGCCACCGAGCCGCCGAAGGCCTTGGCCGGGCCAGTCTCCTTGAGCAGCCCGTGCACCACGAAGTCCTTCGCGCCGTCCGGCGTGACGAGGGAGATGATCGAGCCGGGCTTGAGGCCGTGCTCGCTGGCGTAGCGCTCCGACAGCATGAGCCGATCTGTGGAGTTGAGGAACTCGAGGTCGTCCCCCAGCTTGCCCATGTCGGTGTCGTCCGACTCGTAGGTGCGGAAGAAGCCGTCGTCGAGCAGGTCGACGCCCACCAGGTACAGGCTGTCGGTGGGCGTGTCCTTCACCGGCGCCACCACGGTGAGGCCCCCGGAGGCGTGCGTGACGCCCGGCACCGCCCGGACCTTGTCGAGGAGCTCTTCCGGGAAGCCGCTCGTCTCGGCGGCCACGGTGAGGTCGGCCTTGCCGGCGATGGTGTCGATGGTGCTGCGGAAGGCGTCCATCACCGAGCGGTTGATGGCGGTGATGCCCACCAGCGTCGCCACGCCCACCGCCACGCCCACCACCGTCAGCGCGGTGCGCAGCGGAGCGCCGAAGAAGTGCCGCAGCGAGACGAGGCGCAGGAGAGGCCACATGCGTTGGGGACGGCACTGTAGCGGGGGCACAGACGGTTGCCCCGCGCCATTTCAGCGCCGGGAGTTGAAGACGGCCTCGGCTTCTTCCAGAGAGAAGGCCAGGTGGGCCTGGTGTTTGATCCGGCGCGCGAGCCGCTCCATGTGCACGGCGCCGCTGGCGCTCTTCCCCACCACCCGCACCACCTTGCGCGCGCCCCCCGAGCGGATGGCCGCGCCGAGCTGCCGGGCGCCTTCCATCGCGTCCTCGGCGATGCCTTCCAGCGCGCGCACGTCGGAGAGCACGTCGAAGGGAGGGTGGAGGCGGGTGAGCGCCTCACGCAGTTGCACTTCCGCTGCGACGAGGTGATCGAGCCCGAGGACTCCAGACAGCTCGATCACCAACCTGTTACGGCCGACATCTGGACTGATTCTGACCACCGTGGGTTCCTTGCAGAACCCCCCCACACGCGGACGTGTTTAGCCGATGAGGGCTGGGCCGCCAAGGAGGTTGCCTCGCCGGAGGAGGCTCCTGCTCCCCTCAGGCCGCGGCGCGGAGCAGCTCGTCACCGACGACCAGGCCGTCCGCGAGGCGCACCAGGCGATCGCCCACCTCGGCGGCCTTCGGATCGTGCGTCACCATCACCACCGTCAGGTGGCGCTCGCGGGTGGCCTCGCGGATGAGGCGGAGTACCTCGGCGCCTGTCTTCGAGTCGAGGTTCCCGGTGGGCTCGTCGGCGAGCAGCAGGGCCGGTTCCCCCACCAGGGCGCGGGCCACGGCGACGCGCTGCATCTCCCCGCCGGAGAGCTCGTCGGGGGCGTGGTGGGCGCGCCCCTTGAGGCCGAACTGCTCGAGCAGGGCCTGCGCCTTCGGCTCCACCTCTTCTCGGGCGCGGCCGGACAGGAGCGCCGGCAGCACCACGTTCTCCACCGCGGTCAGCGTGGGCAGCAGGTTGAAGAACTGAAAGACGAAGCCCAGGCGCTCGCGGCGGAAGCCGGACAGTTGATCGTCGGGGAGGCGGGAGATCTCCTGCCCGGCGATGGAGATGACGCCGCCCGAGGGCACGTCGAGCGCCCCCAGCAGGTTGAGCAGCGTGGACTTGCCCGAGCCCGAGCTGCCCATGACGGAGACGAACTGGCCGGTGGGCACCTCGAGCGACACGCCGCTCAGCGCGTGCACCACGTTCTTTGCGCGCCGGTACACCTTCGTCACGTCCTTCACCACGATCATCGGCGCCGCGGGCAGTTGCGTCACAGCTCCACCAGGCCTTCCTTCTCCGTCCAGCCCTCGAGGGCGTTGGGCAATCGGATCCGCGCGTACCGCCCCGACTCCTCCATGATCCGCACCTTGAGGCCGGCGTGGACCTCGAAGGACACCCGCGCCGCGTCGCCCGGGTACTCACGCACCCTGGCGGTGGCCGGCATCACCACGCCCTCGACGATCCGGTGCCGCACGTACGCGTGCGCGCCGACGCCCGCGCCCAGCGCCAGCCCGCCGAGGAAGAGCGCCAGGGTGAAAAGCCCCCAGAGCAGCCGGCCCTCGAGCTTCCGCCGGAAGACGAGCCAGCAGACGAAGGCGAGCCACCACGTGAGGAGGAAGGCGACGGACACCACGCGCTCGTCGAGGGCGTCGGCCAGCCGCTCGAGGAAGGGGCGGCCGGTGTCGGCGCCGACGATCTGATCGCCCTGGCGCTGGCGGGCCACCGCGAGGTTGGCGCCGATGTCGTCGTCGTCGGAGAACCGGCGGGCGCGCTCGAGGTACAGCACCGCCGGCCCCAGCTCGTTCTTCGCCAGGTGCGTGGTGCCCAGGTTGAAGAGCACGTCGGGGCCACCCAGGCCGGCCTGGAGCAGCTTCTCGTACTTCGCCTGGGCCGCGGCGTAGTCGGCCTTGTAGTAGGCGTCGTTGGCCTCGACGAAGAGCGCCTGCGCCTCCGCGGGCGTGTACTGGCCGAGGGCGAGGGCGAGGGCGAGCGCCAGCGTCATCCCCAGCCCTCCATGGCGGCGGCGGCGTCGTCCAGCGCCCGGGCGCGCGAGCTCAAGTCGGCCATGCCGGGGGCATACCTCCCGAGATCGCACGAGTCGAAGACGGCGAGCAGGCGCTTGCGCTCGGGCTCGACGACGCCGTGCTCGGCGAGGCGGACGTCCAACTCGGCGCGGGTCAGCCCGGTCACCGGCGCGCCCAGCTTGGCGTCGAGGAAGCTGGTCAAGGCGCGCTCCACCTCGGCGTAGAAGTCCGCGGCCGGCCCCGCGCGGGAGAGCTTCCGGGCCGCGGCCAGGCGCTTGCGGGCGGCGCGGGCCTGCTTCTTCTTGAGCGACTCGGGGCTCTGACCACCGAAGGCGCTGCGGACGAGGCCGAAGGCACCCATCAGCAGCGCCAGCCCCACGGGCGCCAGGGCGACGGGGAGGAACCAGCGCTGGCTCCAGAAGGCAGCTCGGGGCGCAGAGAAGTGGGCGGTGTGGCGCAGCGACTTGAGGCCACCGGCCACCAACTGGTTCTTCGGGCCGTCGGGCGTACCGACGGTGGCTCCGCTGCCCAGCGCGGTGGCTCCGTTGGCGCCGGGGCCCACGGTGAGGGCGAGGGGATCGACGCGCGCCTCTTCCCAGCGGTGCCCCTCGGGATCGAAGTACTTCAGCGAGAGGCCGGGCAGGGTGAAGGTGCCCGTCTGCTGGGGGACGAGCACGTACTCGACGATCCGCTGCCCCCCCAGCTGGCCGGACTGGGTCGAAGGCTTGTCGGAGGTCTCCGGCTCGAAGGACTTGAGGCCGAAGGGCACGTCCAGCTTCGGCACCTGGGCGCTCTGGAGGTGGCCGCGCCCCTCGAGGATCAGCTTGAGCTGCAGCGGCTCGCCCAGGGCCACCTCGGTGTCGGTGACCTCCCGGGTGAGGCGCCAGGAGCCGACCAGCGTGGAGCCGTCGCCGCCGGGGGGCAGGGGCTTCACCGCCAGCGTCACGGGGTTACCGACCTTGTGCACGCGGCTGCCGGCGAAATACACGCCGGTGGTGATGTCGGCGGCCGGGGCCTCGATGGTGAAGGCCCCGCTCTTCATGGGGAACAGCGCCTTCTGGCGCAGCAGGTAGCGGCGGTAGCGCACGCCGTTGAGCACCGCGTCCTCGGGGCGCAGCTCGGACGGGCTCTTGAAGTCCTGGCTCCAGAAGCCCTCCAGCTTCGGCATGGTGACGGAGTCCACCGACATCAGATCCATGCGCGAGTAGATGTACAGCGACAGCATCACCTGCTCGCCGACGTACGCCTCGGCCTTGTCCAGCGAGCTGCGCAGGAAGAGGTCGCCTTCGCCACGAGGAATGCGCGGCTGGTCCAGCGGATCGGGCTGGTCGCCGAAGGGATCGCCCATGTCGGGGAAAGGGAAGCCCGGGGGGAAGCCGAAGGGGTTGGAGGGCTGGCGCGGGGGCGGCTTGTCGGGGGCCAGCCGGCCTTTGACGACCTCGATCACGATGGGCTCGGTCTTGTAGGTCCTGGTGGCCGTCTGCAGCCCGGCGCCGGGGATAGTGAGGCGCCCGGTCCGGCTGGCGCGCATCACCAGCGTGTACTTCTGGAGGTTGCGCATCACGCCCGCACCGCCGGGCCCGACGGAGTAGCTCATCTGGGTCGACTGGCTGCGGCTCAAGGTCTCGAAGTCGGAGGGGGCGGGGAATTGCAGCACGGCGCCCTCGGGCATGTTGCCCACCACGATGTCCACGCGGAAGGTGTCCTCGGTGCCCACCTTGGTGCGATCGGCGGACATGTGGAACTCCACGCTGCCCGCTGCGAGGGCGGGCGCGGAGAGGAGCATCAGCACGAGGGCGCTACCAGTCCTTGCCATTGGGCTCGCTGTTCTTCGTCTTCTGGCGGAAGCGCCAGAGCTGCAGATTCTTTTCGCTGCTCTTCATCGAGTCGAGCAGCTTCTCGGCTTCCTTCTTCGAGAGGTCGACGCCTCCGTCGGTGAGCCTGGCCCGTTGTACCTCCTCCAGGCCTCCGTCCTGCGTCTGTTGCCCGCCGTCAGCGCCTCCGTCACCCGGCTGACTCTGCTGGGACTGCCCGCCGTCGCCCGCGCGCTCCTGCTCGCCCTGCCCGCCGTCGCCCGAGCCCCCGTCCCCCTGGCCGCCGTCGCCCTGGCCGCCGCCGTCGGCGCCACCGTCCTGACCACCGTCGAGTTGAGAGCCGCCGTCGCCCCCGCCGCCATCCGGTTGACCGCCGTCGGGGCGGCCCGCGTCCGCGCCTCCATCGAGGGGATTGCCCGCGTCCGCGCCTGCGTCCGGCCGGCCGCCGTCTCCGCCTCCGCCGTCGGGGGCGCCGCCGTCCGCGCCGCGCTGCTGCTTCGGGGGCAGGTTCTTGAGCAGCACCTCGAGGTTGTGACGCGCCAGCTCGTCCCCCGGGTCCTTCTTGAGCGCCGCGCGGTACTCGCGAAGGGCCTGCTCGCGCTGGTTCTCCGAGGCCGCGATGGTGCCCAGGTTGTAGTGGATCTTCGAGGCCAGCTCCCCCTGAGTGTCCAGCTCCAGCGCGCGGTGGAGCGCCGCGCGGGCCTCCTCGTTGCGCCCCAGCTTGTGGAGCGCCAGCCCGCGGTCGTACTGGACGCGGGCCTCCTGCGGGCGCTCCTTCGCCGCGGCGTCGAACTTCTCCAGCGCCGCGTCGAACTGCTGGCTCTCGTAGGCCCGGGTGCCCTCGTCCACCTGGGGGTGGTTCTTCTCGAAGGGGCCCATCGCGAAGGCCAGGGTGGGCGCCACCAGGAGCGCGAGGACGGTGGACCTCACGGCGTCCTCCGCCAGGAGGGCACCAGGAGGATCCCCAGCGCGAGGAAGAGCAGGCCCACCGCCACGAAGGGCTGGAAGACCTCGCCGTACTTCATGGTGAGGCGGCTCTCGAGCTCGGACTTCTGGAGCGAGTCGATCACCTTCAGCACCTCGCCCATCGCCACCCCGCGCGGCTGGTGGAAGAACTCGCCGCCGGTGTCGCCGGCGATGCGGGTCAGCCCCGCGCGATCGAGCCGGGTGAGGACGGTGGTGCCGTCGGCGTCCTTCCGGTAGCCGACCACGTCGCCGGACCGGTTGAGGATGGGGACGCGCTCGCCTTCATCGCTGCCGATGCCGATCGCCAGCACCCGGACGCCGAGCTCCTTGAGCGCGTCCACGCCGTCGCCGATGTCGCCGGTGAGATCCTCGCCGTCGGACAACAGCACCACCACGCGATCCTTGGCCCCGCGGTCGGCGTTCTCCAGCACCTGGCGGGAGAGGAGCAGCGCCGCGCCGATGTTGGTGCCGCCCTGGGGCATGTCCTCCGGGCTGATGGCGCGCAGGAACATCTTCGCGGCGGCGTAGTCGCTGGTGAGGGGGCACTGGATGAAGGCGTCGCCGGCGAAGGCGACGATCGCCACCCGGTCGCCCTTGAGCGAGTCGAGCAGGGTGGTGAGCTCCAGCTTGGCGCGCTCCAGCCGGGACGGGGTGACGTCGCGGGCGTACATCGACTTGGAGGCGTCGAGCGCCACCACCACGTCGATGCCGCGGCGCTTGGTCACCTCGGCGTGCTCTCCACACTGGGGCTGGGCCAGGGCCAGGGCGAAGAAGACGAGCGCCAGGGAGGTGGCCGAGCTGCGCAGCGCCGGCAGGGCGACGGACACTCCCGGGGCCAGCACGTCGCTCAATCGCGCTGGGACGGCGCGGGCCAGCCCTGCCTTCCGGCGCAAGCCGATCCAGACGGCGATGATCCCCAGCAGCAGCGCCACGCTCACCCCGGCCAGGTACCAGGGCTGCGCGAAGCCCAGCTTGTAGCCGAGCAGGGAGAAGCGCCACGGCGTCACGGGAAGATCCTCAACACGGTGGAGCGGAGGAGGAACTCCAGCACCAGCAAGAGCGCGGCCCACCACAACAGCTCGTGGAACTTCTCGCGGTAGGTGGCGGTGGCGCCGCCTTCCAGCAGCTTGGAGCGCTCGAGCGAGTCGAGCATCTTCTGCAGGCCGTCCTTGAGCGACTCGCGATCGGTGGCCCGGTAGAACTCCCCGCCGGTCTCCTTCGCCATCTCTTGGAGCAGCTCGGGGTTGATGGGGATCTCCACGTCGCGCCAGGCGGTGCGCCCGAAGACGTCCTGTCCCTGGGGGAAGGGCACCTTGCCGCCCTTGCCCACGAGGATGGTGTACACCGGCAGGCCCAAGGACTTCGCCGCGGTGGTGGCGTCCAGCGGGGAGATGCGACCGGCGTTGTTGTCGCCGTCGGTGATCAGCACCACCACCCGGCTCTTGGCGTCGGAGTCGCGCAGCCGGTTGACGGCGGTGGCCACGGCGTCGCCGATGGCGGTCCCGTCCTCCAGCACCCGGGTGCGCAGCTGCTTGACGACTTCCTTCAGCACCCCGTAGTCCAGCGTCAGCGGCGCCTGGGTGTAGGCCTCGCCGGCGAAGACGACCAGGCCGATGCGATCGTTGGCGCGGCCGGCGATGAACTCGGACAGCACCTCCTTGGCCACGTAGAGGCGGTTGTTGGGCCGGAAGTCGGCCGCCTCCATGGAGGTGGAGAGATCGAGGGCGATCATGATGTCGATGCCCTCGACGGAGAGATCCTTCACCCGGGAGTCGCGCTCCTGCGGGCGGGCGAGCGCCACCACCGCCAGCGCGAAGGCCAGCACCCGCATCACCGGGAGGATCCACAGGAAGCGGGGGCGCAGGCCGCGGCCCTGGGCGAGCAGCGCGGAGGCGGCGGAGAAGCGCAGGACGGCCCGGCGGCGCCGCTCCACCAACGCCCAGGCCAGCAGCGCGGGGATGAGCGCCAGCAGCCACAACCACCTCGGACTGTGGAACTCGCTCAGGTCCATCGGATCAGGTGGAGGAAGGAAGAGGCGCGGCAGGAGGAGGGGGCACCGCGGCGGTGGTGGCGTGCACCACGCGGTAGGCGAGCTCGAGGTGGGCCTTGCAGTCGTCGACGGTGGGCTGCGACTTCGCGTAGCGCACGAAGTCCGACTGGTGGGCGAAGGCGGCCACGTCCTGCATGGGCAGGCCCGGGGTCGATCGGGTGCGCAGCGCGTCGAGCAGCTCGGGCGTGGTGCACTCCAGCGCCTCGAAGGAGAAGCGCTCGCCGAGGTAGCCGCGGAGGATCTCCGAGAGGCGGAAGTAGTACTCCTTGAAGCGGCCCTGGCCCGGGAGGTTCTGCCTCGCCAGCTCGTCGAGGGCGCGGCTGGTGCGCACGTCGAGGGGCTCGGGGGGCGGCAGCGGCGCGGCGCTCACCGGCCTGGGGCGCTTGAGCCACCGCACCAGGCCCCAGGTTGCCAGCGCGGCCACCACCAGCCCCAGGAGGATCCACAACAGCCGCCAGGTGCGCACCGGCACCTCCTCCGGCGCGCGCACGTCGTACAGGTTGGCGCCGGTCTGGTTGGCGTCGGCGGGAAGCGTGGAGGCGATCTCCACCTCGGCGCCGGGCACGGGTAGCGTCACGCTGCCTTCCGGCGCGGTGAGCTCCACCGTCAGCCCAGGCGTCTTCAGCTTTCCCAGCGCGAAGGCGGACAGCTTCACCGTGATGGTGGTGGTGGAGGAGTCGCGGCCGTCTTGCCGCCGGCGCTCCTGCCCCAGGTACTCGAAGTCCCCGAGATCGCCCGGGGAGGTCAGCTCGTAGCGCTGCTCGGGGAGGTGGGTGATCAGGATCTCCACCGCGAAGGGCTCGCCCAGCTTCGCCACCTTCGGCACCGCCCGCACGTTCAGCTGCAGCGGAGGAAGCACGCCCGCGTCCACACCGTCGCCCGCGGCGGCGCAGAGCGGCGTCAGGGCGAGGAGGAGGGGGATCAGGCGGCGCACGGCGGGCTTCACATTCAACACAAAACGCGTGGAATCAAGGGAACTTCCCGCACGGTGGCGGGGCCTGCCGCGCCGCGCTTGACCGCTCCGGCGGGGAGGCTCAGGCTCTCGGGCCACCTATGAGCGACACCCCCATCGACGTGGACGCAGAGGCGATCTTCCTCGACGGGAGCTGGTACACCCGTGAGGACCTGTCGAGGCGGATCAAGGCGATGCTGGACCAGGGCGACTTCAACGTCGCCCGGCCTTCGGCGGCGCTCGAGCAGCTCACCCAGACGCTCAGCACCGTTCGGACGCTGGTGTTCCGCTGCACGCCCGATCTCGCCGAAGGCCTCAACCAGCTGGCGGCGCGCACCGGGCACTCGGTGGGCGCGGTCATCCGCGAGGCGGTGGCGCAGATGCTCGAGGAGCAGGGCGTCCCGTTGGCGGGTGGGGGAGGGACGGGATCGGGGAAGGCTCCTTTGGCCCCGGCGCCGCAGGGCCAGGCTCCTGCGCCTGCTGCCGTAGCCTCCACGCAGCCCGCCGCCTCGCCGGCGCCCCCCCCTGGCGCTGCGGCGAGGCCGGCTGCCCCCTCGGCGCCGAGCTACCCGACGGGCCCGGTGCAGGCGGCCCCCGTGGCCAACCCTGCGCCCAGCTCGTCCTACAACTCGCTGCCGGTGGTGATCGACGTCGACGACGACGACGAGGAGCCACAGCAACAGGAGCCCACCGTGCGCCGGGCGATCCCCCTGGCGCCCACCGGCACCACCCAGGACGACCTGCCCAAGGTGATCGTCGAGGAGCAGCCCATGGTGATCGCCGGCCCGGGCGCGCTGGCCAACGCGGGCGTGGCGCGGCCCCCGGAGCTGCCGAAGAAGCCGGCCGATCACAAGCCGGACGAGGCCGTCTCCAGCGAGCACCGCTGGTTCAAGCAGTGACCTCGGGCGGGATGACTCGGCCCGCGCGACGGGTTACACGCGCGCCGTGCTGACCGCCCTGTCCCTCGCTGCCGCGCTCGCCACCGGCCAGTTGCCCCCGTGGATGACGGGGCAGAGCCAGCCGGCGGATCTCTCCATCTCCCTCGTTACCTTCAGCCCCGGCGACACGCTCACCGAGTGGTGGGGCCACACCGCGCTGGTGGTGGAGGACAGGCGCCTCAACCACGCGCGCCTCTACAACTTCGGCATGTTCAGCTTCGGCGAGGGCTTCGTGCACCGCTTCGTGCAGGGCCGCCTGGAGTTCTGGGTGGCCGACGATTCGGTGGGCGCCACCTACAACTTGTACCGCACCTTGAATCGCGACGTGCGCATCCAGGAGCTGGATCTCCTCCCCGAGCAGGCGGCGAACATCGCCAAGGCGCTGGGCACCCACGTGCTTCCGGAGAACCGCACGTACCTGTACCACCACTACAACGACAACTGCTCGACGCGGCCCCGGGACATCCTCGACGCGGCGATCGGCGGGCAGCTCAAGGCGGCCACCCGCGCGCCGGCCCGCATGTCCCTGCGCGAGCAGACGCGGCGCTACTCCATGGTGAACCCGCCGATGAGCCTGGTGCTGGACTACCTGCAGAACGACGAGCTGGACGGGCCCATCACCCAGGCCCACGAGGCCTTCCTCCCCGACGAGCTGGAGCAGCAGGTGCAGGCGCTGCAGCTCACCGGAACCGACGGCGTCAAGCGCCCGCTGGTGAGGAAGCAGTGGACCTGGTTCAAGGCCAACCGCCCGCCGGTGCCTCAGACGCCGCCCAACTGGATCCCCTGGCTGCTCCTCGTCGGCCTCGGCGTGGCGGGCGTGGGCCAACTGCTCGGCTGGGCGGCGCGCAGCGGGAGGCGGTTGCCGCGCGTGCTGCTCGGGCTCATCCACGTGCTGCTGGGCCTGGGGCTGGGCGCCCTCGGAGTCTTCCTCTTCATCGTGGGGATCTTCACCAACCACACGGTGGCGCACCGCAACGAGAACCTGCTCCTGGTGAACCCGATCACCTTCGCGCTGCTGCCGCTGGGGGTGATGCTGATGTGGGGCGCGAAGAAGGCCAGGCCGGCGCTCTTCTGGACGTGGGCCGCCCTGGGCGCGCTGTCGCTGCTGGGCGTGGCGCTCAAGGTGCTGCCCATGTTCGACCAGCAGAACTGGAACCTGATCGCCCTCTTCGCGCCCATCAACGTGGGCTTCGCCGCGCTCTTCTGGCTGGACCGGCGGCTCGAAGAGAAGGCGGCGCGGCCTACTTGAAGTTCGCCGCCGCGAAGTCCCAGTTGACGAGCTTGTCGAGGAAGGTGTCCAGGTACTTCGCTCGCAGGTTCCGGTAGTCGATGTAGTAGGCGTGCTCCCACACGTCGGCGGTGAAGAGGCACTTGAGGCCCTTCACCAGCGGCGTGTCCGCGTTGCCGGTGGTGACGATCTTCAGCTTGCCGCTGTCCACCACCAGCCAGGCCCAGCCCGAGCCGAACTGGCCCAGCGCCGCGGTGTGGAACTGCCCGCGGAACTCCGCGTAGCTGCCGAAGTCGCGCTTGATCGCCTCGGCCAGCGCGCCCGTGGGCTCGCCCCCGCCGCTCGGCCTCATCGAGTTCCAGTAGAAGGTGTGGTTCCACACCTGCGCGGCGTTGTTGAAGATGCCTCCCGAAGACGTCTTGACGATCTCCTCGAGGCTCTTCTCGGCCTCGGGCTTGCCTTCCAGCAGCTTCTTCAGGTTGTTCATGTAGGCCGAGTGGTGCTTGTCGTAGTGGAACGACAAGGTCTCCTCGGTGAGGTGCGGCGCCAGGGCGCTCTTCGCGTACGGCAACGGATCGAGCTCGAACTTCATGCGGGGTCTCCTCTCGACGGAAAGTGGAGCAGCGGTGCTGACCTAACGGGGGCCCGGCCGTTTGTCAGCAGCGGAAATCGCGCCAGCGCTTGTCAGGGTGACCCGCCCCGTCGTATCCGTGGCCCGCCATGGCCAACGATCTCGTCACCGAGCAGCTCGCCGATCTCCAGTCGAGGCTCCTGAGCCTCCGGGGGTCTCTTTGACGTCGAGCGCAAGAGGAGCCGCATCGCGCTGATCGAGCGCGACAGCACCCTGCCTGACTTCTGGAACGACAACGTCAAGGCGCAGGGCATGCTGAAGGAGAAGACGCAGCTCGAGAAGCAGGTGGCGCACTTCGAGAAGGCGCAGCGCGGGCTGGACGACGCGAAGACGCTGCTCGAGCTGGCCGCGGAGCTGAACGACGAAGCCTCGAAGGTGGAGGCGCTGGCCGGCCTTCCAGCGGTCGAGGCGCAGGTGGCGCAGCTCGAGCTGGAGAAGATGCTGTCGGGCCCCAACGATCGGCTCAACTGCTTCGTCGACATCAACGCCGGGGCGGGCGGCACCGAGTCGATGGACTGGGCGTCGATGCTCTTGCGCATGTACACGCGGTACTGCGAGCGCCGCGGCTGGAAGGTTGAGATCAACGACTACAACGCCGGCGAAGAGGCAGGGATCAAGAACGCGTCCCTGCGGATCGAAGGCGAGCACGCCTACGGCTACCTGAAGGCGGAGATCGGCGTGCACCGCCTGGTGCGGATCAGCCCCTACGACTCCAACGCGCGCCGGCACACCTCGTTCGCCTCGGTGGACGTGTTCCCCGAGATCGACGACGACATCAAGGTGGACATCCCCGAGAAGGACATCGAGCTCAAGTTCATCCGCGGGGGCGGCGCCGGCGGCCAGAAGGTGAACAAGACGTCTTCCACCGCGCAACTGCGGCACCTGCCCACCGGCATCATCATCACCTGCCAGACGGAGCGCAGCCAGAGCGCCAACAAGGACATGGCGTTCAAGATCCTTCGGGCGCGGCTCTTCGACATCGAACAGAAGAAGCGCGAGGCGGAGACGGCGGCGCGCGAGTCGCAGAAGATGGACATCAGCTTCGGCTCGCAGATCCGCAGCTACGTGCTGGCGCCCTACCGCCTGGTGAAGGACCTGCGCACCGGCGTGGAGTCGGGGCAGCCGGACAAGGTGTTGGACGGCGATCTCGAGGAGTTCATCACCTCCCAGTTGATGGGCGTGAAGAACCCGGCCAAGGCGCTGCCGGAGTAGTCGGCCATGTACCCGGGCGCGAGGTGGGCTGTGGCAGTCCTGGCCGTCGCGGCGGGGAGCGCGCGCGGGCAGTCGCAGCAGGACGCGGGCCTGGGGCCGTCCGAAGACGCGGGGGTGGTGCTCGCGCCAGCCGACGCCGGCGTGCCGTCACCCGTCGAAGCGCCGGTGGCCGTCACCGCGCGCGCGGGCGAAGGCCTTCAGGTGTCGACGCCGGTGGGCACCTTCACGCTGTGGGGCAGCGCCGAGCTCTTCTACCAGTGGAACTTCAACAACCCGTCCAACGGGCTGACGCAGTTCCGCGCCTTCGACACGCGGCACAACACCTTCGGCATCCAGAACGTGGTGCTGGGCACGCGCTGGGACGCGCGCCACGCCTATGCGCGCCTGACGCTTCAGGCCGGGCTCACGCCCTTCACCTCCTACCTCGCGGAGCCGGCGCTCGGGGGCAGCGCGGGCGCGGGCGCGACGGGACCGGCCTTCTGGCACTTCCTTCAGGAGGCCGTCGTCGGGTGGGTGTTCGACGACGCGCGGCGCTTCAAGGTGGCGGCGGGGCTCTTCCTCTCACCCATCGGCCCCGAGGCGATGAACCTGAAGGACGACTGGTTCTGGAGCCGCTCCAACCTCTTCTACGGCCTGCCCTTCTACCACCTTGGGGTGGCCGCCTCGCTGGCCCTCACCGAGCGCTGGACGGTGTCCGCCGGCGTCGTCAACGGCTGGCTCAACGTCGTCGACAACAACCCGGAGAAGTCCATCACCCTGAAGGCCGCGTGGACGAGCCCGCGCGAGGACTTTCACCTGCACGTGCTGTACTTCGGCGGCGTCGAGCGGCCCGCGGGCGCGCCGGAGGGCCGGGGCTGGCGGCACCTGCTGGACTTCGTCAGCACCTGGCAGGTGAACGAGCGCGTGGCGATGCGCTTCGAGCTCAACGGCGGCCTCGAGCCCACCGCCTTCGGGCTGGCCGGCTGGGCCGCGGCGCAACTGGGAATCCGCCTCCAGCTCGTCCCCTGGCTCTTCCTCGCGGGGCGGGGCGACGTCTTCTTCGAAGAGACGCCGGCCGGCGCCGCGCCCATCTTCTTCCCGTCGCCAGTGGTGACGTCCGGCACGCTGACACTGGAGGTGCGGCCCCTGGAGACGGTCGCCCTCAGGCTGGAGTACCGCCACGATCAAGCCGGCGCGCCGATGTACTTCGGAGGCGCCGTCCCGGCGGACGGGCGCGCCACCTTCGCGCTCCAGGACACGCTGACGCTGGGCGTGGTGGCCTGGTTCTGACGAGGGCTACGGCTGGCTCACCGTCACTTCGTGCAACACCAGGTCGTTCAGCACGCCGTCGCACCAGGTGAAGGAGCCCAGGTGGGACGTGTCGTCGGCCAGCGGGAAAGAAGGGTCGGCCAGCGTCACCGCCTGCCCGTCGAGGCGGATTCCCCAACGGCCGGCGTCGGCGTCGAACTGCCAGTCCGCGGTGTGCCAGGTGCCGGGCGCCAGGACGGTGCCGAAGGTCTGCCCCATTCCCCCGGCCGGTTGGGCCCAGGTGTTGGCGGCCAGAAGGGCGTTTCGCGGCGTGGTGAGCACCACCGGGACGCTGGCAGCGCCGGCGTCCGCGGGGATCGCGAAGCGCGTCGTCAGGCGCCAGGGCTGCCGGGTATCGATGCCGGTGGGGAGATCGAAGGCGATGGTGGGGAACTTCAAGCCCGGCCCACGCACGCAGCGCCCGCACAGCGCCCCCGGGGGCGGCGCACAATCCACGCAGCCAGGCGTGAACGCGGGGCAGGCGCCCACGGTGATGGCTTCGGGGGCCAGCACCAGCGCCGGCGTGGGCAGTCCGCCGTCGGCGAAGTCCACCTTCCGCGCCACCGAGGCGCCCGTGGGAAGTTCCGCCGCCGTGGACACGCGCAGGTGACTGAGCTCGAAGCGGCCCTCGCCCCCGCCGGCGATGCCGATGCGCCCCGTGCGCAGGCCCTCGGCGACGCGCAGCACCTCCTTGACCGCCTCGCGGCTGGGCCCCATCTGGAAGCTGAGCACGCCCCCCTTCGACACCAGCCGCAGGAAGGTGATGCCGGCGCCGCTGGCCCCGGCGATGGAGGTGGCCAGCACGGTGTCGCGGCCGTCCTTGCGCCGGTAGAAGTTCGAGCGGCGGACTCCTCCTGCCTCGTCAGGCGCGGCGGCGGCCGCCAGCCGGTAGCCCGTCGAGTTGACGTGCAGCGCGAACCCCCCGCCGATGGTGCTCCTGCCCAATGAAGAGAAGCGGAGCTCGCCTTCCAGGGTGAAGTCGCCCCACAGCTCGTCGCCCGTCACCAGCGTCGCCAGGCACGGCTGCAGGCCCTGGTTGGTCAACTCCAGCGCCAGCGTGTCGCCCAGCACCGAGTGCGTGGCGGTGGCGCAGTTGGCGCCGCGCTCCAGCGTCCAGCCCGCCGCGCTCGAGGTGTCGATGGGAGTCGCGCTCGCCGTGGCCGAGGCGCCGGTGCTCACCTGCTCGCAGTCGTCCAGCGCGTGCACCACCCCGGTCACGCGGACTCCGTCGGCGAGGCCGTCGTCGATCGCCGAGCACACGTCGCTCACGCACGCGAGGACAGCGTCGAGATCGCGGCAGCGCTCCGAGCCCCCCGGCACCGTGCTGCACAGCCGGTACACCGTCGCCCCTGCGGCGGCAGGCCAGGTCCAGGAGATGCGGCCGCCCTTCTCGCCCACGGTGGCGACGAGGCGCGTCGGAGCCGCTGGTGGGGCCGGCGGGCAGGCCGGCGGGACCTTCGCAGGATCGAAGAGGAGCGAGCACCCGCTCAGCGCGAGGCACACGGCGGCGAGGCGGAGGATCACCTGTTGACCTCCGGCTGAGGGGTGGGCGCGCTGCGCGCGTCGAGGATGAAGAGGACGACGGCGGCGACTCCCGCGGCGATGGCCGTGCCCATCACCGCGTCAGCAGAGGCGTTGAGCGCCGACTGCCGCGCGTCCGCCGCGGCGCGCTGGTCGGGTGGAACCGAGGAGAGCCCGGCGTAGTGCTGCCGGGCGACGATGGCGAGGATGCCTCCGGTGATCGCCAGCGCCCCGGCGCCGATGGCTGTCCCGATGGCCCACGGGCGGAGCGGGCGCGGCGGGGGCTGCGTCACCACCAGGGGCGGGTTCTCCACCACCTCTGGAGCCGGCGGGTTCAGCTTCGAGGGCGGGCGCAGGCCCTTCACCAGCGCGTCCACGAAGCGGGCGGCCAGCGCGGTGGGATCGGCGGGCAGCGAGGGGAGCTGCTCGCTGGTGGACTCGAGCTTCACCGCCACTGTCCCGTCCACCAGCACGGCGCTGGCCATCACCCCTGAACCCACGCGGCCCACCCCAAAGCCCAGCACCCAGCGCGCGTCGAGGCGCTGCCCGAGGGTGGACAGGCACTCGGCGTCTTCTCCGCACATCGCCGCGGCCCGCTGCCGACGCTCCGTCTCCGCCGCGTCCACCACCGGCCAGTCGCGGGCGATCAACGCACCGCGCAGGGCCTCGGCGAAGCGGGCGGTGAAGTCCGGCTCCGCGCCCGCGCCCTGGTAGGGCACCACGGCCACGCGCTGCGCCACGTCCTCAGCCCACGACGGAGAGGACAGCGAGAAGACGAGGAGGCCGACGAGCCAGGCGATCTTCATGAGGGGGCGCAAGAAGCAGACACGGACCGGGCCCTGTTTCAGTACATCGGGTGCGTCGTTCATCCCACCCACACTGTAGGCACCCTGGGGCGGGCCGTCACTGATCCAGCCGCCGCTCGGCGTCGTTGAGCGCGCTCTCTGCGCCGGCCAGGGTGGTGGCGTGCACCGGCACCTGGCCCCGCGCCTCCTCGAGCAGCGCTCCGATGGCGGCGCGCTCGATGGACGTCAACTGGGACGTCCCGTGACGCTGGAGGAGCCGCTCGTAGCGCTTCTGCGCGTCGCGCACCCGGCTGGCCAGAGGATCCTCAGGAGGCGGCTTGTGAGGAGGCGGCTTCTTCGGAGGCCGAGAGGTGGTGTGCGGCTTCTTCGGCGTGGTGGTGGGCTGCGCGGGTCCGTCCGGAGTCACGGGCTGCTCGGGCGGCTCCACCGTCGGCGGCTTCGAAGGCTGCAGCGGAGGTTCCACCGGAGCTGAGTGAGGCAGGACGACGGGAGGTGCCGGCGTGGGCCGGTCCGACCGGCTGGCGCTCGTCACCCACCACAGCCCCGCGGCGAGGCTCACGGCCACGCCGGCTCCTACCAGCGCCAACCGGGGTGTGCGCCGGGGGGCGATCCCCGCGGCGGCCTCGAGGGCCTGCGTGCTGGGGCGGGGGGGAGGCGGCGCATCCGCGAGGCGGGAAAGGACGTCGCCGACGGCGCGGGCGCTCGCCGGCCGCTGATCCGGATCGAGCGAGAGGCAGGCGGCGATCAACGCGGTGAGTTCGGGCGGCACTGCTTCACCCGTGGCGCTGCGGATCAGCGGCGCGGGGCGCTCGACAGCGGCGAAGTTCTGGCTCGACACCAACTCGAAGAGGGCCACCCCCAGGGAGTACACGTCGGCCCGCGCGTCCACGGCGCGGCCGGCGGCCTGCTCGGGCGCCATGTAATACGGAGTCCCCAGCACCACGCCATGCTGGGTGCGCGCGCCTTCCCCCGACAGCCGCCGTGCCACGCCGAAGTCCAGCACCTTGAGCAGATCGCGCCCGTCGGGCCCGACGGTGACGAAGAGGTTGTCCGGCTTCACGTCCCGGTGCACCACGCCGAGCGCATGGGCCGCCTGCAGGGCGTCAGCGGCCTGAGCCAGCAGCCGCGCGATGCGCTTGAGGGGCAAGGGGCCGTCCTCGTGCGCGAGCTGCGCGAGCGAGCGCCCCGGGAGCAGCTCCATCACGCAGAAGACGCGCCGCGGCTCCTCGGCGAAGTCGAAGATCTGCACGATGTGGGGGTGGTTGATCTCGTTCACCACCCGGGCTTCCTGGAAGAAGCGCTGCACCACGTCGGGCATGGCGGCCAGCTCGTCCCGCAGCACCTTCACTGCCGCCTCGCGGCCCAGCCGAACGTGCCGCGCGCGGTACACGTCGCCCATGCCCCCGGAGCCCAGCACCTCGAGCAGCTCCCAGGTGCCGAAGATCTCTCCCACGCGCGTCGGGGTGGAGGCCGCAGGCGCCGGCGCTTTGGACACCTGCGTGTCCGCGACGGGCAAGGCGTAGCCGGCGGTGTCCGCGCGGCCCAGGGCGCGCAGCTGGAGCGCCAGCACGGAGGGGTTGGCGGCACCATTCCCGGCGAGCGCAGGCGCCAGCACGGCCTTCAGCTCGGGCCTCATACCCACCCATGCGTCGTCGCCAGCCGGTTCGGGAGGTGGGAGGCCCTTGAGCAGCTCGTAGCCCACCGCGGCGAGATCGCGGACCTGCGCGCGGCCCGCGTCGGCGGTGCCGGAGGGCAGGGGGACGGGAGCGAGTTCGACGCGCGCGCCCTTGTCGCGGCTCACCCTGAGGCTGTCCAGCGTCACCGCGGACGGCTCGGCGAGGCCGCTCAGCACCTGGCAGGCCTCGGAGAGCCACCGCAGCACCTCTTCAGCCTCCACCGCGCCTTCCCGGCGGAGCAGCTCGGCGGCCGTCTCAGGTGAGGACATCGCCGCGCAGCATACCCGTTGCAGAGAGGAGATCCCGAGGTGGTCGCCGCCGAGCGCGCTCGTCGCTACGCCCCCATCGAGCTCGAGGATCCGGCGCACGCGATCGCCGCGGCCTTTGCCCGGAAGGGCGTCGACGACGCGCTGGAGCGGCTCTCGGGCGGTGACGGATCGCCCGACGCGCGGGAGCCAGCGCTGGTGATCGAGCTCGCGCAGTTGCTGGCGGGCCGCGGGGACGCGCGGACGGCCTCGCAGCGGTTGCGGGCGCTGGTGGCGCGGCCGCTGCATCAGCAGACCGCCCGGGCGCTGGTGATCCTCGCGCGGCCATGCATCGAGAAGCTCGGCGCGGCGGAGGAAGGGCAGCGCCTCTACCGCGCGTGCTGGCCGAGTCTCAGGGGACGAAGGCCGCCGAGGTCGCCGCCGCGCAGCGTCCCCCCGTCTCCTGACGCGCGAAGGCTCATGTCCGGGCCCACCTTCGGCTACCTTCCGGCGCCATGACCGAGCGCCAGTCCACCTGGGTGACGCGCATGGGCGGCCAACAGCCGCGGCGCGCGCTGGCCGTGTACACGTTGTCGGTGGTGAAGGGCGCCGATCGCGGGAAGACGGTGCGCGTCGACCGCCCGCGCTTCTCGGTGGGCGCGCTGGACGGCAACGGCCTCAAGCTGGGCGATCCCACCGTCTCCGGCCTGCACCTCGAGCTCTCGCACGACGAGGCGGGGATCCGCGTGCGCGATCTGGGCAGCCGCAACGGCACCTTCGTGGACGGCGTGCGGGTGCTCGACGCGCTCCTCACCGGCCCGGCCACCTTGACGCTCGGCGCCAGCGAGCTGCGCTTCGAGCCGCAGTCCGGCTCCATCGACGTGGCGGCCAGCGGCGTCGATCACTTCGGCCCGCTGGTGGGCAGCTCGCTGCCGATGCGTGAGCTGTACGCCCTGCTGGAGAGCTTCGCGAAGACGGACAGCACCGTGCTGATCCACGGCGAGACGGGCACCGGCAAGGAGCTGGTGGCCGAGGCGATCGCCCAGGCCAGCCCCCGCGTCGACATGCCGCTGGTGGTGGTGGACTGCAGCGCCCTGGCGCCGACGCTGGTGGAGAGCGAGCTGTTCGGCCACGAGAAGGGCGCCTTCACCGGCGCCACCGCAGCGAAGCCGGGCGTCTTCGAGCGCGCGCACGGGGGCACCGTCTTCCTTGACGAGGTGGGGGAGCTGCCGCTGGAGCTGCAGCCGCGCCTCCTTCGGGTGCTGGAGCGCCGCGAGGTGCAGCGCCTGGGGGCGAAGGGGCCGACGACGGTGGACGTGCGGATCCTCGCCGCCACCCACCGCGCGCTGGAGGCCGAGGTGAACGCCGGCCGCTTTCGCGCCGATCTCTTCTACCGGCTCTCGGTGCTGCGGGTGGAGGTGCCCGCCCTGCGCGATCGCAAGGAAGATCTCCCGGCGCTGGTGCGCCACTTCGGCGGCCCGGGCTTCTCCTTGGACGAGAAGGCCCTGCAGCGGCTCCTCTCGCACGACTGGCCGGGGAACGTGCGCGAGCTGCGCAACGCCGTGGAGCGCCTGCGGGCGGGCGCCGCGCCCATCACCCCGGCGGTGGAGGCGGCCTCGACGACGCCCTCCGCGGGCCCCCCCATCCGCCTCGACGAGCCCTTCCTGGTGCAGAAGGAGCGCCTGGTGCAGGCCTTCGAGCGCCAGTACGCGAAGGCGCTGCTGGAGGCCTGCCAGGGCAACCTCGCCGAGGGGGCGCGGCTGGCGGGGGTGAGCCGGATGGCCGTGGTGAAGATGCTGGGCCGCCTCGGCTTGCTACCTGGGTAGCACGGGCTCGCTACCTGGGTTCCTTCCCTCGAGGGGAGGGCTGGCCAGGCTCTTGAGATCAGGCCCACACGCCGTGGGAACGGCCGTTGCTTTGGTGGAGGGAGCAACCCGCTTCCCACGGAGACCCACATGAAGACCCGGATCCTGATCTCGGCAGTGCTGGTGCTGGCCCTCGGCGCGTGCGACGACCCGGTGGACGAGTTCCGCGACGCGGCGCCGTCCGCGCAGGGGATCGACGTGAAGATGCGCGGCGCGAAGGGCCAGGCGCTGGTGGGAGATCCGGCCCTGATGCCCGGCGTCACCGCGCTGGCCACCTTCGTGGTGAACGGCCGGGTGGCGCTCACGCTGGGCACCATCGCGGCGGTGGTAGCCAGCAAGCCCGCGCGGGTGTCGCCCAACGAGGTCGTCTGGGGCCCGGTGACGCGCCCGCTGTGG
Source organism: Myxococcales bacterium (assembly GCA_020846875.1). Classification (GTDB taxonomy): domain Bacteria; phylum Myxococcota; class Myxococcia; order Myxococcales; family Myxococcaceae; genus JADLDB01. Next base: position 30,215 of record JADLDB010000036.1, on the reverse strand, counting down.
CGCGACGAGTTCATGCTCACCATGACGCGCACCGCCAACGGCTTCGAGTACGTGGTGCAGGGCCGGAAGAAGGGGAACGCCACCTTCGCCACCTTCCTCACCGGCGTGCACCGCCCCGGGCTGGCCCAGGCGAGCGGCGAGTACACGGTGGACTTCACCGCCATGGAGCAGAACATGGCCGACTTCCACGACACCGTGGGCACCGCGCTGGTCCGCTACACGCGCACTGGTCTGGACGTCACGGTGGACATCGCCTTCCAGCAGGTGGGCAACGTGAATGACACCGTCCGCCTCGACAGCCGCTACGCCTTCTCGCAGGTGGAGCGCGGCGAGGGCAGCTTCGAGTTCGTGGTGGACTCCAACTACGATCCGAAGTCCGCCGCGCTGGAGCGCCTCACCGTGAAATCGCGCTGGCACTGGGACGGGGAGGGCCGCGCGGACGTGATCGGCTCCGGTGGAGATCTCTCCGCGGCGTTCCGCTTCTCCGAGTGCTGGGACAACGTGCTCAACCGCAGCTACTACGGCGACACGCTGGGCCTGTTCCCCACCGAGGGCTCCGAGTCGGCCTGCGCGTACGCCGAGGCCAGCTACTCCCGGCTGTGAGCCGACCGAAGTGAGGAATCAACGGGCGCGCGGGGCTCCTCGAAGGACCCTCGCGCGCCGCGTCCTTTTTGGTGGCCTGGGAACGAAGGCGGTGCTCTCCAGCGTTCCACGTCCATGCTCCGCGCGCTCCCGCTGCTGCTCCTCCTCACCCTCTCGGCCGAGGCCCTGGCGGCCGACAAGGTCGAGGAGGTGCGCGGGCGGAGGAAGGCAGACCTGAAGGCGCTCCTCGCCGCGGTGGGACTCACGTACCCCGTGGACGAGGTGTACCTGCGCGCCTTCAAGGAGGAGCGCGAGCTGGAGCTGTGGGCGGGGAAGAAGGGGCAACCGCTCACCCTGGTGAAGCGCTACCCCTTCTGCGCCGCGTCGGGCGAGTTGGGGCCCAAGCGCCGCGAGGGTGACCTGCAGGTCCCCGAGGGGCTCTACGTGGTGCCCGAGTTCAACCCCACCTCCAACTTCCACCTCTCGATGAAGGTGTCCTACCCCAACGCGTCCGATCGGCTGCGCAGCGATCGCGAGCGCCCCGGCGGGCTCATCTACCTGCACGGAAGCTGCGCCAGCATCGGCTGCATCGCCATCGAGGATGGGCCGATCGAAGAGGTGTACCTGCTCGCCCTCGACGCCCGCATCCGGCCGATCCGCTTCGACATCTTCCCCCGCCGCCTCACCGACGAAGCCATGAGCGCCCTCGAGGGCAGCCCCCACGTCGCCCTCTGGAAGGAGCTCAAGCCCGCCTTCGACGGCTTCGAAACTTCCCGCCGCCCGGCCCGTTTCACCGTCGATGCGAAGACTGGGGCCTACAGGGTCAGGTAACCCGCCTAAACAACAAGCAAGTTTGGGCTGGGAACCTGGTACCCCGCAGGGTGTCAGAGCCCCTACGATCGGGCCGATGCCTGGGCGGGAGGACGAAGTGCCGAGCGACGTGCTGGAGTTGCCGGCTCACGTGGTGGAGCCGCCGGCGGCGCAGGAGGAGTCGGGGGACTACCCGGACCGCCTGCTCATCGCCCGGCTGCGCCGCCGCGACTCGTCCGCCTTCGAGCTGTTGGTCCGCACCCACCAGCACCGGGTGTACGACTTCTGTGTGCGCATGGTGGGCGATCGCGAAGAGGCCTTCGATCTCACCCAGGAGATCTTCCTCAGCATCCACCAGCACCTCGACAAGTTCCGCGCCGACGCGAAGCTGACCACCTGGATCTTCCGCATCTCCCGGAACCACTGCTTGAATCGCCTCAAGTACCTCAAGCGGCGCGGGCGCGGGCGCAGCGACGAGTTCGGCGAGTCCAACGAGCTGTCGATCACCGAGTCGTTGGGTGGCTCGTCCCGGCCGGACGACGCGGTGTCGGCGCAGCGGGAACGGGAGCTGGTCCACAAGGCCATCGCCCACCTGGAGGAAGAGCAGCGCGCGCTGGTGGTTTTGAGAGACGTGGAGGGGCTGAGCTACGAGGAGATCATGGAGATCACCGAGCTGCCCGAAGGGACCGTGAAGAGCCGGCTGCACCGCGCGCGGGAGAAGCTGGCTGGAATCCTGGCGAAGCTTGAGGAAAGCCTCGCCGATCGAGGAGACTGACGTCGTGCGTCGCGAACTGAACAAGACCGAAGTGGAGCGGCTCTTCATGGGGGCCGTCGATGACGCGCTGGCCGCCGCCGACGCCGCCACCTTCGAAGAAGAGCTGGGGGTCAACCCCGAGCTGAAGGCGCGCTTCGAGCGCTACAAGAAGACGGTGGGCCTGCTCCAGGGCGACCCGAAGGAGAAGGCACCGGAGGCCCTGGCGTCGCTCATCCTCCGCCGCACCCGCCGCCGCCGCTTCGGCGTGCGTACCCGCGACTTGCACGCCGCCTACCGCGTACCCGCCGAGGTGGTGATCCCGCTGCTCATCGCGGTGCTGGTGGCGATGTTCATGCTGCTCGCCTCCCCCTGACGGCGCTGGCGGAGATCATCCCACCTCACCCCACGACACCAGCGCCCTGCTGCGCGAAGACGTGCGCACTCCCATCAGTGTCGCGCCGCAGGTTTCGGACGCGCCCCTTCCGGCACTAGCCTTGCGAGGTACCCCGCGGCCGGAAAGGGGAGTCGATGCACTGGCGTGTCGTGCTGTTGGCCCTGGCGCTGACGGGCTGCGATTGGATCAACCCGGATCCGACGAAGCCTCCGGACAAGCCTCCCCCGCCGGCCACCGTGCCGGACCTGGAGCTGAAGTGGCTGCCCGCGCTGCCGGACTCCTCCCTCAAGCTGGTCACCGAGCTGTCCGGAGGGCGGCTGGCGCTCGATCCCGACGCCTCCGACGCGCTCACCGCGCTGGCTTCGTGCACCGACGTCGTCACCACCTGCTATGCGCCCGGCAGCGTCGGCCTGGGCACCTGCCTCGAGGCCGTACCTTCCTGCGCCACCCAGACGCCCTGGACGGAGTCGGCCGCCTGTTGTCCGGCCGCGTGCAAGACGGCCTTCGCGGCGGCGGTGCAGGGAGGCCTCTTGCCCAACCGCGCCTTCGAGCGCGTCTTCTTCCTCGAGCCGGACTGCTTCCCCGGGGTGCGCGCGATGCTGGAGGCCCCATGAGGCGCGCGCTGATTGCCGTGGTGCTCTGCGCCGCCCCCGCGGCCCGGGCCTGGGAGTCGGCCTGCTCGGTGTTCGCCAACCCGGCGCAGGATCCATCCGCCTTGAAGTCGCAGGACGCGGAGGCCTGCCGGCCCACGGGCCTCGACACCGCGCGGCACCGGTGGATCGGCCGCTACGACGAGCACCGGCTGTTGTTCGAGGCGACGCGCGAGCTGGCGGGCCTCCCCGCGGCGCTGTCGGCCACCATGCCGCTCCAGGTCTTCACCACCAGCGACACGGTGGCGGTGGACGGTGGGGTGACGCCCACCCTGATCCCCTCGGCCTTCGAGGCCGCCACCCGCATGCGCTTTCGCCAGCTGACGCCGGGCGAGCTGGCGCAGTTGCCCGACTACTCCTACGCGCTGTGGGACTGGGCGGCGGGCCACGAGACGTGCCCCCTGTCCGGCGCCAGCGACGCCACCGACTGCCACGACTTCGCCGCGCACATGGGGCCGGTCAACGCCAACCACTTCGTGCCCCAGTCGCAGCGCTTCTACGCGCACTACCACGCGCTGGCGCTCGGCCGGGCGGCCCAGTGCGCGGCGATGAAGCTGAAGGTAGCGGGCGAGGGCGGGCGCTTCGACGCCTTCCTCCGGGCGTGCGAGTGGGAAGCGCTGGCGTACGAGGCGGTGGGCCACCACTTCCTGCAGGACGCCTGGAGCATGGGGCACATGTGGCAGCGCTGGGGTGGTGCCAGCCTGGCCGACTTCCCCGGCGTCGACGACGAGGCCCGCCGCGATCGCGCGGTGCTGGTGGCGCTGGTGGCCGGCCTCTTTCACGGGGCCCGCACCGTGCTGCAGGCAGTGCCTTCCTGGACCGGCTACGACGTCAACGACGCGCTGTGTGCGCCGTGGGCCGACGTGCGCTTCATGACGGCCGGCGGCACCCTGGCCAACGGGATCGGCGACAACTACCTGCTCTACCTGGCGCCCTTCAGCGCCAACGCGCTCTACGACACCCAGTCCCAGACGTTCTTCTCCTGCGCGGCCTCGGGGATGCTCGAGGTGTACCGCGCGGCGGGAGAGAGCCACGGGCCGGCGATGCCCGGCGCCGGGCTGGTGTCCGTCGACCCCACCAGCGCCACCTGCTTCGGCCAGCGGGCCACCAACCAGGCGATGGCGCGCGGCGCGGCGATCAACCTCAAGGTGGCGGGCGCGCAGGCGGCGATCCCCCTCGACGCGCGCTTTGTCACGCGGCTGGTCCCCCAGGTGGCGAGGAGCACCGGCAAGGTGCCGGTGTCCAACCAGGTGCGCACCGAGTTCCGGCTCGGCCTCTCGCGCTTCGTCACCATGACCCGGATCCGCGCGAAGGAAGAGCCCCTGTCCACCGACGTCGCCGACGGCCAGTGGGGCGAGCTGCTCGGCGCGAAGCCCAACGGCCAGTACTCGGGGCTTCCGGCCTACGTCGATCCTCCGCTGCCGTGGAGCAGCGCGGACCCGCGGGCCACCCACCTGGGGCGCCTGTTCCATCGCGCTCACGCGGCCGAGTGGTGCGCGGCGCTGGACGACGCGGCGCTGCGCAGGCTCAAGGATCACGCCGCCGATCCGCTCCTCGACGCGGAAGGGCGGGCCGTCGCCTGCACGGTGTGCGCGGAGCTGGCGGTGCGGCACCTGCGCGTCGGCGCGTCGGCGGCCAGCTACGACACCGCGCAGGAACCGCTGTGCGCGCTCCTCGCTCCCGGCAGCACGCTCCTCTACCGGGAAGCGCCGGGGGTGACGGAGCCGTTCGCGCTCGCGACCGGGTGGTGCTGCCCCTGAGGTGAAAGCTTCCCTCAAAGGCCTTGCTCGCTGCCGTGCCCCGTGGTGAGTGCCGGGCGCCATGTCCGACGAAGGGCTGATCGAGCAGAAGATCTACACCGAGCGCGCGCAGAAGGCCGACGCCTGGCGCAAGCAGGGCATCAACCCGTATGGGAACGGCTTCGCGGCGGCCCACCTGGCCGGTGATTTGCTGGCGAACCACGCGGGGAAGTCCGCGCAGGAGCTCGACGAGCAGAAGCCCGGGCCCTTTACCCTCGCCGGCCGGGTGGTGAGCCTTCGCGACTTCGGCAAGGCCGCCTTCATCGTGGTGCAAGATCGCTCCGGCGCCATCCAGGTCCATGTGAAGAAGGACGCGCTGGGCGACGCCGCGTTCGCCGCCTTCAAGCTGGTGGACGTGGCCGACTTCGTGGGCGTGAAGGGCACCGTCTTCAAGTCGAAGACCGGCGAGCTGACCATCGCCGCCACCGAGCTCAGGCCGCTGACCAAGGCCCTGCGCCCGCTGCCGGGCAAGTTCTCCAAGGGCGACGACGCGGAGGCGAAGGCCTGGGCCGAGAAGCAGGCGCTGGCCGACGTGGAGGAGCGCTACCGCCGCCGCTACGTGGACCTGCTGTCCAACCCCGGCGTGCGCGAGACGTTCAAGAAGCGCACGAAGCTGGTGCAGTTCATCCGTCACTTCCTCGACGAGCGCGACTTCCTCGAGGTCGAGACGCCGATGATGCACCCGCTGGTGTCGGGCGCCGCCGCGCGGCCCTTCATCACCCACCACAACACCCTGGACCTGAAGCTGTACATGCGGATCGCCCCGGAGCTGTACTTGAAGCGCCTGGTGGTGGGCGGCTTCGATCGCGTCTACGAGATCAACCGCAACTTCCGGAACGAAGGCATCAGCACCAAGCACAACCCCGAGTTCACGATGCTCGAGTTCTACCAGGCGTACGCCACGTACGAGGACCTGATGGACCTGACCGAGGAGCTGATCTCGCAGGCCTGCGTGGCGGTCACCGGCGGCTCGAAGGTGCAGTACGGGCCCGACGTCATCGACTTCAAGAAGGGCTGGCCCCGCATCCCGATGATCGAGGCGATCCGCCAGAAGGTCAGCGAGCTGTCCGAGAAGGACTTCGGCGATCCCGACAAGCTCAAGGCCGTGGCGAAGCGCAGGGCTGAGGGCGAGAAGGAGAAGACGATCCTCGACAACATGAACGTGGGTGAGCTGATCGGCGCGCTCTTCGAGCAGCACGTGGAAGGCGAGCTGGTGCAGCCCACCTTCATCACCCAGTTCCCGGTGGAGACCAGCCCGCTCGCCCGCCGCAACGACGCCAACCCGGCCGTCACCGATCGCTTCGAGCTGTTCTGCGTGCGCCGCGAGATCGCCAACGCCTTCTCCGAGCTCAACGATCCCATCGACCAGGAGCAGCGCTTCCGCGCCCAGTTGGACGCGAAGGCCCGCGGCCAGGAAGAGACCATGGACTACGACGCGGACTACATCCGCGCGCTGGAGCACGGCCTGCCGCCCACCGCCGGTGAAGGCATTGGAATTGACCGGCTGGCCATGCTGTTCACCGACGCTCATTCCATCCGCGACGTGATCCTCTTCCCGCTGCTCAAGCCCCAGGCCACGAAGTGAAGCGCGCGCGTCCTTCCGCCGACGAGATCTCATGAAGAACCTGCACCCGCGGATCGCGAACTACGTCGGCTTCCACTGGGGCACGCTGGCGGCGTACGGCTTCGGCGTCTTCCTGGCCGAGGTCCTCTTCATCGGCGTCTACATGGCGCTGGTGGAGAAGGGCTCGGTGCAGGGCGGGGTAGCGCAGGGGGGGCTGTCTCCGACCGCGGCCTTCTCGGTGGCCTTCTTCTTCGCGCTGGCCGTCTCGTTCGTCGGCGGCTTCGGCGGCGCGGCCAACGCGCGCAAGCTGGGCACCCCCGAGGCGACCCTGGCGATCGTCTTCTTCGGCCTGCCGATCCCCCTCCTCCTCACGCTGATGCACGAGGTCCCCGCGCTCATGCTGCGCGTGGGCTACAAGCTGCGAGAGATCGTCTACCTCGCGTCGCTGCTCGGCGAGGCCCGGCCCGCGCTGGGCTACTGGCTGATCACCGCCGCGCTGATCGTCGGGCTCTTCCTGGGGATCAACGCCGGCTTCGTGTCCACCTCGTCGGGTCGCCTCGATCTGCGCGCGTCTTACGAGCTGTTCATCGCCAGCCGGCACGTGTCCGTCTTCCGGCCCAGGCTGCTGGCGGGGATCGGCCTGGTGCTCCTGACGCTGGTGGTCGCCCCGCTGCTCGCCTGGGCCATCTTCAAGTCGGTGGGCAACGTGGTGGCGCGGACGCGGATCAAACACCTCGGGCTGAAGGATCCCATCGCCGCCGCCGAGGCGCTCCACCACCTGAAGCAGAAGAGCCCCAGCCCCACCACCACCATGACCGCCCTGGCCGTCGGCGGCGTGGGCGTCGGGGTGATGGCGCTCATCATCGTGCTGTCGGTGATGAGCGGCTTCGAGGCCGATCTGCAGAAGAAGATCCTCGGCACCAACTCGCACGGCGTCGTCCTCAAGTACTCCCCGGAGATGCCGGAGTACTCCGAGGTGATGGGCAAGGTGAGGCAGGTGCGCGGCGTCCAGGGTGCGACGCCCTTCATCCTCAACGAGGTGATGATCAGCTCAGAGGGCAACATCTCCGGCTCGATGATCAAGGGCATCGAACCGAGGACGGTCGGGTCCGTCACCGATCTGCCCGAGTACATCCTGCCGGGTGGCAAGCTGGAGTGGCTCGACGAGCCCGAGAAGATCTCAGCCAGCCGCCTGAGGGGGTTCGACGGCTTCGACGCGCAGCCCGCCACGCCCGATCTGGACAAGAAGCCCGAGCAGGGCGCGGAGGACATCGAGCGCGATCCGATGCTCGAGCTGCCGTCGGAGGAGAAGGAGGCCGCCGCTGGGGTGGTGCTCCCGGGGCTGTTGCTGGGCCGCGAGCTGGCCTCTTCGCTCAAGGTGGTGGTGGGCGATCGGGTGAACGTGGTGTCTCCGGTGGGCGGGGAGCTGGGCCCTCAGGGGCCGATGCCCAAGAGCCGCCCGTTCCGCGTGGCGGGCATCTTCTACTCGGGCATGTACGAGTACGACTCCAAGTTCGTCTACATCCGCCTCGAGGAGGCGCAGACCTTCTTCAACGTGAAGGGCGCCACCGGCATCGAGGTGAAGGTGGACGACGTGGACAACGCCCGCGGCACGATGAACGCGATCCGCGACACGCTGGAGGGCTACCCCTACCGCACCAAGGACTGGGGCGAGATGAACCGGAACCTCTTCGCCGCGCTGCGCCTGGAGAAGCTGGTGATGGGGATCATCCTGTCGATGATCGTGATCGTCGCGGCCGGGCTGATCGTCGCCACGGTGATCATGCTGGTGCTGGAGAAGCGCAAGGAGATCGCGGTGCTCAAGGCGCTGGGCGTGCCGGACGGCGGGATCGTGAAGATCTTCCTCACCGAGGGGCTGCAGATCGGCGTGGCGGGAGGACTTTTGGGGCTCATCGCCGGGCTGGCGTGGTGCGTCTTCCTCGAGCGGGTGGGGATCAAGCTCGACCCGCAGGTCTATTACATCCCCGCGCTGCCGGTGCGCATCGAGCCGTTCCAGACGGCGCTGTCGGTGGTGATCGCCATCCTCGTCACCTTCCTGGCCAGCATCAGCCCGGCGCTCAAGGCGTCGGAGGTCGAGCCCGTGGATGGGCTCAAGTCGGAATAGCCCATGAGCACGCCCTTCCTCGCCGTCGAGGACATCTTCAAGACGTACTTCCTGCGCGGGAAGCGGATCGACGTGCTGCGCGGCGTGTCCGTCACCATCGAGAAGGGCGAGCTGGTGTCGCTGGTGGGCGCGTCCGGCTCGGGGAAGAGCACCTTCCTGCACGTGCTGGGCACGCTCGACGCGCCCGCCGCCGGCCGGATGACTTTTGAGGGGCGGAGCGTCTTCGACATGAACGACGCCGAGGTGGCCGAGTTCCGCAACCGCACCATCGGCTTCGTTTTTCAGTCGCACTTCCTCCTGCCCGAGTTCACCGCGGTGGAGAACGTGGCCATGCCCGCGTTGATCATGCGGAAGGATCGCAAGGAGGCGTTGAAGCGCGCCCGGGGGTTGCTCGAGCGCGTCGGGCTCTCTCACCGCGCCGAGCACAAGCCCGGGGAGCTGTCCGGTGGCGAGTCGCAGCGCGTGGCGCTGGCCAGGGCCCTCATCCTGGAGCCCGCCCTGCTGCTGGCCGACGAGCCCACCGGCAACCTCGATCCCGCCACCGGCGAAGGCATTCACACCCTGCTGCGCGAGGTGAACCGCGATCTCGGCGTCACCGCCGTCGTCGTCACCCACAACGAGGCCCTGGCCCGCTCGCTGCCCCGGCGCCTGCGGCTGCTCGACGGCCAGGTGATCGCGTCCGAGGACGTCGCTGCACAGGCCTGAAATCGAAAGCCTTTTCGCTCGTACCCGCCCCGGTTTTCCCCCTATGGTGCGCCGCTTTCGAGTGCCGTGAAAACGCAACGCGTCATGCCCCTGGTGTTGGCCCTGGCGGTGGCCCTGCCGGCCGTGGCGCGCGCGCAGGCGGTGGACGTGCCGCCTCCGGTGGATCAGGCCGATCGGATCCTGGAGATCCGCGTCGAGGGGAACCGGCGAGTCGAGGCCGAGGCGGTGACGCAGGCCCTCAAGCAGAAGGTGGGCGACGTCTTCGATCCCGCGCGCACCGCCGACGATCTGCGCGCGCTGTGGGCGCTCAAGTACTTCTCGGATCTCCAGTTGCTGGTGCAGCGCACGCCCCGGGGCATCGCCTACGTGGTGCGCGTCACCGAGAAGCCGTCGATTCGAACCGTGTCCCTGTCGGGCAACGACGAGCTGGGAAAGGACGACTTCAAGGACGTCATCGACATCCGCGCCTTCACCATCCTCGACGTCGCGGCGGTGAAGCGGAACGTGAAGAAGATCCAGGAGAAGTACCTGGAGAAGGGCTTCTTCCTGGCCGACGTCACCTACAAGCTGACGCCCTCGGAGGACGGCAACGAGGTCGACCTGGTCTTCGTCATCGACGAGCACGCCAAGGTGGAGGTGAAGGAGATCAACCTGCTGGGGGTGCACAAGGTCGACCCCGCGGAGCTCAAGTCGCTGCTGGCCACGCAGGAAGGCGGCTACCTGTCCTTCTTCACCAGCGAAGGCACCTACCGCGAGGAGCTCTTCCAGCGCGACCTGCAGATGATCCAGATGGCGTACCTGGATCGCGGCTTCATCAACGTGCGGGTGGACAAGCCCACCGTCAGCCTCACGCCGGACAAGCGCTACATCTCCATCACCATCCGCGTGGAGGAAGGCGAGCAGTACAGCCTGGGCAAGCTGGACTTCTCCGGGGAGCTGCTCGGCTCGAAGGACGACCTGAAGCTGGCGCTCCTCTCGCGCGAAGGCATGGTCTTCAACCGGTCGCTGCTGGCGCGCGACATCCAGGCGATCAACGACGTCTACTATGATCAGGGCTTCGCCTACGCGAACGTCACCCCCGTCACCAGCGTCAACGCCGAGAAGAAGATCATCGACCTCACCTTCGACATCCAGAAGGGGAACCTGGTCTACATCGAGCGGATCGACATCGTCGGGAACACCAAGACCCGCGACAAGGTGATCCGCCGGCAGTGCCGCGTCTTCGAAGGCGAGCTGTTCTCGGGCACCGGCATGCGCCGCTCGAAGGAGAAGATCTTCGCCTTAGGCTTCTTCGAGACGGTGGAGGTGACCCACAAGCCTGGCACCGACAGCGAGCACGTGGTGGTGCAGGTGGAGGTGAAGGAGAAGTCCACCGGGCAGTTCCAGGTGGGCCTGGGCTTCTCCAACGTGGAGTCCTTCATCTTCACCGCGCAGATCGCCCAGCAGAACTTCCTCGGCTGGGGCATGTCGGTGTCGGCGTCGGCGCAGCTGTCGGCGCTGCGCAGCTTCTTCCAGTTGCAGTACTTCGACCCGTACTTCCTCGACACCAACTACATCTTCTCGATCGACGCCTACCGCACCCAGCTGGACTACTTCGGCTTCATCCGCACCGCCACCGGCGGCTCCCTGGGCCTGGGCTACTACCTGATCCCCGACGAGCTCAGCGTGAACGTCGGCTACACGCTGGAGTCGGTGTACCTGGAGGCGGGCCGCAACTTCGTGGACTCGGTGTCCCTGTCCAACCAGTTCCGCAGCGGCATCACCAGCGCGGTGCGCGTGTCCGGCACGTGGGATCGCCGCAACAACCGCCTCTTTCCCACCTCGGGCTGGCTCAGCTTCGCCCAGTTCGAGACGGCGCCGCCCTTCTTGAATCCGGCGCCCCAGTACCTCCAGTACAACTTCAACAAGATCACCGCCTACCAGCGGGTGTACTTCCCCCTGCCCCTGGGCGCGGTGTTCAAGATGAACCTGCAGGTCGGCTTCATCCAGGACATCAACCCCGAGTACCCGCTGCCGTCCTCCGAGCTCTACTTCCTCGGCGGCATCACCACCATCCGCGGCTACCCGCTGCGCAGCATCGCCCCCACCACGCTGGTGGGCCGCAACACCACCCCGGACGTGGGCGTGCAGCCCTTCGGCGTGGGCGGCAACAAGCAGATCATCTTCAACGCGGAGCTGGAGATCCCCATCCTCGAGAAGGTGGGCATTCGGGGGGTGCTCTTCTACGACGCGGGCAACGCCTTCGCGAAGGGCGCCAACTTCTTCGAGCACACGCCCGATCAACTGAACCGCAACCAGGTGCTGCCGCTGGGGCTGTACCACGCGATCGGCTTCGGGGTGCGCTGGTTCTCCCCCATCGGGCCGCTGCGTTTCGAGTGGGGCATTCCGCTCACCCGGCGCATCAGCGATCAGCCGATTCAGTTTGAGTTCACCATCGGCAACTCGTTCTGACGCGCGTCCGTCAGCGGGTGAGGAAGTAGAGCCCCAGCGTCACCGCGAGGCCCGAGGCGGCGAGCAGGGCCCCCACACCCATGAAGAGCAGCTCCGAAGGGACGCGCCGGCGCGGCAGCGGCTGAGTGGAGCTGGCTTCGGGCGCCGCGTCGAGGGCAGCCGCGGGCTCATCGGCCACCGGCACTGGGATCGGCTCGACGGCGATCTCTGCCGGCGCAGCCGCCTCCTCCGCGGGCGGGGGCGGAGGCTTCGCTTCCTGCTTCGCTGGCCCCGGGGAGACCACCGCCGTCTGCTCTTCCGGTGCGCGCTCCGGGCCGTTGAACCGCAACATCGTCTGCCCCAGCTCCAGCACGTCACCTGACTGGATCGGCGCTTCGGCCTTCAGCCGGGAGCCGTTGAGGAACGTGCCGTTCATGTCCGACGACGGCCTCAAGAAGAAGCGCTTGCCGCGGCGAAGGAGGCGCGCGTGCAGCCGGGACACGGCGCGATCGCGTACCTTGACGTGCGAGTCCTCGGCCCGGCCGATGGTGCAGTCATCCGCGGTGATGGGGAAGGTGAGGCCCTTGTCGTAGCCGGTGACGCAGGTGAACGTCGCCGCCCGCGTGTCCTCCGGCGAGACGTCGCCCGACAACAGCTCCTTCGCCACGAAGGCCGTCGCCGCCAGCTTGCGCGACTCGCGCCGCTGCTGATCCACCGGCTGCCGCAGCACCACGTCGTTGGGCAGCCTGAGCTCCTCGCCCGGTACCACCAACCGCGGGACGTTGGCGGGGAAGAGCGCCTTGCCGATCCGCAGGCTCCGGATCGACTGCACCTGCACCTGCCCATTCTCCAGCGTCAGCGTGAGCAGCCCGTGCGGCAGCCCCCCCAGGCGAATGTCGTCCTTCGGCCCGCCCCCCACCTTCACCTGCCCATCCCTCAGGTCCACCGGCATCACTTCGTTGTCGAAGACGATCTCGAGGTGCATGGCCCGGTGCCGAGCAACCCCGGGGCCGCCCCAACCCGCCGAAATCAGGACCCTCTGGAATGAGGCTGCGTCCAACCGACGGGCGTGTAGTCTCGCCCACCGCGATGCGAATGACGCGCAGGTGGGTGTGGGTAGCACTGGCGCTGGTGGTGGCCTGCCGAGACGAGCAGGCGGGCCCGAAGCCGAAAGAGCCGAAGGCGCCAGCTCCAGGCGCTTCGCCCGGCGCGCGCATGCTGGAGGCGGCGCCGGCGTTGACCTTCAGCAGCGGAGCGACGTGGGCCAACGGGGCCGTCACCTACCTGGGCTCCGTCGTCGATCCGCCGAAGCCGAAGCCGGGCGATCAGGTGACGCTGAAGCACTTCTTCCGCGCCGACGGCGACGTCCCGCAGGGCTACCGCTTCTTCGTCCACGTGCTGGACGCGGCCTCGCGGCGGCAGTTGGGCAACCTCGATCACGAGCTCCAGGGAGGCGCGGCGCCGCTGGGCACCTGGCCGAAGGGCAAGGTGGTGGAGGACGCGCACGGCTTTCAGATGCCGAACTTCCCCGGCGCGCTGCAGTTGGCGCTGGGCTTCTGGAATGACTCCGGGCGGCTGGCGGTGGACAGCGTGGCCCTGTCTGACGGCGACAACCGCGTGCTGGGGCCGCGCTTCGAGTCCCTCCTGGCCGCGCTGCCCGAGTACCACATGCCGCGCGCGTCGAGGCCGCCCGTCATTGACGGCAAGCTGGACGACGAGGCGTGGAAGGCCGCCCCCGAGGCGGTGCTGCAGGGCAGCTTCGACGGGCGGCCCGTGACGCGGAAGACGACGCTGCGCCTCTTGTGGGACGACGAGTACCTCTACGTCGCCTTCTGGGCCGAGGACCCCGATCTCTGGGGCACTAAGCGCAACAAGGACGACGACATCTACAACGAGGACGCGTGCGAGGTGTTCCTCGACGCCGACGGCGACGGCGCCACCTACAATGAGCTGCAGGTGTCGCCCCACAACGTGAACTTCGACGCCAGCTTCGTGGCCCGCCGCAGCGATCTCCCCACGGCCATGAAGTGGGAGTCAGGCATGCAGACCGCCGTCTTCTTGAAAGGCACCCTGGACGACGACTCCGACCGGGACGAGTTCTGGTCCGCGGAGCTGAAGATCCCCCTCAAGAACCTCACCGGCGTGCCCCGCCTGCCCCCGCAGAAGGGCGACGTGTGGCGCTTCAACGCCTACCGGCTGGAGCACCTCCAGCGGCGCACGCAGATCGAAGGGCAGGCCTTCAGCCCCCTCTTCGTGGGCGACTTTCACCACCTGCCGCGCTTCGGGAAGCTCGTCTTCGAGTGAAGTCAGCGGTGGTAGCCCTGCAGCAGCTTGACGTAGTTGGCGCGCTCGTAGCCTGACGGATCTGGGCTGCGCTCCAGGTTCATGCTGCCGACGAGCTGGTGCACCGAGTCGTACTCGTGCTCATCGAGCCACATCCTCAGCCCGTCGCGGATGAGGGTGATCCGCCGAGGGCCGTTCTTGAGCAGCTCCGAGACCAGCTGGACTCCGCTGGCGCCGGCCATCAGCGCCTTGAGCGCGTGCTCCGTCTCGTGGACGCCGCCGCTGCAGGCCAGCGGCACCTTCAAGCGCGCAGAGAGGATCGCCAGCCACCGCAGGCGCAGCAGCAGCTCTGACGGATCGGACAGGTGCAGCACGCGACTGAGCGCCAGGCTCTCTGGATCGATGTCCGGCTGGTACAGGCGATTGAAGAGCACCAGGCCCGACACGCCCTCGGCCTCCAGTGAGCGCGCGAAGTGGGGGAGCGACGAATAGAAGGGCGATAGCTTTACTCCCACGGGGATCTTCGCCGCGGCCTTCACCTTGCGGAGGATGAGGAGCTGCTCCTGCTCGATGGCCTGCGCGGCCTGCTGGGGATCGGACGGGAGCGCGTACAGGTTCAACTCCAGCGCGTGGGCGCCCGCCTGCTCGATCAGCTTCGCGTACTCCAGCCAGCCGCCGGGCGTGGTGCCGTTGAGCGAACCCACCACCGGAATCCGCACTGCCTCGCGGATCTTCCGGATCTGCTCCAGGTAGGTGTCGGGCCCCAGCGCGAAGTCGGCGGTGGCGGGAAACCACCCCTGGGCCTCCGCGTTCAACTCCGTCCACGCGTCGAGGTGCCGGTGGGCCGCCATCTGCTCGGCCACCAGCTGCTCCTCGAAGAGGGAGTGCATGGTGATGCAGGAGGCGCCCGCGTCCTCCAGCCGCCGCACCATGTCAAGGTCGTCCACCAGCGGCGAGGCGCCGGGGAAGATCGGGTGCTCCAGCTTGAGCCCCAGCCACGTCGTCGAGAGATCCGCGCCCATGTCAGGCCTCCTTCTTCTCGCGGGTGACGTGCACCGCGGCCAGTTGCTCATAGACCGCTCGACGCCTCGCCGCGAACTCCTCCTGGGCCGCGACCAGCTCCTCGTAGCGCTTGGGGTCGCGCAGGCCTACCATGCGGAAGCGGCCTTCGTTCTTCATGTAGTCGCGGGCCTTCGTCTTCGGCGGCGGCGCGTCGAGCTGCAGCGGAGCCTCCCCCGTGGCGATGCGGCGTGGATCGAAGCGGTACATGGGCCACACGCCCGAGTCGACCGCCAGCTTCTGCTGCTCGCAGCCGCGCTCCATGTCGTACCCGTGGGCGATGCAGTGGCTGTACGCGATGATCAGCGACGGTCCCGGGTAGCTCTCTGCCTCGCGCAGGGCCTTGAGCGTCTGCGCGTCCTTCGCGCCCATCGCCACCGAGGCCACGTAGACGTTGCCGTAGGACATGGCCAGCAACCCCAGGTCCTTCTTGCCGATCGCCTTGCCCGCCGCCGCGAACTTCGCCGCCGCGCCGATCGGCGTGGCCTTCGACGCCTGCCCGCCGGTGTTGGAGTACACCTCCGTGTCCAGCACGAGGATGTTGACGTTCGCGCCGGTCGCCATGACGTGATCGAGTCCGCCGTAGCCGATGTCGTAGGCCCAGCCGTCGCCGCCGATGATCCACACCGACTTCTTCACCAGCGCGTCGGCGAGCTGAAGCAGCTTCTTCGCGTCAGGCCCGGCTGTGCCCACCAGCTTCTTCTTCAGCTCCACCACCCGGTCACGCTGGGCGGCGATCCCCGCCTCGTCGCCCTGGCTCGCCTCGAGGAGCGCCTTCACCAGCGCGTCGCCCACGCTGGAGCCGAGCTGCTTCAAGAGGGACTGGGCGAGCTGCTCCTGGGCCTCCACGGCCAGCCGCATGCCGAGGCCGAACTCCGCGTTGTCCTCGAACAACGAGTTGGCCCAGGCCGGCCCGCGCCCGTCACGGTTCTTCGTCCACGGAGTCGTGGGCAGGTTGCCGCCGTAGATGGAGGTGCAGCCGGTCGCGTTCGCCACCAGCATGCGATCGCCGAAGAGCTGGCTGACCAGCTTGATGTACGGCGTCTCGCCGCAGCCCGAGCACGCGCCAGAGAACTCGAACAGCGGCTCGAGGAACTGCGACGCCTTGAGATCCGCGGCGACCGCGGTGCGCTCGACGTACGGGAGGCCTGAGAAGAACTTCCAGTTGGTGCGCTCCGCGTCCCGCAGCGGCTCGATGGCGCTCATGTCGATGGCCTTGTGACGCGGGTTCACCTTGTCCCGCGCCGGGCACACGTTCACGCACAGCCCGCAGCCAGTGCAATCGTCCGGCGCCACCTGCAGCGAGTACTTCCACGGCGCGCCCGAAGGCGAGGCGCCGAAGTCCTTCGCCTTGAAGTCCATGGTGACGAAGCTCTTCGGGGCCTCACCGAGGGACTTCGGGTCGACCAGCTGCGTGCGGATCGCCGCGTGCGGGCAGATGAGGGCGCACTTGTTGCACTGAATGCAGATGGCCGAGTCCCACTTCGGGATCTCCAGCGCGATGGCGCGCTTTTCCCACTGCGTGGTGCCGGTCGGCCAGGTGCCGTCCACCGGGAAGGCGCTCACCGGCAGCAGGTCCCCCTTGCCGGCCATCATCGTCGCGGTGACGCGCTGGACGAAGTCGGGGGCCTCCTTCGGCACCACCGGCGGGCGGGGCAGGGCACCATTCAGCTTCGAGGGCACCTTCGCCTCGTGCAGGTTGGCGAGCGCCGCGTCGATGGCCGCGAAGTTTCGCTTCACCACCTCGCTGCCGCGCTTGCCGTAGGCCTTCTCGACGCCGTGGCGGATGTGCTCGAGCGCCTCCTCCATCGGCAGCACGCCCGACAGCTTGAAGAAGCACACCTGCATCACCGTGCTGATGTAGCGTTCGAGCCCGGCTTCTCGCGCCACCTTGAAGCCGTCGATGACGAAGAACCTGAGGCGCTTGTCCAGCACCTGCTGCTGAACCTCGCGCGGCAGGTAGTCGAAGGCCTTGTCCGGCGCGTGGTGCGTGTTGAGGAGGAAGCTGGCGCCCGGCGCTGCGCTCTCCAGCACGTCGTGGCGCTCGAGCAGCGGCGCGTAGTGGCAGGCGACGATGCTGGCGGACCTCACCAGGTAGGTGCTGTGGATCGGCCGGGGCCCGAAGCGCAGGTGCGAGATGGTGATCGCCCCCGACTTCTTGGAGTCGTACACGAAGTAGCCCTGCGCGCAGCGCTCCGCCTCCTGGCCGATGATCTTGATCGTCTGCTTGTTGCTCGACACCGTACCGTCGCTGCCCAGGCCGTACATCACCGCCCGCGTCACGTCCTTCGGCTCGAGCTCGAAGGCCTCGTCCCACGCGAGCGAGCGCCTGGTGACGTCGTCGTTGATGCCGATCGTGAAGTGGTTCTTCGGCTGGTCCTTCTTGAGCTCGTCGAAGACGGCCTTCACCATCGCCGGGGTGAACTCCTTCGACGACAGGCCGTAGCGGCCGCCCACCACCCGCAGGGGACGCCCCAGCTCGGCGAACGCGGTCACCACGTCCTGGTAGAGCGGCTCCCCCGGCGCGCCGGGCTCCTTGGTGCGGTCGAGCACCGCGAGCGCCTTCGCCGACGACGGCACGGCCCCCGAGAAGGCCTGCGGATCGAAGGGCCGGAAGAGGCGGACGATCACCGCGCCGACCTTCTCGCCGGCCGCGTTCAGGTGCGCCACGGTCTCGCGGACCGCCTCTGCGCCGGAGCCCATCAGCACCACCACGCGCTCGGCGTTGGGATCGCCCACGTAGTCGAACAGCCGGTAGGCGCGGCCCGTCAGCTTCGCGAAGCGCTCCATCGCTGCCTGCACGTGCCCGGGGATCGCGTCGTAGAACGAGTTGCAGGCCTCGCGCGCCTGGAAGAACACGTCGGGGTTCTGCGCCGTGCCCCGGATCACCGGCGCGTCGGGCGTCAGCTTGCGGTCGCGGAAGGCCGCGATGTCCTCGTCGCCGATCAGCGCGCGGAGCGCCTCGTCTCCCAGCGCCTCGATGCGGCTGACCTCGTGCGAGGTGCGGAAGCCGTCGAAGAAGTGGAGGAAGGGCACGCGCGCCTTGAGCGTGGCGGTGTGGGAGACGGCGGCCAGGTCCTGCGCCTCCTGCACGCTGCTCGAGCACAGCATGGCGAAGCCGGTGGGGCGCGCCATCATCACGTCGGAGTGATCGCCGAAGATCGACAGCGCGTGGGTGGCGATGGAGCGCGCCGCCACGTGCATGCAGAACGGTGTCAGCTCGCCGGCGACCTTCAGCATGTCGGGCAGCATCAGCAGCAGGCCCTGCGACGAGGTGAAGGTCGTCGTCAGCGCGCCCGCCTGAAGCGCGCCGTGCACCGCGCCCGCCGCGCCGGCCTCGGACTGCATCTCGATGATCCGCGGCACCTGGCCCCACAGGTTCGCCTTCCCGTTGGCCGACCACTCGTCCGACAGCTCGCCCATCGGGCTGGCCGGGGTGATGGGGTAGATGGCGATGACTTCACTCAGGCGGTGGGCCACCGAGGCAGCCGCCTCGTTCCCGTCGACCGTCACGTAGCGCGAGGACATGGGCCGCGCGTCGTGCAACCCCAGGACCAGACAGCCCCGAGGCGCAGACGTTCAGCCGGCGCAAGAATTGCGCACTCGTGCAACCAGGCGCGACTACTGCGCGTCTTCCGGACGGACGGGGACGATGCCCCAGATGTCCTTCGCGTACTCACGAATGGTGCGGTCCGACGAGAAGAAGCCCATGCGGGCGACGTTGAGGATCGCCGAGCGCCACCAGCGCTTCGGGTCCGCGTACGCCTTCGCCGCCTCCTCCTGCGACCGGGCGTACGCCTCGAAGTCCGCCAGCACCAGGTAGCGATCTTCCTGCAGCAGCGAGTCCACCAGCGGCTGGAACAGCGCCCGGTCCTCTGGAGAGAAGAAGCCGGTGGAGATCAGATCGAGCACCTCGCGCACCGCCGGGTTCGCCTCGTACACCTGGCGGCCGACGTAGCCGGCGCGCTTGTGCTCGGCGACCTGGTCCGCGGTCAGCCCGAAGAGGAAGAAGTTCTCGGGCCCGACGAGCTCGCGGATCTCGATGTTCGCGCCGTCCAGCGTGCCGATCGTCAGCGCTCCGTTCATCGCGAACTTCATGTTTCCGGTGCCCGAGGCCTCCATGCCGGCGGTGCTGATCTGCTCCGAGAGATCCGCGGCCGGGAAGATCCGCTCGGCCAGCGACACCCGGTAGTTGGGCACGAAGGCCACGCTGAGGCCCGTCTTCGACGCGTCGCTGTTCACCACCTCGGCGATGCCGTTGATGAGGCGGATGATCAGCTTGGCCTGCTTGTAGCCGGGGGCCGCCTTGGCGCCGAAGAGGAAGGCGCGCGGGTGGGTGATGCTGCCCGGGCTCTGCCGCGCCTTCACCCACAGGTGGATGATGTGCAGGGCGTTGAGCAGCTGCCGCTTGTACTCGTGCAGCCGCTTGATCTGCACGTCGAAGATCGCCGACGCGTCCAGGCTCACCCACATCAGGGCGCGCAGGTGCTCGGCCAGGTCTTCCTTGTTGGCGCGCTTGGCCGCGGCGAAGGCCTGCACGAAGGTCGTGTCGTCGGCGTGCTGCTCCAGCTCCTTGAGCCGGTCCAGGTCCTTCACCCAGCCCTCGCCGATGGTGTCGGTGATCAGCTTCGCCAGGCGCGGGTTGCACGACAAGAGCCACCGGCGCGGGGTGACGCCGTTCGTCTTGTTGTTGAACTTCGCGGGGAACAGCTCGGCGAAGTCCTTGAGCGTCTCCTCCTTGAGCAGCTTCGAGTGCAGCGCCGCCACCCCGTTGACCGAGTGCGAGCCCACCACCGCCAGGTAGGCCATGCGCACCATGCGCTCCTTGCCCTCCTCGACCAGCGACATGCGGGCCTGCCGCTCGTGGTCGAAGGGCCACTGGATCTGCACCTGCCGCAGGTGCCGCTGGTTGGCCTCGTAGATGATCTGCAGGTGGCGGGGCAGGAGCCGCTCGAACAGCCCGACCGGCCACCGCTCCAGCGCCTCGGGCAGCAGCGTGTGGTTGGTGTAGCCGAAGGTGGCCTGGGTGATGGACCACGCCTCGTCCCAGCCGATCCGCTTCTCGTCCACCAGCACGCGCATCAACTCCGCGATGGCGATGGCCGGGTGCGTGTCGTTCAACTGAATGGCCACCTTCTTCGGGAAGTTCACGAAGTCGGAGTGGCTCTTCAGGTACCGCCGCATGATGTCCGCGATGGAGCAGGCGACGAAGAAGTACTCCTGCTTGAGCCGCAGCTCCTTGCCCGCCTGGTTCTGATCGTTGGGGTAGAGGACCTTGGAGATCACCTCCGAGTCGTTCTTCTCCACCACGCTGCGCTCGTAGTCGCCGTCGTTGAAGAGCGCGAAGTCGAACTCGGCGGACGCGCGGGCCTGCCACAGCCGCAGGGTGTTGACGGTGCTGGCGCCGTAGCCGGCGATGGGCGAGTCCCAGGGAATCCCCATCACCGTCTTCCCGCCCACCCAGCGGGCGTGGGGGCGCCCGTCGGGCAGCACCGAGTTCTCCACGTGGCCGTAGAAGCGGACCGGCACCGCGCGATCGGGGCGGACCAACTCCCAGGGGTTGCCGAAGCGGAGCCACTCGTCGGCGCGCTCCACCTGGTACCCGTTGACGATGTCCTGGGTGAAGATGCCGAACTCGTAGCGAATGCCGTAGCCGATGGCCGGGTAGTCGAGGGTGGCCAGGCTGTCGAGGAAGCAGGCGGCGAGGCGGCCGAGGCCTCCGTTGCCCAGCCCGGCGTCCGGCTCCATCTCCAAGAGCGAGGTGAGATCGACGCTCAAGCGCGACAGCGCCTCGCGCGTGGCGTCCCACAGGCCCATGTTGATCAGGTTGTTGCCCAGGGCGCGGCCCAGCAGGTACTCGGCGGACAGGTAGTACGCGCGCTTGGCGTCCTGCAGGTGGTGGCGCTTGTTGGTGCGGACCCAACTGCTGGCGAGGCGATCGCGCACGGTGGTGGCCAGGGCCACGTAGCGATCCCACGCGCTGGCGGCGTCGAAGTTCTTCCCGCGGGTGAACTCGACGTGCTCGATGAAGGAGCGGCGCAGGGCGTCGGGCGTGCGGCCGGTGCGCAGATCGACCGCGTCGCTCGTTCCTTTGGGTCCAGGGCTGTTCACGCGGGGAACTTCCCCGATCCGGCGCGCGCGCGCTACTTCGTACCGAAGGCGGCCACCGGGCTGGCGTCGAGCTTCGTCAGCGCGTCGGCGATCTGCGCCTGGAAGTCGGGGAGCAGCGCCTTGGGCAGCGGATCGGCGCGGGGGAAGTTCTGGTTGAGCGGGTTCACCCAGCCGCCTCCGCGCTTCATGCCGAAGTGCAGGTGCGGGCCGGTGGTCAGCTTGCCGGTGTTGCCCGACTCGGCGATGACGGCCTTCTGGGACACCTTCTGGCCGACCTTCACGCTGATCTTCGAGAGGTGCAGGTAGCAGGTCTCGAAGCTCATCACGTGCTTGACGCACACGGTGTTGCCGCCGCCCGTCTCGTAGCCGGCGCGGGTGACGGTGCCGTCGGCGACCGCCCACACCGGCGTGCCCACCGGCGCGTGGTAGTCCACGCCGTTGTGGTTGGAGTAGTAGTTGAGGATCGGGTGGTGGCGGCCGCCGAACCTGCTGGTGACGTGGGCGTACTTGAGCGGTGACTTGAGGAAGGTCTTCCGCGCGCTGGAGCCGTCCTGCATGAAGTACGACTCGGTGCCGTCGGGCATCCGGTAGTGGAAGCTGCGCCTGGTGCCCACGCTGCTGCCGACGTACTCGGCGGCGAGCACGTTGCCGTAGTCGAGCAGCCGGCCCTTGTGGAAGGTCTTCTCGATGACGGCGCGCATCCGATCGCCCTTCTGCACGTCGCGGTAGAAGTCGATGTCCCAGGCGAAGACGTCGGACAGGGTGACGGCGATGTCGGGCTTCTCGCCGGCGGCGATGGCGGCGTCCCACACGCTCGACTCGACGTTCAGCTCCACCACCTCCACGCGCTGCTCGCGCTCGAACTCCCGCTTCTTGCCGACGTACTTCTCGCCGTCGCGGCGCACCTGCCACTCGGTGAGCAGGCTGCGGCGGTAGTCGAGCACGTCGAGCTGTCCGCCACGCAACACGAAGCGCAGCTGATCGCCGGGGCGGGCCTTGCGGAAGTCGAACTCGGCGGCCTTGAGCGCGCCGTGCACGGCGTCGACGGTGACGTCATCGAGGCCAGCGTCGTACAGGGCCTTGGCGACGGTCTGGTGCTTCTCGATGCGGCGGTTCTTGATGACGGCGGTGTCGGTGGCTCCCGAGAGGAGCGCGACCAACGCGAGCGGGACGAGCATGGGCTACAGCAGTGTAGCGGGGCCGCGCGGTGGGGAACAGTTTCCAGACGCCCACGCGGGCGGCCGACCACGGCCTACAGCTCGACCTTCTTCTCGCTGAACGTCGTCCCGTCGTGGCGCATGAGCAGGCTCTTGCCTTCCACGCGGGTGACGATGCCCACCGGCCGGCGCCAGAGCTGCTGCAGGTTCCGCAGCGTCTCCTTCGCGTAGCCCGGGTCGAGGTCCATGCCGTCGTGCCGGTGGGAAAGGATCAGCTCCCCCTTGTTCTCCCAGTTGGCGTCGACCACGTCGATCACCGGCTGCCCGAAGTTGGTGAGCTGCTGGAGCAGCTTGGCCTTCACCTTCTTGAACTCGCGGGTGGCGATCTCCCAGGTGTTCTTCTTGTCGTTGAAGTTGAAGGTGAAGAGCTTCTGCTCGAGCGCGAACTCAGGCGTGAGGAAGGCGTCGATGAAGGTGATGTCGTTGTAGTGCTTGCGGACCTCGAAGATCTTCTCGCGGCCCCCGCCCAGGTTCTTGTCCCAGGCGCGGCGGGCGCGCAGGTCGTCGCACTCGTCCCACTCCTTTCCGAAGCGGCCCTTGTTCCAGCGCTCTTCCACGTCCCGGAACAGCTCGATCCCCAGCTTGTACGGGTTCAGCTTGCCCTGCTGGGTGGCCATCGTCCCGGAGTGGTGATCGGCGTAGTCGACGATCTCGTGATCCTTGAGCGCCCGCGTGGTCATGATCGTCGAGTGCCAGTAGCTGGCCCAGCCTTCGTTCATGATCTTCGTCTGGCCCTGCGGCGCGAAGTAGTAGGCCTCCTCGCGCACGATGGAGAGGATCTCGTGCTCCCAGTCCTCGAGCGGCGCGTGCTCCAGCAGGAACGCCAGCACGTCGCGCTGCGGGCGCTCGGGGAACTTCTTCGAGGCCTTCTTCTCGTCCTCGACCTGCCGCTTCTGCTTCTCGAGGAACTCGGCCGGGTTCATGTACGGCCGCATGTACTCCTTGTCGACCTTGATCCCCGTGGGGGCGACGTTCACCTGCTCCTTCTCCACCCGGGGATCGGGGTTGCGCTTGATGTGCGGCGCGTGCTGGTCGATCAGGTTCTCCAGCGAGAGGCAGGTGTCGACGTAGTCCTCCACCTTCTCCACGCCGATCTTGTCGATCCACCGGCGGATGCGAGTGGCGTGGTTCGCCATCTCGTCGACCATCTTCCGGTTGGTGTACTTGAAGGCGAAGTTGTTCTTGAAGAAGTCGTTGTGGCCGTAGACGTGCGCCATCACCAGCTTCTGGTCGACCTCGGCGTTCGCCTCCAGCAGGTACGCGAAGCAGGGATCATTGTTGATGACGAGCTCGTAGATCTTCGACAGCCCGTACTCGCTGGACTTGGAGAGCTGCTCGAACTCCATGCCCCAGCGCCAGTGCGGGTAGCGCGTGGGGAAGCCGCCGTACGCCGCCACCATGTTCAGCTCGTCGGTGGACAGCACCTCGAAGACCGTCTCGAAGAAGTCGAGGCCGAAGGCGCGCGCGTAGCCCTCGATCTCCTTCTTCAGGTCCTGCAGGCGGGGGGTGAGTGACTTGGGCATCGCTTCAGCGTCCCTTCCCCAGGAAGTCCTTGATCGAGCCGTAGATGCCGTCCTTGTCGGCGATCTCGCTCAAGGCCACCTTTTCCGAGTCGCCCAGCTGCTCGCGCAGGTCCTTGATGAACTGACCGGAGCCGTACGGCGACTCCACCTGGCCGTAGGCGAACTGGTTCACCGCGGGGAGCATGTCCGACTTCAGGATCTCGATGCACTGCCGCGTGTCGTCCGCGGACCAGTTGTCGCCGTCGGAGAAGTGGAACGGGTAGATGTTCCACGACGATGACGGGTAATCGGCCTTGATGATGTCGCGGCACAGCTTGTACGCGCTGGAGATCATCGTGCCGCCCGACTCGCGCGTGTGGAAGAACGTCTCCCGGTCCACCTCGCGCGCCACCGCGTCGTGGATCACGTACCGCGTCTCGAGGCCCTTGTACTGGTGCCGCAGCCACGTATCGAGCCAGAAGCTCTCGATGCGGACGATCTCCTTCTGCTCGTCGCCCATCGAGCCGGACACGTCCATCATGTAGATGATGACCGCGTTCGTCTCCGGCAGGTTCTCCAGCTTGTACGTGCGGTACCGCACGTCTTCGCGGATCGGCACGATCACCGGGAAGTCCGGGTTGTACGTGCCCATCGCGATCGAGCGCTTCAACGCCTCGCGGTAGGTGCGCTTGAAGTGCCGCAGAGCCTGTGGGCCCACGGTGTTGATGCCCGTGTACTTGATGCGCGTGGTGACGATCTTCTCGGTGCCCTTGTGCTCGATGTTCGGCAGCTGCAGCTCTTCGGCGAGGATCTGCGCGAGCTCTTCGAGCGAGACGTCCACCTCCAGCACGTGCTGGCCTTCGCCTTCGCCGGCCTTGCCGCTGCCGTCGCCCGGCTGCGGCTGGCCCTGGCCGATGGCGTCGCCCGGCTCTCCGTCGCCCTGGCCCACGCCGCCCTGCCGTGAGCCGTGCTTGAAGTGCGGCACGTCGATGAAGGGCACGGGGATGGAGATGAAGTCCTTCCCCTTCTTGCCCAGCATCTCGCCCTGCTGAACGTACTTCTTGAGGTTCTGCTTAATCTTCCCGCGGACGATCTGCTTGAAGCGGCTGTGGTCCTGGTCGATGCGAAGCGCCATGTTTGCCACCAATATCGAGGTTCAGCCGACATTCATCGTGGTGCCAAGCCCGCGTCTGCCACTACATCCAACGAAGCACGGATAGTCAGGAAGGTGCTCTCCGTAATGCCAATACTCGGCAATTGACTGCCACCCGTGAAAAACTCGACTGCGTGCGGAGCACCACTGTCCTGCGTTAAGTCGATCCGGACTTGATACTGGTGGGTAAGGCAATCTGTTCCCTGCAGACGCGACGATGCCGGAAGGCACTGTGTCACTTGTTCCCTCCAAGCCCCTGCTGCGATTGGAACTGGAGTCTCGGTGTCCAGTGCCGCAAGGGGCCCGCCATCGGCATTCAAACTCCAGACGCGGACGCGCATCTGATTGTTAGAAAGTGCATTAAATGCCACATCCACGTTGCATTCGATCAGGCTGCATGCGGTGGTGTAGGAGACGTGAGCCGACGCTAGGTCCGGCACTCCACCGTCGCAAGCAGGTTGGAACCTGGCGCAGTAGCCAAGAGTCTGGCCGACTTCCCGACACGACATCATTACGCCGCAGTCGTCAGATCCGATAGCGCACGTCTGGCATTCTTGCGGTTCTCCGGCATCGAACCCGCCATCCGCAGGGGCGCCGGCATCAAACCCCGCACCGCTATCTGTGGATGCGTCAGGAGCCCCCGCGTCAACGGATCCGTCCTGGATTCCGGCGGGAGCTGAACATGAAAAGCCCAGCGTGGCTAACGCAATCACAAGGCAGAATGTGAATTTCTCAGTCACCAGCATCCCGGGGCGCCAGCAGAGATAACTTCCGCCGCAAGTACCGCGTTTGGGTAGGGCAGACTGGTGGTCAGCGGGTCCGAAGCCATTGAGAGTTGCGCAGCAGCCATGTCGAGGGCGGTCGGAAAACTGTCCGTAGTGTACGAGTACGCTTGGAGAATCGAAGCCTGCCAAGCCCTAAAAAGTAAGTCCCTTCGTGCGTGCGGTGTGGGGTAGATCCGTCGCCATGCTTCGTACCAACCGCGTCCTAGCGCGCCTCGGTGTGAGGAAATAAAGGCCGGCACGCAGCCGGCGGCGGCCCAATTGATGGTCAGGCCCGCACTGACAGAGGATATCTTGAAATCAGTGCGTAGCGCAGTTGGGTTTGGATCGGCGAGTTTCAGCCTGAAGTCCTCCTGCACAATTCCGAAATAGTCCGCCATTGCTTCCGTGAGCGCACCGGAAGGAACCGTGGGTGAGTGCGAGGTCGCCTTGAGGTCTTTCACGAAACTGTGCCCGAACTCATGCCCATACAGATCGACGAAGACATCCCCAGGTCCCATCCAGATGCTCGTGTAGTTGCTGCAGGGGGGCGAGGCGGGGTTGCACTCCAATCCGGTGTGAGCCAACACGACCGTGAGCTTCTGTGCGGAGCCAATCGGCGAGAGCTCTTGAGTTGCCTTGAGCGGGGCCCGCCCAGGTTCGGTCCAGGGCCAATCGAAATATGTGCCACTGTAGTTCTGAAGAGAGAGGTTCCGCCACATTTCCAACAGAAGCGGTACTTCGGCGCGCGAGAACTGGGAATCAGAAAACGCGGGGTTGGTGCAGTTGGGGCCGAGCGACGTACAGCCGCCAGCGCTGCTCATGGAATCCCAGTAGATCTGGCCAGCCGAGCCGTACCCCCGGTGAAGCTCGGGAATGAGCGCGCCAAGGCTCGCCTTGCCGAAGCCGTGGTGAATTACTCCCTGGTTCGGATGGACGACGAAGGACTCCACGTCGCCGCCTGCCGTCTGGGCGGAGAGGATCCATAATAGCTCTTTCCTTGCTGGCGCCCTGTTAAGAAGCCAACTGACGCTTGTCCAGGAACGCTGGGCTGAGGAGCGGTACTCAACAGGAGCGCCGAGATAGGCCTCAACAACATCCCAGGCTTTGGATTCAGTGAATTCAGCGGTCGCGTAGCCGTAACCCTCAACTGTTGGCTGGTGAGCGCTGTAGACTCCGCGGACGATCACTCCGTTCCTCAAGTCGACGATTACCTTTAACGCGCCCGCATCGGCTCGTGTGTCCTGTGCAATCACTGAGAACCAATACACAGCGCCAGATTGAACATTCAAGACGTTTTCTGTCCCGTCAGGCTCTGCCTCGAAGAACGGCGTGATCTTGTCAAGCTCGAGAGATTCAGCCGGGGTGAGGCCGAACATCAATCGATGGGCATGAACCCAGTCGCGAACGCTGGCGGGCTTCTTGCTGGCGATTATGAATTTGCCCGACAGTCCAGCAATTGCCCCAGCGCGATTGAACAAGACAACTGGGCGGTCTTCGCCGACTGCCTCGCTACCCAGTTGGTCGAGCCACTGAGCGCGTGTCTCCGTTGACGACCACTCGTCGTCGGCCAGAGCCTTGCCGGAGACTACGGCAAACAGAGCGAGGTGAAGAAATAGTAACTTGGACATCTATTCCCTCTTCTTGGGCTGAGTTTGGTCAGAGACTTGACCTTCAGGTGCGAGCACGCGGTTTCACTGGTGCATGCGCCGGTCTTGCTGAGTCGCACGTCACTCCTTGGCGTCCCCGCGCGCGAAGATGGACGCGACGAAGTTCAAGACGTCGGTGGCCGACTCCTCGTCGTACCCGAAGTTCTTAATCAGCCGGCTCTTCACCACGTCGATCTTCTCCTGCGTCTCCTTGTCGACGACCGAGCTGACCAGCGTCTTGAGCTTGATGCTGTCCTTCTGATCCTCGAACAGCTTCAGCTCGAGCGCCTTCTGCAGCCGCTCGTTCGTCCGCCAGTTGAAGACCTTGCCCTCGATCGCCAGCGCGCCGATGTAGTTCATGATCTCCCGGCGGAAGTCGTCCTTCCGGCTCTCGGGGATGTCGATCTTCTCTTCGATCGATCTCATCAGCCGCTCATCGGGCTCGTCATAGAGGCCGGTGTACTTGTTCTTGATCTTCTCCTTCTGGGTGTAGGCCTTCACGTTGTCGATGTAGTTCGAGCACAGCTTGGCGATCGCGTCCTCGTCCGCGCTGATCGCCCGCTGCACCTCGTTCTTCACGATGTCTTCGTACTCCTGCTTCACCACGTTCAAGAGCTCGCGGTACTTCTTGCGCGTGTCCTCGCTGGGGATCAGCGAGTGGCTCTTGAGGCCCGTCTCCAGCTCGTTCAAGACCATGAACGGGTTGATCGACGACTCCGACTTGTCGCTCACCAGCGCGTTGGAGATCTTGTCTTGCACGTAGCGCGGGCTGATGCCCTCCAGGCCCTCGCGCGCCGCCTCCTTTCGCAGTTCCTTGATGTTGTCCTCGGTGAAGTTGGGCAGCGTCTTGCCGTTGTAGAGCTTCAACTTCTGCAGCACCGAGAGGTTGTGCTTCTTCGGCTCCTCGAGCCGCGTCAGCACCGCCCACATCGCCGCCATCTCCAGCGTGTGCGGGGCGATGTGCTTGCCCTTGATGCGGCGCGGGTTGAACTCCTTCTCGTAGATCTTGATCTCCTCGGACAGCTTCGTGATGTAGGGAATGTCGATCTTGATCGTGCGGTCCCGCAGGGCCTCCATGAACTCGTTCGACTCGAGCTTCTTGAACTCGGGCTCGTTGGTGTGGCCGATGATCAGCTCGTCGATGTCCGTCTGCGGGAACTTCTTCGGCTTGATCTTGTGCTCCTGCGTCGCGCCGAGCAGATCGTAGAGGAAGGCCACGTCGAGCTTCAGCATCTCGACGAACTCGATCACGCCGCGGTTGGCGACGCAGAACTCGCCGTCGAAGTTGAACGCGCGCGGATCCGAGTCGGAGCCGAACTCGGCGATCTTCCGGTAGTTGATGTCGCCGGTGAGCTCCGTGGAGTCCTGGTTCTTCTCGTCCTTCGGCTGGAAAGTGCCTACGCCGATGCGATCCTTCTCCGAGAAGATGAGCCGCTTCACCCGCACGTGGCCGTACACCTTCTCGAGGTCGCCGTCGTACTTCGCCACCAACTGCCGGAAGATGAAGCGGCAGTGCGGGTTCAACTCGCCGATGTCGGGGATCGCGTAGCCGTTGTCCGGCGGGCACAGCTCGGGGAACAGCCTGCCGCGCATGTCCCGCGGGATCAGCTTGAGCGGCTCCTCATGCAGCGGTGACGGGATCCGGCCGTGCAACACCGAGCCGTCCGGCAGGGTCGTCTTCTCGTCGAACACCCACTGGTACGTGTACAGCGCACCCTCGGGCGTCTTCGTGTAGTCCTCCAGCCCGCGCTTCAGGCTCCGGGCGATGGTGGACTTGGAAGAACCCACCGGCCCGTGCAGCAAGATGACGCGCTTCTCCGCGCCGTAGCCGTGCGCCGCCGCCTTGAAGACGTTGACCAGCTTCATCAGCGGCACGTCCAGGCCGAACACCGCGTCGCGCCCGTTGTGCTGCTCGTCGGAGAAGAAGTGGTAGCGCACCAGCCGCTTCTTGTTGTCGATGTACTCCGTCTTCCCGTGGCTCAGGATCATGTCGTACACGCGCTGGTAGGCGGTCCGCGTGACGCGTGGGTTCTGCCGCACGATGTCCAGGTACTCGTCGAAGCTGCCTTCCCAGTTCAGTGACTGGTACGTCTTCTTGTCCTGGAACGAGGCGATCTTCTGCGCCCAGTGGTTGGTGCTCATGGAGTTGTCGGTCCCTTGCGTGAAGCGTCGGGTGTCGGCCGGGGTGTGAATTCTTCCCCGCCGCGGGATGGGACCGCGAGGTACGGCACGGGGCGAAGAGCGCGTGAAAGCTGTCCTGCAGTATACGGGGCGCAGCGCGTCACATGCACGCACCTCTCCACAAGGTCAGGGCTGCACCCACACTTCGCGCAGGTCGTACCAGGCCACCGAGGGCCTCAGGCCGTGGACGCGCTGCTTCGCGGCGTCCAGCGTCTGGCGGTTGGTCATCAGCAGGTAGGGCTGCGTCTCCACCAGGCGCCGGTGGACCGCCCGCTCCAGCTCGCGGCGCTTCTTCGCGTCGAATTCGCTGCGCACGGCCTCCAGCAGGCGATCGAGCTCGGGATCTGCGAAGCCGATGAAGTTGCTGCCGCCGTCCACCTGGCTGGAGTGGAAGTAGGGGTACACGTCGTGCTCGCGGTCGAACTCCGTCCACACCCGGCTCACCACCTCGAAGTCGCGCTTCGCCACCCGGGCGCTGAGCGTCTT